>JADJVQ010000043.1 GCA_016710525.1 Burkholderiaceae bacterium
GGTGAAATCACAATGGCCGCCATATGTTCGCAACGCCGCGCCCGCTCGTTCGTCAACGGGTCTGTTTGGGATTCCGTGGAATGCGCTTCGGGACGCCGCCGGTCCATCACCCGAGTTCGAGCTTGCGTTCGCGCACCGGTGTGGGCCGCTTGGCGATGTCTGCGGCGATGTGCTGACCAAAGCGAGCCGGGGCCATCGGCATCGGATCGAGCGCCTCGGTGCTCAGGCCATCGCGCATTTCGGGCGTGGCCGGCACCGCGTTGATCTCATTGTTGCGCCGCCGGACGATCGGTTCGGCCGGGCCGGCCACTGCGGATAGGCGGCGGGGCCAGATGCGTGGGCGCCCCTGGGCCGGATGACCTATACGACAGTTTTCCCGGACGGGCGTGCGCGCAGGCGCGCCGCCCCCATTCGGCCTGACTCAGACAGTCAGCGCTTCCTTGGCGAGCTCCCAGGCGGGACAGCTTGGCGCCGCGCGCATGATAGGCGCTCCCGACGTGCTGACCCGCTCCTCGAGTCTTGCCTTGACGTCGCCGCCGACCAGGCTCAACTGGGTGCCGAGCGACTCGACCTTGGCATCGGCTTCGGACTTCAGTGCCGCGACCCGATCGGCCGCGCGGCGGACCGCGTCATCGAGGCGGCCTGGTGGTGGTGATCTGGCCGGAGCGTCTCCCTGACGGCGGCGCCGGCCCGGGCCGCGCCGGCCTCGAGCGCCTTGATCTCACCCTTGATGGCAGCGATGTCGTGGTCGAACTGGGCCTCGGCAACCGAACTGCGCGTGCGGCGAAGGACGACGCCACCACGCGATTCCAGCGCCGAGTCGACGGGCACGACCCATTCCTCTTCGATCTCGGCGACGAGCGCCACCTTGCCCGGCTTCAGATTACGTTGCGCCTCTTCGATGAAGTCCAGTCCGACACCGACCGCCCAGAAGTCTCGCACCGCGCCGGCGGCTGCGCCGGTGACCGCACCGACCACCACCCCCGCCGGCCCACCGAGCAGCCCGATCAGGCTGCCCACGGCCAGGCCAAGCCCGGTCCCGAGAGCACCTTGCCCGTCGGACTCCATGACGCGGATCAGGCCATCGGCGTCCTTGGCGATCACGCCGGTGGCGTACAGCGTGATGTCACCCTCGGCGTGCAGCGCGCGCAAGGCGTGAAGCCCGGCGTCGGCCGCCAGTTCGCTCTCGAATACCGCAACCAGCAACTTGTTCATGTTGATTTCCTCAGAGATTTTTCAGAAATGACCGATGCCCGGAGCCGCTGCTGTCAGCCGATGGCCGTCTGGATCGATTTGCGCACGCGTGCGGTCGCCGCACTGACCCCGGCTTCGAATTCCTTCCAGCGATTGGCGGTGGCCGTCTTCAGTTCGGCCAGCTTGCCTTCGGCAGCTTTCACATCGCCCTGCAGGGCGACGATCTGAGCGTCGATGCGGACCTTGGCATCGGTGGCGGCCGCGGCGCCCTTCTTCTCGAGGTCGGTGAGCTTCGCGTGGCCCTTGGCGATGTCCTTTTCGGCGTTGGCGACGAATCGGTCACGCGTAGTGGTGTCGCTCGCATAGTCGAAGGCCGGCAGCGCCTTGATCGTGTCCTTGGTCGCGCCCGCCATCACCAGCCTGCCCGACTGGTCCTGGATCTGGGTCACAGGAACCGCCACGTCGTGGCGACCGATGCCCACAAAGCCGCCAGCCCCCACGATCACATAGGACACGCTCTTGTCCGGCGAGATGATCAGGTCCTCGACCTTGCCGACCTTCTGGCCGGCGTCGTTGTAGATCGTCTTGCCCAGCAGCGTCTTCTTGACGCTCCAGCCCATGGCGAACCGGGTCGACTCGGTGACGGTGACACCCACCGTCGTGGTTGCGCCGGCAACCTGTGCCAGAACGGGCCCGGCAACGCCCAGGGCGGAGACCAGGGACAAGCATGCAATCGACGTCTTCAACATGAACATTCGGAGCCTTTCGTGTGCTGCGGTTGAACTGCCAAGCAGTGCTTTTAGTCGCTCGCTCGGCCACCGTCCGTTCGGCAACGCACAACCGCGCCCGCTCCGAGGCAGAACCGCCAGCACGGTGATGGGCGCCACGCGGCACCGGTGTTCGCTGGCGCACAGACCCGTTCCCGGTCGGTCGGCAGTCTGAAAGACTCGCTCGCCAGGTTCGCCTGATCCTGCGAGACACCAGAGTCCTTGTTCGCTCGCCGCGGCACGGCGCAGTCCGATCTTCGAGAGGCAATCCCGCCATGGCCAATACGACACACAGCGCGCGCATCACCGGTCCGGTGCTCTATCAGGTGGAGGGCGGCAACCGGCACGCCATTCCACTGGGCCCGTGCCTGGTCGAGCAGGTCAATGACAGCCTGATCGACATCATCTGGGGGACAACGGGCCAGCGGTCGGCGCAACTGCCCCTGGAAGACGTGGCAGCCGCGCAGGACCACGGTCATCTGGTGCTGCTCGACTGAGCTGGCCGCAGGCCGCACCGCTCAGGCGCCTGAAGGCTGAAACCCGTGCGTGTGACGATGAGCTGTTCGCGACACACCCGAATACGACCGCCGGATACCGGACGTCGATTCAGGACTGCGGGAATCAGTACCTCACCTGGGTGACGCAGCACGGCACGCTCGGGTGACCACAAGGTCGCGATGCGCTGCCGCTCAACAGTCGGCAGAGCCGCGGCTCGATGCGTGGACCGGCGAAACCGGCGCCAGAGGCAGCGGCAGCTGGGCAGCGGGGGCTTGGCGCCGGGCAGCGGCGCCCACCCAGGGCGCTCGACGGCCTGTGAATCGACGATGACCAGGTAGCGGCCGGGCCACGGAACCGGCTGACGATCGGGCCGAAGGACCCACAACGATCGGCCGGCGGCCACGGCTTGCTCGTAGTCGGCATCGAGCACCCCGTAACGATCGAGGAACACGTTCAGCGCGGCTGGAATCCGGATGCAGCCTTTCGACTCGGCGCGGCCCAGGCGGGGTTCGAGCGTGAGCGGATCGGTGGCGTGCATCTGCAGGCGCATCGTGCTCTGTCCACCCGCTCCCCAGCCGCGCAGCGCCTGGGTCCAGCCGAAGTCGTAGACACGCATGCCGCGCACGCCGTACCCGCGGATGCCGTTGCGGTTGAACGTCCCTTCGGCCCGGAAGTCCGGGTTGTCCAGGCTGTGCGCGAACACACCCAGCGGCGTCTCGAAGTGGTCGAACGAACCGACCCGGCCGGTGGACACCGGCGAGGCACCCAGCCATGTCCAGCCTTGCTCGCCCGTGCGCACGATCAGGAATGCCGCCTGCACGTGCACGCTGCGGTCAACCAGCAGCACGGCCTGCGCGCGCAGATCGGACAGCCCGGCAGCGGACAGTGCCGCCTCGAGCAGGCCGACGTATCGGAGCTGCTGATCCGGCGGAAGGTCCAGCCGGCGATCGACCTCGCGGGCGAATCGCTCTCGCCATCGGGCCGACCCGTCATCGTCGGCAATGACCGCAGCCGGCGTCGCGCAGACCGTTTGCGGCAGCATCACGAGCAACATCAGCAGCGGCATCAGCAACGGCATCCGCATCGGCATCGGCATCCGCATCAGCAGCGCCCGGCACCGGCGAACGAAGCTCATCGACACACCTTCGGATCTCGTGCGGTGCAGCTCGGGAACGGATCAGTCGAACACGGCGTCATTCGGGCGCACCGACCCCGCCCAGCGAAGCCTGCAGCATGTCGATGAACACCCGCGTCTTGGCTGGCATGAGCTTGCGGCCAGGGAACACCGCCCAGGCCGTGTGGCTGGGCGCACACCAGTCCGTCAGTATCCGACGCAGCAGCCCCCGGCGTACGTCGGGCTGCGCGAAATAATCGGGGACCGCGACGATGCCGACGCCGGCGCAGGCCAGGCGGATCAGCAGTTCGGGCGAGTTGGCGCTGGCGCGCCCGGGCGGCACGCCTTCCCAGCGCTGATCGCCCTGCACCAGCGTCCAGCCCGCCGGCTCGCCATTGGCCTGAAGCTGGCGCACCGCATCGTGCTGCGCCAGCTGCTCGGGATGTCCGGGCACGCCGTGCTCGGCCAGATAGCCCGGCGCCGCATACAGGCCCGCCGGAAAAACGGCCAGCCGGCGTGCCGCGAGCAGCGTGTCGTCGGGCAGATCGCCCACCCGCACCGCCAGGTCGAAGCCTTCTCCCAGCAGGTCGACGCGGCGCGGCGACAGGTCGAGTTCGAGCGAAATGGCCGGATGCATGGCCACAAACGCGGCCAGGGACTCGGTGAGCAGCAGGTTGGCGAAATCGCTGGGCATGGACACGCGCAGACGCCCGCCTGGCACCGCCTGGCGATGCGCGCTCAGCGCCGCCGCGGCATCGACCTCGAAGGCCACCTGGCGGGCGTGTTCGAGCATCTGCAGGCCGAATTCGGTCAGGGTCTGGCGCCGGGTGGTCCGCAGCAGCAGCCGTTCGCCGACTCGCTGTTCGAGTGCGGCCAGCCGGCGCGACACGGTCGACTTGGGCAGTCCCAGCCGGTCGGCCGCCCGGCTGAAGCTGCCCAGTTCGGCCACACGGGCAAAGATCAGCAGATCAACCGGGTCGATGAAGGGGCTTGATTGATCCATTGGAGGAACAATTATATCCATACCGATGGATTCCTCTCGATATTGTTGCTCTATAAAGTCCACTCATCGACACCCTTTCGGAAAGCCCGACATGAACATTCTCCAGATCAACGCCAGTGCCCGCCGCGAAGGCGCCAATTCCACCCGCGTCGCCGAGCGCATCGTCGCCCGCCTGCAGGCCGCCAACCCAGGCGCCACGGTCACCGTGCGCGACCTGGCGGTCACACCGCATCCGGTGCTGGACGAAACCGCCCTGGGCGCATTGTTCACCCCCGCCGAGAAGCGCACCGCCGAACAGGCCGCCCGCGTGGCCCTGGATGACGCGCTGATTGCGGAAATCCAGGCGCATGACACCGTCGTCCTGGGCGTTCCGATGTACAACTTCGGCGTGCCCGTGCAGTTGAAGAACTGGATCGACGCGATTGCCCGCGTCGGCGTGACCTTCCGCTACACCGAGAACGGCCCCGAGGGTCTGCTCAAGGGCAAGCAGGTCTACCTGGCGCTGGCCCGCGGCGGCCGCTACCGCGACACGCCGGCAGACTCCCAGGTACCCTATCTGAAGACCGTGCTGGGTTTTCTGGGCCTGACCGATCTGCACTTCATCTATGCCGAAGGGCTGGCCATGGGTGCCGAGTCGTCAGCCCAGGGCTTCGCCCAGGCCGAGGCCGACGTCACAGCCGCACTGTCCTGAGCCTCGCGTCAACCAGCAGGCCGGCGGCCCAGGTTCGGATACACCCGCCCCGGGCCTGGCCTGACGGCCCTTGCGGCCGCCAACGAAAGGAGTCGAACCATGAGCAGTGAACCATCCTCCCCCGCGGTCAGTCTCCCCCGCCGGATCGAGCGGCTGATTGCGGGACAGGCCACTTCCGACGGCGCCGGGGTCAAGCTCGTGCGTGTGCTGACCCAGGATCTGCAGCGCCGGCTCGACCCGTTCCTGATGCTCGACGCATTCGGCAGCGACAATCCGAATGACTACATCGCGGGGTTTCCCGATCACCCGCACCGCGGCTTCGAAACCGTCACCTACATGATTGCCGGACGCATGCGCCATCGCGACAGCGCCGGCCACGAAGGCCTGCTCGAAAACGGCGGCGTGCAGTGGATGACCGCCGGCAGCGGCGTGATCCATTCCGAGATCCCGCAGCAGGAAGACGGTGTGATGGAAGGTTTCCAGCTCTGGCTGAACCTGCCCGGCCGCGACAAGATGAACGCGCCCTGGTACCGGGATTTCAAAGCCGGCGACCTGCCGCGATTCACGACCCCGCAGGGCGTGACGGTGACCGTCATCGCCGGCGCCAGCCACGGGGTGACGGGCGCGGTGACCCGCGACGCCACCGCGCCGCTGTACCTGGACCTGCACCTGCCGGCGGGCGCCCGATTCGAGCAGCACCTGCCCGCGACCCACAATGCGTTCGTCTACGTGTACCGGGGCACGGTGAGCATCGCGGGCCAATCGGTGCCGCCGCAGCGCATGGCCCTGCTGGCCAACGACGAGCAGGCTGATGGCGTGGCGATCGAGGCGAGCAGCGACGCGAAGCTGCTGCTGATCGCGGGCCAGCCCCTGAACGAGCCGATCGCTCAGTACGGGCCCTTCGTGATGAACACGCAGCAGGAGATCTACCAGGCGATCAACGACTATCGCGCGGGGCGGCTGGGCGAGACGGCGGCCTGAGCGAGCGAAGCGGCGGCCTGGGCGACCGGGACCGCAGCGGCGCGGCGCAGGAATTCCCGATTGACCGCACTGTGCGGCTTGAGCGCGGCGCGCTCGTGCGCGAACGCCGTGGCCCAGTCGGCACGGCCAGCCCGCAGAGCCGCCTCGGTCAGGGTCCAGTCGATGATGTCGCGCTGTGCGTGGCTGCCGCCGAAACGGCCCGCCACGTAGCGAAGCGGGTGCAATGTCTCGACGCACAGCGGGTACTGCGCGCGCCAGAAGGCGATGAATCCCCGGATCAGCGGCAATCCGACGGCGCGAATCCAGTGGGCGGTCTCGGACGCACCGGCGGCGCCACGCTCCATGTCGGCCAGCAGCTCATGCAGCCGGGCATCCTGCCCGGCGCCCAGATAGGCCATCGCCGCGTGCAGATCGTTGAACGGATACAGGCGGCCATCGGCGTGGTCATCCCAGCAACCGGACAGTTCGAGCCAACGGTCGCCGACATCGCAGCCGGCCAGATGCAGCCGCCAGAGCAGCGCGGACGCATCGACCAGGTCGAGCGCGACGCGGCTGTGCGAGCCACGAATCGGTCCGTCATAGAGCGCAAGCGCCGCGCCGGACTGTCCGAGATCGAGATGGCAGAGCGCGCCATGCCACCAGTTGTGCACTTGAAAAAATTGTCCTCGCGCGCCCAGTGCGCCTCGCGCGCCAGCATCCAGCCGATGCCGTCCTGCGCCCGGCCCTGCATCTCCATGACGTGGGCGACCGCATGGTGAGCCCATGCGTCCAGGGGCTCGAGGTCGAGCGCGCGCCGGCCGGCTTCCTCGGCACGCGCATAGTCGCCCGACTCCTCCAACCCGAACGCATGCATCCCGAGCAATGCGTGATAGCCGGGCATGTCCGGCGACCAATGCGCCAGCGCACGCGCCACGCGATCGCGCAGGCTGCGCGCGCTGCCCCGGTAGAAATCCATCAGATGGCCCACCTGGAGCGCCACCAGATCGAGGGGATGGTGCAGGTTGTGATGGTCCATCGCAGCCGCCGCGTCATCCCAGTTCCCCGCCAGCATGCGATCGAGAATCGCCGACTGAGAGGCTTCGCGTTCGTTCAGGCTCATCGTGCGCACGGCGCCAGCGATCTCGCGCGCCAGCATGGCCGCCCCGGGCTCGGTGGCCAGCGCGAGGATGAACCCTTTGAGCAGATGAGCCTGGGCAAAGCCGGGCGAATCGGCGATGGCCTCGTCGAGCCTCGCAATCGGATCGCCGCAATAAAGCGTGAGGCTGCGCACGGCGCTGGCGTACAGACTGACAGCCGCCGGACTTGCCTGCGACATCGCATGGGACAGCGGATCGGTGATCATTCGGGCCTCCGCATCGAAAACACAGTTTCGCATGATGGCCCTGCCATCGGAGCATGCCGCACCTGCCGGCGCCGCCGTCAGAGGTCCAGTGCCACGCCCGCCAGTTGCCCCAGCAAATACAGCAGGTAATCGGGCACGCAGCCCAGGTGACTCGAAGGAGCCGCCGTGCAGTCGGTCAGGCTGACCAGGCTGCCCGCGCCCAGGCCCTGCATCGTCTGCAGCGCGCTGACCGAACTGGCGTAGGGGACCGATATGTCGTCGCGCCCATGGAACAGGCGCACCGGCAGCGTCGGCCGCCAGTTGTGCACGCTGCTCTGCAGCGCAACCGCCCGCTGATCGTCGGCCAGGAAATAGTCGAGGAAGCGCGTGTCGAACACGACATCGGCGTCGCCCGGCAGCAGGCGCTTGATCAGCTCGTCGCGCAGCTGGCGGCGCAGGCTCGAGCCGAGGAATCGCAGCAGATCGGGATCGATCAGGGCGCCCAGCACACGAACCTCGTCGCGCACGACGTCGACCAGGCCGTCCAGGGTCGCCTGCACGTCATAAGGGCCCGCGCCGGCAACCACCAGGCGCAGGCGCTGCAGATGCGGCGAGTTGCCGAGCTGCAATGCGCGATGCGCGGCCATCGTGACGTATCCGCCTTCGGAGTAGCCGGTCAGGAAGAGCTGGCCGTTGTCGATCACGCCATTGGCACGGCGCCAGGTTTCAGTGGCGGTGAGGAAGTCGACCACCGCGGCCCCGGACGGCGCCCCCAGCAGGTACGGGTGCGGCGTGCCCTTGGACACGCCGTAGCCGACATAGTCGGGCGCCGCCACGATGAAACCGAGCGAGGCCAGGACGACCGACACCTCGGAGGCGACCGCGTTGTTGCTCGGGACCTCGGCATCGCGGAAGGTGGTGGCGTGCTGATAGCTCAGCACCGGGCTCCTGGCGCCAGCGGCCTTGACTGGAACGGCGACCAGGCCCGAGGCGAGCACCGGCAGGCCATCGGCGTCGCTGGTCAGGTATTCCAGCCGATACGTCTTCACGCTGTAGACGGGCGTAAAACCCTTGGCGCGCCCGTCACCGGCGGCCAGCGCGGCGACGATCTCGGCCGCGGTCACGGTCTTGAGCTCTGTGACTGCCTTCAGTTCACCCGCACCGACCGTGGCGACCGGCGGCGTGGCGGGTGGCGAAGGCGTGGCCGGGACCTCGGGCGCGGGTGCCACCGTCACGGGCGGAACGGTGTCGTTGGGCGTGCTGCTGCCACCACCGCACGCGGCGAGCAGCCCCAGCATCGCCAGGATCACCACCATTCGTGAACGGAACCACCACGCCTGCTTGTTCATGCCATCTGCCTGTCAGTGTCTTGACGCCGCATGATACTGGCCCGCGCGGACGATCGGCGCCAAGGCGTTAGGGCGGCAGGGCCAGCAGGTCCCTGTGGCCCACCGTCAGCGCCAGCCGCCCGGTCTGGATCTGCGCTTCGCGCCCGGCCCGCCAGCGGGCGAAGGCGGCCGATGCCAGCGGTTCGGCCTCGCAGGCCACGGCGCTCGCCTCCCGGACCATCTGGCTCAGGAAATCGCGATCGGCCGCGTCGATCCGCCAGTCGCTGGGCGCAGTGGCCACGGCGAAGCCCCGGGCGACCAGCCGGCGCTCGAGGCTGGCGGTCGCCTCGCCACCGAGCGCGGGCCCGAAGCCCTTGTCGCCGCCCTGATGGCTCTGGAACGCCCGCTGCAAAGGCCGATCGGCCGCCATCGGCGGCGACCAGTCGCGACGGCCATCGACGGTCAGCACCGCGAGCAGCGGGCGGCCCGCGCCCGCCAGCTGATCGACCAGCCGGTCCAGCCAGTCCGCCGACACCAGGTCCAGGAAGGCGGCCGTGGTGACGCCGTCGAACCGGGACAGGTCCAGCGCATCGAGCGAACCCGCCAGGTCGAACGCGTGCGCGCGCGCGCACCAGCGGGCGGCGCCCGCCCGCACCTCCAGCGCGTCACCGACGACCTGGCAAGTCCATCCCGCGCGCGCGGCCCAGTGCGCGATGGTTCCGGCCTGCGCTTCGCGCAGCCGCGGATCATGGTCGACCAGCAGCCATTCCTGATCGCCACCCAGCCGGGGCGCCAGGGCCCGGAAATTCGACCCGGTGCCCGCGGCGAGATCGATGATCCGCCTGACCCCGCCCGGGGCCGGGCGCAGGGACTGCGCAAAACCGGCGGCCAGCGCGCCGTCGCGCGCCTTGGCATCGAAGGGTTCGCGTCGTGCGAGCCAGTCCGCATCGAACCCGCTCACTGGACTACCTTGCGCACGGTGTGCTCCAGGATTCGCGCTTGGGAGCGGCCCGGCGCGCTCATGCCACCAGCCGATCGAATTGCGCGGCCCACCCGTGCACCGCCGCTGGCCAGTCGGGCAGCGCGCTCGCCGCCTGCCGGGCACCGGCCGCCAGGTCGGCGCGCAAGCCGGCATCGCCCAGAACCCGCCGCAGCGCCTCGCGCAGGGCGGCGGCATCGCCTGGCGCAACGAGCAGGCCGGCCGTGGACGGCACCGTGTCGGGGATCGCGCCGGCCCGGGTCGCGACCACTGGCAGGCCATGGACCAGCGCCTCGGCGTAGGCCATCCCATAGCCTTCGTGATACGACGGCAGCACGAACAGATCGGCCTCGCGGTAAGCCCTGCCAAGATCATCGGGCGAACGCTCGCCGGACAGGCGCACGCGCGCCGACAAGGCGCAGGCATCGATGGCGGCGCGAAGCGATTGCGCACAGGCCGGATCGCGATCGAGACTGCCCACGCATTCCAGCTGCCAGTCGAGATCCCGCAGCCCGGACAGCGCCTCGATCAGCAGCCCATGCCCCTTGCGCGGCGTCACACTCGCCACGGCGAGCAGGCGCAGGGGCCGGATCCCGGCATCGTGTGCCGACGGGCGCTGCGACAGGCGATCGTTCAAGGACCGCGCCGGCTTTCGTGTCCCCGGCATCGCGACCGCAACGCGCGCCGGCGCCACGCCGGCGGCGATCACCGCCCTGGCAGTGTGCGCGCTGGGGCACAGCACGCCGCGCAGCAGCGGCCACAGCCGGGCCTCGAGCGCCGCATAGCGCCGCTCGTCCGCGGCGCTCAATCCGGTCTCCAGAGACAGCGGATGATGGACGAATCCGACCAGCCGCAGCCGCGGCGCCTCGCGCGCCAGGCAATCGGCAAACGCCGGCAGGGCGAGCCCGTCGATGACGGCCGCGCAACCGTCGGGCAATCGGCCAAGCGCCTGCGCGGCGGCGGCGCAGGCCCGCTCGTCGACATCGGGGTAGCGGCCCGCCAGTTCGACGACAGCTACCGCGCGTCCCGCAGCCCGCAGGCCCTCCACCACCTGGCGATCGAAGAGATAACCGCCGGTGACCTGGTCGAGGGCGCCCGGCACCAGGAACGCCAGGCCCATCAGCTCAATGAGGCGACGGGTGCCTCGTAGCTGGCCCAGGCGACCGGCGATTCGCGCAGCACCACGCGCATCGAGTCCAGCGTGTGAGTCGTGCCAGGCCCCAGCGCGCCGGCCACGATGCGCGCCTGCATCCGGTGAAAGATCTCGCCGGCCATGAACTCGGTGGTGGTGTTCTGGCCGCGCAACTCCGGCAGCTCGTTCAGGTTCTTGAAATTGAGCTCGCCCAGCACGGCGCGCAGCGCCTGCAGCGCCAGTCCGATGTCGCAGACGAGGCCATGGTCATCGAGCGCCGCGCGGCGGAACTCGACCTCGACACCGTAGGTGGCGCCGTGCAGCTGCTGGGCCGGACCGAAGATCTCCCCGGTAAAGCTGTGGGCAATCATGATGTGATCGGAAACGGCAAGGGTGTACATGGGGTGGTTCCTGCGTCAGGGATAGATGATGGCGTGGCACAGCTCGCCATCGGGGCGATTCGCCAGCCGGGACAGGGTCGCCGGCAGTGCGGCGAACGGGCTTTCGCCGCTCAGCAAGGCATCGAAGATCGGATCGGCCAGCAGCGCCAGCGCCAGTGCCAGGCGCCGCCGGTGGGTCCAGCGCGCACGCTGGGCCGTGGCGACCGCGCCCACCTGCGACGAACGCAGCGTCAGGCGACGCGAATGAAAGGCTTCGCCCAGGGGCGCTGCCACGGCGCGCTCGCCATACCAGCTCATCTCCAGCACGGTCGCCTCGAAGCCGGCAAGTCCCAATGCGGTGGTGAGGCCGTCGGGATGGCCGCTGGCGTGGATCACGAGGTCGGCATCGCCGCTGGCCTGCGGGGGCTGCGCGAACGCGCATCCCAGGCTCGCCGCGAGGCCAGCGCGCCGAGGATCGGGATCGATCAGCTCGACCCGCGTGCCGGGCAGCCGGGCGGCCAGCGCAGCCACCAGGCAGCCCACCACGCCGGCCCCCACCACGGCGATCCGGTCGCCCAGGCGCGGTGCCGCGTCCCACAAGCCGTTGACCGCGGTTTCCATGTTGGCCGCAAGCACCGCCCGGGCATCGGGTACGTCATCGGGCACTTCGAGCACCGCGGCCAGTGGCACGACGTAGCGGTCCTGATGCGGGTACAGACAGAACACGCGCCGCCCCAGCCAGTGGTCCGGGCCCGCCTCGATCCGCCCGACCGAGGCGTACCCGTACTTCAAGGGCCCCGGAAATTCGCCCTCCTGGAACGGGCAACGCATGGCCGAGGCCTGGCTGGGCGGCACCTGCCCACGGAACACCAGACTCTCGGTGCCGCGGCTGATCGCGCTGCGCAGCGCGCGAACCCGGACCTCGTCGGGCCCGGGTTCGGGCAGGCCTGCCGTGCGGATCTCGCCGCGTCCGGGCTCGACGATCCAGAAGGCGCTGGCCTCAGGCACGGAAGTCGCACTCGATCATGATGTCGTCACCCAGCACGAACCGGCGCGTGCGCGGGCGCAGGCTGTCGCGCAGATCGGCGACTTCGGGCAGCCGGATACCGGGGCGCCCCGAGCCGATGATCACCGGCGCGACCGTGATCTGCAGCCGGTCCAGCGCACCAGCCGCCAGGAAGCGCGACACGGTGTTGCCCCCGCCCTCGATGAACAGCCAGCGGAACCCGCGGCAAGCCAGCAGACGGCGGATCTCGTGCGGGTCGAGCCCGCACTCGCTGCGCGGCACCGCCACCACCTCGGCTTGCCCGAGCCGATCGCCCGCCTGGACGCGATCGGCTGCGGCCAGCACCAGGGTCGTCGCGGCGCCATCGCGAAAGACCCGCTGGCTGCCGTCCAGGCGCCGTTCGGGGTCGATCACCACGCGCACCGGGTTGGGTCCGGCGCAGCGGCGCACGGTCAGCTGCGGGTTGTCGTTGAGCACGGTATCGACCCCGACCACCACCGCATCGCACAATGCGCGCATGCGATGGGTATGCAGCAGGTCGCCGTCGCCGCTGAGCCAGCGCGACATGCCCGAGGCGGTGGCGATACAACCGTCGAGGCTTTGCGCCAGATGGCCGATCGCGAAGGGACCGTCACGGCGCACCGCGCACAGCGGGCCGTACAGATCGTCCAGCGACGTCGCGGGGTCGGCCGGCGCCGCGTCGATCTGCCCCTCCAGCAGGGCCAGCCATTGCGGGTCGTCATCCCGTCCGGGTTCGGGCGGGAGGGCGCCAGGGTCGTCAAGAGTCACACAGATGCTCCGGGTTCGCAGAATGCCGCTAACGCGACGTGCTCGTCGCAAATTCCTCGAACACGAGATCGGGGGCGCTGAGGTTGTGCCGGGACGGTTCGACACGCCCGAAGCGCACCGAGGACGCATTCACCCGCCCGACGCCGAGGATCGGCGCGATCGCCATGGCCGATTCGCCGGCACGCCAGGCGGCGACCGAGACGTCGGCCTGGGCGGGCGAAACATACATCGAACGCAGCGCCGCGAAGGGTCGCCCCTGCGCCAGGGGCGGGTCGATCGTCAGTGCCAGCAGCGTCTGCTCGGGGGTCGCGCTGGCGACGGCCAGCATACCCCGGGTGCCGTCGCGAAAGTCGACGCGGAAAGTCAGGGTCGCGGGATCGAAGCCGATTCGCCGGATCGCCACGAAAGGGCGGCTCGACTCTTCGATCGGACCGAACAGGAAGGAGCTGCCGTACGCGGTGTCGGGCAGCGAGGACGGAGGCAGCGGCTTGACCCGCCAATAACCGTCCGCCGGATACACCACCAGCACTTCGACCTCGCCCTGCGCCCGGCGCCGGATCAATTGCACCAGGTGCAGCCCCGGTTCGGTTCGTCCGCCCACGCTGAAGTCGACCACGTCGGGCCGCCAGAAGCTGGGAAAGCGATGTCCGACCAGCCGGATGTCGGCGTCCTCGTGCAGCACCACGGTGCGCGGCGTGAACGGGAAACTGGGGTCCTGCGACATGTCGCAGGCGGTGAAGTCGGGCGCGGTGCTGTCGGTCTGGACCAGCGAGATATAGGGCGGATGCTGGGCGCGGATCACAAACCGGCCGACGCCGGCTCCCAGCAGCTGCACATAGACGTTGTCCTCTTCGGCACAGCGGGTGGGACGGCTGGCGTTGACGACGCTCACCGCGACGGGTTCGGCGGCCCGGACGGGCGCGCCGGCCAGGCTGCCGGCCGCGCCGAGCACCAGCAGGCAGATCGCCATCGCCCGCCGGATCATTTGCTCTCCTGCGCCGCGTACGGCGGCACGGGCGCCAGCGCGCGCGGCACGGGCGGCCCATCGGCCGGCCGTGCTTCTTCGGGGATTCGGCACAGGCCGGCCCGCGCAAGGGCGCGCCCGAGGCGCGGGTGGGCCGACACCAGGGCGATCGGAATCGACCCGGCCAGACCCGCGATCAGCGGCGTCCAGTACCACACCGCGCCGGGGGCCACCCGCCACAACCAGATCCCCAGCCCGATGCCGACCAGCGTCTGGGGCCAGAGCGCGCGCACGGCCGTCCCGGGCTCGAGCGCCTGCGCGTCGCGCTGCTGCGAGGTCCAGCCGACCCGCCGGCGAAAGAACAGCCCGATGATGAAGATCGTGACGGCCACCGCCGACACCGGCGCGATCAGCATCGAAAAAACGATCTCGAGCAGGGCACTGGCCATCACGCGCAAGCCGCCGCCGTAGGCCCGGCGCAGCGGCGCGCGCAGCAGCACATCGGCCAGCGTCGCCAGCTTGGGGGCCAGGCCCATGGCCAGCGTCACGGCGAAGAGGACCAGCCCCAGGTCGAGCCGGAACGCAGCCTGGCGGCACAGGCCCAGCACGGTGAAGCCCATCCAGGCCGGCGCGCCGACATACATCAGGATCGCGAGGACCAGCTGCCAGCGGCTGACCGGCAGCAGACCGGGCATCGCAAGCAGGCGGAAATACTGCATGTTGCCCTGGCACCAGCGCAGGTCGCGACGGATGAACTCGGGCAGGTTGGGCGGATTCTCCTCCCAGCTGCCCTCCTCGTCGGGCAGCACCCGCACCTCGTAACCGGCACGCCGCATCAGGACGGCCTCGAGCTGATCGTGACTGAGCACATGCCCACCGAGCGGCGGCCCCCCGGCAAGCAGCGGCAGGTCGCAGTGTGCGATGAAAGGGGCCAGCCGCAAGATGGCGTTGTGCCCCCAATACGGCCCGCAATCGCCCTGCCAGCTGGCCGCACCCAGGGTATAGGAGCGCATGCCCAGACGCATGCCGAACTGGAAGATCCGCGCGAACGGGCTGGCGCTGGGCAGCCCCGTGACCAGCGTCTGCAGGATGCCGATGCGCGGACAGGCCTGCATGATCCGCACCAGACGCCGCATGGCGGCCGGGCTCATGACGCTGTCCGCGTCGAGCACGATCGCAAAGGGGTGGCGATCGCCCCAGCGCTCGCAGAAATCCCGGATGTTGCCGGCCTTGAAGCCCGTGCTCTGCTCGCGCCGGCGGTAGGTGACTCTCAGCGCCGGACCGAACTGCGCGCTCAGCGCGGCGGCGATCTGCGCCTCGTGCTGCGCGATGTCGGACTCGCTGGTGTCGCTGAGCAGATACAGATGGAACCAGCGCAATTCGCCGGCCGCGGCCAGGCCCTCCAGCATCCAGGCGAGGTTGCGCCGCAGCCGGTGGGTGTCTTCATTGCGGATGCAGACCAGCAGCGCGGTGTCGCTGCTGATGGGCTGCGCGCCGCCGAGGCTGCGCAGGTGCGGCGCGACCAGCTGTTCCGGATGGCGGGCGAAGCACATCAGCGAAAAGCCGATCACCGCATGCCAGAACCCGATGGTGGTCCAGGGCAGAGTCAGGCCGAACAGCACCAGCATCGCCAGGCCCAGCGGATCGGGCCCGACGACGAACAGCGTCTTGGCCATCAGCCATAACAGCGCGCCACAGCTGAGCACGACAAGGCAGGCAAAGCCCAGCCGGCGAAGGCGCATGTCGCCGCCAGCGTCTGGCGCAGGGGCAGCCGCTTCGGGTGTTTGCTGATCTCGTCCGTCGACCATCCGTGCCGGTCTATAACATTCGGCGCAGCAGGCCGTCGCGGCGCACGAACGTGTGGTAGACCACACCGATCAGGTGCCCGCCGATCAGCATCACCACGGCAATCGCACCAGACAGGTGCAGCAGCGACAGCAGCTTGGCGAGTTCTTCGTTCTTGCCCACAGGCACCGGCATCGGCAGCACGCCGAACACGGTCAGCGGAAAGCCCCAGGCATTCGTGGCCAGGAAGCCGATCACCGGCATCAGCAGCAGCAGCGCGTACAGCGCGATGTGGGTGGCGCTGGCGGCGAAATGAATGAGGCCGGGCGTGCCGGGCGGCAGCGGCGGCGGCGGATGACGCCAGCGGTTCACGAGACGCACGAGCGCCAGCGCAAACACCAGCACGCCAAAGCTTTCGTGCAGGTTGTAGAGCCGCATCTTGAAGGGTTCGTCGGCCGGCTCGAAATACTTGATCCAGATCCCCACGACGATCACGATGGCCATCAGGGCGGCCGTGATCCAGTGCAGCCAGCGTGCGGACGCGACGTAGCGCAGCGCCGGCACCGCGCCCTGCAAACCCGGATATCCAGCGGCCCGATCCGCTGTGGAATGGCCATTCGCCATGACGCACATCCTCCTGAGCGGGCCGTCCGCGGCTCTTGTCTTCGAGCCCTGTCAGCGGCCTGCGTGGCCATTCTAGGGCAAACGCGCAAGGCCAGCCGATACCCACGCACGCTCCGTGCCATGCGCCCCTGGGCAGCGCCGGGCCTGCTGGTGCCGGGGACTGCTGGTGCCGGGCCTGCTGGTGCCGGTCCTGACGGCGAGCGGACTGGCGCGAAGCGGCGCGTGCCGCTCAGCCCTGCGCCAGGCTCATCACCGCACGCCGCATCGCGCCGGTGCCGGCCGCGACGCCCAGCGTCAGCAGCGCGGCTTCGACCCCGCCGATCGCGCCCAGGATCATCGCCGGATTGCAGTCGCCCAGGTGCCCGATCCGGAATGCGCGCCCGGCCAGCGGACCCAGGCCGCCGGCGATGGCGACCTGGAACCGGTCGCGAGCCACCGCCCGCAGCGCCTCGACGTCGATTCCCGGGCCGACCGTGACCGTGGTGACCGAATGCGAGCGGCTGGCGGGATCCTGCACGAAGAAGTCGAGCGCACCGCCCTCGCGCCAGCCGTCGACCGCGCCGTGCACCGCCCGCGCCAGCTGGCTGTGACGCTGCCAGACGGCGGGCAGCCCTTCGGCGAAGAGCAGGCTCAGGGCAGCCTGCAGGCCGAACAGCAGATTCTGCGGGGGCGTGCCGCAGAACTTTCGATACGACAGGTCGCTCTTGCGGCGCACCCAGTCCCAGTAGAAACGCGGCGCGGGATTGCGCTTTGCCACCTCGAAGGCGGCCGAGTTGACCGCGACGAAGCCGACCCCGGGCGGGCACATCAGGCCCTTTTGCGACGCGCCCACCGCGACGTCCACGCCCAGCGCGTCCATCGCGAACGGCACTGCGCCGAGCGAGGCCACCACATCGACCACCAGCAGGGCCGGATGCGCGGCCGCATCGAGCGCGCGGCGCAGTTCGGCAATCTCGCTGGTCGCACTGCTGGCGGTGTCGGTGTGGACGGCAAACACGGCCTTGATGGCATGCCCGCGGTCGTCGCGCAGCGCCTGCTCGAGCGCCGCCACATCGATCGGCCAGCCTTCGCGCCACGGCGTGCGCACGACCCGGCGACCCAGCGCCTCGGTCTGCTCGGCCCAGGATTCGCTGAAATGACCGGTGCCCGGCACGAGCACCGCCTCACCTGGCGCGGCCAGGTTGACGATGACCGCCTCCCAGACGCCATGGCCATTGGACGCGTACAGAAAGACATCGGCGTCACGGGTCTGCAGCAGCTGCCGCAGGCCTTCCTCGCAGGCGGCGATGTTGGCATCGACCCGCGGATCGCCCAGATCCATAGGCTGCACGCTCATGGCATGCACCACGGCGTCCGGCAAGGGGGTGGGACCCGGCGAGTGCAGGAAACGGCGGCCGGGAAGTCGGGTGATCGGGTCGTTCATGAGGGTGACTGCCAGACGGCCGAGGTCGGCCGGAGCGGTAGTGGATCACCATCCGCCGCGGGCGGCAAGTCGGCGATCAGCCGCCTGTGGGACACTGCGGCACCGATCCGTCGGATACCGACATGACCCACAGTGATCTGCAATCGCGCCTCCAGGCGATCCTGGATGTGCCCCTGAATCGTCATCTGGGCCTGGTCTTCGAAGAGGCGACCGAGACCGCCGGCGGCGCCGTGGCGCACGCCCGCTTCGATGTGCAGGCGCACCACCTCGCGTTCGGCGGCCTGCACGGCGGCGTGCTGTATGCGCTGATGGACGCGGTCAGCATGCTGGCCCTGCTGCCCACGCTGGCGCCGGCGCAGCATGCGGTCACGCACGATCTGCATGCCTCGATGATGCGCACGGTCGCGCCGGGCGCATGCTGCCGGCTGTCGGCCCAGGTGCTCAGGCAGGGCCGCACGCTGGCGTTCATCGAAGCGACGGCACGGGTCGAAGGCGCGCTGGTGGCCTCGGCACGGGTCACGAAGTCGATCACCGTCCGAACACCGCCCCCCGCTTGACCAGGCCCCTGCCCAATGAAATTCAGCGACTTCGAGGACGAATCCGAAGACACCGAACACAGCGCGCAGGAGCGCGCGGACGCCGCTTCGCGCAGCACCTGGGTCAGCGTCGTCGTCAACCTGGTTCTGACGGCGGCGCAGATCAGCGTCGGCATCCTGGCCAAGTCGCAGGGACTGGTGGCCGACGGACTTCATTCGCTGTCCGACCTGGTCGCCGATTTCATCGTGCTGCTGGCCAGCCACCAGAGCCGCAAGGACGCCGACGAGGACCATCCGTACGGTCACCAGCGCTTCGAGACCGCCGCCTCCCTCGCGCTGGGCGGGCTGCTGCTGGCGGTCGGGGTGGGCATGCTGTGGAGCGCGGCGCGCAAGCTCGAGTCGCCCGAGACCGTGCAGGCGGTGCACGTCGTGGCGCTGTATGTCGCGCTGGCCTCGCTGCTGGCCAAGGAGCTGCTGTTTCGGTACATGCTGTCGGTGGCCAAGCGGGTGAAATCGAGCATGCTGGTGGCCAACGCCTGGCACGCGCGCTCCGACGCGGCCTCATCGCTGGTGGTGAGCGTGGGCATCGTCGGCAACCTGGCCGGCTACCCGATCCTGGACCCCATCGCCGCCCTGATCGTCAGCTTCATGGTGATCCGGATGGGCTGGTCGTTCGGCTGGGACGCGCTGCACGACCTGATGGACCGCGCGGTCGATGACGAAGAAGTCCAGGCGATCCGGCGCACGCTGGTCGAGACACCGGGGGTGCACAGCGTGCACGACGTGCGGACCCGCAAGATGGGCGACATGATCCTGGTCGACGCCCATCTCGAGGTCGACGCCGCGATCAGCGTCGAGGCGGGCCACGACATTGCGGTCCAGGCGCGCCAGCGCGTGCTGCAGCGTCATCGGGTGCTCAACCTGATGACCCACATCGACCCCTGGCGCCGCCCCGATCTCGATCACGCGGGCGGACCGCAGCCGGCCCCCCGCCAGACCGGATTCAGTTGATCGTCGCGCCGGAGTCCTTGACCACCTTGGCCCAGCGCACGATCTCGGCCTTGATGAACGCGTCGAGCTGTTCGGGAGTCGAGCCGACGATGTCGTAGCCGGCGGCCTCGATCTTCTCTCTGGCGTCGGGGGCGCGCATCGCCTTGTTGAACTCGGCATTGAGCCGCTGCACGATCGGCGCCGGGGTGCCCGCCGCGGCCAGGATCGCATACCAGACCGACACATCGAATCCGCGCACGCCGGACTCGTGGATGGTCGGGACATCGGGCAGGATGCGCGAGCGCTTCAGCGTGGACATGGCGATCGCGCGGAACTTGCCGGCCTGGATCTGCGGCAGCGAAGACGACAGCGAGTCGAACATGAAATCGACCTCGCGCCCCAGCAGCCCGATGATCGCCGGGCCGCTGCCCTTGTAGGGCACATGGGTCATGTCCAGGCCGACCACCGACTTGAAGTACTCGACCGACAGATGGCTGGTGTTGCCCGGTCCGGCCGAGGCGAAGTTGAGCTTGCCGGGGTTGGCCTTGGCGAACGCGATCAGATCGCCGATCGTGCGAAACGGCGACTGCGCCGGCACGACCACCACCAGCGGCAGCGTGGCGGCCAGCGTGACCGAGGCGAAGTCCTTGACGGTGTCGTACGGCAGCTTGGGCATCAGCGACGCATTGATCGCATGGGCGGTCAGCATCATCACGACCGTGTGGCCGTCGGGCGGCGACTTGGCCACGGTGTCGGCGCCGATGGTCGAGCCGCCGCCGGGCTTGAAGTCGACGAACACCGACTGCCCGAGGCTCTTGGTCAGCTCGTGGGCAATCGGGCGGGCCAGGATCTCGGAGCTGCCCCCGGGCGGGTACGGCATGATGAAACGGATGGGTTTGGACGGGTAGGCCTGCGCGACCGCCCGGCCCGGCATCTGGCCGACGAGGGCGCCGGCGCCGGCGGCGATGACCAGTTTGCGTCGAGTGTTCAAGCGGATCTCCTGCGGTTTGCGAACGGTGCGGTCACAGCCGCTATTCCTTTTCGATGCCGGCGGCGCGCATCGTGCGCGACCAGGCGGCCAGCTGGTCCTTGACCAGATCGGCCATCACCTGCGGCGACGAAGGCGTCGGGAACAGGCCAAGCTTTTCGTACTGCTCGCCGACGTCGGCCCGGCGCATCACGGTGCCGAAGTCGCGCGACACCCGGTCGACCAGCTCGCGCGGCATCTTCGCCGGGCCGAACAATCCGCCCCAGGGCATGATGTTGACCAGCGGCTGGCCGGCTTCGGCCATCGTCGGAACATCGGGCATGGTGCTGGTGCGCTTGGGCAGCAGCACCGCCACCGGCGTGAATTTTTCCTTGAGCAGCTGCGGCAGGATGGCCGGCGTGGCGAACATGATCGGAATGCGTCCGCCGATCAGGTCGAGCGCGGCCTGGGCCTCGCCCTTGTAGGGCACGTGGGTCATCTCCAGCTTGTTGTTCTGGGTCAGCTGCGCCATGGCCAGGATGCTGGTGCTGTTGCCGGTGGCATAGGTCAGCTTGCCCGGGTTGGCCCGCACGTACGAGACGAGTTCGGCCAGGGTGCGCGCAGGCACGCTCGGCGCCACCATCAGGTAGAAGGTGAAGATGCAGAAGGTCGAGATCGGCGTGAAATCGGTGACCGGGTCGTAGGGCGGATTCTTCTTCAGCGAAGGCGTGTACGACATCGAGGTGGCAGTGCCGAAGTACAGCGTGTGGCCGTCGGGCGCCGATTTGATCACCTCCAGTGCCGCGACCGCGCCATCGGCCCCGGCCCGATTCTCGACCACGACCGGCTTGCCGAAGGCGGACGCCAGGTGAACCGAGACCACGCGCGCCCCGAGGTCGGCGCCGCCGCCCGCCGGGAATGGCACCACCAGCCGCACCGGCTTGGTCGGCCAGTCGGACTGCGCCCGGGCGATCGAGGGCAGCGCGCTGCCCAGGACCAGCGAGCCGGCAGCGGCAAGCGCCTGGCGGCGTCCAACCGGAACATCCGCCGTCGCGGCCGCGGTTGGCGTGTCGGGAACCTGCCCCTCAGTCGGTCTTTTCATGGTGTTGCTCCTTGCGTGTGTCAGCCATTCGGCTTGTTGGAATGATCGTCGCGCAGCGTCGGCAATCCGAGCTGCGTCCACAGCAGCATGCCCCCGCGCAGATTGGCCACGCGTTCGAAGCCGGCCGCGCGCAGGATGACCGTGGCCTGTCCCGAGCGCATGCCGGCATGGCACACCGCCACGACCGGCTTGTCGCGCGGGATCTCGGCCTGGCGCGCCGCGAGTTCATTGAGCGGGATGAGCTGGGCGGACGCGATCCGGCCGAGCGACTCGTGCATCTCTTCGGGCTGGCGGACATCGAGCAGGCGCACCTCGTCGAGGTGTTCGGTCACCCAGTCCGGCTCGATCTCGAGCAGGCCGGCATAGGTCTGGCGTACCGGGCCCCAGTCGGCCGGCGGCGCCAGCTGACCATCGGCCGGCTTGCCGCTGCGCAGGTTGGCGGGCAACGCGATGTCGATCTGCTTGGGATGCGGCAGGTTCAGGTTTTCCATGAAGCCGACGAAGTCGCGCTCGTCGGCCCCGGCGCCGATGCGCGGGTTGTGCGCCTTTTCTTCACCCACCGACGACATCGTGCGCCCGCTGTAGTCATGGGCCGGAAACAGCAGGCAGGCATCGGGCAGCGAGAAGATCTGCTGCAGGATCGACCGGTACAGGGTGGCGGCGTTTCCGCTTTGAAAATCGCAGCGGCCAGCGCCGCGGATCAGCAGCGCATCGCCCGTGAAGACCATGCTGTGGTCGTCGAGCACCAGGGTCAGGCATCCGTCGGTATGGCCGGGGGTGGCCCGGACCTCGAGGTGGCGGGCCCCGAACGAGATGCGATCGCCCTGGTCGAGCAGCCGGTCGGCACCTTCGATGGCCGGCTGGTAGCGCCGCGAAATGCCGATCGAGCAGCCGGTGGCCTGGCGCATCAGCCAGGCGCCGGTGACATGATCGGCATGGCAATGCGTGTCGATCGCCGCCACCAGGTTCAGGCCCAGTTCGGCCAGCAGCGCCCGATCGCGCAGGTGCCGCTCGAAGACCGTGTCGATGATCACGGCCTGGCAGGAAGCCGGGTCGCCCAGCACGTAGGTGTAGGTCGACGAGGCCGCATCGAACAGCTGGCGAAAGACGAGCGAGTCGAACATGGCGGTGAATGAAGTTCCGGTGGCGAAAGTGCTGCGGGCCGTGAACCGGCCACCATCGCCGGCGGCCGCGTTGCGGCGACTCTATCAAATTGGCGTCGTGCGCCGTCTGAGGAGCAGCACGCCGCCCCCGCGCGGGCGCAGGGTGACGTTGAGCACCGGATCGGCCGGCGGCGCGCCGGCCGGCAATGCCCATTCGAAGCGCTGAAGCAGCAAAGCGGCGACCAGACTCATCTCGAGCAGCGCGAAATGCTGGCCCAGGCACACTCGGGGACCGGTGCCGAAGGGCAGCCACGCGCCGCGCACCGGCTGCGGCGCATCAGGCAAAAATCGCGCCGGCTGGAACGCGTCCGGGTGATCGAACAGCCGCGGATCGCGCTGGATCACCCAGGGAGTGATCCGGATCATCGATCCGCGGGGGACCAGATACTGGCCGACCGGCAGATCCTGGATCGCGCGCCGCGACATCAGCGCCGGCACCGGCGGATACAGCCGCATCGCCTCTTTCAGCGTGGCAGTGAGCCAGGGCAAGGCGGACAGGTCGGCCGCACCCGGCTGGCGGCCGGCCAGCGCGGCATCGACCTCGAGCCGGGCCCGGCGCGCCGCCTCGGGGTGCTCGGCCAGCAGGCGGACCCACCACAGCAGAGCGGTCGCCGTGGTCTCGTGGCCGGCCTGGAAACTGACCATGCACTGGTCGAAGACCTCGGCAGGCGACAGCGCGCTGCCCGTCTCCTCGTCCCGCAGACCGAGCAGCATGTCCAGCAGGTCTTCATGCGCCGAGGCTTGCGCGCCGTTTCGACGCGCTTCGATGTGCCGCCCGACCAGCTCGCGCAACCTGCGCAGGGCCCGCCGTTTGGCGGCCTTGCCGGGCAGGGGCAGCCAGTCGGGCAGCGTGACCGGCCAGAACATTTCGCGCATGGCGGCCTGCGAGAGCACCTGGACCGCGGCGGCCGCGTCGCCCGCATCATGGGGCGCGGGACTGCTGAACAGGGTGCGCAGGATCACGTCCATGGTGACGCGGGTGAACAGCGCGTCCATGTCGACCAGCGCCTCGCGCCGGCCGGGTGCGATCGCGTCATCCAGTCCCTCGGCGGCGGCGGCGCCCATCAGCGCCGCGTAGCCCGCGACCCGGCGCGGCGTGAAGCCCGCCTGCAGCATCCGGCGCTGCCGCTTCCAGGTCTCGCCCTCGGTCACCAGCACACTCTGGCCGAACACCTGTTCGAACACCTCGATGCCGCGCTCCCAGCGGATGAGGCGATCGGCGTGATCGACCAGCACCGCGCGCACGAGCTCGGGCGCGAACACATCGTAGACACGTTCGCGGCCCAGCCGCATGAAGCTCAGTTCGCCGTGATCGCGCTGCAGCTGCGCCACGAACCCGAGGTAGTCGCGGCGCATCGCCCGCAGCAGCGGCAACCCCCACCAGGCCGACGGCGGCCCGGGGGGCAGCAGCGGCAAGCGCCCGCAGGCGGGCAGGCCGCGGGCATCGGCGGATGCGCCTGCGGGGCGAGCGGGCTGTGATTCGGCGTCTTTCATGATCCCCAATTGTGCGCTTCTCACAGCGGCCGATTTCGGGAAAAAACGGTTCGCACACCGGGGGCGACGGCCGTTCGCCGCTAACATACGGCGCATCACCCCAGAAAGCCCGCGCGCCTGTCGAGCGCCAACGGCGACCAACCGGAGACTTGCCATGATGCGCCGCCTCACCCTTCTGATTGCCGCCCTCACCCTGTCGGGCGCCGCGCTCGCGCAGCCGGCCTACCCGACCCGCACGCTGCGCGCCGTCATCCCGTGGCCACCGGGCCAGGCGACCGATCTGGTCGGACGGGTGATCGCGCAAAAGCTCACCGAGGTGCTCGGGCAGCCGACCGTGCCGGACAACCGCGCCGGGGCCGGCGGCATGATCGGCACCGATTTCGTCGCCAAGGCGCCGGCCGACGGCTACACGCTGCTGGTCGCCTCGAGCGGTCCGGTCACCGTCAACCCGCTGCTGCAAAAGACCCCGTATGACGTCGATCGCGATTTCGTCCCGGTGGCGATGATCGGTCTTTCGCCCTATGTGCTGGTCACCGGCACGGCCTTCCCGGCCACCAATGCCCGCGACATCGTCGCGCTGCTGAAGGCCAATCCCGGCAAGTACACATTCGCCTCCTCGGGCACCGGCGCCACGGCGCACCTGGTGGCCGAGTGGTTCAACATGCGTGCCGGGCTGAGCGCCACCCACGTGCCCTACAAGGGCAGCGCGGCCGCACTCACCGACGTGGCCGGCGGCCAGGTCGCCTACGCCACCGAAACGGTAGCCGCCACCATGCCGCTGGTCCGCGCGGGCCGCCTGCGCGCCTACGGCATCACGCTGGGCAGGCCGAGCGCACTGGCGCCGGGCATCGAGCCGCTGGCCGATTCCCTCAACCTGCCCGGTTTCGACGTCGGCGCCTGGATCGGCATCATGGTCGCGGCCGGCACACCCAAACCGGTGATCGATCGCCTGTCCGCCGCAATGCACACCATCATGCAATCGCCCGACGTGCGCGAGCGTCTCACCGGCGTGGGTCTCGAGCTGAACTACCTGGGCGCCGACGACTTCGCCAAGTACCTGAAGGAGCAGCAGGGCCGCTTCGCCGACATCATCAAGCGTGGTTCGATCAAGGTCGAATGAGCGAGGCCGCCTGGCCTCGAATCGGCCTCAGGGCTTGTCCGAAAAGTTCACCAGATGGCGGACCACCAGGCAGCCGGTGACGCCGATCGGCGCCAGGGTTGCATTCAGCGAAGGATTGTCAGGGTGCTCGTAGACCGGCAGGCCACCGACATCGGAGAAGAACTTCCAGCCCTTGAGGATCGTCTCGCGCAAGGTCGGACAGGGCTTGGCGGGCAGCGAGAAAGCCTGGGTCATCGTGACGTCGCACTTGCCCAGCGCGTTCTTGACCGCGGTCACCGTCACCAGCATGTTGCCGTCGGAATAGGTCCTGACCAGCAGGGTGTTGAACATCCGGTCATCGGGTGCCTGGGTGTTCCAGGTGCCCAGATGCGCCCCATCGTCCTTGGCAACGTCCCGGACCACCCGGTCCATCTCGGCCGCGCAGGTCCTGAAGCCCTTCTCCATTCCTTGGCGGACCGCCGCCGACGTCTCCGCCTGCCCGGCGGCTAAGGGGTGCAGCAATGACAGGATCATTCCGAACGCGATACTTCTCATCTCCGGGGGCTCCGAGGTCGCCGATACGGCCGATTATGATTTCGGCGCGCAGGGAACCCAAGCGGAATTCCGCGCACAGAGCATGTCCTTGGAATCGCTGAATCCGCCCGTTCGGGCCCGGGCAGAAGAACCGGCTCTGGTCGCCGCGGCCCGTTCCCTGCGCCAGGCGGCGCAGGCCGCATCGGATGGCATCGAACAGCAGCGCCGCCTGCCCGATCCCCTGCTCGAGCGGCTGCACGAGGCGCGGCTGTTCCGGATGCTGCTGCCGCGTTCGGTCGACGGCCTCGAAACCGATCCCATCACGTTCTTTCGGGTGATCGAGCAGATCGCCGGTGGCGATGCGTCAGTTGCCTGGTGCCTGTGCCAGGCGGGCGGCTGCGCGATGGCCGCGGCCTACCTCGATGCGCCGATCGCCGACCGGATCTTCGGCCAGGACCCGCGTTCGGTGCTGGCCTGGGGGCCAGGACCGAAGGTGAAGGCGATCGTCACCGACGGCGGCTACCGGGTGAGCGGCGCGTGGTCGTTCGCCTCGGGCGGGCGGCACGCCACCTGGCTGGGCGCCCACTGCCCGATCTACCGTGCCGACGGGTCCCCGCTGACCGATGCCGATGGCCGCCGGGTCGAGCGCACGATGCTGGTGCCGGCCGGCGCGGTCCAGTGGACCGACATCTGGGACACGGTGGGGCTGCGCGGCACGGCCAGCGACCAGTTCGCGCTGAACGATCACTTCGTGCCGGCTGATCACTCGATCACCCGCGACTTCGAGAAGGAATGCCGCGAGCCGGGCACGCTCTACCGGATGTCGGCCAACACCTGCTACCAGGTCGGCTTCGCGGGCGTCGCGCTGGGCATCGCGCGGGCCGCGCTCGACGACTTCATCGAGCTGGCGCGCAACAAGGTGCCGCGCGGCCAGCGCAGCCCGCTGCGCGACAACGCGGTGGTCCAGTCGACGGTGGCCCGCGCCGAGGCCGGTGTGCGCGCCGGGCGCGCCCTGCTGCTGCAGTCGCTGGCCGAGATCTGGGATGAAGTCGGCCAGCCCGGCGGCAGGCTGACGATGGATCAGCGCATCATCGTCCGGATGGCCTCCACGCATGCCATCCACCAGGCACGCGAAGCGGTCGACGCCGTCTACAACGCCGCCGGCGCCACCGCCATCTTCGGCAGCCACCCGCTGCAGCGACGCTTTCGCGACATCCACACGGTCACGCAGCAGCTGCAGGGCCGGCTGTCCCATTTCGAAACCGTCGGCGCCTGGATGCTGGGCGCCGATGCCGATCTTGCTTTTGTCTGAGGAGCCACGACCATGCCGCTGGGAGCCTTGCAGCACTACACCATCGAACCCACCGATCTCGAACGCACCAAGGACTTCTACTGCACCGTCCTGGGCCTGGAGAACGGCGACCGGCCGCCGCTGGGCTTTCCGGGCTATTGGCTGTACTCGGGCGGCATCGCCACGGTGCATCTGCTCGGGCCCCGCCAGCCGCGCGAAGGCATCGTGGTGCGCGGCACCGACAAGCACTTCCCCGACACCGGCCGCTTCGACCACATCGCGTTCGCGGCCACCGACCTGCCGGCCATGCGCCAGCGCCTGCAGTCTCACCAGGTGACGTTTCGCGAGCAGGTCGTGCCGCGCACCGGCGCCGCGCAGATCTTCCTGTACGACCCCGACGGCATCGGCGTGGAACTGAATTTCCCGCCCCCCGACGCGCGCTGACCGCCCGCGATGCTGCTGTCCATCGACATCGAGGCGGTCGACCCGCTGGCCGACAGGGCCCCGTTCGGCCAGGCCGGTCCTTACGAGCGGGTCACCGGCACCGCCCACGGCGAGGTCGATCCCGATCATCCCGCCAACCGCGGCATCGCACTGCTCGCGCAGGCGCCGCGCAACACCCGCGGGCGGGTCGAGTACAGCACCGGCATCTACCTGCTCCGGCCGGCCGACCCGGCCCGGGGCAGCGGCCGGCTGCTGTACGAAGTCAACAATCGCGGCCGCAAGATGCTGTTCAGCACGCTGGCCGATGCGCCCGCCGGGATCAACGATCCCCGAACCCTCGCCGACCTGGGCAACGCGTTTCCGCTGACGCTGGGCCACGTGCTGGTCTGGTCTGGGTGGGACCCGGACGCGCCGCGTGCCAAGGGCGGCCTGGCGCTGGACGCGCCGGTGGCCACCGACGAGGGCCGGCCGATCGTGCGGCGCGTGCGCGACGAATTCGTGTCGGGCACGCGCATCGGGGTGCTGGAGGCGTTTCGCCTGTCGCACCAGGCCGCCTCGCAGGCGCAGGATCGCGCCCGGCTGACCGTGCGCGAACGCGAGGCCGATGCGCCGCAGGAAATGCCCGGCGCGGACTGGTCGTTCGTCGATGCGCGTTCGATCCGGCTGCGCGAGGGCCTGGTCGCGCGGCCCGGTTTTCTGTACGAGTTCCACTACGATGCGATCCACCCCAAAGTGCAGGGTCTGGGCTTTGCCGCCACCCGCGACGTGGTGAGCCACCTGCGACACCACGCGGGCGGCATCGCGCTGACGGGACGGCCGATGAGCCACGCACTGGCGATCGGCATTTCGCAGGCGGGCCGCTACCTGCGCGACCACATCGGCCAGGGCTTCAATCGCGACGAAGAGGGCCGGCGGGTGTTCGACGGAGTGCTCTCGCACATCGCCGGCGTGGGACGGGTGTTCCTGAACGCCCCGTTCGCTCAGCCGGCACGCACCTGCACCCAGCACGAAGACCACGCCTACCCCGAAAATGCCTTCCCGTTCTCGGCGGCCACGCTGACCGATCCACTGACCGGGCAGACCTCCGCGCTGCTGCGCGGCGACGACAGCGACCCGCGGCTGATCGAGATCAACACGTCGACCGAATACTGGCAGAAGGGCGCCTCGCTGCTGCATACCGATCCCCTGGGCCAGCGCGATGTCGCCCTGCCGGACACTGCGCGGGTCTACCTGATCGCCGGCACCCAGCATGGCGGGCGGGCGGGCATGACCGCCGACCCCGGCCCGGCGGTCAATCCGCGCAATCCGCACAACCCGATGCCGGCCGTGCGCGCACTGCTGGTGGCGCTGGACGCGTGGGTGGTGCGCGGCGAGGCGCCTCCGCCCAGCCGGGTCCCGACACTGGCCGATGGCACGCTGGTCGCGGCGGACCAGACCGGGTTTCCGGCCATTCCCGGGGCGGCGATCGCGCGCATCGTGAATCGACTCTCGCCGCCCGGCGACTGGGTCGAGCCGGCACGTTCGGGCACCACCGATCCGGTGACCCGCGGGGCCGACGCTTATCGCCCGCTGGTCTGCAAGGTCGACGCCGATGGCAACGAGGTCGCGGGCATCCGCCTGCCGGACATCGCGGTGCCCCTGGCCACTTTCACCGGCTGGAACGTCTACAAGGCGCCCTACCCGGAGGGTGAACTGGCCGATCGCGACGGCAGCTTCCTGGCGTTCGCGGCCGACGAGGCGGCTCGCCGCACGGCGGGCGACCCGCGCGCCGCGATCGCGCAGCGCTATGCCGGCCGGGACGACTATGTCGCGCGCGTACGCCAGGCCGCGCAGTGGCTGGTGCGCGAGCGGCTGATGCTGGAACGGGACGCCGACGCCTGCGTCGAGCGCGCCCGCGGCGATCCCCGGCTGAATCCATGACCTCGGACACGCCCTTCTTCAACGCCGATCCGCCCTTGGGCCCCGGAACCGACAGCGACAATCCCGGGATTGCCAACGCCGCCAGAGCCCGCTGGGCGAGGCCGGGCGACAATAGGGGCGATCTTTAGGCCAAACGTAGCGCGAAAGGCGCAAACCATGAACAAGCGAATCGCGGTGATCGGCAGCGGCGCCCTGGGCGGCTACGTCGGCGGCTATCTGGCCCACGCCGGGCACGACGTGACGCTGGTCGACTTCTGGCCCGAGCACGTCGAGACCATCCGGCGCAAGGGACTGGAGCTCGACGGACTGACCCCGGCGGAGCAGTTCACCGTGACCCGCGCCCGGACCATGCACCTGACCGAGATGCAGCAGATCTCGCGCGAGCGGCCGATCGACATCGCCTTCGTCGCGGTGAAGTCCTACGACACCGAATGGGCCACCGCGCTGGTCCGCCCGTACCTGGCAAGCGACGGGTACGTGGTGTCGCTGCAGAACTGCCTGAACGAGGAGCGCATTGCCGGCATCGTCGGCTGGGGCAAGACGGTCGGCATGGTCGCCTCGCTGATCTCGGTCGACCTGCACGAGCCGGGACGCATCCGTCGCACGATGCCCAAGGGCGGCGAGAAGCACACGGTGTTCCGGGTGGGCGAAGTGCATGGCCGCATCACCCGGCGCGTCGAGGAACTGCGCGAACTGGTCGGCATCATCGACAGCGCCCGCACGACCACCAATCTGTGGGGCGAACGATGGTCCAAGCTGTGCCAGAACGGCATGAGCAATGGCGTCTCGGCGGCCACCGGACTGACCGGCACCGACTGCCATCGCAACGACGCGATCCGGCGATTCCAGATTCAGCTCGGCGGCGAGGCCGTGCGTGTCGGGCAGGCGCTGGGGTATCACATCGAGAAGATCGGCAAGATGGAGCCGGAACAACTGGCCCGCGCCGCGGAGGCAGACCCGGGCGCGCTGGCCGAGATCGAAGCCGTGCTCCGCCCGGCGGCGGGCGCCAGCGCCAATCCGCGTGCCGACGTGCAGCGCCCCTCGATGGCCCAGGACATCATCAAGGGGCGGCGCACCGAGATCGACTTCATGAACGGCTACATCGCCGAACGCGGTCGCTTCATCGGCGTAGCGGCGCCCGCCCACGAGCGCCTGACCGAACTCGTGCTGCAGGTCGAACGCGGGCAGCGCGCCCCCGCGCCGGGCCTGCTTGGCGGTTGATGGAGCTCGCGAGCGCCTCCGATGCCTGACCTGTCCGCCCCCTCCCGACAGGCGCTGGTCGAGCGCGACACGCGAGCCTGGCTCGAACGCGCCGTGATCGGACTGAATCTGTGCCCGTTCGCCAAAGCCGTGCATGTGAAAGGGCAGATCCATTTCGCGGTCAGCACCGCCGGCGACGCGCGAGCGCTGCTCGATGACCTGGCGCGCGAGCTGCGGGCGCTGGCGGCGACCGACCCCGACGTGCGCAGCACCACGCTGCTGATCGCGCCCGATTGCCTGGCGGACTTCTACGCGTTCAACGACCTGCTCGGCCGCGCCGACAAGCTGCTGCGCCGGCTCGAGCTGGACGGCACGCTGCAGATCGCGAGCTTTCACCCGCAGTATCAGTTCGCAGGCACCGATCCGCAGGACATCGGCAACTTCACGAATCGGGCTCCCTACCCCACCTTGCACCTGCTGCGCGAATCGAGCATCGACCAGGCGGTGAAGTCGTTCCCGCAGGCCGAGCAGATCTTCGAACAGAACATCCGCACGCTGGAGACCCTGGGCCACGAAGGCTGGGACGCCCTGGATGTGGGACCATCGCGCGATGAAACCCCGCCACGCTGAACCGCGCGTGAGCGCCCCGCCGGCCGAAGACCTGGAACTTGCGCCCGGCCAGTCTCGGGAGCTGCTCAAGGAACTGCACATCCTGACCCGCGACGGCCGGATCAATCAGGATTCCCGGCGCAAGCTCAAGCAGGTTCGCCACCTGTACCAGTTCATCGAGAAGCTGCTGCTCGAGCTGCCCGACAGTGCGCAGGGCATCACCGTGGCCGACCACGGTGCGGGCAAGTCGTACCTGGGCTTCATCCTGTGCGATCTGTTCCTGCGCTCCGGTGCGCAGGGGCCGCGGGCCGGCCATGTGTACGGGATCGAGACCCGCGCCGAACTGGTCGAGCGCTCGCGCGAGCTCGCGGCCCGGCTCGGTTTTGCCCAGATGAGCTTCCTGAATCTCAGCGTCGCGCAGGCGACCACCTCGAGCGAATTGCCCGCGCGCATCGACATGGTGACCGCGCTGCACGCCTGCGACACCGCCACCGACGACGCCATCGCGTTCGGCCTCAACCGGCGCGCCCGCTTCATGGTGCTGGTGCCCTGCTGCCAGGCCGAGATCGCGCGGGCCCTGAACCGCGGCAAGGCCCTGTCGCTGTCGCGCACGCCGCTGGCCGAACTGTGGCGCCACCCGCTGCACACCCGCGAAATGGGCAGCCAGATCACCAACGTGCTGCGCTGCCTGTACCTGGAGGCCTGCGGTTACCAGGTCACCGTGACCGAGCTGGTGGGCTGGGAGCACAGCCTGAAGAATGAACTGATCATCGCGCGCGACACCGGCCAACCCAGGCCGGCGGCAGCGCGGCGCCTGCGCAGCCTGCTCGACGAGTTCGCACTGGGCGGCCTGCTCGAATCGCGCTTCCCGCTCCTGCTGCCCGATCCGGGCGCGCCATCGCTGCCCGCACCGCTCGCGTAAGCCGGTCTGCGCGCCAGCGTACCGCTGGCGATCCGCTCCTGCTACGTGGCTCGGTGTCCCGGGACCCGCGGATGCTCGAAGAAGAACCGCAGCATTTCGCGCGAGGCGTCCGGCCCGCTGGCGTCGGTGTACGAGCCCTCGGCCCGCCCCCCCGACCAGGCGTGGCCGGCGCCATGCAGCCGCCAGTGCTCGACCATCACCTCGCCGCTGGCATTCTCGTGCAGGGTACGGGTGAAGGGCTTGCCCGCCGCCGAGCGCCCGTGTTCGATCCGGGCGGCCGGCGACCGTGCGGCTCCCGGACTGGCGTTGGCGGCCAACGCTGAAGCGACCACCTGATCGCCGTTGCCGGGGTGCACCGTCTGGTCGCGATCGCCATGGAAGACGATGGTCGGTACCGGCATGGCCAGCCCGGCGCCCGACGGCCACGCGGCGCCCAGGCCATGCACGGCGCCCGTCAAACCCGGGCCAGCCGCTCCGTTCTTCATCACCGACAGCGCCTGTGCCAGGCTGGTCGCTGCCCCTGGCGCGATGCCGGAGTGCACCCCGACAGCGGCGAAGACGTCCGGATAGGCAGCGGCGACGATGGCCGCCATCGCGCCTCCCGCCGACAGCCCGGCGATGTAGACGCGCTGCGGATCGATCGGGTGCTCGTGCATCACCCGATGGGTCATCGCGGCGATCAGTCCGGGTTCGCCACGGCCTCGTCCCTGGTGGTTGTGCTTGAACCAGTTCCAGCAGCCCGAGGCATTGGCCGTCCGCGACTGCGCCGGATACAGGACCACGAACCCCTCGCGATCGGCGTGCTCGTTCATCGCGGTTCCCAGCGCGAAGTCGTCCGGATTCTGGGTGCAGCCATGCAGCATCACCACCAGCGGCAGCGCCCTGCCCCGATGCGCGGGCGGCAGGTGAAGCGTGAAGTCGAGCGCGCGCCCGCCGTGCCGGATGGCGGCGGCCTCGTTCATCGCGGCGGGGGGGGGGGGGGCGGCCGCGGGGGGGGGGGGGTGGGGGGGGGGGGGGGGGGGGGGGGGGGGGGGGGGCCCCCCCGGGCAGCCCCTGGCATCTGAGCCGGGACGTCGCGCGCCTCGGCTGACTCGCCCTTGCCGGGCTGGCCACGCAAGGCATGCTGAATCATCCGGGTCGCTTCGTCGAGACGCCCGGCACGGGTGAGCCGGGTCGCTTCCTGAAGCATCTGCTGGAACTGCGGATTCATGAGAAGGCCTTGTGGTTTCAGAAAAGGGCGGTGGTCAGCGCAAGCGGCCGGCCAGCGCGGCCTTCACCGCGGGACTGGCCTGCAGAGCGCCAAGCACCTCGATCGAGTCGATGGTGGCCGCCGCCAGTTCGGCCGTGACGTCCGATGCGATCGAAGCCAGGCCCAGCACCCGTATCTGGAGCTTTTGCCGGGCGGCCCTGGCCGCGCGCAGATCGTCTGCGCTGAAGTGCTGCAGACCCAGCACCAGCATCTTGCGGGCGACGACCTGGTTGACGGCGTCCGAATGGCGGCTCAACTGGTTTCGGATGGCGGTGCGGATGAAGTCGGTCCGGTTGCCATAGAAGCCCTCGGCCACCAGCAGATCGACCTGGCCCAGGTCCACATAGCCGAGGTTGATGGTGATCTTCTCGGAGTCCGAAGCCCGGGGCACGCGGGTTGTGATCGCAGGTGCTTGTTTCATATCGCCATCCTATCACCATCCATGTGGATGGTAGCGGGATGTTTTTTCGGAGAATTCCGCGGTATCCATCCCCGCGTTGCCGGCGATTCTCCTGGAGGCCTGCACGCCGCGAAGCCCTGTCCGACCGCGCTTGCGGGCGTGCCCCTCCCCCCGGCCGGACTGGACCGTCGATCAGCATTGGGAGCGCTATCGCGACGAGGAGCCCGCGGTCTGGCGGCGCCTGTACGAGCGCCACAGCCGGCTGTTGCCGGGCCGGGCCTGCAACGACTACCTGGCCGGACTGCGGACGAGCCAGCTCGACTACCTCGAAGAGCCCGATGTCTTTCACGACGTGTTCGGCCACGTACCGATGCTGATGAACCCGGTGATGGCGGATTTCGTGCAGGCCTACGGCATGGGGGGCTGCGCGCGAAAGGGCTCGGCGTGCTGGCCGAACTGGCCCGGGTCTACTGGTACACAGTGGAATTCGGCCTGGTGAACCAGCCCGACGGGCTTCGCATCTATGGGTCGGGCATCCTGTCGTCGAGTGCCGAAACCCGCTTGGCGCTGGAGGACAGCTCACCTCATCGTGTGCGCTTCGCGCTGCCGCGGGTGATGCGCACGCGGTACCGGATCGATGATTTCCAGGAGGTCTACTTCGTGCTCGACAACCTGACCCAGCTGCTGGACTTGGCGCAGATCGACTTCATGCCGCTCTATGGTCAGGTTGCCGGCCTGCCGGCGCTCGATCCCGGCGAACTCGCCACGGGCGACCAGATCATCCGGCAGGGAACCGGCGCTTACCACCGCGGCCGGCAGGCGCCGTGACCGGCGTCGGCCCGCCAGCCGATGGCCGACGCCGGCGGCCCGCGTTCATTTTTTCTTCGAGCGATCCGGCACGACGGTGGTGATCGTGGGCGTCACCACACCCGGTGATATCGGCTTGCTGGTGGACTGGTCTTTTTTCGGCTTCTTCTGTTCCTTGCCGCGCTGCTGGCCCTTGGGCATGCTGATCTCCTATGACCGGTTGAGTTGTCGAGCGGACTGCTGCCCGACATGTTAACCGCAAGCGAAGGCCGTGCTGCACGCCTGCCGGTGGCGATCCTGGCGCCGCCGCCGCCGGCCACGTTGCGTAGGCTCAGCCAGGCGCGCCGGCCAGCCGGAACGCGCTGACCGACTCCACCAGCGCGCGGGCCTGGGTGGCCAGCGACTCGGCCGCGGCCGCGGACTCTTCGACCAGCGCCGCATTACCCTGCGTCACCTGATCCATCTGGCGCACCGCCTGGTTGATCTGGTCGATGCCCAGCGACTGCTCGCCGCTGGCCGAACTGATTTCGCCCATGATGTCGGCGACCCGGCGCACGCTGCCGACCAGCTCGCGCATCGTGCTGCCGGCCTGCTCGACCAGCTTGCAGCCCTCGCCGACATTGGCGACCGAATCGCCGATCAGACCCTTGATCTCGCGCGCCGCGGTGGCCGAGCGTCCGGCCAGGCTGCGCACTTCGCTGGCGACCACCGCGAAGCCGCGCCCCTGGTCGCCGGCGCGGGCCGCCTCCACGGCCGCGTTCAGCGCCAGGATATTGGTCTGGAACGCGATGCCATCGATGACGCCGATGATCTCGGCGATCTTCTTGGACGAAGCATCGATGCCGTGCATCGTGAGCACCACCCGCTGGACCACTTCGCCGCCGCGCACCGCCACCTCGGCCGCGCTCGAGGCCAGCGCATTGGCGTGCTGGCCGCTCTCGGAATTGGCGCGCACCCGATCGGCCAGCTCCTGCAGCGAGGCCACGGTCTGCTCGAGTGCCGCCGCCTGCTCCTCGGTGCGCTGCGACAGGTCGAGGTTGCCGGCCGCGATCTGGCCGGTCGCCGTGGAGATGGCACTGGAACCGGCATGCACGTTGCCCACGATCCGCGTCAGGCTGGCGTTCATGTCGCCCAGCGCCGCCAGCAGCCGCCCCGATTCATTGGTCGTCACGGCTTCGATCCGGCTGGTCAGGTCGCCCGCGGCAACCGCCTGGGCGACGTGCACCGCTTCGTTCATCGGGCGCGTGATCGCCCGGGTGATCCAGACGGCGATCAGGCCGCCCACCACGACCGCCATCACCGCCTGCGCCAGCGTCCACAGGCTGGCCGAGACGATGCTCGCGCTGACTTCGGCCGCCTTGTCGCGCACGATCGTCTTCTGAAAGTCTTCGAGTTCGGCGATCGACACCTGCAGTTTGTCGATCGCCGGAAGGGTCAGCTCGTTCATCAGCCGAATCGCCTGGTCGCGCTCTCCCTGGCCCACCAACTTCGCCACCCGGGTGAACGAGGCCACGTAGGCTGCGCGGTCCTGCTTCACAGTGATCAGCAGGGCCTTGCCGCGCGGCAGGTAGACCAGTCGGTCGAGAGTCCCGAGCGCGGTATCGATCAAGCGCTTGTTGGCCTCGATCCGCTCCTGGATGCGCGCAATCTGCGTGGCATCGGTCGCGATCAGCAACTCCATGGTGCGTCGGGCATTGGCCCGCGCGGTCGAGTCGACCAGGGCCGCCGCCTCGGCCTTCACCCACTCCTTTTGGATCAGGCTTTCATTGGCTTCGCCAAGTTCCGCCAGTCGAACCAGCGCCAGGGCCACGGCGATCAACATCATCCCGATCACCAGCGAGAATCCCAAGGCCAGCCGTGCACCGATCTTCATGTTCCCGAGAAACATCACCCACCCACCTTCGTGTCGATGGACCCACGTCACACCGGAAATTGAATCCGGTACTCCCGGCCGCGCGCCCTTGGATTGCGCTACGGCGCGACGTGGCCACACTTGAGGCGAACAGGGCCCGCCGGCCCGCCCGGCGACCGATCGGTTGATGCGAATCAAATTCGGCGCGCGAGATCCGCGAGTCGCGACGCCGTGTGGGGAAACTACGAAGGTTGAATCCTGGCAGCGCGGATCACGGATCCCCATCGGGAAATCTCGCTGACCAGCAGCGCGCTCATCTGCTCCGGCGATCCGGCTTGCAGCCTGACCCCCGATCGGCCCAGCCGCTCCTTGACCTGCGGCGAATCGAGCGCGACCCGAACCGCGCTGTTCAGCGCGTCGAGCACGGCGCGCGGCGTGCCGGCCGGCGCGGCCAGCGCGTTCCAGGAGCTGACCGAATAGCCGGCCACCCCGGCCTCCTGCGCGGTGGGCACGCCGGGCAGCGCGGGATGTCGATGGTCGGCCGACACCGCCAGTACCCGCACGGCACCGCCCGTGACTTGCGGCAGCATCGGGCCAAGGATTTCGACCGCGAGATCGATCTCGCCCGAGCGCAGCGCGGTCAGCACCGCCGGCGACGCTTTGTAGGGCACGATCAGCGCGTCGATACCGGCGGCCGTCTTGAGAAGCTCGGCCGCCAGGTGCTGGGTGCTGCCGATCGCAATGCAGCCGATCGTCAGCTTGCCGGGCCGAGCGCGGGCATCGGCCAGCACCTCGCGCAGCGCGACGCGCCGCGATCCGGCATCGACGAACAGGCCCAGATCGAAGAAGCCGAGCGTGCTGATCGGTGCGAAGTCGCGCACAACTTCGAACGGCAGCTTGCGGAACAGCGATGCGCTGATGGCATTGCTGTTGCTCATCAGCAGCAGGGTGTGGCCATCGGGCCGGGCCTGGGCCACGGCCTGGCTGGCGATGATGCTGCCGGCGCTGGGCTTGTTCTCCACGACCACGGCCTGGCCCAGGGTCTGGGCCAGGGACTCGGCCACCGCCCGTGCCGTCAGATCGGCGACACCGCCCGGCCCGAAGGGCACCACCAGCGAGATCGGATGGCTCGGGAAGACGCCCTGCGCTCGCGTACCGCGGGCCAGGCAGGCGCCCGCCATGGCCCAGACGAAACGACGGCGCGGCCCGTGCTCAGGCACCCGCGAGCTGCCGGTCGAGATCGTGCAGCACCTGGTAGCAGGGCAGCACCTGCGCCACGCTGGCATTGGGCTCGCGGCCTTCGCGGATCGCGCTGAAGAACTCGCGGTCCTGAAGCTCGATGCCGTTCATCGAGACATCGACCTGGCTGACGTCGATCCTTTCGTCCTTGCCGTTGAACAGGTCGTCGTAGCGCGCGATGTACGTGCCGGTGTCGCCGATGTACCGGAAGAAGGTGCCCAGCGGCCCGTCGTTGTTGAACGACAGGCTCAGTGTGCACAACGCGCCGCTGGCCGTCTTCAGCTGGATGCTCATGTCCATCGCGATGCCCAGCGTGGGGTGGATAGGCCCCTGCATCGCGTGGGCGGCCACGATCGGGCTGCGTGCCTGATACGCGAACAGATCGACGGTGTGCGCCGCGTGATGCCACAGCAGGTGGTCGGTCCAGCTGCGCGGCTGGCCCAGCGCATTCATGTTGGTGCGCCGGAAGAAGAAAGTCTGGACGTCCATCTGCTGGATGTTGAATTCGCCCGCGACGATCCGCCGGCGCACCCACTGGTGGCTGGGATTGAAGCGGCGCGTGTGGCCGCACATCGCGACCTTGCCGCTGCCGCGGGCCAGATCGACCACGGCCTGCGCGTCGGCCCACGAATCGGCCAGCGGGATCTCGACCTGCACGTGCTTGCCCGCCTTCAGGCAGGCGATGGACTGGGCCGCGTGCATCTGTGTGGGCGTGCACAGGATGACCGCATCGACCTCGCGAATGGCCAGGCTGTCGGCCAGGTCGGTGGTGACGTGGGCGATGCCGTAGCGGGTGGCGACCTCTTGTGTCTTGGCCAGCTCGCGCCCGACCAGCGAGACGACCTGGACATCGCCGATGGTCTTGATCGCGTCCAGGTGTTTGGTGCCGAAGGCGCCGGCGCCAGCCAGTGCGACCTTGATCGTCATGATGCGTTCTCCAGGATGAGATGGCCCACTGCGGTGTTCGACGCGGGCACATGATAAAAGCGATGCCGCACGCGCGGCGGCGCATCGTCCATCGCGCCGCGCGCGATCAGCCACATCACGAGCTCGATGCCTTCGGAGCCGGCCTCGCGCACGTAGTCGATGTGCGGCATCTGCGCCAGGTCCGCCGGGTCGGCGATCAGGCGATCGAGGAAGGCATTGTCGAAGGCCTTGTTGATCAGGCCGGCACGCGGCCCCTGCAGCTGGTGGCTCATGCCGCCGGTGCCCCAGATGTGCACGTTCAAGGGCTCGTCGTACGAGGCCACCGCCTTGCGGATCGCACGGCCCAGGTTGAAGCAGCGCCGCCCCGAGGGCACCGGGTACTGGACCACGTTGACCGCGAACGGGATGACCGGACAGGGCCAGGCCTGGGGCTGTCCGCACATCAGCGACAGCGGCACGGTCAGGCCGTGATCGACATCCATCTTGTTGACGATGGTGAGGTCGAAGTCGTCCTGGATGACCGACTGCGCGATATGCGCGGCCAGCTCCGGATGACCGATCACCGGCGGCACCGGGCGCGGGCCCCAGCCTTCGTCGGCCGGCTGAAAGCGCGCCGCGGTGCCGATCGCGAAGGTGGGAATCATCTCCAGGCTGAACGCGGTCGCGTGGTCGTTGAACACCAGGAAGACGACGTCGGGCGGGTTGTCCTTCATCCACTGCTTGGAGAAGTCGTAGCCGTTGAAGACGGGCTGCCAGTAAGGCTCGTGCGACTTGCCCAGGTCGAGCGCCGCGCCGATCGCCGGCACGTGCGAGGTGTAGACGCTGGCGGTGATGCGCGCCATCACTTGCGCTCCCATTCGTGGGTGTAGCGGTTGCCTTCGGGCGAGCGCCCGCCGGCGATCATCATGTCGCGGTAGGCCTCTTCGCTCAGCCCGGTCATGCTGCCGGCCATCTGCTGGAAGCTCTTGCCGTCGGTGGCGCCGATCTTGGCCAGGAAGTAGATGTTGCCGCCCAGCGCGATGCACCGGTTCAGGTCGCGCGACATGACCGCCTGCTTCTGCGCTTCGGTCATCGCCCACTCGTCCAGGTAGGCCTTTTCGTCGGCCTTGAAGCGGGCCCGGTTCTCGGGCTTCATCAGCGACATGCAGAACTGGTTCAGCCAATAGCCCTTGCGCGACTGTTCGGCATCGAAGATGGTCGTGCCCGGCACGTCCAGGTAGGGTTTTTCAAGCGCCATGGCAGCTATCGCTCCGATCAGGCCCAGTACAGCCGCATCGGATTGTCGACCAGCAGCTTGCGCTGCAGTTCGGCCGTGACGGCGATGTGCGGGATGAAGTCGACCAGCAGGCCGTCATCGGGCATGTGGTCCTTCAGGTTGGGGTGCGGCCAGTCGGTGCCCCAGAGCACCCGATCGGGAAAGGTTTCGACGATGCGCCGCGCGAATGGAACCACATCGCGATACGCCGACTGCTCGCCGTTCAGCGCCGGCGGACCCGACAGCGACAGCCGCTCCGGGCAGCTCACCTTGCTCCAGACATTGGGATGCTCGCGCATGAACTTCACGAACAGCGAAAATTCGGGGCCGTCGATGGGCTTGCTCACGTCGGGGCGGCCCATGTGGTCGACCACCACGGTGGTGGGCAGCGCGGTGAAGAAGTCCCACAGCTCGGGCAGATCGACCGCCTCGAAATAGATGACCACATGCCAGCCCAGCGGCTGGATGCGCGCGGCGATCTCCATCAGCTCATCGCGCGGAGTGAAGTCGACCAGGCGCTTGACGAAGTTGAAGCGCACGCCGCGCACACCGGCCGCGTGCATGTCCTGCAGTTCGGCATCCGTCACGCTGCGCCGCACGGTGGCCACGCCGCGTGCCATGCCGTCCGATGCGCGGCAGGCATCGACCATCGCCCGGTTGTCGGCGCCATGGCAGGTCGCCTGCACGATCACATTGCGCGCAAAACCCAGGTGATCGCGCAGGGCGAACAGCTGGCGCTTGCTGGCGTCGCAGGGCGTGTACTTGCGCTCGGGGGCGAACGGGAATTCGGCGCCCGGGCCGAACACGTGGCAATGCGCATCCACGCTGCCCGCGGGCAGTTGGAAGCGGGGCTTGGCCGGGCCGGCATACCAGTCCAGCCAGCCGGGCGTTTTTTCGAAACTCATGTGGGTCCTTGGGGGCCGGCAGGCCCGCGTCAGTCGATGTAGCGCAGGCCGGCCTTTTCGAGCGGCTCGCGCATCTTGTACATGTCCAGGCCCAGCACACCCGCAGCCAGCTTGGCGCGCTTGTCGGCTTCGCTGGCTTCGCGGGCGGCGGCGGCGTCCGCGGTGCGCGCGGCCAAGGCGGCTGGCACGATCACCACGCCGTCATCGTCGGCCACCACCACATCGCCCGGATTGACCAGCGCGCCGGCACAGACCACCGGAATATTGACCGAACCCAGCGTGGCCTTGACCGTGCCCTTGGCGCTGATCGCCTTGCTCCAGACCGGAAAGCCCATCGCGGTGAGGTCCCTGACATCGCGCACGCCGGCATCGATCACCAGCCCGCGCGCGCCGCGCGCCCGAAACGAGGTTGCCAGCAGGTCGCCGAAGAAACCATCGGTGCACTCGGCGGTGAGCGCCGCCACCACGACATCCCCCTCGAGGATCTGTTCGGCCACCACATGCATCATCCAGTTGTCGCCCGGATGCAGCAGCACCGTGACCGCGGTGCCCGCCATGTGCGCGCCGGCATAGATGGGCCGCATGCAGGGCTGCATCAGGCCCACGCGACCCATGGCCTCGTGGAGGGTGGCGCTGCCGAACGCGGCCAGCCGATCCGTGGCGGCGCGATCGGCGCGGCTGATGTTGCGTCTGACCACACCGAGTTCGTACACGATCAGATCCCCTTCGCCTTGAGTGCCGCATCGAGCCGCGGATACACGCGGCGCGCATTGCCTTCGTAGACCTTGTAGCGGTCATCGCCCTTCAGGATCGTGCTGGCCTCGATGTAGCGCTTGGTGTCGTCGAAGTAGTGCCCGGTCTCGGGGTCGATGCCGCGCACCGCGCCGATCATCTCGCTGGCGAACAGGATGTTGTCGACCGGGATCACCTTGGTCAGCAGGTCGATGCCCGGCTGGTGGTACACGCAGGTGTCGAAGAACACGTTGTTCAGCAGGTGGTCCGAAAGCAGCGGCTTCTTGAGCTCCTGCGCCAGACCACGGAAGCGCCCCCAGTGATAGGGCACCGCGCCGCCGCCGTGGGGGATGACGAACTTCAGCGTCGGGAAGTCCTTGAACAGGTCCGAGGTCAGGCACTGCATGAAGGCGGTGGTGTCGGCGTTCAGGTAGTGCGCGCCGGTGGTGTGGAAGCAGTGATTGCAGCTGGTGCTGACATGGATCATGGCCGGGATGTCGTACTCGACCATCTTTTCGTAGATCGGGTACCAGTGCCGGTCGCCCAGCGGCGGCGAGGTCCAGTGGCCGCCGGACGGATCGGGGTTCAGGTTGATCGCCACGTTGCCGTACTGCTCGACGCACTTCACCAGTTCGGGGATGCAGGTGGCGGGGTCCACGCCGGGGCTTTGCGGCAGCATCGCGGCCGGGATGAAGTGATCCGGAAACAGCTGGCTGACCCGATAGCACAGCTCGTTGCAGATGGCCGCCCAGGTGCTGGAGACCTCGAAGTCGCCGATGTGGTGGGCCATGAAGCTGGCGCGCGGACTGAAGATGGTGAGGTCGCTGCCGCGCTGCTTCATCAGCTTCAGCTGATTGGCTTCGATCGACTCGCGCAGTTCGTCGTCGCTGATCTTCAGGTCCGACACCTTCGGGCGCAGCGCCGGGTCCTGGATGCCGGCCACCTGCCGGTTGCGCCAGTCGTCCAGCGCCTTGGGCGCGGTGGTGTAGTGGCCGTGGCAGTCGATGATCATCGTGAGGTGTCTCCAGGTTGGGCCGCGCCGGGCGCGGCCGGCCAGACGTGGCCTTGAACGTAGGTCTGCCCGCTCATCAGCAGGCGCGCGGTGCGCAGCAGCGCCGCCTTGGTCACCGACTGCGGGTTGGCGGGATCGGTCTGCAGCGCGACGCTGAATTCGCCGGTGGGGTGCTCCACCGACATCGTCTTCAGTTCGCCCTCGGGCATCACCGCCAGGCCCTCGGTGACCGAGCCGTGAAGCACGCAGGCCGTGCCCACCGTGACGGCGGCCAGCACACCGATCGCGTCGTGGCAGACATGCGGGATGAAGCTGCGGGTGGACAGGCTGCCGCCGTGCAGGGGCGGAGCAATCAGCGTCATCTTGGGGTAGTTCCTGGCGGTGACATCGCCCAGCCCCATCGCATGGCCGCAGGCGATGCGCAGCCGCTCGATGCGGGCCTTCAGTTCGGTGTCGCCGTTCAGTTCGGCGACGCTTTCGTAGCCGGTGCGGCCCACGTCGGCGGCCTTGAAGATGACCAGCGGCATGCCGTTGTCGATGCAGGTGACCTCGATGCCGTCGATCACGTCGCGCACCCGGCCGGTGGGCAGCAGGCCCGAGCAGACCGAGCCGGCGGTATCCAGGAAATTGATGGTGATGGGCGCGCTGGTGCCCGGCGAGCCGTCGATGCGCGCATCGCCGTCGTACTCGACCCGACCGCCCGGGGTCATCACCGTGATGTCGCACTGCATGTCGGTGTTCAGGGTCAGCACGCGCAGCGTGGTGGTGTCGCCCTGCGCGCGGGCCAGGCCGGTTTCGAGCGCGAAGGGCACCACCGCGGCCAGCATGTTGCCGCAGTTGGGCGTGGTGTCGACGGTGTCCTTGTCGGGCTGCAGCTGCGCGAACAGGAAGTCCAGGTCGACGCCCGGCTTGGAGCCCCGCGAGACGATGCCCACCTTGCTGGTCAGCGGATGCGCGCCGCCCAGGCCGTCGATCTGGCGCTTGTCGGGCGAGCCCATCACGGCCAGCAGCACGCGGTCGCGGGTCGGGATGTCGGCGGGCAGGTCGCTGGCCTTGAAAAAGGGCCCGCGCGAGGTGCCGCCGCGCATGAACAGGCAGGGAATGGGACGCTGCATGAGGAGGATTCCGACGAATCGCGCGGCACGCTCGCCACGGGGACTCGATTCTTGGTCAGGATCGACTGTGGGTCAATGCGATACCGGGTCTAGCAGATATCGCAAACGGGCATAATCGATGGCAATGGACCTCAGGCAGCTCGAGTATTTCGTGCAGGTGGCCGACCACGGCAGTTTCACCCGTGCGTCGGCCTACCTGCGGATCGCCCAGCCGGCGCTCAGCCGTCAGGTCCGCTCGCTGGAAATCGAGCTGCGCCAGTCGCTGATGAAACGCAACGGGCGGGGCGTGACCCTGACCGAATCCGGCCAGCGGCTGCTGGCGCATGCACGCGGCATCCTGCAGCAGGTCGAACGCGCCCGGCTCGATCTGGCCGACCCCCTGGGCGCCACCGGGGGGCGGCTCGCGATCGCCCTGCCGCCCAGCGTGAGCCGTACCCTCACCGGGCCCCTGGTCGCGGCCTTTCGCGAACAGCTGCCGCGCGCCACGCTCAGTGTGGTCGAAGGCCTGTCGGCCTATGCGCTGGAGTGGCTGGCGATCGGCCGGGTCGACTGCGCGGTGGTCTACAACGTGACGCCCTCGCCCGCCGTCGACCTGGTGCCGGTGCTGGATGAACCGCTGTTCCTGGTGTCGGCGCGCGGGCGCCGCCAGCCGCTGGCGGGCCCGGTGCTGACGCTGGCCGAACTGGCCGAGCAGCCGCTGGTCATCCCCAGCCGCCCGCATTCGCTGCGCATGCTGGTCGAGTCGGCACTGGCCGCCAGCGCGCGGCGCGCCCGTGTCGCGCTGGAGATCGAAAGCGTGCCGGCGATGCTCGACCTGGTGCAGCAGGGCGGCGTGCACGCGGTGCTCGCGCGCAACGCCATCCGCACCAGCGGCCACGAGAACGCCTTCCAGCTGCGCCCGATCGGCGAGCCCGCGCTCACCGCCACGCTGTGGATCGCGACGTCGGCGCAGCGCCCGCGCGGCCCGCTGATCGAACAGGCCACGCAGCTGGTGCGCGAACAGCTGCTGGCAGCTTGGTCAGTCGAACCGGCCCCTGGTCCTGCGGGCCCGCCGGCCGCTCCCGGCCGCGCCCGGGGCTTCCCCCCCCCGCCCGGGTCGGCGGGCGGCCGCCCCGGCGCCCGCCCCCGCGCCCCCCCCGCCCCCCCCCCCGGCGGCCCCCGCCGGGCACCGCCCCCCCCCGCCCCCCCCGCCGGCCCCGGGCCGCCGCCCCCCCGGCCCCCCGCGCCGCGCCCGCCCCCCCCGCCCCCCCGGGGGCCCCCCGGCCGCGGCGCCCGGCCCCGGTGCCGGTTCCGCCGGGGCCCCCCCCCCCCCCCCCCCCCCCCCCCCCCCCCCCCCCCCCCCCCCCCCCCCCCCCCCCCCCCCCCCCCCGGGCGGCCGGCCCGCCCCCCCCCGGCGTCGGCCCCCACAGCCAGCCGCCCCACTCGCGATCTCGCCCAGCGGCTTCTTGATGCCACCGTGCACCGGAACCCGGCAATCGGGCTTCGGATATCCCGCGACGAGCAGGATCGTCGGCTTCTCGGACGGCGGCCGCGCACAGATGTCGTTCAGGAACCCCATCGGGCTGGGCGTGTGCGTGAGCGTGGCCAGCCCCGCGTGATGCAAGGCGGCGATCAGGAAGCCGGTGGCGATGCCCACCGACTCGGGCACGTAGTAGTGGCTGAATCGCTGGCCGTCGGGCCGCACTCCGTACTTCTGCGCAAAGATCGCGATCAGCACCGGCGCCTCTTCGAGAAAGGGCTTGTCGGGATCGGTGCCCAGCGGGGCCAGGGCGTCGAGCCATTCCTGAGGCGCGCGACCGGCATAGAACTCGCGCTCCTCGGCCTCGGCCGCTTCGCGGATGCGGCGTTTGCGGACCGGGTCGGCAATCACCGCGAAATGCCAGGGCTGCTGGTTGGCGCCCGAGGGTGCGGTGCCGGCGGCCATCAGGCAGTGCTCGATCACCTCGCGGGGCACGGCCCGTGCCTCGAAATCGCGCACCGAGCGGCGGCGCGCGATCTCGCGGTGAAACTGCTGCGCGCGCGCCGACATCTCGGCCTGGGGATATTCGCGGTACGCCGGCAGGGGCTCGAGCACGCAGGCGGGCGAACGGGAGTCATCAGTCATCGGAAGCATCCGGATCCAGTGGGATTCGTCGGGCGGCACGTTTAGCGGTGCGCCTTGCCTGGCCGCGTAACCGGCGTGCCGGCGGCGGCGGCGGGCGGGCGGCGGTGTCGGGTGGGGGCAGCGGGCGGCAGGGCGGCGGGCGGCAGCGCGGCGGGGGGCGCGCCGGCTCGGCGCGCGCGGCGACGGTCACGCCGGGTCCGAGCATCGCACCGGGATCGACCCAGCCATCGAACTGCTCCCCCGAGATCCCGCCTGCCGCGAGCGCTGCTTCGCGCAGGGTGCTGCCGGCCCGGTGGGCATGGCGGGCGATGGCGGCGGCCCGTTCGTAGCCGATGTGAGGGGCCAGCGCGGTCACCAGCATCAGCGAACCCTGCAGCAGGGCCCGCGCGCGTTCGGCATCGGCCTGCAGCCCGGCCACGCAGTGGGTCGCGAAACTGTCCATCGCGTCGGCCAGCAGGCGCAGGCTGTCCAGGCAGTCCAGCGCGATCAGCGGCTTGTAGACATTGAGCTCGAAATGCCCCTGACTGGCCGCGAAACCGATCGCGGTGTCATGGCCCATCACCTGCGCGCAGACCATGGTCAGGGCTTCGACCTGGGTCGGGTTGACCTTGCCGGGCATGATCGAGCTGCCCGGTTCGTTTTCGGGCAGGCGCAGTTCGCCCAGGCCGGCGCGCGGCCCGCTGCCCATCAGCCGGATGTCGTTGCCGATCTTGGTCAGGGCGATCGCCAGCATGCGCAGCGCCCCGTGCAGCGCCACCAGCGCCTCGTGCCCGGCCATCGCGGCGAACAGATTGCCGGCCACGCACAGCGGCAGGCCGGTCTGCGCCGCGAGCATGGCGGCAACCCGCGCGCCGAACTCGGGATGGGTGTTCAGGCCGGTACCGACCGCGGTGCCGCCGATCGCCAGCGCATGCACCCCGGCCAGCGCCTGCCCGATCGCGCTGCGGCACAGCGCGAGCTGCGCGGCATAACCCGAGAACTCCTGGCCCAGCGTGACCGGTGTCGCATCCTGCAGATGGGTGCGCCCGACCTTGATCACCGCCGAAAGTTCGATCGACTGCCGCGACAATTCGCCGGCCAGCCGGTCCAGCGCCGGCAGCAGCCGATCGCGCGCGAGCAGCGCCACCGCCAGATGCATCGCCGTCGGGAAGACATCGTTGGACGACTGACCCAGGTTCACCTCGTCGTTGGGGTGGATCCGCGGCGCATGGCTGTCGGCCGGCGCGAGCGCCGCGCTGGCCAGGTGCGCGACCACTTCGTTGACGTTCATGTTGCTCTGGGTGCCCGAGCCGGTCTGCCAGACCGACAGCGGAAACTCGGCGTCGAATTCGCCGCGGGCCACCTGCAGCGCCGCAGCCTCGATGGCCCGGGCGCGCGCGCCCGGCAGCAGGCCGAGCTCGCGATTGACCCGCGCGGCAGCCCACTTCACCCAGGCCAGCGCATGGATCAGCGGCAACGGCATGCGCTGTTCGCCGATCGCGAAAAAATTCAGGCTGCGCGCCGTCTGCGCGCCCCATCGCGCGTCGGCCGGGACCTCGATCGGGCCGAAGCTGTCGTGTTCCAGGCGGGTGGCGGGCGGCAGCGTCGAAGGCGGTGACGGGGCGTGGCCGGCGCGCGATCCCGGCTTGCTCGGACGGGTCATGATGGCTTCCACGTGGGAACGGACTCAGTGTATCGGGATCGGGATCGGGCGGGATCGGGCCGGCTCGCGCGGCTATCTCAGCTTGATGTCGACCCGCCGATTGCCCGGTTCGGCCACTTCGTCGGCGGTCGGGATCAGGGGCTCGCGCTCGCCGCGGCCCACGACCGAGATCAGTTCGCGGGCGACCCCGGCCCGGACCAGCAGTTCGCTGACCGCCTGGGCCCGGGCGAGCGACAGCTTGTCGTTCGCCTCCTGCGTGCCGACCCGGTCGGTGTGTCCGGTCACGATCAGTTCCACCGCCGGCAGCCGCGGCAGCAGGGCCAGCGCCTCGGCCAGGACGGGCAGGGAGTCGGGCGTGAGCTGTTCGCTGCTGGCCTGGAAGCGCACCACGAAGGTCCGCGGTCGGGCGGGCTGGGCCAGGGTCAGGTCGCCGTATGCCTCGTCGACCCTTTGACGGTCGGTGACCCCGGTGTCGATCCGGCCGCCGCGGATGTCGGCCTGCGCATAGGGCTGCGCGAGGCGAACCGACGTGCCCGAGGCCAGCGCCTGGATCGCCACCGCGCCAGCCTGGCCGTCCGGGCCCGGCAGCAGGATGATGCGATCGGACAGCTGCGCGCACCCCGTCATGGCCGCCAGCCCCGCCATGACCAGCCCTCGCCGCACGGTCATTGCCCTGCCCCCCGGGTGTCGATGATGAATTCGGTGCCCCGCACACCGAGCACCATCGTGGGCGTGCGGAATCGAACCGACTCGGGCGCGCGCCGCGCGAGCAGGCCGCTCACGACCCTGATCGCCCCCTTGAAGACGGTGGCCAACAGTCCACCTTCCTGGCGGGTGGGATCGAACGCGAACTCGTCGATCGAGAGCACGGTGTCAGGCCCCATGGCCAGCAAGGTGTCGTCAGCCAGCGTGAGGCCGGCCCGGCTGCGGGGTCCGGTGACGATTCGGTCGCCAGGCAGCACGAGCGCACCGACTGCGACCGGGTGGCTGACGTCGCCGCGGACCAGCACGACCGAGCCGACCACGTGCTTGACGCGGCCCGCCGCAGGCTGCTCGGCTGCCGGCGGATCGGCCGCCTGCGCCGCCGCGCCGGCGAGCATCGCGCACCAGAAGACCAGCGTTGCGACGAATGGGTTCATGAGAGACGGGGCGGCACGACGGGGGAGCCGGACGACGATGTCCGCTCCCGCCCGGTCCGCAGAGCAGGCAGGGTTGTTGAAGACACGACTCTATCCCAAGCGGCCCGCGACGCCTTGCCGGAAGTCCGCGTTGCCGGCACGAGCGTGCCGCGAATGGCACACTGCGGGACTGCCTCGCCCGAGACCCCGACCCATGAAGTTCATCCACGCCGCCGACCTGCACATCGACAGCCCCCTGAAGGGCCTGGACGAGTACGCGGGCGCTCCGCTGGAGCGGCTGCGCGGCGCCACCCGGCAGGCATTCCTGGGGCTGGTGGCGGCAGCCATCGAACGGCGCGTCGACCTGGTCGTGCTGGCCGGCGACATCTTCGATGGCAACTGGCAGGACTTCCGGACCGGCCTGTTCTTTCGTGAGCAGCTCGTTCATCTGACGCGGGCCGGCGTGCGGGTCTTCATCGCCAAAGGCAACCATGATGCCGAGAGCCTGATCACCCGCCAGCTGCCCGCGGTCCAGGGCGTGCATCTGTTCAGCTCGCGCAGCTGCGAGACGATCCGCCTCGATGACCTCGGCGTGGCGCTGCATGGCCGCAGCTTTCCGCAACGTGCCGTCAACGAAGACTTCGTGGCCGGCTACAACCCGCCGGTGGCGGGACTGTTCAACATCGGCGTGCTGCACACCAGCCTGACCGGCAGCCCCGATCACGATCCCTATGCACCGACCAGCGTGGCGGCGCTGTCAGCCTGCGGCTACGACTACTTCGCGCTCGGCCACATCCACGCCCGGCAGGTCGTGCAGGAGGCCGATCCGCGCATCGTCTTTCCGGGCAACCTGCAGGGGCGCCATGCCAAGGAGGTCGGCGCCAAGGGCTGCGAACTGGTCACGGTGACGGGCGGGCGCATCGAATCGGCCGAGACACTGGCCTTCGACGTGGTCCGCTGGCACCAGATCCGGCTGGACGTCGCGGCGCTGGCGACGATCGACGCACTGGCCGCAGCGTGCAGCCGCGAGTTCGCGCAACTGGCCGCCGACGACGGCGAACGCCTGCACGCTGTGCGGGTCACCCTGCACGGCGAGACCGCACTGCATCGGCTGGAGGCCGAGCAGCCCGGCACGCTGCGCGCCGCCGTCCAGGCCGGCGCCCAGGATGTCGGCACGGCCGATGTCTGGATCGAGCAGGTGCCGCTCGAGCTGCGCTCGCCGCTGGACCGGCGCGAGGCCGCCCAGCGCGACGACGCCTACGGCGAGGTGGTCCGGCTGGTCGACGAACTTGCCGCCGACACCCAGGCTCTGCGCGGCTTCGTCGACGAGCACGTGGGCGACATTGCCCGGCTGCCCGCCGACCTGGCCGACGCCGCGCTCGCCGCCCTGCCCGCGGCCGCCCTGCGCCAGGCGCTGGTCGATGCCGAGGCCAGCGTGCTGGCGCTGCTCGGCGAGACCGGCGCGACCCGGGCCGACCCATGAGGCTGCTGCGGCTGCACCTGCAGGCCTTCGGGCCGTTCACGGGACGCATCCTCGACCTGGCCCGGGGCGGCGCCCGCCTGGCACTGATCTACGGCCCCAATGAAGCCGGCAAGTCGGCCACCCTGCGGGCCATCGGCGATCTGCGCTTCGGCGTGCCGCAGCTCAGCGCGGACAATTTTCGCCACGCCCATCCCGACATGCGCATCGCCGGCGTGTTCGCCGATCCCTCGGGCGCAGAGATCGGCCTGGTTCGACGCAAGGGTCGCGGCCAGACCCTGCTGCGCCGCCCGATCGGGCACCTGGACCAGGAAGGCGGCGACGACGAGCCGATATCGCCCGAACTCGAGGCGGCACTGACCGGCGGGTTGTCGCGCGACGAGTACGACACGATGTTCAGCCTCGACCACCAGCGCCTGCGCAAAGGCGGCGAAGCGCTGCTCGAGGGCGAAGGCGAGACCGGCGCGGCCCTGTTCGAGGCGAGTTCGGGCGTGCGCAGCGTGCGGGCGATCCTCGAACGGCTCGATGCCTCGGCCCGCCAGTTCTACCTGCCCGGCACGCGCGCGAAAAGCGGGCGCATCAACGAGGCCCTGCGCGCCCACGACGACGCGCTCGAGGCCTATCGCAAGGCACTGGTGCGCCCGGCGCAATGGGCCGACCTGGCCCGGCGCCACGAGGCCGCGCTGCTGGCGCTCGAGACGCTCGAAGGCCAGGCGCGACAGCACCAGCAGCAGCGGCTGCTGATCGGCGAGCTGCGGGCGGTCGCACCGATGCTGCGCGTGCTCGACCAGGCGCAGCTGGTGCGGGTGGCGCTGGCCGACGCGCCGGTGCTGCCGGCCGATGCGCCCCTGCGCAGGGCGGCCGCGCAGGCTGGCCTGGCGAGCGCGCGCCAGGATGCCGAGCGGGCCCAGGCCGACAGTCAGGCCGCGCAGGCACGGCTCGCCCGGCTGAGCGAGGACTCGGCCGTGCTGGCGCAAGCGTCGGCGATCGAGCGCCTGAATGCTCAGGCCGGCGACCTCGACGAACATCTGGCCGGCCTGTCGGATGCGACGACGCTGGTCGAGCAATGGCGGCGCCAGGGGCAGGCACTGGCGGCACGCATCGATGCCACACTGCCCGTGACCGAACTGGTCGCCCTGACCCCCTCGCCTTCGACGCGCGCGGTCATCGAGGAGCGCCTGCGCGCCCTGGAAGCGGCCGAGCAGGCGATGGCATCGCATCAGGCCGCCCTGGCCCAGCTGGCCGACGAAGAAGCGAGATCGGCGCCCGCGCAGACGCCGCAGGCCGGCGCGGCGCCCGACGACGCAGCCCCAGTTGCCCCAGCTGCCACAGCGCCGCCCCGCGCCAGCGCCGATCCGTCCGGAGCGCCAGCCACCGCCGACCCGCTGGCCGGCGTGCGGGCGGCGCTGCGCAGCGCCCGGACCGAAGTGACCCGTCACGAATCGCTGCTGAACCAGCTGGCCGCCTGGCCGACCGACATCGCGGCCGCCGAGCAGACACTGGCGCAGTCCCTGACGATGCTGGGCGTGCGGGCGGCCGACGAGCTGCGCTCGGTGAAGCCGCTGCTGGATGCCGACATCGACACGATGCTCAGCCAGCGCGACCGGATCGCCAGCCAGAGCCAGTCGCTGACCCAACGGATCGGCGAGATCGACGGCGCACTGGCACAGGAAACCCTGCGCCACCAGGAGCTGCTCGGCGAAGGCGTCGTGCCCACCGCGGACGACCTGGCCCGGGCGCGCAGCCATCGCGACCGCCTCTGGACGATGCTGAGGCCTCAGCCCGGCGGTGCGGTGCCGACCGGCCCCGACATCGCCACCTTGTCCGATGCCTTCGAAGCGGCCGTGCGCAACGCCGATCGGCTGGCCGATGAACTGGCCCGCGATACCCGGCGTGCCGCGCGCCTGCAGGGCGTGGTGCGCGACATCGGCAAGCTCACCGACGACCGGGCCGTGCTGGTGTCCCAGCTCGAGCAGCTGGAGCATGAAGCGCAGGCGCTGCAGGCACGCTGGACGACGCGCCTGCACGAGTCCCAGCTGCCGCCGTGCGCACCCGAAGCGCTGCGCGAATGGCAGGCGCGACTGGCCGGCGCGCGTGCCGCCGCGCAGGCCGTCACGGTGCTGCGCGAGAGCCACGACCGCGCCACCGGGCTGGCCCAGAGCCTGGCCCGGTCGCTGGCCTCGGCCATCGCCGCCACGGGGCAGGCAGGCCTGCCGGCCGGCGCATCGGTCCTGGCACTGGCCGGGCGCGCCGACGAGATCGAACAGGAACTCGCCAGCCTCGAAAACCGCCAGGCCAGCGCCACCGGCGAACTGCGCCAGCGCAGTCGCGAACGGGCCCGCATGCAGGCCCGCCAGGCCGAACTGGTGCCGGCCCTGCGGCGCGCCCGGACGGCCTTGGACGAGACGCTCGCACCGCTGCGCCTGCCCGCCGGCACGAGCGCGGCGGTGGCGCGGGCCCGTCTGGGTGAATTCGAGCGGCTGGCCTCGATCCAGGACAACCTGGCCGGTGCCGAACTGCGGCAGAGCACGGCCCGGCACTCGCTGCAGCGCCTGGCCGAACGGATCGCGGCGGTCCTGGCGGCCGTCGCCGAGACATCCGACCCGGCCGTTCGGGACGCCGTCGCCGGCCGGCCGGGCCCGGCCCTGCGCCTGAGCATCGACGCCCTGGCCGCGCGGCTGGCCCAGGCGCGCCGGATCCATGGCGAGCGGCTGCTGGCCATGCAGGCCATCGAACAGGCCCAGGCCAGCCTGAGCGAGCAGCAGCGGGTGGGCGCCTCGCACGAAGCCAGCCTGGCCATGATGTGCGCGGCCGCCGGGGTTGCCTCGCCCGAGCATCTGCCCCAGGCCGAGGACGACTCCGCCCGGCGGCGTGCGGCGCAGGAAGGCTTCGATCACGCCGCCAGCCTGCTCGCGCAGGCCGCGCACCGCTCGGTCGACGAGCTGCGTGTCCTGCTGCGCGACCGCGACCCCCTGGCACTGGATGCCGACGAATCGCAGCTGGCGCGCGAATGGGAGACGCTCGAGCTGCAGCTGAAGGCTGCTCGCGCCGAGGAGGCGAGCACCCGCCAGGCGCTGGCCGCCATCGACAGCGCCGATGCGGCCGCCGCCGCGCGGGAATCGATGGAGCGGGCCGGCGCCGCGGTGCGGGCCAGCATGGACCCGTGGATCCGGTCGCGGCTGGCCCATGCGCTGCTGGCCGAGGCAACCCGGCGCTTTCGCGATCGCGCGCAGGGCCCGATGCTGGCGGCGGCCTCGCGCGGATTCGAGCGCATGACCGGCGGTGAATTCGTGCGGCTGATCAGCGACGACAGCGACGATCGCCCGGTGCTGATCGCCGTGCGCCAGGATGGCAGCCGGGTCGGCACGGCCGGCTTGAGCGAAGGCACCCGGGATCAGCTGTTCCTGGCCCTGCGACTGGCCGCGCTGACCATCCGGGGCCAGGCGGCCACGGTACTGCCGCTGGTGCTGGACGACGTGCTGATGACATCGGACGACCGCCGGGCCACGCTGATGCTGCAGGCGCTGGCCGATCACGCGCAAGGCGGCCAGGTGATCGTGTTCACCCATCATCGGCACCTGCTGGAATTGGCGTGCGGGGTGCTGGACGACTCGGTACTGGCCACGATCACCCTGTGATCAGTGTCCCGGGAGCGCACCGGCGAGTCCCATTAGAATGAACCGCCGAGCGCGAACTCCCGCAGCGCCATCTCCGCGCTGTGTTCATGCCTTTTTCCGAAAGTGATGCCGTGAGCCACGATTACGACCTGATCACCCTGGGCGCGGGCTCCGGCGGCGTCGCCGCCTCGCGCCGGGCCGCGGCGCACGGCGCCCGTGTGCTGATCGCCGAAAACAATCGCGTCGGGGGCACCTGCGTCATCCGCGGCTGCGTCCCGAAAAAGCTGATGATGTATGCGGCCGGCTTCAGCCAGGCCCTGGAAGAGGCACGGGGTTTCGGCTGGACCGGAGTCTCGGGCCGCTTCGAGATGGCCCGATGGGCCGACGCCAAGGCCGCCGAAATCGATCGCCTCGAGGGCATCTATCGCTCGCTGATCGACAGCGCCGGCGTGACGCTGGTGATGGGCCGTGCCCGTCTGGCCGGTCCCGGTGAAGTCGAGATCGACGGGCGGCGCTATCGCGCCCCGCGCGTGCTGATCGCCACGGGCGGCATGCCGGCCCGCGACGCCATGCCAGGACTCGACCAGGCGATGACCTCCAACGAGGTGCTCGACCTGCGCGAGCTGCCCGCGTCGGTGCTGGTGGTCGGCGGGGGCTACATCGCGGTCGAGTTCGCCAGCATCCTGGCCGGCCTGGGGTCGCGGGTGACGCTGGCCTACCGGGCCGAACTGCCCCTGCGCGGCTTCGACATCGACCTGCGCCGTCGCCTGGCCGCAAGCCTCGCCGAGCGGGGCATCGAACTGGCCGCCGGGGTGGAACTGAACGCACTGGAACGCGATGCCGACGGCTTTTCGCTGCGCCGCGCCGACGGCTCGGTCCTGCGCGCCGCGGCCGCGCTGAACGCCACGGGCCGGCGGCCGAATACCGCCGACCTGGGCCTGGAAGCCCTGGGCGTCGCGCTGGCCGCGGACGGCTCCGTCGTGGTCGACGCCGACAGCCGCAGTACGGCCTCCGGGATCTGGGCGATCGGCGACGTGACCAACCGGATCAACCTCACGCCCGTGGCGATTGCCGAGGGTCGCGCCTTTGCCGACCACGAGTTCTCCGGACAGCGCCTGCGGGTCGACCATCGCACCGTGGCCAGCGCTGTCTTCGCCGACCCGCCGCTGGCCAGCATCGGACTGACCGAGGAGCAGGCCGGCTCCCTCGGCCCGGTGGCCATCTTCGAGTCCGAGTTCCGGCCGATGAAGACCGCGTTTGCCGGCGGCACCGCGCGCACCTACATGAAGCTGGTCGTCGACGGCCTGAACGACCGGGTGCTGGGCGTGCACATGCTGGGCACCGACGCCGCGGAGATCGTCCAGAGCCTGGCGGTGGCACTCACCTGCGGTGCGACCAAGCGCGACTTCGACCGGACGATCGCGGTCCACCCGACCGCCGCCGAAGAGTTCGTGCTGATGCGCGAGCCGGTGCGCCGCACGGCCCGCGCCACCGCCCCATGACGAGGCCACCCGGCGACGCGGACGTCGCGATCGTCGGCGGCGGGCCCTGCGGCCTGATGGCCGCCAACGAGCTGGGGCGGCGCGGCATCCGCGTGGTGCTGGTCGACGACAAGCCGTCGACCGCGTTCAATCCGCAGGCCAACGCCACCCAGGCGCGCACCATGGAGTACTTCCGCCGCCTCGGATTCGCCGACGAGATTCGCGCCCAGGGCCTGCCGGCGGAGTTCCCCACCGACATCGCCTACTTCACGCGCTTCGCGGGCCACGAGCTGGCGCGTTTTCGCCTGCCCTCGGCGCGCGAGGCCGCGACGCTGGCCAGGTCGCTGTCGGGGTCCTGGAGCACCGCCGAACTGCCGCACCGTGTCTCGCAAAAATTCGTCGAAGCGGTCCTCAGGCGTCACGCCGAAGCCCTTGCCGGCGTGTCGATCCACTACGGCTGGCGCATGCGCGAATGGCAGGCAAGCGACGCCGGCGTGACCCTGCGGGTCGCGCCCACCGGCGGCGGACCCGAGGCCATCATCCGCGCGGGTTACCTGATCGGCGCCGACGGACCGCGCAGCACGATCCGCCAGTCGCTGGGCATCGCCTATCGCGGCGAAACCGGCGTCGTGCGCGACTTCATGGGTGGACGGATGGTGGCCGTGTACCTGCAGGCGCCCGACTACTACCGCGCGGTGCCGCACGCGCCGGCCTGGATGAACGTCTGCTTCAACCCCGAACGGCGCGCCTTCATGATGGCCGTCGACGGACGCGGAGAATTCGCCTTTCACACCCAGCTGCGTGCCGGCGAGCAAGAGGAGCGCATCGACGATGCGGCCGCGACCGCGATGTTCCACGCCGCCATGGGCGCGAATCTGCCGATCCGGATCCTGTCGCGGGCGGCCTGGACCGCCGGGCATTGCCTGGTCGCCGAGCGGATGTCGGCCGGGCCTGGTCTTCCTGGCCGGCGACGCGGCGCACCTGTTCACGCCCACCGGCGGGCTGGGTTACAACACCGCCGTCGAAGATGCGGTGAACCTGAGCTGGAAACTGGCCGCGGCCGTTCATGGCCAGGCCGGAGCCGCGCTGCTCGACACCTACGACCTCGAACGCCGTCCGCTGGCGATCCGCAACACCGGCTACGCGCGCGGGTTCGCCGATTCGCTCGGCCTGTTCGCGCCGGTGCCCGAGATCGAAGACGCCACCCCCCCGGGCGAGCAGGCGCGCCGCGCCGCCGGCGAATACTTCGATCGGCACGCGCGCGCCGAATTCAACATTCCGGGCATCACGTTCGGCGGACGCTACGACGGATCGCCGGCGATCGTGCCCGATGGCACCGCGCCGCCACCCGACAGTGCCCACACCTACGTCCCGAGCGCCTGCCCTGGCGGGCGCGCGCCGCACTTCTGGCTGGACGATGGCCGTTCGCTGTACGACCGCCTGGGCCTGGACTGGGCGCTGCTGCGCCTGGGTCCGCAGGCCACGGCCATCGACGGATTCGTGGCAGGCGCACGCGCGCGCGGCATCCGGATGCAGGTGGTGGACCTGCCCGACCCGCAGGCCCGCGAACTGTATGGCGCCAATCTGGCGCTGCTGCGACCGGACCAGGTCGTGGGCTGGCGCGGCGCCGACGACAGCCAGGCACGCGCGGTCTTCGCCCGGCTGCTGTGCCAGGCGGCATGAGGCATCGACACATGACCCGCAGGCATCGCCATCGCGACCGGAAACCGCCGGGTGCGGCGACCGCGCGGGCGCGCAGCCTCGCTACTGCAGCCTCGCTACTGCAGCCTCGCTACTGCAGCCTCGCGGCCTGCGGCAGCCGGGAGTTCTTGGGCAGACGGGCGGCCAGCCATTCGTGCACATCGGCCCGAATGCTGCGCCCCTCCAGCAGGAAAGCCTCGAAACGGCTGGGCACATAGGGCAGGTACAGCAACGGCATGCCCGCCTGTTCGGGTGTGCGGTCGGCCTTGGCCAGGTTGCAGGGACCACAGGCCGCGACCAGGTTCATCCAGGTCGCGCGCCCGCCCCGGCTCTCGGGCACGATGTGCTCGCACTGCAGGTCGCGTTCGAGGAACCGCTGACCGCAATACGCGCAGGTGAAGCGGTCGCGCCGGCACAGCTTGGTCTTGGACACCAGCGGGGGGACCGCGTAAAGGCTGAATCGCGGTGCGCCGCGCAGCGCGATGATCGGGTAGATCTCGATCTGCGAACGGCGCCGGGCCGCGACGTTCCAGCCGCCGCGCAGCAGCGCCAGCGGCCCGTCGCCGCCCTCCCAGGCGACCGAATCGGTCGCGTAGTCCAGTGCCGCGTCCTCCAGCGAGATCCACGCCTGCGGCGTTCCCTGGATGTCGAGTTGCAGAACATGCGTATGCATCGGTCGCCCCTTCCTCCCCACTATACCGCCCCGCCCGCCCGGTGAGCCCGTTTCCGGAATGCGCGCAGGGAAAGTGTGTTGCGGTCGACCCGGGCTCAGGTAGAAAGCGGGGATCGCCACGCGCTCTCCCCAGGTGACCCATGTCCGCCGCACCCCCCGCCGCGCCCGATTGGCGCGATCAGGTCTTCGAGACCTTCAAACGCAACTCGGTCCGCCAGGTCTGCTATGTGCCCGATGCGGGCCACAGCCGCCTGATCGCGCTGGCCCATGCCGATCCCGAGATCGACGCCTACCCGCTGACCACCGAGGAGGAAGGCATCGCGGCCAGTTGCGGCGCGTGGCTGGGCGGACACCGTTCGGTGCTGCTGATGCAGTCCAGCGGCGTGGGCAACTGCATCAACATGCTGAGCCTGATCGAGAACTGCCGCTTTCCGATGCTCACGCTGATCACGATGCGCGGCGAATGGGGCGAGTTCAATCCCTGGCAGGTGCCGATGGGCCGATCGGTCGCCGCCTCGATGAGCCTGATGGGTGTTTCGGTGCGCCGCGTCGACGACCCCGCCCGGATGGCCGATGAGGTCCAGGCCGGACTGGACGATGCCTTCACCGCCGACCAGGCGGTGGCCATCCTGATCTCGCAGCGCATGCTCGGGCGCAAACAATGGACCCGCTGACCATGAATACCCGCACCTCCTCACCGGTCGGCACGCTGGACCGGCGCGCCTTCGTGACCGCCCTGCTCGCCGACCGGCGCGACCTGCTGGTGGTGAGCGGCCTGGGCTCGGCCACCTACGATCTGGCCGCCGCCGGCGATCACGATCGCAACTTCTACCTCTGGGGCGCCATGGGCGGCGCGGCCATGATCGGGCTGGGCCTGGCGCTGGCCCGGCCCGACACGCCCGTGCTGGTCCTCACCGGCGACGGCGAACAGCTGATGGGATTGGGCGCGCTGGCCACCGTCGGCGCCAGGGCGCCGAAGAACCTGAGCATCGTCGTGCTGGACAACCGCCTGTACGGCGAAACCGGCATGCAGGCCAGCCACACCGGACGTGGCGTCGATCTGGTCGCGGTGGCCGATGGCTGCGCGTTCGGCTGGACCATGCGCGTCGATTCGCTCGAACAGGCCGGCCCGTTGCGCGAGCGACTGCATCGCCGCGAAGGCAGCGGCCTGGCCAGCGTGCTGATCGCCCAGACCGAGGCCGCGCGCGTGCTGCCCTCGCGCGACGGGGTCGAGAACAAGAACCGGTTCCGGCGCGCTCTGGCATTGCCGACCATCTGAGCGGCGATGCGGGCGCTCACGGGGCGCCCAGGCGGCTCCGGGCGCCGGCGCCCGGCGCCGTCAGAGTTCGGCCAGCGGAATGCGGGCGGAGGCTTCGTCGCCGCCCAGACGCTCGATCAGCTCGCCCCAGATCCCGATCGAGCCGGGCCAGCGTATCGGGGTCCAGACCGGCCAACGCCGCCGGCAGCACGCCGGCCAACGGCCGGGGCACTTTGCGCAGCACCTTTGCACCGTCCGGTCGCAGCTGAAGTTGGATCGCCCGGCGATCGCTCGACTGGCGAACCGCCTCGATCAATTGCCGTGCGACGAGCGCCTTCGCCAGGTTGCTGGCTGTCGATGGGTGGATGTCCATCGCCAGCGCCAGATCCTTGACTCCCATGCCCGGATGCTGGTCCACCAGACTGAGCGCCCAGACCTGGGCGCCGCCAATGCCGGCTTGCTTCTCGATCTCGCGAAAGTGCGAACGCACCGCACTGAACACCCGCCGGAATTGGCGAAGCACGCGAGCGGCGGGGTCGGGCAGCGGCATTTCCGGTTCGGGCACGGCTTTGCCCCGCGCGCCAGGGGCTTCCATATGCGTCATGGACCGATCATAGTGGCTTCAGTCCGGCTCCTTCAACCGCCGGATCCGCGCCAGCAGCGCGCGCATCTCGGAACTGCGATCGAGGAAGAAATCGGCCTGCGACTGCGGATCGTCGCGGCCCACCCGCACGCACAGCCAATGCCGATGGCGCCGCGCGAACACCACCTCGTCGTTCAGGTCGTCGCCCACGAACAGGGCGCTGTGCGCGTCGGCGCGCGCCATCAGCGCGGCCAGGGAATCGGCCTTGTCGGGCGCTTCGGCGCAGACCACGTTGACCACCAGCTTGCCGCCGAAGCGGCGCAGCCCCGGGTCCAGATCAATCAGCACTTCGTTGATGCGATCGATGGCGACCAACGGATCGGGCGCCTGCCGGTAATGCAGCGCCAGCGAATGGCCCTTGTCCTCGACCCACACCCCGGCGCCCGACAGGGCTCGCGCGGCGCGCGCCAGGCGTTCGCGCAGGCCGTCGAGCCGGCGCGGCCAATGCTCCGACGGCGGGTCACCGGGATCTTCGGCGCCGTGGTTGCCGACCACGAACCGCGGCACGAAGCCCAGCCGAGGCAGCACATCGGCCACCCGCCGACCGCTGATGACCGCCACCGGCAGCACCAGGCTCAGCCGTTCGAGTTCGCGCGCCACTGGCTCGGGCACCCGGGCGTGGTCCGGGTGCGAGACGATCGGTGCGAGCGTTCCGTCGAAATCGAAGGCCAAGAGCGGATCGTCGCGCACGAATGCGGCCAGCACCCGCAGGCCGCCGGGGCTGAACAGATGGCGCACCTCAGAGATCCTTGTGGCGCTGCACCCGGGCCTCGATGCGTTCACGCAGGCGCCAGCGTCCGGCGTCGGCCAGCATGCGGCCCGCCCAGCGAAAGACGTTGAACTCGCGCACCGTGACACGCAGGCTGGCCATGCGTTCGCGCTGCTCGGCCACCGGCATCGTCAGCGCCCGGTGCAGGGCATCGGCCGTTTCTTCGACGTGGTATGGATTGACGATCAGCGCCTCGGCCATCTCCCGCGCCGCGCCCGCGAAGCGGCTCAGGATCAGCACGCCGAGGTCGTCGTCGCGGGCCGCGACGAACTCCTTGCAGACCAGATTCATGCCATCGTGCAGGCTGGTAACCACGCAGACATCGGCGGCACGGTACAGGCGGTTCAGCGCCTCGTGCGAATGATGCTCGGCCAGCAGCCGGATCGGCTGGTAGCTGCCGCTGCCATAGCGCTCGTTGATGCGCTTGCTGAGGCCGTCGATCCTTTGCTGGAAGGTTCGGTATTCCTCCAGCGCGCTGCGGGTCGGCGCGGCCACCTGCACAAAGGTGAAGCGGCCCACCCATTGGGGATACTTTTCGAGCATGCGCTCGACCGCATGCAGGCGTTCCAGGATGCCCTTCGTGTAATCGAACCGGTCCACGCCCAGGCCCAGGCAGTGGTCGGCCGACAAGCCGAAGCGGCCGAATACCTGCTGGCGGCAAACCGTCACCGAGGGCCAGGCAGCCACCGTCGCCGGGCTCGGCCATTCGATCGAGATCGGGTAGCTCTCGATGAAGGTTTCCTTGTCGCCATGGGTGATCGTCGAGTGCTCGTGCTCGATGCGCGCCTCGAGGTAGCGGTCGACCGTCTCGATGAAATTCTTGCAGTGAAAGCGGGTGTGAAATCCCAGGATCGTGCTGCCCAGCAGGCCCTGCAGGATCTCGCGCCGCCAGGGGCAGATGCCGAACGATTCGGGATTGGGCCAGGGGATGTGCCAGAAGGTCAGGATGGTGGCCTTGGGCAGGCGCTCGCGGATCATCGCCGGCAGCAGCGCGAAGTGATAGTCCTGCACCAGGATCACCGGGTTGTCGCTGCGCGCCTCGCGCACGACGGCATCGGCAAAGCGCTGGTTGATCGCCCGGTAGTGCTGCCAGTCCGATTCGCGAAACACGGGCCGCACATGCGCGACATGGCACAAGGGCCACATCCCCTCGTTGGCGAACCCGTAGTAATAACCCTGCTCCTCGGCGTCGGTGAGCCAGATCCGGCGCAGCAGGTAGGCGTCCTCGCCGGGCGGCACCGGGACCCGATCCTCGCGGTCGACGGTGGCGCGATCGGCGCTGCCGCTGCCGTGCGCGATCCAGGTTCCCGAGCAAGCCCGCATGACCGGCTCGACCGCGGTCACCAGTCCGCTGGCGGGGCGCTTCACCACGATCGCCCCGTCGACGTACTCGTGGATGTACGGCTCGCGGTTGGCGACCACGATCACCTGGTCGCCGCGCAGGTGCGATCGCAGCAGCGCCTGCAGGCGCTCGGCGCTCCATTCCGACTCCGGCCCCTGCGAGCGCCGGTATTCGTCCTCGAGGTCGCGCAGCCGGGCCCGCAGGTCCGCCCGGAACGGCGCAAGTTCGGGCGCCGACGCCAGCCAGGGCGCAGCAGCCCCTCGCCGCGCAAGATGCCGCGAGCGCCCTGCACCCAGCCGCGCCAGCTCAGCTGCGCCACGACCATCGTCATCAGCGCGATCGCCAGGCCGAGCAAGGTGATGAAGATCAGCAGATAGCGGCGCGTGTCCTGGCTGCGGCGCTCGACGAAGCTCAGGTCGTGCAGCAGCACCAGGGTCGGCCCCTCGGCGGTCTGCGGGTCGATCCGGTGCGCACCCACGTGCACCTCGCCACCGGCGATCCGCATCCGCGGGTCGCCCCGCCCGGCGATCCGCAGCGCGCTTTCGCAGCCGAGCTGTTGCGGGTAGGCCGCACTGTGCCGGATCAGCTGTCCGTCGGCCGAGCACAGGGCGATCGCCAGCAGCCGCTCGTCGTTGACCGCCCGGCTGAACAGCGAATCGAGCCGCGCCGTGTTGCCATCGAGGCCGGCCTGGGTGATCAGTTCGGCCAGCGCGTTGGTGACGAGCACACCACGCATGTTCAGGTCGCGCGAAAACCAGCGCAAAGTCATCTGGTCGAGCAGCGGCACGGCGACGAACGCAGCCCCTGCCAGCGTGATCAGCAGAGGGACCAGGAAGCGAAGCTGCAGATTCAATGTCTTCATCGACCCTCCGTAGTGGCACACGCCCGATCGGCCCGCCGGATCAGCCTAGACCGGCCCCGGCCGGACACCCGGCCCGACAGCACAACGGCCGGCCACACCGCAAAACACGGCCACGCGCTGTTTCGCGATACCTTTGTACAAATATACCGACATGAGGGGCCGCAGCGGGCTCCGACCCTGCCGTGTCACCGGCAGCCGCCGTGCCGATCCGGGCGGGCGCGGTGCGGACCGGTTCAGTCCGGCACCTGAGCCACCAGTCCAACCAGGGCCGACAGGCCGCGATGGCGATCGCCTTCGTGCAGTTCCTGTTCGTAGTCGCGCAGGTCGAGCAGCGTCAAGCCGGCAAAGGCCTTGCGCAGGCCGTCGGCCGTGTACAGGTGCGATGCAATGCCCGGCCCACCGGTCTTCAGCTCGAGCTGGCGCGGTGTATAGCCCTGAAGCAGCAGCAGTCCCCCGGGTTTGAGCGCAGCCACCATCCGGGCGAACAGCCGCTCGCGCATCGCCGGGTCGGCGAACTGGATGAAGACGGCAATCACCCCGTCGTAGCGGGCCTCCGGCCAGGCCCAAGTGTCGCAGTCGGCCACCTCGAACCCGACCTGCACGCCCGCCTGTCCGGCGAGCCGGCGCGCCTTGGCAACACCGGAATCCGCCACGTCGAAGGCATCGACCTGGTGCCCCTGGCGCGCCAGCCACACGCTGTTGCGCCCTTCGCCATCGGCCACGCACAGCAGCCGGCTGCCGGCGGGCCAGCGGTGGGCCTGCTCGCGCAGATAGGCGTTGGGCTCGGTGCCGAACAGATAGTCGTCGCCGGCATAGCGGGCGTTCCAGGTGCCGGCCGCATCGTTGAAGGCAGCGCTGCTCATTTGTCTTGCTCCTCGAGGCCGGCTGGCGCGAATGCCCGGCGCTGCGCCGCCATCCGTTCGAAGCGCCGTCCGATGTTGCCGCAGACGAGATCGCACAAGGCATAGACCGATTCGTCGGCGATCCGGTAGTAGACACTGGTGCCGCGGTTCTCGCGCGCCACCAGGCCCTGCTTGGTCAATACCGACAGGTGACGCGAGATGTTCGCCGAGGTGAAGCGGCACAGCTGGGCGAGCTAGGTTCGTTATTGACTATTTAATCACTTGCTCACATAATAGGTCAATCGAAACCTGCAACACAGCGGCGGCCCAGGCGGCCGCCCGGGAGTCAACCGATGAACAACCGCCCCTTGCTTCTGGTCGCACTGATCGCCGGCCTGGCAGCGCCTTTGCCCGGCGTGCGTGCTGCCCCGCCGGCGGCTGTGTTGCAGACAGCGGCGGTCACCGCCCTGGCAGACCGCGAAGCCAGTGCGTTCGACGGCGTGGTCGAGGCGGTTCGCCAGACGGTGGTTGCCGCCCAGGTGGCTGGCGCCATCCGCAGCCTGGACGTGAAAGTCGGCGATCGGGTCAAGGCGGGCCAGGTCCTGGCCCGAATCGACGCCCGCACGGCCGAGCAGACCGCCGCCGCATCCGACGCGCAGGTGATCGCGGCGCGCGCCGCGCTGGACCTGGCCACCCGCGATTTCGAGCGCCAGAAACGCCTGTTCCAGCAGCGTTTCATCAGCCAGGCCGCCCTCGATCGGGCCGAGGGCGAACTCAAGTCGGCCCAGGCCCAGGTCAATGCCCAGATCGCCCAGGCGGGCGCCACCCGCACCCAATCCGGACTGTTCGTCGTGTCCGCCCCGTACGCCGGCGTGGTTTCCGAGGTGCCGGTGGCGCTGGGCGACATGGCGATGCCCGGCAAACCCTTGGTCACGCTGCACGACCCGGCCGCCATGCGGGTCACTGTGTCCGTTCCGCAGACACTGTTAGCGCGGGCCGGGCTCGCGTCCGACGGCGCCGGCCCGGCGATTCGGATCGAACGGCCCGGCGCCGACGGCGGGCAATCGTTGGTACCGGCCCGAGTCCAGGTGCTGCCCACGGTCGATCCAGCCACTCACACGGTCCAGCTGCGCCTGGATCTGCCGCCCGGAACGTCCGGCCTCGCACCCGGTCAGTTTGCCCGTGTCTGGCTGACCACCGGTGCCGGCGCCGCCGCGCCTCGCCTGAGCGTGCCGGTCGGCGCCCTCGTGCAGCGCGCCGAGATGACCGGCCTCTACGTCATCGACCCCGCCGGCCGGCCGGTGCTGCGCCAGGTCCGGGTCGGCCGCACTCAGGCAGACCGCGTGGAGGTGCTGAGCGGCGTGTCGGCCAACGAGCGGGTCGCCCTCGATCCTCAGGCCGCCTCGCAGGTCCGCTGATCATGGCAAATACCGACACCATGGGCGTCTCCGGTCGCATCGCCGGCTTCTTCCAGCGCGCCCAGATCACGCCGCTGCTGGCGCTGGTCGCCCTGCTGCTGGGCATCTTCGCGGTGATGGTCACGCCGCGCGAGGAAGAGCCGCAGATCGACGTCACCATGGCCAACGTGATGATCCCCTTCCCGGGGGCCGCGGTGCGCGAGGTCGAGCAGATGGTGACCACGCCGGCCGAACAGGTGCTGTCCCGGATCGCGGGGGTCGAGCACGTGATGTCGGTCTCGCGGCCGGGCATTGCGGTCCTGACCGTGCAGTTCAAGGTCGGCGTGCCGCGCACCGAAGCGCTGGTCCGGCTGCACGACTCCATCAGCAGCCATGCCGACTGGCTGCCGCGCGGCCTGGGCGTGCTCGAGCCGCTGGTCAAGCCCAAGGGCATCGACGACGTGCCGATCGTGTCCCTCACCCTGTTCTCGCGCGATCCGCAGATCGGCGCCTACGACCTCGAGCGTGTCGCCCACAGTGTCGAGGCCGAGCTCAAGCGGGTGCCCGGCACCCGCGACGTCGCCACGATCGGCGGTCCGGGGCGGGTGGTGATGGTCGAACTCGACCCGGTGCGGATGGCCGGCGCCGGCGTCACTGTCGCCGACCTGCGCGGTGCCCTGCAATCGGCCCATCCCAGCGCGCCGGTCGGCGACCTGCTGCGCGGCAACCGTGCAGTCGCGGTGCAGGCCGGCACGTTCCTGGCCGATGCGCGCGAGGTCGGCGAACTGGTGGTGGGCGTGCGCGCCGGCAAGCCGGTGTTCCTGCAGGACGTGGCCGTGGTGCGCGACGGTGCACCGCCGGCCAGCCGGATGGTCTGGCACGGCCTGGCCGACCGCCCCGCCTGGCAGCGGCTTCTGCGGCCGCCCTCGGCAACGGCCACCGCGCCCGCGCGGGCCACCGCCGCCGCACCATCGGGCGGCGCACCGCCCCGCACGTCGACTGGCGGCGAGTTCCCTGCAGTCACGCTCACAGTCACCAAGAAACCGGGCGAAAACGCGATCGATGTTGCCAACGCGGTCATGGCCCGGGTCGAGCAACTGCGCAATACCGTCATTCCGGCCCAGATCGAGGTCAGTCCGTCCCGCAACTACGGCGCGACAGCCGATGCCAAGGCACGCAAGCTGATCCAGAAGCTGCTGTTCGCGACCGCCTCGGTGGTGGCCCTGGTGTTCCTCGCGCTGGGCCGGCGCGAAGCCGCGATCGTCGGCACGGCGGTGATGCTCACGCTCACCGTCACGCTGTTCGCCTCCTGGGCCTGGGGCTTCACTCTGAACCGGGTTTCGCTGTTCGCGCTGATCTTTTCGATCGGCATCCTGGTCGACGACGCGATCGTCGTGGTCGAGAACATCCATCGGCACCAGCAGCTCCATCCCGATAAGTCGCTGGTCGAGCTGATTCCCGGCGCGGTCGACGAAGTGGGCGGACCGACGATCCTGGCCACGCTGACCGTGATCGCGGCGCTGCTGCCGATGGCCTTCGTCAGCGGGCTGATGGGCCCGTACATGAGCCCGATCCCGATCAACGCGAGCATGGGCATGCTGCTGTCGCTGGCCATTGCTTTCGTGGTCACGCCCTGGCTGGCGCGGTTGTGGATGAAAGCGCACGGCCAGTCCGCGCCCGCGCACGCCAAGCCGGC
>JADJVQ010000044.1 GCA_016710525.1 Burkholderiaceae bacterium
TCACCCGGTCGCACAGGTAACGCACCACGTGCAGGTCGTGGCTGATGAACAGATAGGTCAGGCCGAACTCCTGCTTCAGGTCGAGCAGCAGATTGAGCACCTGCGCCTCGACGGATTTGTCGAGTGCCGACACGGCCTCATCGAGGATGACCAGCCGCGGCTCGAGGGCCAGCGCACGCGCGATGTTCACGCGCTGGCGCTGGCCACCGGACAGCTCGTGCGGATAGCGGGCCGCGAAGCGGCCGGGTTCGAGGCCGACGCGCGCCAGCAGTTCGCGGGCGCGCGCATTGGCCGCCGCCTCCCCCAGGCCATGCACCCGCGGGCCGAAGGCCACCGACGCCTCGATCGGCAGACGCGGGTTCAGCGACGAATAGCTGTCCTGGAACACCATCTGGACCTGGCGCCGGTAGTCGCGCAGCGGCAGCTCGCGCGACCCGACCGTGCGCCCGTCGAACAGCACCTCGCCGGCGCCCGGCTCGATCAGCGACATCAGCAGCCGCGCGGTGGTCGACTTGCCGCAGCCCGACTCGCCGACCACGCCCAGGGTCTCGCCCTTGAGCACGTCGAAGTCGACCCCGTCGACCGCGCGCACCACCGAGCCGCTGCGCCCGCGCACACTGAAATGCTTGACCAGCCCGCGCACGGTGAGCAGCGGCTGGGCGGGTCCGCCGTCGGGCAGCGCAGCGCGATCCGCCGGCGGGGTTTGCGCGGCAACGTTCATCGCTTCACATCCATGGCCGAACGAAGCCCGTCGGACAGCAGGTTGAACGAGATCGAGGTCATGAAGATCATCGCGCCCGGCAATGCGGCCACCCAGGGTTGCGTGTAGATGGCGGTGCGCAGCGTGTTGAGCATCAGGCCCCATTCGGGTTCCGGCGGCTTCACGCCCAGCCCGAGGAAGGACAGGCCCGAGGCCAGGATCATCGACACCGAGATCAGGCTGGTCGCGTAGACGAACACCGGCCCGAGCACGTTGCCCAGCACATGCACCCGGACGATGGTGAACGCATTGGCGCCCGACGCCCGTGCCGCCTCGACGAAATCGCGGGCACGCACCTGAGTAGTCACGCTTTCGGCCACCCGCGCGATCGGCGGCACGAACACCACGGTCAGCGACAGCAGCGCATTGCCGATGCCCGCCCCCAGCGCGCCCGACAAGGCGATCGCCAGCAGCACCGACGGAAACGCGTAGAAGACATCGATGGTGCGCATGATCACGCTGTTCAGCGGGCCGCCGGCGTACCCGGCCAGCACACCGATCGCGGTGCCGGCGACGAAGGCCAGCAGCACCGGCGTGATCCCCATGAACAGCGACAGCCGCGCGCCCAGCATCAGGCGCGAGAGCATGTCGCGGCCGAGTTCGTCGGTGCCCAGCGGGAATCCTTCGGTGCCGATCGGGCGCAGGCGCTTGAGCATCGACGAGGCGAACGGATCGGCGGGCGTGATCCACGGCGAGAACACCGCGACGGCCAGCAGCACGAGCACCATCAGCAGCGCGCCGAGCGCCACCGGGTCGCGGCGCAGCCGCTGGACGACGCCGCCCCAGTAGCCGGACGATCGCGCGGCGACCGGGCTGCCGAGGCGCCCGCGCCGGGGCCTCGTTGACACGGCGGATTCAGCCACGATGCATCCTCGGGTCGAGCGTGGACTGCAGGCCGTCGACCAGCAGGTTGAGCAGCACGAAGAACATCGCCAGCACCAGGATGGTTCCCTGCAGCAGGGGCAGATCGCGCTGGAAGATCGCCGAGTTCAGCAGGAACCCCGTGCCGGGCCACGAGAACACGGTCTCGATCAGGATCGAGCCGCCCAGCAGATAGCCCAGCTGCAAGCCCATCACCGCCAGCGACGTGGGCGCGCAGTTCTTCACGACGTGACGGAACACGCCGAAGTCGGTGAGGCCCTTGGCACGCAGGCCGACCACGAACTCCTGCGCGAGGATGTCGGCCACCAGCGCGCGCACCGTGCGGGCGATGATGCCCATCGGGATCACCGACATCGTGATCGCCGGCAGCACCAGGTGGCGCATGTGCAGCCAGTCCCAGGTCCAGTCGCTCGAGCCGGTCGGGCCGGCGCCGGTGGCGGGCAGCCAGTTCAGCTGCGACGAGAACACGATCACCAGCACCATGCCCAGCCAGTAATGCGGCACGCTCACGCCGAGCACCGAGATGGCCGAGGCGAGACGATCGATCCAGAAGTCTCGAAAATAGCCGGCCACGAAGCCGAACAGCGAACCGAACACGAAGCCGATCAGCGTCGCGAACCAGGCCAGCATCAGTGTGTTGCCGACCGCCTTGATGACCTCGGCGGCGACCGGGCGGCCGCTGGCGATCGACGTGCCCAGGTCGCCTTGCAGCGCCCGCCACAGCCAGCGGGCGAACTGCTCGGGATAGGAGCGGTCGAAGCCGTACATCTGCATCATCTGGCGCTGCAGATCGGCCGAGGCATCCGGCGGCAGCACCGACACCAGCGGATCACCCGGCGCCAGGTGAACCAGCAGGAAGCAGAACACCGCCACGCCGAGCATGATGGGCAAGGCATAGGCGGCCCTGCGGCCGAGGTAGGCAAGCATCGTCCGATCCGGTGGTGTCGAGTGCGGGCTCAGTCGATCGACATCGTGGCGATGTCGATGAACCAGCTGCGCGGCTGCACCACGCTCTTGACCTTGGGCGACATCGCGCGCGGGCCCACGTCATGCGCAATCCAGATGAACGGCGCCTCTTCGACGATCCGGGCGTGCAGCCTGGCCAACGCGGCGTCGCGCTCCTTGTCGTCGAAGCTGCTGCGCGCCTTGGCGATCAGCTCATCGAACTCGGCGTTGCCGAAGTAACCCCAGTTGTTCGAAGTCGGCGGAAACGCCTTGGTGCTGGTGAATCGAACCATCGCGAAGAACGGATCCATCGCGGCGAAGCTGACATTGATCGCATTGGCGCCATTGGCCGACGGATCCTTCGCGCCCTTGCGCCAGTTGGTGAACAGCGTGTTCCACTCGATCACGTCGAAGGCCACATCGAAGTGGCACTGCTTGAGGTTCTGCTGCACGAACTCGTTCATCGGCAGCGGCTGCATCTGGCCCGAGCCCGAGGCCGAGATCTGCACCTTGACCTTCAGCGGCTTGGCCGCCGAGTAGCCGGCGTCGGCCATCAGCTTGCGCGCCCCGGCCAGGTCGTAGTGCACGTCGAACTTCGGATTGCCCCACCACGGATGGCCGGGCGGCACCGTGCCCTTGGGCTCGCCCATCATTCCGCCCAGCAGCTGCTTCAGCTCGCCCCGGTTCACGCACAGGTTGGCCGCCTGGCGCACCCGCTTGTCCAGCCACGGCGAGCCTTCGGCGAAGCTGAGCTGCCAGGGCCAGACGTGCGGCTGCGGATTGGAATGCATGACGAAGCCGCGGCTGCGGATCTGGGCCATCGCATCGGGCGAGGGCGCTTCGATCCAGTCGACCTGGCCCGACAGCAGCGCCGCGGTCCGGGCATTGGCCTCGGGCAGCGGCAGCATCACCACCCGGTCGATCTTGGGCACGCGCTTGGGGTCCCAGTAGGCGGCGTTCTTCACGACCTCGAGGCGTTCGCGCGCCACGAAGCGCGCCATCTTGAACGGGCCCGAACCCGAGGCATCGGCGGCGAAGGCCGTCCACGCCTGCTTGGCGCGCTCGGCCGGGTCGGCGACCGATGCCGGCACGGCTTTCAGCTTCGCCTCCCAATGCGCGGGCGAGGCCATGAACAGGTTGGTCAGGTTGATCGGCAGGAACGAGTCCGGTTCGCTGGTGGTCAGTTCGACCGTGAGGTCGTCGATCTTGCGCGCCGAGCGCAGCGTGGGCATGCGCGAGGCGGTCACGCCGACCTGGCTGGGATCGAAGTGGGCGGCGGTCTTGTCGAGCACCTTGCGCACGTTCCAGACGACGGCATCGGCATTCAGCGCCGAGCCGTCATGGAACTTGACGCCGGGCCGCAGCTTGAAGACCCACTTGGTCTTGTCCTTGGCGTCGGCCGCCCAGCTGGTCGCTAAACCCGGAATCAGCACGCTGGCCGCATCGGCCTTGGACAGGTCCCAATGGGTGAGCGCGTCGTACATCGGAATGCCGGTGAACCGGTTGCCCTCGAAGCCCTGATCGGGCTGCCCGAGCGTGCGCGGAATGTCGGCAGCGGTCATGCCGATGCGCAGCACTTTTTCCTGGGCACTGGCGGGCGACGCGACCGACAGGGCGGCGGCCGCGAATGCGGCGGACAGCCAGCCCGCGAGGCGGGTGGCGCGAAGGGAAGACGAATGCATGAACTGACTCCTGCGTATTGTTCTGATGGCGCTTTTGTGTCGCCGGGGTTCTGACGGCGCTTGCGTCGCCGCGGATTCGACGGCGCCTGCGACGCCGTTCCTGATGGAGGCGTCGCCGCCCCCATGCAGGTCAGCAATTGCAAGAGCCATGCCATCGCGCTGGCGTTGCCGCGGACATTCGCGCCGAGAACCTCAGCCCGGGAAAGCGCGCCGATTTGGTGCGCCGGCGCCGCTCGACGCAGTCGCGCCGGTGCGCATCGCACCAGGGGCGCGGCGGGCAAGGCAGGCGCCGGGAGTCCGTCCTGTTCCCGGGCGTACCAGGCCGGGCAGGCGCCCGGCCCCGCGAACGCGAGCCGAAGCGACTCAGACGCGCGAGAAGCGGTAGATCGCCTGGGTGGCGCGCCAGCTGGCCAGCGCATGGACCGGCCGGCCGTTGGCCAGGAAGGCCCGCGCCGTCACCGTCAGTCCCAGCCGCACGAGCAGATCCTCGAAATCGCGCAGGGTGGCCAGGTGCAGGTTGGGGGTGTTGTACCACTGGTAGGGCATCTCGCTGGACACCGGCATGCGCCCGCGCAGGATCGACCAGGCGTGATACCAGTGACCGAAGTTGGGGAACGAGACCACACCCTCGCGGCCGACCACGCTCATGTCGCGCAGCACGCTCTCGGTCTTGAAGGTGGCCTGGATCGCCATCGAGGACACCACCACGTCGAACTGGCTGGCGCCGAACATGTCCAGCCCGGCTTCGATGTTCTGCTGGATGACATCGACCCCGCGGCCCACGCAGGCCAGCACCGCCGCATCATCGATCTCCACGCCATACCCCTGGCAGGCTTTGCTCGCCTTCAGGTGGGCCAGCAGCGCGCCATCGCCGCAGCCCAGGTCGAGGATGCGCGAGCCGGGCGCGATCCAGTCGGCGATCAGGGCAAGGTCGGGGCGCAGGCGGTGATCGGCCCCCCGGGTCGACGGGGTGATCGGAAACGCGGCAGCGGCATTGGGCGGTCGGGTGGAGCTCATCGGCGCATTCATCGGATTTCGCGGGCCACGCGCTCGAAGTAAGAGCGCAGCAGCGCGTGGTACTGCGGATCGTCCAGCAGGAAGGCGTCGTGGCCGTGGGGGGCGTCGATCTCGGCATAGGTGACCGCACGCCGGTTGGCCAGCAGCGCCTGCACGATCTCGCGGCTGCGTGCCGGCGAGAAGCGCCAGTCGGTGGTGAAGGAAGCGACGAAGAACTCGGCGGTGGCCCCCGACAGGGCCTTCGCCAGGTCGCCGCCGAAGGCCGCCGCCGGGTCGAAGTAGTCGAGCGCGCGGGTGATCAGCAGGTAGGTATTGGCATCGAAATAGGTCGAGAATTTTTCGCCCTGGTAGCGCAGATAGGACTCGATCTCGAACTCGACATCGAAGCCGAAATCGTAGCCCTCGCCTTCGGCGCGGCCGCGGCGCATGCGCCCGAAGCGCTCGGCCATGACGTCGTCGGACAGGTAGGTGATGTGGCCGATCATGCGCGCCACCTGCAGGCCGCGGCGGGGCACCACGCCGTGGTCGTAGAACCGCCCGCCGTGAAACTCGGGGTCGGTGATGATGGCGCGCCGCGCCACTTCATTGAACGCGATGTTCTGGGCCGACAGCTTGGGCGTCGAGGCGATCGCGATGCAGTGCGCCACCCGCGCCGGGTACAGCGTCGTCCAGGCCAGCGCCTGCATGCCGCCCAGGCTGCCGCCCATCACCGCGGCAAACCGGTCGATCCCCAGCACATCGGCCAGGCGCGCCTGCGCATGCACCCAGTCTTCGACGGTGACCACCGGGAAATCGGGGCCATAGCGCAATCCGGTGGCCGGATTGACCGACATCGGCCCGGTCGAACCGAAACAGCTGCCCAGGTTGTTCACGCCAACCACGAAGAAGCGCCGGGTATCGAGCGGCTTGCCCGGCCCGACCATGTTGTCCCACCAGCCTTCGTTGGCGGGCTCGCCCGCTGTCACGCCCGCCACATGGTGCGAGGCGTTCAGCGCATGGCAGACCAGGACCGCATTGGTCCGGCTGGCGTTGAGCTCGCCGTAGGTTTCGTAGACCAGTTCGTAATCGGCCAGTTGCGCGCCGCTGGACAGCGCCAGCGGCACCTCGAAACGATGGCGGCGCGGCTCGACGACGCCCACCGATCCGGGCGCAATCGCCGGCATGGCCTCGGCAGCAATGGGCGATGCGCCGGCAGGGGGATTGGGGGGAAATGACAAGGCGGACACGATCGCGGCACACACCAACAAAAAACCCGACCAGCTTTGTCTCGGCTGCGTCGGGCTTATCGGGAGGTATGCTCCCCGCCGCTTTAGCCGAATTTTTTACGCGCCCGCAAGCTGATCGTCAAATCGGCGCAACTCAATACACTAGGGACGGTGCCCCGCAGTGTCAAGTCGGGCCGTCGGCAGGCCCGGCAGGACGGCCTGCCGGAGGGTCGGCCGGAGAGTCGGCCCGCGCCTGCACCACATAGCGCTGCGGACCGCCTGCCCGCAGGGCCTCGAACGGCCAGCAGGTGACCAGGGTGAGCTCGTCGCGGCCATGGTCCTCGGCGAGATCCACCCGCGACTTGTCGACGATCTGCGCATCGGTGACCCGGTAGCTGCGCCACTCGCCATCGCGCCGCTGGACCCGCACCTCGTCGCCCGGGCGCAGCTCGCGCAGCAGCCGGAAGTGCGTGTCCCGGTGGCCGCTGATCACGCTGTTGCCGGCGGCACCGGGGGCCGCCGTCTGGACCCGGTGGCCCGGCCCGAAGGCCAGGGTTCGGCCGCTGTCGCCCGACAGCACGACCAGCTCGCGCGCCTGCCGCACGAAGACCAGGCGCCCGACCGGCCGGGTGTCGGCCCAGGGCCAGGGGCGCACCGGATCGCCGGCTGCCACCGAGCGCTGCCAGGCACGCTCGATCAGGCACTGCGCCAGCCACGCTTTCGCATGCAGGCCGGCGCCGCCGGCGAAGCTGGCCAGACCCGCCAGCAGCAGGGCCGCGACCAGCACCCGGCGCCAGCCCACCGACCTGAGCGCGGGCATCGCCCTTGCCGCCGCCCTCTCCAGCGGCGGCACTGGTGCCTCCAGGTTCGCCGCCTTCACAGCGCAGCCCTGCGTCCCGCCGGCAGACCGCGCGCGGCCACCAGCGCCGCCAGCAGCAGCAGGGCTCCGATCATCATCTGCCAGCCGGCCGACGTAGCCGTCTGCGCAAGCTCGCCCGCGCCGAAGACCGCCGCGTGATCCCAGCCGTCCGGCAGGCGGGTCGGGACCTTGCCGCCCAGCAGCGGCGCATCGGCGGGCCGGGCCGGTGTCACATCGACCGCGACCAGGCTGGTGTATGGCGTGACCAGCTGATGGGCCAGCCCCAGTTCGACGATGCGCGCCTTCAGCGAGTCGATCGACTGGCCGCTCATCCGGCCGCCGCGCACGGCATCGGTCAGGGTCTCGACCTCGGCGCGAGCCCACAGCGTGGGCAGACCGGCCGACGGCGCGCCCGCCGGCTCCACCCGGCCCCGCCAGGCCACGGCGCCGCGCCGCCCGCTCAGCGTCGCCGCCTGGGGCGGGCGATCGAATCGGGCGCGGATCACGATCGGCTCGCCGGCATACAGGTCGCCGATCGCGGGAATCGCATCGAGCGGCTGCGCGCCCTCGAAGCGCAGCGCGATGTCGGTGAGCAGCGGCTGCGAGAGCTTGGTGAAGACCTCGGCCATCTTGCGTTCGACTTCTTCGATCCGGCCGACATGGGTGAAGCTGCCGCGGCCCAGTTCGGCCGCCTTGCGCATGAACCAGCTGTTGGGCGCCGATCCGATCCCGATCGTGAACAGGCGACGCTCCCCGATGCGCTGCTCGATCAGGCGCAGCATTTCGTCCTCGTAGCCGACGGCACCGTCGGTAATGAACACGATCTGGCGCACATGGCCCGATGCGGCGGGCGCGCCCAGGGCCTGCTCGAGCGCCCCGCGCATCTCGGTGCCGCCCTGCGAACGAAGGGCCTGCGCAAACCGGATCGCCTCGTGGCGGCTCGCCTCGTCCAGGCGGCGCGGCACCGGGTACAGGGCGCGGTGCTGGCTGTTGAACTCGATCACATTGAACAGGTCGCCAGGCTGCAGCCGCTCGATCCCGAACACCAGTGCGCGGCGCGCCTGCTCGATCGAGCTGCCGGACATCGAACCGGAGGTATCGACGATGAAGGTGGTTTCGCGCGGCAGGCGGGTCAGCGCCGCGCCGTCCGGCGAAGGCGGGGTGACCACCAGCAGCGCATAGTGTCTGCCCTGGTGCTCCTGCAGGCGCAGCGCGGCCTGCGCAGCCGCCCCGGCCAGCGGCCGCCATTCGATTTCGACGTCGCGCTCGGCCACGGCGCCTTCGAGGGTCATCGTATGGCGGGCGTCATCGTGCGAGCGCACCACGAAACCGTGGCTGGCCGAACGCGGCGGGCTCACCGGCACACCGGCATCGAGCTCGACGGTCAGTGCCAGGGAATTCAGGTCGCGCGGGGCGGGGGCATCGGCGCCTTCGCCTGCCCGTTCGCCGCCCGCGCGTTCCCCGCCTGCCCGTTCGCCGCCCGCCCGTTCCCCGCCAGCCGGCAACAGCACCGGCGATTCCAGGCGCCGCGCGTCGGGAGTGCGATTCAGGTAGCGCGGGCCCACCACCGACGGGAAGCGCAGCCGCCACACGCCGTCCTTCAGGGCCAAGGGCTGCTGGTATTCGATCTCGACGGTGATCGAGGCGCGCGGCGCGATATTGGCGACCCGGGTGGTGAAGACATTCGGGCGCTGCTGATCCACGAGCGACGCCTGCCGGCCCTGCACCTTGGCCTGCTCGAACTGGCGCTGCGCATCCTGCTTCTCGCGCACCTGGCCCTCGATCACCCGTTCCCCCACCCGCATGCGCAGCCGGTCGACCGCGGCGTCGTCGGGCAGGGGGAACAGGTAGCTGCCCTCCAGCCAGTCGTCCGAGGGATTGGCGAAGGTCTGGGTGACCTGCGCCCGAACCGTGACGCCGGTCACGACCAGCCGCGCGCGGGTCGATTGCAGCGGCGCCACGACCGGCCCATCGGTCGTCTGGAAAATCAGGCCCGCCGATGGCCCTGCGTGCGTCTGGGCGCCCGCCACCGAGGCGGTGAGCACCACGGCGATCATCATGGCCAGCGAGATGGCCAGGGCGCTGGCCAGTGCATACCCCAGCATCACCGCCCACTCCAGCCACACCCTGGGCCCGCTGGTGGTGGGCTTGTGCGAGGTGTTCATGTTGTTTTCTCCCGGTCGAGGACACAGCACGATTGCTGTGACCTGCATTTCGCGCGCCGGGTGTGTCGGCGAAGTCGCGCCGATCGGGCAAAGTGGTGATCGATTGTGGCAAACCGGTGGCAGGAGGCCGGAGCACCCGCCGCATCCCGCACCGGCCCCGGGCGGGCAATTCGCGCTGCGCTACAGTAGGCGCAGGCAATCCCAGGGCAGGCGGAACGTTCATCGCCATGAACGGCCTGACCCGCAAGGCAATCGCATGGCCACACGCATCGCCGTCATCGAAGACGAACCCGCCCTGCGCGAGAACCTGCGCGACGCGCTGACCCGCCACGGCTACGAGGTGCAGACCTTCGCCAGCCGGCCGGCCGCGCAGCAGGCCCTGGCCGCGCGCCTGCCCGACCTGGCGATCATCGACGTCGGCCTGGGCGACGAACCGGAAGGCGGCTTCGAGTTGTGCCGCTGGCTGCGCGCGCGAGCCGCAGCGCTGCCGATCCTGATCCTGTCGGCCCGGGACTCCGAGATCGACATGGTGTCCGGGCTGCGCCTGGGAGCCGACGACTACGTCGCCAAGAACGTGAGCCTGCCGCACCTGCAGGCACGGGTGACCGCGCTGCTGCGCCGCGCCGAACTGGTCTCGGCGCTGCCGGCGCCCGATGAACGCCTGGTGCGCGGCGCGCTGACGCTCGATGCCCCGCGCTTCGAGGCCCGCTGGCGCGGCCAGCCGATCGAGCTCACCGTGACTGAATTCTGGATGCTGCACGGCCTGGCCAGGCATCCCGGGCATGTGAAGGATCGCGATGCGCTGATGCGCGACGCGAACATGGTCGTCGACGGCCACACCATCACCTCGTACATCAAGCGCATCCGGCGCAAGTTCGAGCAGCTCGATCCGCGCTTCGACGCGATCGAAACCATCTACGGGCTGGGCTACCGGTTCAATGAACGCGACTGAGCCACCCGGGCATCGCCCGGCGGCTGCGTCCGCGCGACCTCGGTGGCGGCTTCGCCTGGGGCTGCGCTGGACCCTGCTGATCGCACTGGCACCGCTGCTCACCCTGCCGTGGGTGGGACTGCGCTTTGTCGACCGGATGAGCGAACTGATGCGCAACGAGCGGCTCGACAATCTGAGCACGACCGCCGCCTCGCTGGCCGCGACGCTGCACGAACGGCGCACGCTGTTCGATTCGGCGCCGCAGCGGACCGTGCTGCCGGCCGGCGCACAGGCCCTGCCCATCGCCCTGCTGGCAAGGGTCGGCGCCGATCCGCGCGACGACGAATGGGCCGATGTCGCCCGCCAGACGCTGCCGGTCAGCCTGCGCGGCGATGCGGCGGCCGGCACGCTGACCGTGCGGGTCGCCGTGGCGCGCAGCCAGGAGCAGCCCGGCCAGTTGTACATCCGCATCGATGCCGATGACGAGCGGCTGGTCGCGGCCCGGGACGACAGCGGCGCGCCGGCGCCCGGCGACACGATTGTCCGCATCGACGCCGGCCACTCGCCCGACGCGCTGCGCCCGACGGTGGTGCTCGCCCAGCCGGACCCGCCCCGACTGGTCGCCCGCGAAGGCGGCTGGTCCGCGCTGGTGGTGATCGCGGGCGATCCCGCGCTGCTGCGCATCCAGGTCGAGGACGTCGACTACCTCGGCTCGCGCAAGCTCGAAGCGGTGGCCGACTCGGGCCTGCTCGCCCCGGCGCGCCCGCTGGCCGCTCCGGACACGGCGGCGTCGCGGGCGATGGAGCAGGCCTGGGCCGACGCGGCGCGCGCGCTCGAGCGGGTGCCGGGCCGCGTGACGGTGCATGACCCGCGCGGCGCGCTGCTTTACCGCCACGACCCGGCGCCCGCCAAGGCGCACAGCGCGCCCGACTGGTCGGCTCGGCTGGCCCGCAGCATTCTCGCCGCAGCGAGCCGCGCCCAGCCGGATCGCTGGTTCGCCGGCGAGCGCCGCGGCGCGCCCCCGCCGCAGGACGGCAGGCCCGCGTCCGCAACGCCCGTCGCCCGCTGTCGCCGCTCGCCAGCGCCCTGGCCGGCACCAGCGCAGCGCAGGCGCAGCGGGTCGGCGACGGTGCCGGCCTGCCGGCCTGGCGACTGGTCAGCGCCCACCCGATCTGGATCGGCGAGCAGGTGGCCGGTGCCCTGACGATCGAAGAGGACACGGCCGAGCGGCATGCGCCGGCCCAGCGGGCGCTCGAGCGGCTGGCGCTGCTCGCCGCACTGGCGGTGTCGGCGACCGTGGGCACGCTGCTGATGATCGCGACACTCACCGTCGGGCGCATCGTGCGGCTGCGCAACCAGGCCGAGGCCGCGATCGACGCGCGCGGCCGGGTCGTCGGTTCGATCGCGGTCTCGCGACTGGGCGACGAACTGAGCGACCTGGGCGCCGGCTACCAGCGTGTGCTTGACCGGCTGCGTGAACACCAGGAGTACCTGGGCAATCTGCGCAGCCGCCTGGTGCACGAGCTGCGCACTCCGATCATGGTCGTGCGGTCCTCGCTCGAGAACCTGGCCGCCGTCGACGACCCGGCCCAGCGCTCGGCGTATCTCGAACGCGTGCGCTCCGGCGCCGAACGGCTCGAGAAAGTCGTCTCCAGCATGGGCGAGGCGGCCAGCCTCGAGGCGATGCTCGCCGGCAGCCGCCTGGAAACCGTCGACCTCACCGCGCTGATCGAGGGCTGCGCCCGTGGCTATCGCGGCGCATTCGCCGGGCAGGCATTCGAATTCGACAGCGACGGGCGGCCGCGCGAGTGCGCGGTCGTGCCCGAGGCGGTCGTGCAGGCGCTGGACAAGCTGGTCTCCAACGCCGTCGACTTCGCGGCGCCCGGCACGCCGATCCGCCTGTCGCTGCAGGACGCCACCCTGGCCCCCGCTTCGGGCAGGACCCGATCGCGCGTGCCGGCCTGGTCGATCGCGGTCGCCAACGACGGGCCGGCCCTGCCCGACACCATGCAGGCCAGCCTGTTCGACTCGATGGTGTCGGTGCGTGCCGAGCGGGGCGACGGCCGCACGCACCTGGGCCTGGGCCTGTATCTGGTCCGCCTGATCGCCGAATTCCATGGCGGCTACGCCTTTGCGGCCAACCGGCCGGGCGGCGTGCAGGTCGGACTGGTCCTGCGCAAGCACGCTTAGCGAGACTGCCGGGCTCCCGCCGGCTCCGATATTCCTGCAGTATGGCCAGCTGGACTCTCCGGGCAACCCGGACCATCACAACCGCAGAGCGAGGGATCGATGAGCGCATGGCGACAACGGGCGGGCTCGCCCTTCGAGAACGAGAAGCGCCCGGCCACCGGGTCGCGTGGCATGGTCGTGACCAATCATCCGCTGGCCTCGGCCGCGGGCGTGGAAATGCTGGCCGCCGGCGGCAATGCGGTGGACGCGGCAGTGGCCGCGCTGTTCGCGCTCACCGTCGTCGAGCCGATGATGGTCGGCGTGCTGGGCGGCGGGTTCGCGCACATCCGGCTGCCCGACGGCCGCCAGACCATCCTCGAGGGCCAGGGCCGCTGCCCGGCCGGTGTCGGCCCTACCACCTTCACGCCCGATCCCGCCGCCGCGCCCGGTGTGCTCGATGCGGTCGGACGTCTGAACAGCGTCGGGCGCGCCAGCGTGGCCACGCCGGGCAACCTGATGGCCTGGTGCACGATGCTCTCGCGCCATGGCAGCCTGTCGCTGGCCGACGTCGTCGAGCCGGCCATCCGCCACGCCTCGCGCGGTTTTGCCGCCACCAGCTACCTGGCCGACTGCGTGGCCGACACCGCCGCCGACCTGGCCCTGGACCCCGAGATCAGCCGGGTGTTCATGCCCGGCGGCCAGCCCCTGGCGGCGGGCACGCGCGTGGTCAATACGGCCTACGCCGACACCCTGCGCCAGATCGTGCGCGAGGGTCCGGGTGCACTGTACGACGGCGCACTGGGCGCGATCATGGCCGACGACATGGCGCGGCACGGCGCCTACCTGAACCGGGCCGACCTGGCCCAGTACCGCACCAATGACCTGCCGGTGCTGCGCGCCAGTTATCGCGGCTTCGAGATCACCGGCCCGCCCCCGCCCTGTGCCGGTCCGCTGCACATCGGCCAGATGCTCAAGATCCTCGAGGGCTTCGATCTGGGCGCCAAGGGCTTCGGCACCGCGGACACCGTGCACCTGCTGGCCGAAGTCCTGAAGATCGCGTTCGCCGACCGCGCCGCCTCGACCGCGGATCCCGACTTCGTTCCGGTGCCGGTCGAGCAGCTGCTGTCGGCCAGCTACGCCGCGCAGCGGCGCGCCGAGATCGACCCGGACCGTGCCCGGGACTGGAGCCCGGGCGTGCTGCCCAACGAGGGGGCCAACACCACCCACCTGACGGTGGCCGATCGGGACGGACGCATCGTCTGCGCGACCCAGACGATCAATTCGCTGTTTGGCGCGCGGTACATGGTGCCGGGCACCGGCATGATCCCCAACAACTACCTCCACGTGTTCAATCCGCGGCCGGGCCTGGCCAATTCGCTGGCGCCCGGCAAGCGGGTCACCTCGTCGATGTCGCCGCTGATCGTGCTGGAGAACGGCCAGCCGCGATTTGCGCTGGGGCTGCCGGGCGGGCTGCGCATCTTCCCCTCGGCGATGCAGGCGGTGCTCAACCTGATCGACCATCGGATGAGCCTGCAGGAGGCGCTCGAGGCGCCGCGGGTCTGGACCCAGGGTTATGGCCTGGAGATCGAACCGCGCGTGACCGACGCGGTGGCCGCCACGCTGCAGGCCCGCGGCCATGCGGTGCAGCGGGTGCCGAACGTGGGCGGCGGCATGTGCGCGATCCGCTTCCTGGAGACGGGCGAGATGGAGGGCGCCGCCTGCTGGCGCGCCGACGGCACGCCGATCGGAATCAGCGGCGGCCTGGCGCGCAGTGGCGTGCGCTTCCTGCCCGAAGCCCGGCGCGGCTGAGCGCCGGCGGCCGAGGGGGGGGCCGGCCGAGCGGGCCCGCGGGGCGCGCCCGCGCCGGGCGGGCGCGGAGCGGGAGGCCGGGCGGCGGGCGGGCGCCCCGGCGCCCGCCGCGACGCGGACCGCGGCCCCGCGGCCCCCCCAGCCGGGGCCCCCCCCCCCCCCCCCCCCCCCCCCCCCCCCCCCCCCCCCCCCCCCCCCTCGACGCGGGCTCGCGCGGGCCGGGTCCCCCCCCCCCCCCCCCCCCCCCCCCCCCACCCCCCCCCCCCACCCCCCCCCCCCCCCCCCCCCCCCCCCCCCCCCCCCCCCACAAACCCCCCCAACCCCCACCCCCCCCCCCCCCCCCCCCCCCGGGGGATCGCCCGGCCGGCCAGGGCCGGCACAGCGCTCAGAACCGCGGGTCGATCGGGGTGGCCGGCGGGCACCGCGCTTCGATCACCTGTGCGGCGTCGAGCACCATGTCTTCCCGAAAACGCCGCCCGATGATCTGAACGCCCATCGGCAGTCCGTCGACCGGCTCGGTCGGAACCGACACCGCCGGCAGCCCGAGCAGCGGCACGCCGAACATCGATTCCTGGGCGCGCACCACACGCGCCATCGTGGTCTCGCTCTCGACGTCCCATCCCCAGGGGAACGGCGGCTCGCCGGAGACCGGACACAGCACCAGCGGGTATTGCTCCAGGAACAGCTGCCACTGCCGCAGCAGCGTGGTGCGGCGGGCCAGCGCGCGCATGTGACCTTCGGCGTCGAGCACCGGGGTGCGCGCGATCATGTAGCCGAACGCGCGCCGGATGTCGGGGTCGCCCAGCCGCTCGATGGCGCCCTGCATGAAGTACCGGGCCTCGCCGTGCACCAGGATGTCCCAGAGCTCGGCGGCCTGCGCCATGCTCGGCGGCTCGATCTCTTCGACCACGAAGCCCGCATCGGCCAGCCAGGCGCCCGCGCGGCGCACGGCGGCCACCACGGCGGGGTCCGCCGGCGTGCCGTGGCAGTTGACGGACATCGCCACGCGGATCGGGCGCGCTGCCGCGGGCCCCTGCAGCGGCGCCGGCACCCACCAGGGGTCGCGCGCATCGCCGGCACTCATCGCGAGCAGCGCCAGCCGGACGTCGGCAATGGTGCGGGCCAGCGGGCCCTGCACCGACATCAGCTGCCCCGACAGCGCACGCTCTTCGGTGGCGGTGGTCGAATACGCCGGAATCCGTCCGAACGACGGTCGCAGGCCGCACACACCGGTGCAGTACGCCGGAAACCGGACCGACCCGGCCAGGTCATTGCCGTGCCCGATCGGCCCCATGCCGGCCGCCACGGCGGCCGAGGCGCCGCCGCTGGAACCGCCGGGCGTGTGGGCCTTCGACCAGGGGTTGAGCGTGCGCCCGTGCAGCGCGTTGTCGGTGAACCAGCGAAACGAGAACGCCGGCGTATTGGTGCGCCCGAGGATCACCGCGCCCGCGCGGCGCAGGTTGGCCACCACCGGGCTGTCCTCGGTGGCGATCAGGTCCTTGAAGGCCACGACGCCATTGGTCGTGGCACAGCCCGCCTGGTCGACATTGACCTTGACCGTCACCGGCACGCCATGCAGCGGCGCGAGCACCTCGCCGCGCGCAACGGCCGCATCGGCCGCGTCGGCGGCGGCCAGGGCCTGTGCCTCGTGGACCTCGACCAGCGCATTGAGCGCCGGGTTCACCGAGTGGATGCGTGCCAGGCAGTCGGTTACTGCCTCGCGGCTGGAAATCGCGCCATCGCGGATGGCCGCGGCCAGTTCGGTGGCCGGCCAGCGCCAGAGTTCGCTCATCAGGGTCTCCTGTCAGGGACGGTGATCGCGCCGGGAGGAAATGCTGCGTGCCGCCAACCCCGCCAGACCCAGCAGGCCAAGCGCCAGCGGCGCAGGGACCGGCACCCCGGCCACGCCCGCGGCGACCGGACTGGCATAGAGGAAGTCGTCCATCACGACGAAGTCGACCGCCTCGGTGGCGCGCACACCATTGCTGATCAGGTAGTTGGCCGGCGTGGTGATCCGCACCCGTGCGATCTGCTCGCCCGCGATGGCGACCCCGCCCAGAAACGACAGCCCCTGGTTGCCGCCCTCGGGTGCGAAGCGGCTGAAGATCAACGCGCCCTGGGTGTCGAAGAACTCCAATTGGGTCGCGTTGCTTGTTTCGACATCGACGAAGACCAGTCCAAAGGCGCTGGTGGTCGCGGCGGTGCTGGTGCCCGGGACAAAGAACTGGACATCGGTGACGTTACTGTCGACCGAGGCGAACAGCTTTTGCGCTGAGAAGGCCTGCAGATCGCTGCCGAAGCCAAACAGCGTGGGGACCGCTCCACCCGCATTGCCGCTGACCAGGAAGCCGCTCCCCGGGGTGCTGAAGACCGCGCCACGCGGTGAGTTCACATTGAAGAAATTGCCGGGTAGCGCGTTGGGGTCGGAAAAACCGGCGGGCACGCCGTCCCAGTTGATCTCTCGGCGCAGGCCGCCGAAATCGCCATTGGCCCCGGCAGCAGAGCCCCCACCCACCGCGCTTCGAAAGCTGTCGCGTATCGAGGTGATGGCGGCGGGACCGGCACCGGCCCCTTCGAAGACCACGAAGGAGGCTGCCGCCGCGCTCGGCAGCAGCGCCGAGGCCGCCGCCAGAGCAATGGCCCACAGGGGTCGCGTGAACGCGCTCGAAATGCGGCGTGTAAGGGTCGGCAACGGTCGGCGCATGGCGGCACTCCTTGGGGCGGTCATCGGACGAAGACCGAGTCAGAGAGTAGCAGTGAACCAGTCGGGCCGGCCACGGTTTGCAGAATTCGATGAACCGCCTTCGACGCAGGCGCCCAGCGACTCGATGCGGGAATCCCGAGCCTTCAACCCATGTCTTCGGGCGCGCGCTGCACCCGGTTCTTGCCGGCGCGCTTGGCTTCGTACATCGCCCGGTCGGCACGCTCGATCAGCTGTTCCTGCGGCTCGTCGGGATGGCGCACCGCAAGGCCCGCCGAAAACGTGATCAGCACCCGCTCGTTGTTGTGCATGAAGAAGCGCCGGGTCAGCTCGCGCTGCACCCGGATCATCACCTTCTCGCCGTCCTCGGGCGTGGTGTCGGGCAGCAGGATCACGAACTCCTCGCCGCCATAGCGGGCCAGCGAATCGCTGGGCCGAAGCGTCTCGCGCACGACCTTGGCCAGATGCTTGAGGGCGTCGTCGCCGGCGCTGTGGCCCAGGCGGTCGTTGAGGTGCTTGAAGTTGTCGATGTCGAGCACCGCCAGGCACAGCGGCGAGCGCTTGCGGTCCGCGCGCGCCTGCTCGATCGAGAACTGCTGCTCGAGCCCGCGCCGGTTCAGCGACTGGGTCAGCGGATCCTCGCGGATCATCTCCGACATCTGCGCCAGTTCGGCCTGCAGCGTGCGCACCCGTGCTTCGTACTGGATCACCTTGTCGCGCGACGCGCTCAGCTCCTCGTGGGTGGCGCTCATCTCCAGGTGCATGCTCTTGGTGTCGGACAGCAGCCGCTCCAGGAGTCCGCTGAGCGCAGGCAGGCCGTCGGCGCTGCGGATCTGCTCGGAGTAGCGCGAGATCGTGCTGGAGAACTGCCCGGTCGATTCGCTGATCGAGCCCATGCGGTCGATCAGCGTGGCGGTCAGATTGCGCACCGCCTGGGCCGCTTCGTCCAGCGTGTGCTTGAGCGTGCCCTGCCGAAACACGAACTCCTTGTAGCTGCGCTGGGTCTCTTCCAGCGACTTGGCCGACAGCGGCGCATCGAGCAGGCCGCGGATGCGGTCGGCCTGGCCCTTGACCCACTGGTCGTCGACCACCAGGTCGCCCATGTTGTGGACCATCAGGCGGACCAGATCGTGCAGCCCGCGCAGCATCGGTTCGGGTCCTTCGCCGCGCAGTTCCAGCTTGAGCCAGAAGTGCCGCAGCCGGGCGGCCGACTGGTCGATCTCGGCGGGCGACATCGCATGGCTGACCGCCTCGACCAGCACGGCCACTTCGCGCACGACTTCGGCGGTGTAGCCCAGCCGCTCGTCGACCAGGAAAGCGATGGTCTTGCCGATCAGGTCCTTCAGCGCGCGTGCGGCGTCGCGCGAATCCGCGGCGGTGGCGGCATGGGCAGGCGCGGCGGTCGGCACTTGCGGCGCAGTTCGTGGCGCCTGCGCCCGGGTCAGTGCCGACTTGATGATCCGGTTCACCGTATTCCAATGGCCCGATTCGAGCGCCTCGCGCAGCGGCTTGGCGTAGTCCGCAGTGGGCGACTCGGTCACCAGGCTGCGCGCCAGACTTTCGAGCGCCGCCGCCGCCGGCTGGACCTCCGCGAAGGTCAGGCCAGCCTGCTGCGCGTACACCCGCGAATAGTTCTCGGGCGTCGGCGGCTTGCGCTGCAGGGCAAGCTGGCGAAACACTTCGCGCGCGGTTTCGGCGGGACTGCTCTTGGTGTCTGACACGGTGTGGCTCGGCGAAGTGTTGGGGCTTCGCCCAGCTTACCCAGCCGCCGGCTCGGACGATGGACCGATCAGCCGTGCCGATCGGCGCCATTTGCGGTGTTTGCCGGGCCCGGCCGGCGAGCCCCGCGTGCGTTCACTTCCAGGCGGCTGGCACCGGCACCTCGCAAGGCCCTTCGACCTCGACGGTGGAAAAATCCGCCGGTCCGACGACCTCCAGGTATTCCATGTCCGGCGAGTAGTCGAACAGGTAGTGCACGATGCCCGGGCGCTGATGCACGCAGTCGCCCGCGGCCACCAGGGTTTCCTTGTCCTCGTACATGAACTTGGCCCAGCCCTTGAGCATGATGACGATGTGGAAATCCGCCTCGTGGCGATGCCAGCCGGTGCCTTTCTCGGGCGCCTCGTTGGCACGGACCAGGTGCGCGATGACCTTGCCGTGGGTCGCCTCGCTCACGCCCAGATCACGGTATTGGAAGAACGAGCGCAAGCCTTCGCTTCGAAATGGGGTGTCGTTTGGCTTGATGTGCGAGAACTGAGTGCCGGTGCGATCCAACATGGCGCATTCCTGCCTGTTCGAAGTTGCGACAGTCGATTCGATGCATGTAACGTGCCAGAGATTTCGCCACTTTCCGAGACGCCCGACCAGGCGAGCGCCACGACCCTGCCCGCCCCCAGCGCCGCGGCCCGTCAGGACCTGGCGCCGGGCGGGCGCCTACGACCTGTACCTGAGCCGCGAGATCAGGCGCGCGACGCTGGTGCACGCGCCGACCTCGCGTCCTTCATCGAGGCCATGAAGGCCGACGGATTCGTCGCGGCGTCCCTGCAGCGCCACAAGATCGAGGGCGCGTCGATCGCGCCTCCCGCCCGACTCATGCGGCCTTGATATTGGCCATCGCGAGGTCGAGCCGCTCGATCAGGCCACCCTTGCTCGAGACCGCCTCGGTGAACGCTGCCTTGGCGAGCTCGGTGTTGCGCGCGGCGATGGCACGCAGGGCGGCCGCCTGATGCGGCTGGGCGTACTTGCCGGTTCCCAGCATCCAGGTCAGCCAGTCCTGGATGAATGCGACGAACGCCTCGAGGGCCTTGTACAGCAGATACAGCAGCAGCAGCAGGATGATGGCGGCCGCGATCCAGAGCAGCATTTGACCGACGAAGGTCAGCGCGCCCACCGCGGCCGCGGCCAATGCGTCGGAGGCGATGAACGCTTCGAAAAAGGTCCAGTACCGCAGAACCGAAAAGGTCGAAACTCCGATCGCCGAGAGCATCGGCCGGATGCTCGCGCCGATGCTCGCCGCCATCGCCCGCAGCGGAGCGATCGCCTGCTGGATCAACTGCTGCAGCGCCGACGGCTGCTGGATTGCCTGCTGGACCACCTGGATGCGCGGCGCGAGCTGCTGCACCGCCTGCTGCGACAGGCCGTTCAAGGTCTGGATGATCTGGGCCTGCCGCTGGACGGTGCCGGCGAGGTCCGGTCGCTGCAGCAGCGCGTACCAGAAGTCCCACTGCGCCCTGATGAACAGCGGCGCATCGGGCGGCAATAGCTGGACGGTGGGTGTCACCATGGGGATCCCCTTCAAGGCGTGAATGGATGGGCGGCCGGCAAATGCGGCGGTGCGATCACCGCGCATGTCCGTGGCAAAGGCTAGCGCCCAAAGCGCGGCCTCGGCAATAGGTCGCAGGTTGTGTCCGCCCCCGCCGCGTCAGGCGCGCGCATGCCGTTCGCCGGTCCCGTGAGACAACGGCACCGAGCCGGACCTCAGTCGCGCGGCAGGCGCGTGCGCAATTCGGTCTTCAGGACCTTGCCATAGCTGTTCTTGGGCAGTTCGTCGATGTGGACGTACTGCTTGGGGCGCTTGAAGCGCGCGATGTTGTCCAGGCAGAGCTGATCGAGTTCATGGTCGTTCACCGCCTGCCCCGGCTTGGCCACGACGAAGGCGATCACCTCTTCGCCCCAGTCGTGGTGATGGCGCCCCACCACCGACACCTCGAGCACGCCGGCGTGCTGCAGCAGCACTTCCTCGACCTCGCGCGGATAGATGTTGCTGCCCCCTGAAATGATCACGTCCTTGGAGCGGTCCTTCAGGGTCAGGAAGCCGTCCTCGTCGAACGCGCCCATGTCGCCCGTCCACAGCCAGCCATCGCGCAGCGCATTGGCGGTGGCCTGAGGGTTGTTCCAGTAGCCGGCCATCGTCACATCGGAGCGGCAGATGATCTCGCCGATCTCGCCCACCGGCACATCGCGGCCGTCCTCGCCGACCAGCCGTACCTCGACCCCGCTGCGCGCCACGCCCACCGAAGCCAGGCGCTGCTCGAAGCGCGGGTGGCCATCGTCCACGTGCATCGCCTTGCTCATGCAGGTGATGGTGTTGGGGGTTTCGCCCTGGCCATAACCCTGCCACAGGCGCGGCCCGAAGGTGGCCAGCGCGCTCTTGAGGTTCTCGACGTACATCGGCGCGCCGCCGTAGAACATCGTCCTGATGCTGTCGATGCGCGCCCGGCCCACGCCCGGATCGTTGACCAGGCGGGTCACCATCGTGGGCGCGGTGAAGAAGGTCGCGCTGGAATAGCGCTCGAGCAGGCTGAACAGCTCGGGCGGGTCGAACCCCTGGCTGGCCGGGATGATCTGCTGCGAACCCTTGGCGATGTGCGGCAGCGAATACAGCCCCGACGCGTGCGACAGCGGCGCGCAGTGGATCATGCAGTCGCCGGTCCCGACCGAATCGACATCGGCGTAATAGCGCAGGGTCATCGCCAGCAGCGAGCGATGGGTCAGGGTGGCCCCCTTGGGACGGCCGGTGGTGCCGCTGGTGTAGAACAGCCACGCCGGCTCATCGGGCAGCACCGGCTGCTGCGCGATCGGCACGCTAGCCGCCAGGGCCCGGTACTCGGCGCCTTCGGAGTCGATGATGCGGGTGCCGGCTGCGGAGCCGCGCAGTTCGTCGGCCAGCGCGCCGGTCAGGTCGGGGGTCGCAAAGCAGTAGCCGACGCCGCAGTTCTCCAGGATGAACGCGAACTCCTTCGGATGCAGCTTGGCGTTCATCGGCACGATGCACAGGCCCGCGTGCCATCCGGCCCACATCAGCTCGATGTACTGGGGCGAGTTCTTCATCGCCAGCGCGATGCGGTCTCCAGGTTTCACGCCGGGCAGCGCGCGGAGCCCGCCCGCCAGACGCGCGACGCGCTCCTGCAGTCCGGCATAGCGGTGGATCAGTTCATCGCCGAAAGCAAGCGCCGGCGCATTCGGAAAGCAGCGCGCGGTGGCGTGCAGGAAAGCGGCAATGTTCATGGCGGCATTCAGCTTCCCTTGAAGTGCGCATCGCGGCGCTCGCGAAACGCGGTCGTGCCCTCGGCCAGGTCGTCCGTGAGGCCGACATCGTGGAACGAGCGTGACTCAAGGCGCAGCGCCTCGTCCATGTGCATGCCCACCGTGCGCTTGACCACTTCCTTGGCGAAGCGGTGCGACAGCGGCGAGCGCGAGGCCAGCATCTGCGCGTACTGCATCGAGACCTCGAGCAGGCTGGCCTGCGGCACGATCCGATTGACCAGGCCGATGCGATACGCATGATCGGCATCGACCCGCTCGCCCGACAGGATGATCTCCATCGCGTGGCCCATGCCGACGATCTGCGGCAGCCGGATCAGCCCGCCGTCGCAGGCATGAAAGCCCCACTTCGCATCCTGCAGCGCGAACTCGGCATTGGGCGAGCAGAACCGGAGGTCGCATGCCAGCGCGAGCTCGAAGCCGCCCGAAATGGCGAAGCCGTTCACCGCCGCCAGGATGGGCTTGAAGATGTCGAGGTTGCGGGTGATGCCGCCGAATCCCGGGCCGTTGGTGAAGCGCGACCGGAACTCGGGCGCCGGGCGGCGCGCGAAATCCATCGTGTAGGTTTTGAGGTCGGCGCCGGCGCAAAAGGCCTTCGGGCCGCTGCCGGTGACGACCGCCACATAGGCGTCATCGTCGGCATCGAATTCGCGCCAGGCCTGGACCAGCCGGTCGTTGGCCGCGAAGTCCAGCGAGTTCATCTTGTCGGCCCGATCGATCGTGATCAGCCGCACCCGTCCGTGCTTTTCGTAGAGGATGTCGCTCATGCTGTCTCGCTCGCGATGACCATGTCACGCATGATCGCTCTCCTGTTGCAGGGTCTGGCGAAGGCTCGTCTTGAGCACCTTGCCGTAATTGTTCTTGGGCAGCGCGTCGACGAAGCGGTAGCCCTTGGGCCGCTTGAAGCGGGCGATGTTGTTCAGGCAGAGCTCGTCGAGGTCGTGGCCGCTGACCGCGGTGCCCGGGCGAGTCACGACGAAGGCCAGCACTTCCTCGCCCCAGTCCGGATGGGGCCGGCCGACCACCGAACACTCGAGCACCGCCGGATGGCGCAGCAGCACCTCCTCGATCTCGCGCGGGTAGATGTTGGAGCCGCCACTGATGATCATGTCCTTGGACCGGTCACGCAGCGTCAGGCAGCCGCTGTCGTCCATCGACCCGACGTCGCCGGTCCACAGCCAGCCTTCGCGCAGCGCGCTGGCGCTGGCCGCCGGGTTGTTCCAGTAGCCGGCCATCACACAATCGCTGCGGGTGATGACCTCGCCGAGTTCGCCCGGGGGCAGATCGCGCCCGGCCTCGTCGACCACCCGCACCTCGACGCCCGTTCGCGCGGTCCCGCAGGAGCCCAGCCGCGCGAGGTGCGCCGGCCCGCGATCGCCGACATGGTCGCGGTGCGACAAGCCGGTGATGGTCATCGGGCTTTCGCCCTGTCCGAACAACTGATAAAGGCGCGGCCCGAAACGATCCAGCGCCTTGACGAGATCGCTCACGTACATCGGGCCGCCGCCGTAATACAGCGTGCGCAGCCCGCCCGCCTCGCCAGGGGATCCGGCGGTCTGGACCAGCCGGGTGATCATGGTCGGCGCGGCGAACATCGTCACGTTGCGATAGCGCGCGAAAGCCTGCAGCACATCGGCCGGCTCGAAGCCCGGCAGGATGACCTGGTGGCCGCCGGCGAACAGGTGCGGCAGGCCATACAGCCCCGAGCCGTGGGACAGCGGCGCGGCGTGCAGCTTGACGTCGCCCGGATCGACCCGCTCGATGTCGGCGAAATAGGCCATCGACATGAACAGCAGGTTGCGGTGCGACAGCATCGCGCCCTTGGGCCTGCCGGTGGTGCCGCTGGTGTAGAAGAGCCAGGCGATGTCGGTGGGGGCCACATCGACGCAGTCGATCATCGGGCCGGCGGCCAGCGCCTCGTAGGCGGCACTGCCGGCCACGCACACGAAGGGCGCCGACGCATCGCGGGGCAGCGCATCGGCCAGGCCCTCGATCAGGGAATCCGTGGTGAACAGGGCCCGCGCACCGCTGTCCGAAAGGATGTGGGCCACCTCTTTCGGGTGCAGCTTGGCGTTCACCGGCACCGCGCACAAGCCCGCGGCCCAGCAGGCGAACAGCACCTCGAGGAACTCGCCGCGGTTCTCCATCAGGATCGCCACGCGATCGCCTATTGCGAGCCCGGCCGTCGAGCGCAGGGCATGGCCCAGGCGCCGAGAACGCTCACCGAGTTCGCCGTAACTCAGGGTTCTCGGGCCGAAGGTGAGCGCGGGCGCCAGAGGCTGGCTGCGGATCCGGTTGAACAGGCTGCTGGCGATGTTGGACATGGTCGATGGTCGGGGCGGCGCGCTGGGGCGGATGCGGGTCGGGACGGGACGGGTCAGCGGCCGGGACGGGCGCGCGCCCTGGCGCGCATACCCGTCCCGATCAGGGTCTGCTCACATGACAGGAAGGCCCTAGGCCGATGCGCCCCGATTCGACACGGCCGACTCGAATGCCGACAGGCGCAATGCGAACTTGCCCGCCAGGTCGGCCGGCCGGATCGCGACATCGGCGGGCCGCGGCAAGGTCTCGAAAAAATGGCAGGCCACCCGGTGCCCAGGCGCCGCTTCGCGCAGCAGGGGTTCTTCCTGCTGACAGCGCGGCTGCTTGTGCGGGCAGCGGGTATGGAAGCGGCAGCCCGGCGGCGGATTCATGGCGCTGGGCACATCGCCGGCCAGGATGATGCGCTGGCGCTGCGCGCCCGGATCCGGACGCGGGATGGCCGACAGCAGAGCCTGCGTGTACGGATGCAGCGGCGCCGCGTACAAGGTCCGCTTGTCGGCGGTCTCGACCAGCTTGCCCAGGTACATCACCGCCACCCGGTCGCTGATGTGCTTGACCACCGCCAGGTCGTGGGCGATGAACAGGTACGACAGCCCGAAGCGCTTTTGCAGGTTCTGCAGCAGATTGACCACCTGCGCCTGGATCGAGACGTCGAGCGCCGACACCGGCTCGTCGCAGACGATCAGATCCGGATTGACCGCCAGCGCGCGCGCGATGCCGATGCGCTGGCGCTGGCCGCCCGAGAACTGATGCGGATACCGGCGCGCATGTTCGGGCGACAGCCCGACCACCTCGAGCAGCTCGCGGACCCGCTCTTCGCGTTCAGGCGCCGTGCCGATCTCGTGCACCTGCATCGGCTCGGCCAGGATGGCGCCCACGGTCATGCGCGGATTGAGCGATGCGTACGGATCCTGGAAGATGATCTGCAGGTGGCGGCGCATCTGCCGCATCGCGTCGTGCGACAGGCCGGCGATCTCCTGGCCCTTGAAGCGCACCGAGCCGCCGGTGGGTTCGATCAGCTTCAGGATGAGGCGGCCGGTGGTGGATTTGCCGCATCCGGATTCGCCGACCAGCGCGAGCGTCTCGCCGCGGGCGATGTCGAAGCTGACATCGTCGACCGCCCTCACCTGGCCCACAGCCCGGCTGATGATCACGCCGCGCTTGACCGCGAAATGCTTGACCAGTCCGCGCACGCTCAGCACCGGTTCGCCGCCGGCCATCGCGGCGCCGCTCATGCCAGCGCTCCCCGCTGGGCCGCCGGGTGTTCGGCAGCGCCGCCGCGCGACAGCGCTTCGACCGGCGCCTTCCAGCAGGCCACCTGGTGGCTTGCGCCCAGCTCGCGCAGCGGCGGCGCCTGCGTGTGGCAGGTCGTGTCGGCAAACGGGCAGCGCGGCGAGAAGCGGCAGCCCGCCGGCTGGTTGGCGGGACTGGGCACCGAGCCCTCGATGGTGGCCAGCCGTTCGCGCTCGACATCCAGGCGCGGGATCGAGCCGAGCAGGCCGATGGTGTATGGATGCTGCGGATCGTTGAACAGCGCATCGACCGGCGCGCTCTCGACGATCTTGCCGGCGTACATCACGATCACCTCGTCGACCAGTTCGGCGATCACACCGAGGTCGTGGGTGATGATCAGGATCGCCATGCCCAGGCGCTGCTGCAGGTCGCGCAGCAGTTCGAGGATCTGCGCCTGGATGGTCACGTCCAGCGCGGTGGTCGGCTCGTCGGCGATCAGCAGCGCCGGCTCGCAGGCCAGCGCCATCGCGATCATCACCCGCTGGCGCATGCCGCCCGACAGATGGTGCGGGAAGTCGTCGAAACGCTGAGCGGCCGACGGAATGCGCACCAGCTCGAGCACTTCGATGGCGCGCGCGCGCGCCGCCTGCGCCGACATGTCCGAATGCGCGCGAATGGCTTCGACGATCTGCCGGCCGATGGTGTGCACCGGATTCAGCGAGGTCATCGGCTCCTGGAAGACCATCGACATGCGGTCGCCGCGCAGCATCCGCCGGGCCTGCGGCGACAGGCCGAGCAGGTCCTGGCCCTCGAAGCGGATCGACTGCGCGCTGACCTGGCCCGGCGGCGAGGGCACCAGGCCCATCAGCGACAGCGAGGTCACGCTCTTGCCGCAACCCGATTCGCCGACCAGCCCGACCGTGCGGCCGCGGCCGACGTCGAAGCTGATGCCATCGACCGCGCGAAACAGCCCGCGGTCGGTTTCGAACCAGGTGCGCAGATCGCGCACCTCCAGCAGGGCCTCGGGCGCCCCCTTCGGGACTCCGGAAGGGGTCTGATCGGTCACAGCGAGAGATCCAGTCCCTTGTAGAAGGTGTTCTGGTAAATCATGTGCGCCCGATTGCCCTTGATCTTCTTGTTCGACGTGGAATACATGTGGACGTTCATCACCGGCATCCACAGGTGCTCCTTGTGCACCTTCTCCTGGACCAGCCCGTAGGCCTTGGCCCGATCGGCATCGGTCAGCGCCACCCGGCCCTGGCGGATCCACTCGTCGGTCTCGGCGTCTTTCCAGTTCATCCGGTTGGGCACCGGCATCTGCTTGGAGTCGAAGTAGAAGTTCATCACGTCGCCGGCCGACAGATACGGGAAGGTGACCGTCCACATGTCGAAGTCCTGGCTGGAGAGCTTCGCCGGCATGATCGTGGAGTCCAGCGCGGTGATCTTCCAGTCGACGCCGATCTTGCGCATGTAGCCCTGGATGGCCTCGGACACCCGCGGGAAGTAGCTGACCTGCGGGATGTAGACCACCGGCGCCAGGCGCACGCCGTCCTTCACCCGGATGCCGTCGGGACCGGGCTTCCAGCCCGCTTCGTCGAGCAGCTTCTTGGCGCGGGCGACGTCTTCCTTGATGATGCCCTTGGTTGAGGGCGCGTAATCGAGCGCGCCCGGGTCGAGGTAGGAATAGGCCGGATCGGCCTGCCCCAGCATGATCGCCTTGGCGATCTCGGCCCGGTTGATGCCGATGCTCATCGCCTCGCGCACCCGGCGGTCGGACACCAGCGGCCGCGTGGTCTTGAAGCCGAAGTACATCAGCTGGAAGTTGGGCTTGGCCTGGTCCACGTTGAGCATCGGGGCCTTCTTGGCCTGGTCGATGAACTGGGTGGGGAAGTGGGTGGTGATGTCGAAGCGCCCGCCCATCATCGCCGCCAGGCGGCTGGAGTCTTCGGGCACCACCCGGATCGACAGCTTCTCGAACTTCACCGGGCCCGGGTTCTTGTACATCGAGGGGCCCCAGCGGTAGGCATCGTGGCGCTTGAGCAGCACCTCGGTGCGCGGCTGCCACGACACGAAGCACCACGGCCCGGTGCCGTCGATGCCCTTGATGCCGTAGTCCTTGCCCAGCTGCTCGACGCTGTCCTTGTTGTGGATCGCGTTGTTGAACATCGCGAGCTGCACCAGCAGGTCGGAGAACGGCTCGTTCAACTCGTACACGACGGTGTAGGGATCGGGCGCGCTGAGGTTCTTGATGCTGCCCGCCCGCCAGGCCGAGGGCGCCTTGGTGGCGGGGTCGCGCTGGCGATTGAAGCTGTAGATCACATCGGCGGCGGTGAACTTCTTGCCGCTGCAGAACTGCACGTCGTCGCGCAGCTTGAACGTATAGGTCTTGCCATCGGGACTGATCGTCCATGACTTGGCCAGCAGCGGCAGCGGCTTCTTGCCGTCCCAGTCCAGCGCCACCAGCCCGTCCTGGATCATGTTGATGATGTCCGAGGACGGCGACCAGGTGGTGCGATGGCCGTCGTAGTGCGGCGCATCGAGCGACTTCATCATGTTCAGCGTCTGCCCTTGCGCCAGCGGCGACACCGTCGCGACCGCCAGTGCGGCGGCCATCAGAATGCTCTTCATCACTGTCTCCTTGCTGCTTTTTTTAGGGTGGTGAAAACACTACTGCTGAAGCCGGGGATCGAGCACATCGCGCACCGCATCGCCCAGCAGATTGGCCGCCAGCACGATCACGAAGATGGCCAGGCTGGGAATGGTGGAGATGTGCGGCGCCATGAACAGGAAGTCGCGGCCCTGGGCGGCCATCATGCCGAGCTCGGCGGTGGGCGGCTGCGCGCCCATGCCCAGGAAACCCAGCGCCGAGCCGACCAGGATGACCTGGCCAAAGCGCAGCGTGAGGAACACCGAGATGGTCGAGATGCAGTTCAGCGTGAGGTAGCGCCAGATCAGCGCGCGGTTGGACACCCCCACCGCACGGCCCGCTTCCATGAACTCCTGGCCCATCACGCCGATGGCCGAGCCGCGCGCCACCCGGGCCACGTCGGGCACCGTGGACACCACCAGCGCCAGAATGACCGCACCCAGGCCGGCGCCGACGATGGCGGCCACCGCCAGGCCGATCAGGATGGCCGGGAAGGCCAGCATGATGTCGACCAGCCGCATGATGTAGGGATCGAGCGGGCGATAGAACGCGGCGAGAATGCCCATCGTGCCCCCCAGCGCGCCGCCGATCAGCACGCCCGCCAGGCCCATCAGCAGGGTGTTGCGGGTGCCGTACAGCACCCGGCTGAGGATGTCGCGGCCGGTGTTGTCGTTGCCGAACCAGTGTTCGGCACTGGGTGGCTGCATCGCCTTCGACAGGTCGGTGAAATACGGATCGTAGGGCGCCAGCAGCGGCGCGCCGATCGCGGCCAGCACGATCAGCGTCAGCAGGATGGCGGCCACCAGCGCCACCCGGTCGCGGGCCAGGCGCGCGAGCACGCCCTCGCGTTTGGACAGGCCGGCCTGCGCGGTGGGCGGCGTGGTCACTGCGGCGGCATTGGCGCTCATGATTTCTGCACCCGGGGGTCGAGGTAGACGTACAGCACGTCGACGATCAGGTTGATCATCAGGAAGGCGATGGCCAGGATCATGATCGCGCCCTGGGCCGTGGGAAAGTCGCTGGACACGATCGCGCCGACGGCCAGCCGGCCCACGCCCGGCCAGGAGAACATGGTCTCGGTCACCACCGCGCCGCCCAGCAGGAACGCGGCCTGCAGGCCAATGAGCGTGACCACCGGAATGAGCGCATTGCGCAGCGCATGGTCGACGATCACGACCGATTCGCGCAGCCCCTTGGCCCGCGCGGTGCGCACGAAGTCGGCGCCCAGCACCTCGAGCACCGCGGTGCGCGTGATGCGCGCGATCGGGCCGATCAGCACGCTGCCCAGCGTGAGCGCCGGCAGGATCAGGCTGGACAGCCCGCCGCCCCAGACCGGACCGGTGCGCCCGGTGAACGGCAGCATGTCCCAGTGGTAGCCCACGTACTGGATCAGGATGAGGCCGATGAAAAACACCGGCATCGACACGCCGGCCACCGAGATCGCCATGATCACGCGGTCCAGCGGGCCGCCGCGCCGTACGGCTGCCAGCGTGCCCAGCAGCAGCCCGATCGGCACCGCCAGCAGCATGGCGCCCAGCATCAGTTCCACCGTGGGCCCGACGGTGTCGGCGAGCTCTTCGCTGACCTGCTTGTTGGAGATGATCGAGCGGCCGAGGTCACCGCGCGCGACGCGGCCGATGTACTCGATGAACTGGATGGGAATGGGCCGGTCCAGGCCCAGCTCTTCGCGGATCGCCGCGACGGTTTCGGCCTTGGCATCGGGGCCGGCGATGATCAGCGCCGGGTCGTTGGGCACGACCTGCAGCAGGCAGAAGCAGAGGAACAAAACACCGACGAGCGCCGGCAGCGAAATGAGCAATCGACGAACGATCAACGGTCCCACCAGCCTGTCTCCTGATCATCGTTATTTTTAACGAGACTGACAGCGTTCGTGTTAGGCGTCAATCGCCGGACGCGCCCGCTAGGGTTAACGATCGCACCGGCCGGCGGCGCCGCGCCCTCAGTCGAGCAGCGCGAACCCGACGTAATCCTGCAGCTGCTCGAGCGCCGGACGCGCGTCGCCGACCTTGATGGTGCGCATGCCCATGTCGCGCGCCGGCTTCAGGTTGATGCCGAGGTCGTCGAGGTACACGCACGCGGCGGGCTCGACCTGCAGCGCGTCGGTCATCATCCGGTAGATGCGCGGGTCAGGTTTTCTCACCCCCGCCTTGGCGCTTTCGATCACGTGATGAAACAGCTCCATGATTTCGCCCTTGTACAGGCCGCCCATGGGGCTGGCGCTCATCGACTTGAAGTTGTTGGTGATGCAGCCGATCTTCATGCGCGCCCGGATGCGGCGCAGCGCCTCGACCATCTCGGGGCGGATCTCGCCGGCCAGCAGCCCCACCACGTCGCGACCGGGCACCTCGTGGCCGAGCGCGCGGCTTTCGTGGGCGAACGCGGCATCGAAGGCCTCCAGGCCGAATTCGCTGCGCTCCAGCTTGGCCCAGGCGTTGTCATGGGGATTGGTCGCATTGACCGTGCGCAGGAAATCCTTGGGCAGGCCACGCGCCGCCTCGTAGCGGGCGAACGCCTCGAAGGGACTGGACGAGATCACGCCGCCGAAATCCCAGATCACTGCTTGCACTGACGACACGTTGAATTCCTTTAGACTGACGAGAGCGGAAAATGACAGGCGACCTGATGCAAAGCCTGTCCGGGCGCGAGCGCGGGCGCCTGCTGCGCGCACAGATCGGCGGCCCGCGGACAGCGCGTGCGAAACCGGCAGCCGCTGGGCGGATCGAGCAGCGAGGGCAGCTCCCCCCGGATCACGTCGTCCTCGGGCAGCGGCTGGCCCGGCACGAGCACCGAGTCGAGCAGCGCCCGGGTGTAGGGATGGCGCGGCTGGCGATAGACCGATTCGGTCGGGCCGATCTCGACGATCCGGCCGAGGTACATCACCGCCACCCGGTCGCACACGCTGCGGATCACCGCCAGGTCATGGCTGATGAAGATCATGCTGAACGCGCGCCGGCCGCGAATGTCGATCAGCAGGTTCAGGATCTGCGCCTGCACCGACACATCCAGCGCCGAGACCGGCTCGTCCAGCACCAGCACCGAGGGCTCGAGCATCAGCGCGCGCGCGATCGCCACCCGCTGGCACTGGCCGCCGGACAGCTCGTGGGGGCGGCGCTGCCAGACGGTGTCGGGATCGAACCCGACCTCGCTCAGCGCGGCCGCCACCTTCGGGCGATTGGCCTGCGCCCCGCCCGCCCCCCAGATCTCGAGCGGCTCGGCGACGATGTCGGCGATCCGGCGGCGCGGATTGAGCGACGAGATCGGGTCCTGAAAGACCATCTGGAGGTGGCGCATCGCGTCGCGCCGCTCACCGGCATTCAGGGTATTCAGCGCCTGGCCGGCCACCCGCACGGTGCCGCCTTGCGGCGCGGGCAGGTGCATCAGCGCGCGCGCCAGCGAGGATTTTCCGCAGCCGGATTCGCCGACCAGCCCCAGGGTCTCGCCCTGGCAGAGCTCGAAGCTGACCGAGTCCACCGCGGTGACGATCCGGGCGTCTTCGCGCCGGAAGCGGCGCACCAGGCCTTCGACGGCCAGCACCACGGCACCGGGCTCGGCACCGGGCGCCAGGGGCGACGCGCCCGAGGCGAGCGGCCCTGCCTGCCCGCGCGGTCCACCCGGTATGGCGGGGCTGCTGTTCATTCGATGCGCTCCAGCGGATGCCAGCAGGCATAGCGCCGGCCGTTCTCAGTCACCAGCGAAGGCCGCTCGGCGCGGCAGTCGTCCTGCGCCCGCGTGCAGCGCGGCGCAAAGGCGCAGCCGGGCGCCAGCGCGGTGAGATCGGGGGGCCGGCCGCCGATCGCCTCGAGCCGCGCGCCGCGCGCCGCCGAAGCATCGGGCCGGGCCCGCAGCAGCGCCTCGCTGTAGGGCATGCGCCGCGACGCGAAGAACTCGCGGACCGGCGCCTGTTCGACGAAGCGCCCGCCGTACATCACGGCCACCTCGTCGGCAATGCCGCCCACCGCGGCCAGGTCGTGGCTGACGAAGATCATCGCCATGCCGGTCTCGCGCTGCTGGCGCTTGAGCAGCACCAGGATCTGCATCTGGATGGTCACGTCCAGCGCGGTGGTCGGTTCGTCGGCGATCAGCAGGCGCGGCCGGCAGGCCAGGGCCATCGCGATCATCACGCGCTGGCGCTGGCCGCCGGAGAACTGATGCGGATATTCGTCGAGCCGCTGCTCGGCCGCGGCGATGCCCACCGAGCGCAGCAGCTCGATCACGCGGGCGCGCCGCTGCGCCGGCGCCATGCCCAGGTGCTTGTCCAGCACCTCGCCGATCTGGCGCCCGATCGTGAGCACCGGGTTCAGCGACGACATCGGATCCTGGAAGATCATCGCGATGTCCTTGCCGCGCACCTCGCGCAGCGCCGCCTCGTCCAGGTCCGCCAGATTGGTGCCGTCGAACAGCACGCTGCCCGAGCGCCGGGTGGTGCCCTCGGGCAGCAGGCGCAGGATCGCGCGCGACAGCACGCTCTTGCCCGACCCCGATTCGCCGACGATGGCCAGCGTGCGGCCGGCCGCCAGATCGAAGCCCACGTCGCTGACCGCATGCACGAGACCGCGCGGGGTGTCGAAGCGGATCGACAGATCGCGCACCTGCAGCAGGTCGCCGCTCACAGCGATTGCGCCCGGATGTCGAACAGCCGGCGCACCGACTCGCCGATCCAGTTGATCGACAGCACCGTCAGGAACATGATCGCCGACGGCACGAAGACCGCGTGCGGCGCCTCGACCAGGTTGGCCCGCTCGGTCGCGATCATCCCGCCCCAGCTGGGCTGCGGCGGGCGCACCGACAGGCCCAGGAACCCGAGCGCGGCCTCGGCGAGGATCGCCACGCCGAGCATCACCACCGCATACGACAGCAGCGCCGGGATCAGGTTGGGCAGGATCTCGCGGGTGAGGATCCGCGGCAGCCTGGCGCCCAGCGACTGCGCCGCGAGCACGAACTCGCGGCTGCGCAGGCTGAGCGTATTGGCGCGCGCGATCCGCGAAAAAGCCGGGATGAAGATCACGCCGATCGCCAGCGTCACGTTGGTCACGCTGGGCCCCAGGCTGGCCACCAGCGCGATGGCCAGGATGATGCCCGGGAAGCACAGCAGCACGGTCATGACCCCCATGATCAGGCGGTCCGCCCAGGTGCCGAAGTAGCCGGCGAACAGGCCCAGCGCCCCGCCGATCGACAGGCCGATCGTCACGCTCCCGATCGCGACCGCCAGCGACACGCGCGCGCCGTAGATCAGCCGCGCGAAGGTGTCGCGGCCCAGCGAGTCGGTGCCCAGCCAGTGCTCGGCCGAGGGCAGCGCCAGCGGCGCCAGCAGATCGCCCTCGTCGGGATTCTGCAGACCGAGCACGTTGGCCAGGGCCGCGACCGTGACCAGCCCCAGCAGCCAGGCCAGTGCCAGGGCGAGCCCGATCGGAACACGCCGCGAGGCGCGCGCCCGTGCACCGCCCACGAGTTCTTCAGTGATCGCTGCCAACACGCACCCGTGGATCGAGCCAGGCATACACCAGGTCGACGGTCAGATTGATGAGCACGAACCCGGTCGCCACCACCAGCACCACACCCTGGATGACGAAGTGGTCGTGCTGGTAGACGGCGTTGACCAGCATCTGGCCGATGCCGGGAATCGCGAACAGGGTCTCGATGATGACGGCGCCGCCGACCAGGCGGCCCAGGTTGATGCCGATGACGGTGACCAGCGACAGCGACGAGGGCCGCAGCGCGTGCCCGAGCAGGATGTCGGTGACGCCCAGGCCCTTGGCGCGCGCCACCAGGATGAAGTCCTGCTGCAGCGTGGTGATCATGTCGGCGCGCAGCAGCCGCATGTAGACCGGGAACTCGGCCAGCGCCAGGGTCAGCGCCGGCAGCACCATGCCGTGCAGGTTGGCGAGCAGGCCGTCCTCGAGGGTGCTGTAGCCGGAGGCCGGAAACCAGCCCAGCGACACCGACAGCGCATAGATGAGCCCGATGCCGATGACGAACGCGGGCGTCGACAGCAGCCCGATCGAAAGGGCGGCCAGCGCGTTGTCGCTGCGCGAGCGGTTGCGGTAGGCCGCGAAGATGCCGGCCGGCACCGCCAGCAGCAGCGCGATGCACTGCGTGAGGGCGACCAGTTCGAGCGTGACCGGCAGCCGCTGGCCGATCATCACCGAGATCTGCTCGCGCGTGCGGTAGGAGCGGCCCAGGTCGCCGGTGATGGCACGCCCCAGCCAGTCGGCATAGCGCACCACCAGCGGACGGTCCAGGCCGAGTTCGGTGCGCAGCGAGGCGATGTCGGCCGGCGTGGCGGTCTCGCCCAGGATGGCCACGGCCGCATCGCCCGGCAGGATCTCGGTGATCGCGAAGGTGAGCGCGGTGGCGGCCAGCACGATGGCCAGCAGCGTGACGGCCTGCCGGCGCAGCCGCCGCGCGAAGGTCGAACTGATCATGGGCGCTGCGGGCGGGCCATGTTCAGCGCATCCTGGCCGGCGCGATCGGCGCGGCCCGCAGGCATCCAGAGGCGGCCACGCAGCGGCGGCTCACCGGCAGTCTCGCGACCATGGGTCGTGTCTCCATTGCTCAACCGTTCCTGCGGTTTATCGACGTGCGCCAACGCGTACGGCCGGGCGGCCGGCAGGGCGTCAAGGTAGTGGCAATCGCATGAATACGCAATCGCCGCGCCGTTGCGCATGCTCAATTCCTGGGCCGCGCCCAAACGCTAAAGTCAATCTGCAAATATCGAAACAGCCGGGGATCGCAGAGCCCCCTCCCCCCCCCCCCCCCCGCCCCCCCCCCCCCGGCCCCCCCGCCCCTCCCCCCGGCCCCCCCCCCCCCCCCCCCCCCCCCCCGGCCCCCCCCCCCCCCCGCCCCCCCCGCCCCCCCCCCCCCCGGGGCCCGCCCCCCCCCCGCCCCCCCCCCCTCCGCCCCCCCCCCCGGCCCGCCCCCCCCCCCCGGGGCTCCCCCCCCCCGGCCCCCCCCCCGGCCCCCCCCCCCCCCCCGCCGCCGCCCCCCCCGCGCCCCGCCCCCCCTCCCGGCCCCCCCGCCCCTTCCGCCCCCGCCCCCGCCGGGGTCCCCCCGCCCTCCCCCCTGGGCCCCGGGTCGGCCCCGCCCGGGGGGGGCCCCCGGGGGGGGGGGGGCCCCCGGCGGGGGGGGCCCCCCCGGGGCCCCCCCCCGCCGGGGCCCGCGGGGGGCGGGCCGGGCCGGGGGGGGGGGGGGGGCGGGGGCGGGGGGCGGGGCCGGGGCCGGGCCCCGGGGGGGGGGGGGGGGGCGGGGGGGCCGGGTCCGGTTCAACAATCGGCGCCGCGCCGGATAGACTTCCGGTCGGCGCCCGCCATGCGCGCGCCCATTGACCGGCATCATGGACCCCGGCCAGTGCTGTCACCCATCGACCCATTTTTCAGGCGCCCGCGGCATGCTCTCCTTCCTTCCGGCCCCCGTTCGCGCAGCGGTGGCCTTCCTGCTGCTGGTGGTCAACACGCTCTTCTGGTGCTCGCTGCTGTTCGCGTGTTCGCTGGTCAAACTGGTCTTTCGCCTGGAGTCCGTGCGCGCGGCCATCGACCCGGTGCTCAACGAGATCGCGACCCGCTGGGTCGCGGGCAACAGCGCCTGGATGCGGCTCACCCAGCGCACGCAATGGGACGTCGAAGGCCTCGAGGCGATCGATTACCGCGGCTGGTACATGGTCAACTGCAACCATCAGAGCTGGGTCGACATCTTCGTGCTGCAGCACCTGTTCAACCGGCGCATCCCGATGCTCAAGTTCTTCCTGAAGCAGCAGCTGATCTATGTGCCGGTGATGGGGCTGGCCTGGTGGGCGCTCGACTTCCCGTTCATGCGCCGGCATTCGGACCAGTATCTGCGCGCGCACCCCGAAAAGCGCCTCGAAGATCTCGAAACCACCCGGCGGGCCTGCGCCAAGTTCGCCCGGCTGCCGACCAGCGTGATGAACTTCGTCGAGGGCACGCGCTTTACGCCCGCCAAGCATGCGGCGCAGCGCTCGCCCTACAAGCATCTGCTCAAGCCCAAGGCGGGCGGCCTGGCGGCGGCGCTGCACGTGCTGGGCGATCGATTCGACTCGCTGCTCGACGTCACGATCGTCTATCCCGACGGCGCGCCGACCTTCTGGCACTTCCTGCGCGGCGACGTCAGGAGAGTCATCGTGCGCGTGGCCCGGCGCCCGATCCCGCACGAATTCAGCAACGGCGCCGAGGCCGGCAGCCCGCAGGTGCGCAAACGCGTCAAAGGCTGGCTGCACGAACTCTGGCAGCACAAGGACGAGCAGATCGAAGCGCTGCTGCGCTCACCCGGCTGAGCATGTGACGTACGCCGAGCCAGCGGCCCCGCTCGTCGATGTCGTGATCGAGGTGCCGCGCGGCAGCTTCCTCAAGCGCGGCTCCAGCGGCCGGATCGATTTCGTGTCGCCGCTGCCCTGTCCGTTCAACTACGGCGCCGTGCCCGGGCTGCTCGGACTCGAGGGCGACCTGCTCGACGCCCTGGTGCTGGGACCGCGGCTGCCCCTGGGCACACGGCTGCAGGTTCGCGCCTGGGGCGCGATCACCCTGATGGACCGCGGCCTGATCGACGACAAGCTGGTCTGCAGCGCCGAGCCCGTCACCGCCCTGCAGCGCGCCCAGGTGCTGCGCTTCTTCGCTTTCTACGCACGCTGCAAGGCGCTGCTGAACGCCATGCGCCGGCGCCCCGGCCGCAATGCCTGCGAAGGCTGGATCGACACCGAACGCGCGCTGGCGCGGGCGCGCCCGCTTCCCGCCGGATGGCAGGGGCCCGACATCCGATTCTGAGCGGCGCGCTCGCAAGGACCGGCCGGCGAGCCGCGGACCGCCTGCGCGGAGCCGGCCACGCCGCGGCGCCGGTTAAGATCCGCCGATGACCGCCCCCGCTCCCGGAGAACGGCCCGGCCCGATCGGCCCCGATCCGGCTCACCGCACACCGCGACCCGGGCGCAGGCGAGCGCCTGGCCAAGCGGCTGGCCCGGCAGCTGTCGTGCTCGCGCAGTGAAGCCGAGCAGTACATCGCCGGCGGCTTCGTCACGGTCGACGGGGCGGTGGTCGAGGCGCCGCAGTTCAGGGTGCTCGACGAGGCGGCGGTGGCGCTCGACCCGAAGGCCCGCCTGGGCGCCCTGGTGCCGGTCACCCTGCTCGCGCACAAGCCGGCTGGCGTCGAAGCGACGTCCGATGCACTGCTCGATCCGGGCAACCGGTTCGCCACCGACCGTTCGGACATCCGCCCCCTGAAACGGCATCTGCAGCAGCAGGCCTGCGTCACGCCGCTGGAGACCTCGGCCAGCGGCCTGGTCGTGTTCACCCAGGACCCGCGCATCCGGCGCAAGCTGCTCGAAGAGGCGGCGCTGGTCGAGAACGAGACCATGGTCGACGTCAGCGGCGAGGTGACGCCCCAGGCGCTGGCGCAGCTCAACGCGGGCCAGGTGGTCGGCGGGCGCGCCATGCTGGCCGCCAAGGTCAGCATCAGCCGCCAGGCCGACGGGCGCACGGGGCTGCGGTTCGCGATCAAGGGCTGCCGACCCGGACAGATCGGCCAGATGTGCGAGGCGGCCGGACTGACCGTGCTCTCGATCCGCCGCATCCGGGTCGGGCGCCTGCCGCTGGCGGCGCTGCCGGCTGGCCAATGGCGCTACCTGCTCGGCTATGAACGATTCTGATTCCAAGGAGACAAGCATGAAACTGACTATTGCCGTCGTGGCCGCTCTCGTGTCGGCATTCGCCCCCGGCGCGCAGGCCCAGACCGCCCCCGCCGCCGACACCTGCCCCGCGCGCACCGTGCGGGTGGTCGTGCCGTTCGCGCCGGGCGGGGCCCTGGACACGGTGGCCCGCCTGGTCTCCCAGAAACTGGGGGAAAAGTTCAACCAGCCCTTCGTGGTCGAGAACAAGCCGGGAGCCGCCAACATCATCGGCAACGACCTGGTGGCCAAGTCGCCCCCGGACGGCTGCACGCTGCTGTTCGCCGCCGCGCCGATCGCGCTCAATCAGGCGCTGGGCATCAAGACACCTTACGACGTGCAAAAGGACCTGACCCCGATCTCGCTGGTGGCCAGCGGCGGCGTATTCGTGCTGGTGCACCCGTCCACGCCCTACAAGACGATGCAGGACATCGTCGAGGCCTCCAAGGCGGCGCCGGGGGGGCTGAACTACGCCACCGCCGGCGTGGGCTCGATGCCGCACCTGATCGGCGAAGGCTGGCGGGTGAAAAGCGGCGCGAAGCTGGTCCACGTCGGCTACAAGGGGTCGGCTGGCGCCCTGCAGGACGCGGTCGCCGGCACGGTCACGGTGCTGCTGGACGGCTACATCCCGTCGGGCGCCCAGGTCGCGGCGGGCAAGCTGCGCGCGATCGCCTACGGCGCGCCCCAGCGTTCGGCGCTGCTGCCCAATGTGCCGACCACGGCCGAGCAGGGCTTTCCCGACCTGGTGGGCGGCGGCTTCTTCGGCCTGATGGCGCCGGCCGGTACGCCCAAAGCCCTCATCGACAAGATCGCCGCCGGCGTGAAGGAAGTGCTCGCCCAGCCGGACGTGCGCGAGCGCCTGATCCGCCAGGGCTACGAAGTGCACGGATCGACACCCGCCGAGTACTCGGCCTACATCCGGCGCGAGATCGAGCGCTGGACGCCGGTGGCCAAGGCTGCCGGGATCAAGCCGGAGTAGCGGGAACGGCTGGTCAGCCGCTGGCCAGCGCGATCACGCCGCTGGCCAGCGCGATCACCCCGGCCGCATCGCGGCGGCCCGCCAGCCGCAGGCCGCGGTCGCCTTCGCCCAGCAGGCGCCCGCCCAGCAGCGCGGCAAACAGCATCGACACCTCGCGCGCGGGCGCCACATGGGACAGCGGCGCCAGCTTCACCGCGTACAGCACCAGCACATAGGCGATCGGGCCCAGCGTGGCGCTGAGCATCGCGTAGCGCCATTGCGCACGCCAGGCGGCCAGGTAGCCGGCGCGATCGCGCAACGCGGCCGGCAGCATGAAGGGCACCCGCAGTGCGTTGCCGAAATAGTCGAGCAGGATCGGCGACACCAGCAGCACCTTGACCGCCCAGCCGTCGAGCACCGTGTAGCCGCAGATCAGCGCGCCAGTCATCGCGCCCCAGACCAGCCCGGCGCGCACGCGCGCGCGCTGGCCGGCGTCCTGGGCGTGGCGCGCCTGGCGCCACAAGCCCGGGCCGCCGGCGATGAGGAACACCCCGGCCGTGATGCCGACCACGCCGGCCCCGCCCTGCAGCCCCAGGCTCTCGCCCAGCAGCAGCACCGCCATGATCGAACTCAGCAGCGGGCCGGTGCCGCGCGCCACCGGATAGACAATGGTCAGGTCCGACTCGCGATAGCCGCGCAGCAGGGTCCGGAAATACACCAGATGGATGGCGCCGCTGGCGGCCGCCACCGCCCACTCAAGCCATCCCCAGCGGGGCAGCTCGTGCCAGCCGGCCACCACGCACACCGGCGCCCACAGCACGGTGACGATCAGGGCGCTCAGCAGTACGAAGGCATCGCCGCCGCCCGCTTTCTTGGCCGCGACGTTCCAGGTTGCGTGCAGCAATGCGGCCACCAGGACGAGGAGCAGAGCTTGCAGGGGCATCGGGCGCGGGTGTCAGGTGTCCGGTGTCGGGGATGACCAGCGCATCGGCGCGCCGGCCGGCCCGTCATCGTGAGAACGCAGGCCTTATTCGCGTTCGGCTTCGCTGGCCGGCAACTGGCGCTGCAAACGGCGGATGCCCGCCGACACCCGCATCGGTTCATCGGTGAGCAGCAGCCGCGACCACCGGGGCTCAGCGCCGAGACATCCGACAGCAGGACCTCACGCTTCACCGGCAGCAGGCTGGCGGCGTGCATCGAGAACTGCTGCAGGCCCATGCCCAGCAGCAGGCGCGTGGCGGACAGTTCGCCGGCCAGCTCGCCGCACACGGCCACCGGTTTGCCGGCGCGGCGCGCCGCGCGGATGGTCATCGCGATCAGCTTGAGCACGGCCGGATGAAACGGGTCGTAGAGTTGCGCCACGGCATGGTCGGCCCGGTCGATCGCCAGCGTGTACTGGATCAGGTCGTTGGTGCCGATCGACAGGAAATCGAGGCGACGCAAGAACAGGCTGACCGACAGCGCCGCCGCCGGCACCTCGATCATGCCGCCCACCGGCACGTGGTCGGCAAACGGCTGGCCGCGATCGAGCAGTTGTTCGCGGGCCTGCGCGATCATCACCAGCGACTGCTCGATCTCGTGGTTGTGCGCCAGCATCGGAATGAGGATGCGCACCGGACCATGCGCCGACGCGCGCAGGATGGCGCGCAGCTGCGCCAGGAACATCGAGGGCTCGGCCAGGCAGAAGCGGATCGCGCGCAGGCCCAGCGCCGGGTTCGGCGACACCGCCGCCTGCGGTTCGTCCAGCGCCTTGTCGGCGCCCACATCCAGCGTGCGGATGGTGACGGGCTTGCCGCGCATCGCCAGCACCGCGGCGCGATAGGCCTCGTACTGCTCGTCCTCGGTGGGCAGGTCGCGCCGGTTCAGGAACAGGAACTCGGAGCGGAACAAACCGATGCCGTCGGCACCCACCTCGCGCGCCTGCTCGGCCTCCTCCGGCATCTCGATGTTGGCCATGCAGCGCCACCGCCATGCCGTCCAGGTGTTGCCGGGCACATGGACCAGGCGGCGCAGCTTTTCGCGCTCGAGCAGGCTGGCCGCCTGGCGATGGCGGTACTCGGCCAGCAGCGGCTCGTCGGGCGCGACGATGACCAGGCCGGCCTGGCCATCGAGGATCAGCCACTCGTCGTCTTCGATCAGCTCGCTGGCGCAGTTCAGGCCGACCACCGCCGGCACGTTCATGCTGCGCGCCAGGATGGCGGTATGCGAGGTGGTGCCGCCCAGGTCGATGGCGAAGCCCAGCGCGTTCTTCAGCGACAGCATGTCGCTGGGGGCGATGTCGGCGGCCACGTAGATGGCCGGCTCGCCGGCCGAGCGCAGCCCGCGCATGCCGGCCAGCTCCTTCAGCACGCGGTCGGTGACCTGCTGGACGTCGCGCCCGCGTTCGCGCAGGTACGGATCGTCGAACTCGGCAAACTGGTTGGCCAGGTGATCGGCCTGTGAGGACACCGCCCACTCGGCATTCCAGCCCTGGTCGATCACGTGATCGAGCGCGGCCTCCGCCAGTGACGGATCGTCCAGGATCATCGAGTGGACCTTGATACCGCGCCACATCGAAGCGGCGCGACTCGAGCACCCGGGCACGGCCGATGACGATACCCCCGCCAATGCCGGTGCCACTGATGCTGAACACTCAGATCTCCTCGCCGAAACCCGTCGCGATCAGGCCCGCCAGCGCGGCAACCGCTTCTTTCTCGTCCGGGCCGGTGGCCTCGATCACCAGGGTCGTGCCCTTGGCGGCCGCCAGCATCATCACCCCCATGATGCTCTTGGCATTGATTCGACGCGCGCCCTTGGTCATCCAGACTTCGCTCTGGAACCGGATGGCCAGCTGCGTGATCTTGGCCGATGGCCGCGCGTGCACGCCAAGCTTGTTGACGATGACCGCTTCAAGCCGCTGCATCGGATTGTCCCAATGGGGCGCCGCCTCGGGCGGCGCTCGGTTGACCTGGACAGGATGCCGTGCTTGGCGCTGTCGATCAGCATCGCGGCCAGGTCTTCCAGCGGGCAGCGCCGGTTGCCCAGGGCCTTGAGCAGCATCGGCAGGTTGACCCCGGCGACCACGATCACCCGGAAGGGCTCGGCCAGCCCCATCGCGATGCGCGACGGCGTGGCTCCGAACACATCGGTGAGCACCAGCACCCCGCTGCCATCGTTGATCCGGGACATCAGCTCGCCGGCGGCCTTGGTGGCGCCCGCCGGGTCTTCATCGGGAATCACGTCCAGCGCAGCCAGCTGCACCGGCAGCCGCCCATAGATGTGGCGGGTGCAGTTCAGCAGGGCCGTTCCCAGCGGTTCGTGGGAAACACCATGACCGATCACGCGGGCTTCCGATCAGTGACTGGCCGGAAGGCACGCCAGGCCGCCGACGGCCCGTTCGAGCGCGTCGATGAACATTCCCGCGACGTCGAACCCGGTCTGCTGGGTGATTTCCTGGAAGCAGGTGGGACTGGTGACGTTGACCTCGGTCAGGCAATCGCCGATCACATCGAGCCCCACCAGCAGCAGCCCGCGGGCCTGGAGCACCGGCGCCAGGGCTTGCGCGATGCGCAGGTCTTCGGGCGCCAGCGGGCGGGCCACGCCGGTGCCGCCGGCGGCCAGGTTGCCGCGCGCCTCGCCCTGCTTCGGGATGCGCGCCAGGCAATAGGGCACGGCCTGGCCGCCGATCAGCAGCACCCGCTTGTCGCCCTCGCTGATGCGCGGCAGATAGCGCTGCGCCATCACGCTGCGCGCACCGAACAGATTCAGGGTTTCGATGATGACCGACAGGTTGGGATCGTCGGCGCGGGCCCGGAAGATCGAGGCTCCGCCCATGCCGTCGAGCAGCTTGAACACCGCCTCGCCGTGTTCCTGCGCGAACGCGCGCAGGCGGGCCGGATCGCGGGTGACGATGGTGGGCGCGGTGAACTCGGCAAATTGCGCGATGCTGTACTTCTCGTTGTGATCGCGCACCGCCCGCGGATCGTTGAACACCCGGGCCCCGCTGCGCTGCGCGTGTTCGAGCAGGTAGGTGGAGTAGATGTACTCCATGTCGAAGGGCGGATCCTTGCGGTTGAGCACCGCGTCGAAAGCGCTCAGCGGGGACTCGACCGCGGGATCGAGCCGGTACCAGTCGTGCAGCTTGCCGGTGACGTCGGTCAGGTGCAGGCGCCGGATCACGGCCAGCGCCTGGCCGCCCACCAACGACAGCTCACCCTGCTCGCAGACGTGGATCTCGTGGCCGCGGGCGTGAGCCGCGACCATCATCGCGTAGGTGGAGTCCTTGTAGGTCTTGATCTGCTCGAGCGGGTCGAGAACGATGGCGATTCGCACGGCGCCTCCGGGGGGGGGGGGCAGGCGGCGCGGGGCCCCGGGCGGCCCCCGGGGGGGGGGGGGGGGGGCAGGCATCGAGCCGCTCAGCCGTACAGGGACTGGTCGGGATCGGTGCGTTCGAGTTCGATCGATGCCGCCAGCATCGCAAGACGCGCGACCACGCCGTAGGCATAGAAGCGATTCTGCGCGAGATCGGGTTCGGCGTTGCTGTCAGGCAGGTTGCAGCTGGTCGCGAAGGGCAGCGGCACGAAGTGCATGCCGGGCGCATTCAGGTTCTCGTCGCGGCCCCGCTCGGCATGGACACGGTAGAACCCGCCCACCACATAGCGGTCGATCATGTAGACCACCGGCTCGGCGACGCTGTCCTGCACCGTTTCGACGGTGGGCACGCCTTCCTGGATCATGACCTCGTGGACCTGCATGCCTTCCTTGACGACGGCCATCTGGCTGCGGTCGCGCCGGGTGAGGGTGCGAAGTTCGGAGGCGTCCTTGACCGACAGGATGCCCATGCCGTAGGTGCCGGCGTCGGCCTTCACGATGACGAAGGGCGTGGTCTGGATGCCGTATTCGCGGTACTTGGAGCGCATCTGGCGCAGCACCTGGTCGACGTTGGTGGCCAGGCAGGCTTCGCCTTCGCGGGTGTTGAAGTCGACTTTGCCGCAGGACGAAAAAAACGGGTCGATCAGCCAGGGATCGATCTCTAGCATCTTGGCAAAGCGCTTGGCCACGTCCTTGTAGGCGGCGAAGTGCTGCGACTTGCGCCGCACCGCCCAGCCGGCATGCAGCGGGGGCAGCAGGACCTGCTCGGGCAGGTCGGCCAGCAGCGGCGGCAGTCCGGCCGACAGGTCGTTGTTCAGCAGGATCGAGCAGGGATCGAAATCGGCCAGCCCGACGCGCCGGCCCTGGCGGCGCAGCGGCTCGATCAGCAGCGAGCTGCCGTCGGGCAGGGCAACGCGCGAGGGCGCCACGACCGCCGGATCGAGCGAGCCGAAGCGCACGTTCAGTCCGGTCTGGCGCAGGATGGCGGCCAGCCGCTGGATGTTGGCGAAGTACTGCGGACTGCGCGGGCGGGTTTCGGGAATCAGCAGCAGGTTGCGCGCGTCGGGGCAGTATTTTTCGATGGCGGCCATCGCCGCCTGCACCGCCAGCGGCAGCGTGGAGTCCGACAGGTGGGCAAAGCCGCCCGGAAACAGGTTGGTGTCGACCGGCGCCAGCTTGAAGCCGGCGTTGCGCAGATCGACCGAACAATAAAACGGCGGTGTGTGCTCCTGCCATTCCAGGCGCAGCCAGCGTTCGATCTGGGGCGTGGCGTCGAGAAACCGGCGCTCCAGATCGAGCAGGGGCCCTTTCAGGGCGGTGAGCAGGTGCGGAACCATCGACAGTCGGCTTCTCGAACGGCGGGGAGCCATCGATTGTAGCCAACATCGGGCGCGCCTTCAGAAGGTGTGCCGTATTCCTACCCTGAAAGCGTGCAGCCGACGGCCGATCGGTCCATCGGTGAAGCACCGATCGCGACGGCTGGCCGACAATGGATGCCACTGCCACTTTGCCCTGAGGAAATCCGCATGCAACCGCTGAAAGGTCTCACCGTCGTCACCCTGGAACACGCGATCGCCGCGCCCTTCGCCACCCGGCAGCTCGCCGACCTGGGCGCGCGGGTCATCAAGGTCGAGCGCCCCGGGGTGGGCGACTTCGCGCGCGCCTACGACACCCGGGCCCGCGGCCTGGCCTCGCACTTTGTCTGGACCAACCGCTCCAAGGAAAGCCTGACGCTGGACCTCAAGCACCCGCAGGCGGGGGCGCTGCTGCGCCGGCTGATCCTGGAGCAGGCCGACGTGCTGGTGCAAAACCTCGCGCCGGGCGCCGCGGCCCGGCTGGGGCTGTCGTACGAATCGCTGTCCGCCGAGAAGCCCAGCCTGATCGTGTGCGACATCTCGGGGTATGGCGCCGACGGGCCGTACCGCGACAAGAAGGCCTATGACCTGCTGATCCAGAGCGAGGCCGGGCTGCTGTCGGTGACCGGCACGCCCGACGAGCCCAGCAAGGCCGGGCCCTCGGTGGCCGACATCGCCGCCGGCATGTACGCGTACTCCAACATCCTGGCGGCGCTGCTGCAGCGCGGCCAGGACGGCAAGGGGCGGCGCGTCGAGATCTCGATGCTCGAAGCCCTGGGCGAATGGATGAGCTACCCGCTGTACTACACGATGGACGGCGCGCCGCCGCCCCCGCGCACCGGCGCCAGCCACGCGGTGATCTACCCGTACGGGCCGTTCCCGGCCGGCGACGGCAAGACCGTGATCCTGGGGCTGCAGAACGAGCGCGAGTGGCTGACCTTCTGCGACAAGGTGCTGGGCCGACCGGAACTGGCCCGCGATGAGCGCTTTGCCGACAACCCGCGGCGCAACGTGGCACGCGAGGCGCTGCGCGCCATCATCGTCGATCACTTCGCCGCCTTCACCGCCGACCAGGTGGCCGATCAGCTCGAAACCGCCGGCATCGCCAATGCCCGGATGCGCACCATGCAGGAAGTCTGGGAGCATCCGCAGCTGGCCGCGCGCCAGCGCTGGCGCCAGATCGACACCCCGGCCGGCCCGATGCCCTCGCTGCTGCCCCCGGGCAACTGGCCGCAGGATCCGCGGATGGACGCCGTGCCGGCGCTGGGCCAGCACACCGACGCCATCCTGGCCGAACTGGGCCTGGACGCCGCGGCGATTGACGCCCTTCGCGCGCAGCAGGCGATCTGAGCGCCTGCGCCGCCCTTTCCCTCTCTCGTCTTCCCTTCGCCTGGAGCCCCCATGCCTTCGACCATCATCGACTCCGCCATCTTCGGCGACATCTTCAGCACGCCGGCGATGCGCCGCGTCTGGTCCGACGAGAACCGCACCGCCAAGTACCTGCAGATCGAATCGGCGCTGGCCAAGGTGCAGGGTGAACTCGGCCTGATTCCGGCCGAGGCCGCGGCCGAGATCATCCGCGTGTGCGCGATCGAAAACATCGACATGGTCAAGCTCAAGGCCCAGACCGAGCGCATCGGCTACCCGGTGCTGGGCGTGGTCTCGCAGATCAACGCGCTGTGCCGCGACAAGCTGGGCGAGTACTGCCACTGGGGCGCCACCACGCAGGACATCACCGACACCGCCACCGTGCTGCAGGTGCGCGAGGCACTGGACATCGTCGAGGCCGACCTGATCGCACTGGGCCAGGGCCTGGCCAAGCTGGCGCGCGAACACCGCGACACGCCGATGATCGGGCGCAGCAACCTGCAGCAGGCGGTGCCGGTCACTTTCGGCTACAAGATGGCCGGCCTGCTGGCGGCGGTGCAGCGGCATCTGGAGCGCCTGGCGCAGCTGCGTCCGCGCGCGCTGACCGGCGAGTTCGCCGGCGCCGCCGGCACGCTGGCGTCGCTGGAGCGCGGCGCCATGCAAACCCAGGAAGGCCTGATGCGCGAACTGGGCCTGGCCCAGCCCGTGATTGCCTGGCACACGGTGCGCGACTCGATCGCCGAGGTCGGCACCTTCCTGGGCCTGGTCGGCGGCACGCTGGGCAAGCTCAGCATGGACGTCAAGCTGATGATGCAGACCGAAGTGGGCGAGGTGTACGAACCGTTCGCGCACGGCCGCGGGTCGTCCAGCACCATGCCGCAGAAGCGCAACCCGATCGCCAGCTGCTACATCCACGCCGCCATCTCGGTGGTGCGCCAGCACGCGGCGGCGATGCTCGACGCGATGGTGGCCGACCACGAGCGCTCCACCGGTCCCTGGGAGATCGAATGGATCGTGCTGCCCGAATCGTTCTGCCTGATGGCCGGCGCGCTGGCGCAGGCCCGCGCCGTGGTCGACGGGCTGGAGGTCGACACCCAGCGCATGCGTGCCAACCTGGACATGACCAACGGGCTGGTGGTGTCCGAGGCCGTGATGATGGGCCTGGCGCCCTACATCGGGCGCGAGTACGCGCACGACCTGGTCTACGACATCTGCCGCGAGGCGCTGCGCGCCAACCGTCCGCTGCTCGACCTGCTGGCCGAGCATCCGCAGATCAACCCGCATGTCACGCGAGAAGCGCTGGCCAGGATGTGCGATCCGGCCAACTACCTCGGGCAGCCGGCGACAGCGAGCGACCCTTGCGGCTGATCTCCCCGATGTCCAGACAAAAGGGGGGATTGCCCGGTGCTGGTGATGGTCACAGACTGCCCGAATGAACCATCGCCTCCCGACACCCGGATTCGCCTCGCGCACAGCGGCCTTGATTGCGGGCTGCGGCCTGATCGCGGGTCTGATGAGCCCAGCGCTGCTCAATGCCCAGGGCACGCGTGGGGCGAGTTCGATCAACGAAGTCTTTGCGGCGAACGACGACTATCAGGCGGCCCGGCGGACCCTTCTCAGCCTGCGGCACGATGCGGCCAATGGCACCGGCGCGCCGCAACTCGGTCTGGATCCCGGCTATCCGCGCAGCCTGCCCGCCTGGCAGGCCATCCGGCAACGAAGCCCGCAGGCCGTCGCGCCGCTCGACCCCTGTGCCAACGCCCTGATCCAGGCGACCGACGAGATCATCCGGGTCGCGCCCCAGATGCGCGGGCACGGGCAAGATCCCACCGGAATCAACGCCGGCACCCGAAGGGCCCGTGCCCTGATCGCCCAGGCCGATCAGTGCATGGCGAAGGCCGACCAGGCCAACAGCACCCGCCTGCAAGGCGGCGTGGCCGCCTCGCGCACGCCCGACCCGAGCGGCGGCGACCAGCATCCGGGCGGGCAGCGCCCGGGCGGACAGCGGCCCGGCGGTGGCCTGTCGGGCGGTGTATCGGGCGGCGGCATGTCGGGGACCGGACAAGTGCCGGAACCGGTCGTGCCCGATGTGCCAGGCCAGCCCCGCCGGCCGGGCCCGCACGCGATCATCCGGGGTTACCCCGTGCCGCCCGGCTTCCTGCAGCCGTATCCGCCCAACTACGTCTGCTACGACCGCAAGGGGTATCCGTACACACGACTGGAGAACGTCGAGATCGAGGGCAATTTCCTGTCGGCCAACGGCGCGCCACGGATTCCTCCCGAACGCATCGGCTATGACGAATGCATCAACCCGCGTCCCGTCCATGGCTGCCCGCCGATGGGCGTGCGGGACACCTATGAGGTCATCCGCTCCAGCGACGCCTGTTACCCGCCGCTGGAGATGCGCACCCCGAGGCCCGCGCCTCGCCCGCAGGAGCCCGACTGCCCCGGTGCGCTGGAGCCCGAGCAGAAGGCCGAGCTGCGCGCCGGCGCCCAGGAGGTGCTGAGAACGTTTGCCCAGATGGGTTCGCAGGTCGACACCTTCCAGGAGACGCTCGGACGGCTCGTCGCGGCGAGACTGGTCACGCTCTCCGAGCCCAACTACTACCACAACAAGATCCATGGGTACCTGAGCAAGAACGCCGCGATCAACCACTCGCTGCAATCGGGCGCCGAGGCCGTCGCCAACTACCTCAGCAACCGGAGCACACAGGCACAGGTTCATCTGCGACTTTGGAACGACGCGAAAAAGGCGCTGCAATTCGCGGCCAAGCAGCCCGCGGTCGCGCTGGCGGTTCTCGCCGAGCAGGGGTTCGAGGACAGTCTGGGCGCGGCGGGATTTTCCGCCTGCAACCGGATCGCGGGCTCGGTCGATGTTCGAGCGGCGATCAGCAAGGCACGCGCGGCTGCCCAACAGCTGAAGCAACGGGCGGCCACTGGAAACGCGCACAAGCTTCCTGACCTGACCGGCGCCTGCTCACCATTCAATCCTGGCAATGGCGAGTACAACTGCGTGCCGTCTTCGGTGGCCTTGGACCAGGCCATCGAGACCGGCAAGCCGTTCACTGAAAAGGATTTCAACCACCTGGGCGGCGATGTGCCGCACTACGAAGAGGATGTCCGGCGCCTGTTGAGCGGCATCTACGGCAACCGGACTTTTCCAGGCCACTCTGCCGAGCGCATGCGGGCTCAGTCCGAGGGCGCCCGAACCCTGATGACCCGGGTGGAGATGGAACGCGAGCTCATGCAGGCCGGCCACGGCGCCCGGGGCCTGGTGACAGTGGCCATTCCCGATCACCTGCGCAAACCAGGACAGCCGCCGATCTCCCACATGTACAGCGTCTTCTTCAACAGCAGCAACGGGCAGATCCGCTACGCGGACGCTCAGTCGGGCGAGGTCAACGCGTACCGGCTGTTCGTCAGGATCGGCGGCGAGGTGAGCAATCAGCAGGTCCGCTTCTACCGGACCAACTAGCCCTCGGCGGGCAGCAAGCCCTCATCCAGCAGGGCCTGGACGATGTCCGCCTGGCGCCGGTCCCGACGGCGTTTGGGCTCGGGGCGATGCAGCGCGGCATCCGCCAGCCAGCGCTTGAACTCGATGAAAGCCGCCGGAGCAACCGTGCGCATCAGCGCCATCCGGCCGGTGGCCGCGATGACGATCTGTTCGAAACGCGGAGCGTTCGTGAGAACCGATGCGCGCTCGGCGGGCGGGGCCCCCCCCCCCCCCCAATAAAAACTGCCCCGGGGCGGCTCTCCTCCCCCCCGGGGGGCCGGCCCCGGCCCCCCCCCCTGGGCCCCCGCCCCCCCGGGGGTGTCCGGGGGCCCCCCCTCCCGGGGGGGGGGGGGGGCCCCCCCCCCCCCCGGGGGGGCCCCCCGGGGGGGCGCCCCCCGGCCGGGGGGCGGGCCGCAAGGCCCCCCCCGGGCCCCCCCCCCTTCCCGGGGTCCTCCCCCCCGCCCCCTCCCGGCCCGGGGGGGCCGGGCTCCCCCCCCCCCCCCCTGCCCCGCGGGGGGGGGGGGGCCCCCCCCCCCCAGGGGGGGGGGGGGGGGGGGCGGGGGGGGCCCGCCTTCAGGGCCTCGTTCATCCGCTCGGCTTCGATCAGAGCGGCGCGCAGCGGCTTCAGGCGCGACTCGAGTTAGGCCTTGCGGGTGACGAACTCGAGATGAATTTTTTCCGTACTCTCGCTGCGTGGACCTATTCGGCGCTGTCGGTTGTCCGGAGCGGTCTTGACCAGATACTCGTATTCACCCTGCCGCTTCCAGTACATGCCGCCCGCATACTGACGTGACAGGGATTCGACACGACCGACCTCGTTGAACAGGGTCGTCGAGTCGATCACCTGCCTGGCCGCGTTGTCGGAAAGATGGATATAGTCCATTAGCCGTTCGGATACACAATTTCTAAGTTGTACGGCTAAGTCATAAATATCAATGGTTTATAACACCAAAAACATCGAGTTTTCTTTGAAATCATCGACCTCACCGGTTAGATGACACGCCCCCTCGGGGCGCCCGCCCGCCAGCCTCCCCGAGCCAAGCGGTTCGACGGCTCGGAGATTCAATTGCCGGATCCATTTTATTTAAACTAAACTAACCAGACTTAGTTTAGTCAGTGATCATGCAAATCATCAATATCCATGAAGCAAAGACCCAGCTGTCCCGACTGGTCGAGCAGGCCGCCAAAGGCGAGCCGTTCATCATCGCCAAGGCCGGGAAACCGATGGTCAAGGTCGTGGCACTCGACGCGCCCCAGGCCGGCGAAATGAAGCGGCTGGGCTTTCTTGCCGGGCAGATCCAGGTTCCGGACGATTTCGACCGGATGGGCGATGAGGCGATCAGTCAGCTGTTCGACGGCGGAGCATGAAGTTCCTGCTCGACACTCACCTGCTGCTGTGGGCCGCCGGCTCGCCCAGGCGCCTGTCGGCGCAAGCCCGCAAGCTGCTTGGCGACACCGACCACCAGCTGTTCTTCAGTTCGGCAAGCCTGTGGGAGATCGCGATCAAACGCGGGCTCGGCCGCGACGACTTCCAGGTCGAACCCGGACTGCTGCGGCGCGGCCTTCTGGACAATGGCTATCAGGAACTGCCGATCAGCGGCGTTCATGCGCTGGCCATCGAAGCCTTGCCGGCAATCCATAAGGACCCCTTCGATCGCATGCTGGTGAGCCAGGCCCTGACCGAGGGATTCACGCTGCTGACCTCGGACCCGGCCGTCGCGCGATACCCCGGGCCGATCCGCCTGGTGTAAATACGCCGCAGCGGCCGGCGGGACGCGCTCAATGATGGACGGACGTCTCGCCGCGCGATGCAAGGCCGTTGCCGCCTGCCTCGATGTGCTCCGACAGCCAGGCCATCCATCGGCCGAGCGCCGGTTCGTCGAACAGCTCGAGGTGCGGCACATCGAGCGAGTGCCAGATGGCATCGGGTGCGATCAGCGAGTTCCAGAGCGCACCACGCGCGTCCTGCCGGCAGAAGACGACCTGCACGCGGCCCTCGTAGGGCCGGGCCTTGTAGTGGCGGACCATGCGCTGCGCCGCGAACCAGAACGCGCGCCAGCGGTCCCGCGGAAACAGCAGCCGCGACGCCGCGTTGGGGTGCCGAAGGTAGTGATTCACCGCCAGGTAGTACAGCCACTCGATCACCGGTGACAGCCGATGCAGCATCAGCATCTGGCCGGCCCATTCGCGCGGCTTCCGATCGCCGGGGCCCGCGCGGAACTGCCTGACATGGCGGGCAATCCGCCGCCCCAGCGGGTCCGTGCCACCCGATTCAGGGGGCGTCGATGCCGCTGCCGGTCCTGATGACAGCGCCGGGCCCCGCGCCTGCGCCGACGCCGATACCCGTGCATCGGGCACATCCACGCCGTTGGGCGGCATCGGGTCGAGCAGGAACAGGAACTCGACCTCCTGACCCGACGCGCGCAACTGCTGCGCCATCTCGAACGCGATCAGGCCCCCCATCGAAAAGCCGGCGAGCCGGTAGGGCCCGTGAGGCTGAATGCGCCGGATCGCCGCGACGTGCTGGGCGGCCAGCGCCTGCAGCGACTCTGCCTGGACGATGCCGCTGCCCATGGCCCAGTTGGCGATCGCATACAGCGGGCACGGCGCGGCCCAGACCCCGCGCCGCGCCAAGGACAACTCGACGCCGCTGAAGAACAGCGGCGCGCCCGTTCCCTGGTTCACCAGCGGGTACACGAAGCCCGATCCGGCCTCATCGTCGAGCGGTTCGCGGGCCCGGTCGATGCGCCCGGCCAGCGCCTCGAGCGTCGGCGCCTCGAAGGCGAGATGCACGGGCAGCACCAGTCCGAACCGTGTTTCGACCTCGAGCATCATCTGCACGGCCGACAGCGAATCGCCGCCGATCGAAAAGAAGTGATCGTCGTGCGCCACGGCCTCAACCCCGAGCATGCGCTGCCAGATGCGCGCGACGGCCACTTCGGTGTAGGTCAGCGGCCGCGGGGGCCCCGCGGGGGCATCGGGGGCGCCGGAGGCATCGGAAGCCTCAGCCGCCGCACGGATCGCCTTGCGGTCGACCTTGCCGCTGGTGGTCATCGGCAGCCAGGGCACGAACAGGAAGCGGGCCGGGATCATGGCCGGGGGCAGCCGTGCGGCCAGCTGATCGTGGAGCTCGCGGGGCCCGCAGGCCACCCCTTTGCGCAGCACGATCGCCGCGACGACGGCGCGGGTGCCGCTGTTCGTGAGGTACCAGGTGGCGGCGGCCTGCGTCACGCGCGGGTCGTGCAGGATGGCCGCTTCGATCTCGCCGGGCTCGACCCGGATGCCGCGCACCTTGATCTGGTCGTCGTTCCGGCCGAAGTAGTGCAGCACTCCCCCGGCATCGCGCACGACCACATCGCCGCTGCGATACAGGCGCTCGCCACCGATCACCACGAAGCGATCGGCGGTCAGCGCGGCGTTGTTGCGGTAGCCGCGGGCCACGCTCGGCCCGCCCAGATACAGTTCGCCGGGTGTGCCGTCGGCAACCGGGTGGCCCTGTTCGTCGACGACCAGCGCCCGCACATGCGCCAGCGGCCGGCCGATCGGCGCCGACGTGCCCGACAAGCCGTCCGGCGCATCGATCCGCAGGCACTCGCCGGTGGCCCAGACGGTCGTCTCCGTCGGGCCGTAGAGATTCCATGCCTCGTCGGCGACGGCGGCGATTCGCCGCGCCAGCGACGGCGACACCGCCTCGCCGTGGGTGATCGCGATCCGAAGCCGCGGAAACGGGCGGACCTCGTCGAGCATGACCTGCCAGACCGACGGCCCCGTCTGCAGCACCGTGATGCCCTGTTCGCGCACATCGCGCGCCAGCCGGTGCGGCTCGAGCAGGATGGCGCGGTCACGCAGCACCAGGCTGGCGCCGGTGACCAGCGGCAGGAACAGCTCGGTGATCGACGCATCGAAGGCAATGGTCGAGGCAGCCAGATAACGGTCGCGCGGCCCGAATCGCAGCAGTTCGCAGGCCGAGACCAGCAGGGCCAGCACATGCCGGTGCTCGACCTCGACCGCCTTCGGCTCGCCCGTGCTGCCCGAGGTGAACAGCAGGTAGGCCAGCTGCGCGCCGCCCTCGCCGGCGGGCGGCAGCGCGGGCATGGCATGCGCCGGAGCGCTCACAGGCCCGCCGCTCGCAGCCTCGTCGCTCACAGGCATGTCGATCGCCGTTGCTAGGACCGCAGCCGGATCGATCGCCAGCGGCGCCCGCACGCCGGCCGTCTCGAACTCGGTCCGCAGCAGCAGCAGCAATCCCGGATCGCCGATGCACACGGTGATGCCGCAGGAGAGCGCCATGCGGCGCACGCGTTCGGGCGGATCGCGCGGATCGAAGGGCACGTAGGCGGCGCCCGCCTTCCAGATGGCCAGCAGCACCGCGAGCAGATCGCCGCGCCGCTCCATCAGCACACCCACGGGCTGGCCAGGCTCGCAGCCGCTGGCGCGCAGATGGCGCGCCAGCGCATCGGCCCGCGCGGCGAGTTCGCCGTAGGTCGTGTGCCCCCGCTCATCGATGACCGCCACCGCGAGGGGATCGGCCTGCGCCTGCCGGGCGAAGCACGCGAACACCGTGTCATGCGCCCCGGCTGGCATGAATCGCCCTGTCGCCTCGTCGTCCATCGTTCAGCTCCTTGCGCTCACCCGATGCGTCAGGGACACCTGGAACCGCGGCGAGGGCTCCCAGTGATACGGGCCGCGCACCGCCGGATCCGCGCCCTGTGCGCGCAGCGCATAGTCGCGGGCCAGGGCGCGCAGGAATGCGACCGCGATCTGCACCGACACCGCCGCCAGCGGGCAGTGGTGATGGTCCAGGCCAAAGGGCGAGAACCGGTCGCCTTGCGAAGCGCCGCCCAGGAACCGGCCGGGATCGAACTCGAAGGGCTGCGCAAAAGCCTGCGGATCCTTGTGGGCCTCCCACAGGCACACGCGCACCAGCGAGCCGCGCGGAATCAGCCAGCCGTCGAACACGATGTCGCGGCGGACCTCGCGCATCAGCCGTTCGCTCTGATCCATCCGCAAGGTTTCCTGAACGAAGGCCTCGGCCGCGGTGGCGCCGCCATCGGCCGGGCGCAGCGCGAGCCGTTCGAGCGCGATGCGTTCGAGCCACGCGGGGTGGTCGGCCGCATAGCGCGAAACCCAGCGCATGAGTCCGCGCAGGTCATAGCGGCCAAGCTCGACCATGTAGATCAGATTGCCGAGCAGCGTCTCGTCGAAGTGCTCCTGCGCCTGCAGCCGACCCAGCAGGCCACCGGCCTCGGGGCCCAGCGCCTGGACGTCGGCCACCAGTGCGCGATACGCCTCGGCCTGGCGCCCGGTGATCTGCCAGACCACCCCGTGCGGGCCGAGCCGGCGGTACGCGGCCATCAGCCGCTGATGGCCCGCGCTGCCCGGTTGCGGACCGAAGAAGAAAGTGATCAGCGCACTGGCCGCAATGTGCGCGAGCGTGTCGGCCCAGACCGGGGCCGCCCCGTCCACCCGATCGCCGTCCACTCGATCGCCATCCACTCGATCGCCATCCATCCGATCGCCGTCGGCATGCGCCGACAGCGCCTGCGCGGCGATCGCCTCGAAGCGCGCGGTGCAGCCCTTCGGATCGAGCCCGTACAGACCCTGCACGAGCGCGCGACGATAGCGGCGGTGCGTCTCGCCCTCCATCTTGCGCATGAACCCGTGCGCGAACAGAGACTCCAGCGCGATCGACACCGCACTGAGCGAGGCCGCGTGCTCCTTCAGCAGGCGCCGGCCGAGCGAGTGGCCGACGACGCACACCACGAGCTTGCGCTCCATCAGTCCCTTGAAGATCGGGCCATGGCGGGCGGCCAGATCGATCAGCAGCCGGCGATGGGCGCGCTCGTGCTCACCGATGTCGATCAGTTCGCCCGGCGGCAGCCGGGTGCGCGTGCGCAGCACGGCGCCCCAGGCGCGCGCGACCGCCAGCCACGGGCGGCGGTCGGACAGCGGTTTGCGAACAGACAGCGATTTGCGAACAGGCAGCGGCATACGGTCGGCAGGCGGATCTCGAAGACAACAGAGTTCCGGCCGTGCAGCAAGCGAGGCGTGCCCTCGTCCGGTGTGCCGATGGTAGGCGGCCGTGGCGCTCGCCTGAAATGACCGACTTCACAAAGACCAACGGGCAGGCCCCTCCCGACGAAGGACCTGCCCGCCCGGGCAGCTGCTGAGGGACAGCCGCCCTTTCAAAGGCCCCGAAGGGCCACCTAGGAGAAATCAGTGATGGTAGGCGGACTCGCCGTGCGAGGCGATGTCCAGGCCTTCGCGCTCTTCGTCCTCGGCCACACGCAGGCCGACCACCATGTCGACGATCTTGAAGACGATGAACGAGACGACTGCCGACCAGGCGACCGCCACGAACACGGCCTTGATCTGGATCCAGACCTGGCCGCTGATCGAGTACGCGGCCGGCTGCATCGTGACCCAGTCAGGGAAGCCGACACCCCCCAGCGACGGAGCCGCGAACACACCGGTCAGGATCGCACCCAGGATGCCGCCGACACCGTGCACGCCGAACACATCCAGCGAATCATCGGCACCCAGCATGCGCTTCAAGCCATTGACGCCCCACAGGCAGACCACACCCGCCAGCAGGCCGATGATCAGCGCGCCCATCGGACCGACAAAGCCGCAGGCCGGCGTCACCGCCACCAGGCCAGCCACCGCGCCGGACGCAGCGCCCAGCATCGACGGTTTGCCCTTGCCCATCCACTCGCCCAGCACCCACGACATCGTCGCGGCAGCGGTTGCCACCAGGGTGTTGATGAAGGCGAGCGCCGCGGCGCCGTTGGCCTCGAGGTTGGAGCCGGCGTTGAAGCCGAACCAGCCCACCCACAGCAGCGAGGCGCCGATCATGGTCATCGTCAGCGAGTGCGGAGCCATCGACTCACGGCCATACCCGACCCGCTTGCCGATCACGAAGGCACCCACCAGACCGGCGACACCGGCATTGATGTGCACGACCGTGCCACCGGCGAAGTCGAGCGCGCCCCACTGCCACAGCAGACCGGCATTGGCGGTGACCTTCTCGACCACGTCCGCGGCGGTGAACGCATCCGGACCATCCCAGTACCACACCATGTGGGCCATCGGCAGGTACGAGAACGTGAACCAGAGCACCGTGAACAGCAGCACCGCCGAGAACTTCACCCGCTCGGCGAAGGCGCCGATGATCAGTGCGCAGGTGATCGCCGCAAAGGTGGCCTGGAAGGCGACGAACGACAGCTCCGGAATGTAGACGCCCTTGCTGAAGGTGGCCGCCACCGAATCGATGGTGATGCCCTTCAGGAACAGTTTGTCGAAGCCGCCGAAGAACGTCCCGCCTCCGCCGAAGGCCAGCGTGTAGCCATAGATGGCCCACAGCACGATGACCAGCGAGAAGATCACGAAGACCTGCATCAGCACCGACAGCATGTTCTTGCTGCGCACCAGGCCGCCGTAGAACAGCGCCAGGCCGGGGATGGTCATCAGGATCACCAGCAGCGTGGCCACCGTCATCCACGCGGTGTCGCCCTTGTTGGGCACCGGCGGTTTGGCGGCTTCAGCGGGCTTGGCTTCGGCCGTGGCGGCCGGAGCAGCGTCCTTCTTCTCGTCCGGCTTGGCTTCCGCCTTCGCCTCGGGCTTGGCCTCGGCTGGCGCCGGTGCCGCATCCTTCTTCTCGTCCGCCTTGACGTCGGCCTTGGGCGCCTCTGCCGCGGGCGCTGCCTTGTCCTGGGCGAGCGCCGTGCCCAGCGGGGCGATGCCAAGGGCGATCGCCAGCGCGATGGCCCTGAATAAACTGTTCATCATTCTCTCCGGAAATCGTTGTCGTTGGCGGCGTGGATCAGAGCGCTTCGTTGCCGGTTTCGCCGGTGCGGATGCGGACCACCTGCTCGAGGTCGTAGACGAAAATCTTGCCGTCGCCGATCTTGCCGGTGCGGGCCGCGCCTTCGATCGCTTCGATGGCGCGCTCGACCAGGTCCTCGGCCACGGCTGCTTCGATCTTCACCTTGGGCAGGAAGTCGACCACGTACTCGGCGCCGCGATACAGCTCGGTGTGCCCTTTTTGCCGCCCGAAGCCCTTGACCTCGGTGACGGTGATGCCCTGCACGCCAATACCCGACAGCGCTTCGCGCACTTCGTCCAGCTTGAACGGCTTGATGATTGCAGTGATGAGCTTCATGTTTCTCTCCCTATGAGGGCAGCCGGCAGCGGCTGCCCCCGGCGACTAGCGCAGACTTCAGAACGTCTTGCCGACGGACAGCACCACGTTGCCCTTGCCCAGATCGCGGTTGAAGGCATTGCGATAACACTGGCCCGCGTCACCCTTGGCATCGGTCCCGATGTAGGACAGGCCCACGGTCATGCCGACCACCTCGGTCGTGACGCCGACCTTCCAGTCGCCGTACGAGCAGTCGCTGCGCGCGCGGCCGTTGGTCGAGGGGACCATCTGGTAGCCGTAGTGGCCGACCAGGCCAAAGCCGTTGCCCAGGTCATAGGTAGCGGTCAGGTCGAGGTAGCCCGAGCCCTTGCTGTCGATGAAGCCGAACAGGTCGGTCAGCGAGTGCGAGTACTTCAGGGTCACGGTCTTGTACGAACCGGCGATGTAGGCTTCCAGCGTGTCCGGGCTGTTGAAGCCGGCCGGGTATTTGCCGGGGTAGTAGTAGTACAGCAGGCCGACGTCGTAGCCGAAGTCACCGACCGCGCCCTTGTAGCCGCCGTAGATGTCCCACTCCAGGCTGTTGCTGACGGTGCCAGCGCCGCCGTCGGAGAGCCAGCTGACGTTGGTCAGCCAGGTGCCCACGTAGACGCCGCTGGCGTGCGCGTAGTCGAACCCGCCCTGCACCGCCGGCTTGTTGTTGGTCTGCGAGATGCCGCGATAGCGGTACTCGCTGACCAGGTTCAGGTTGCCGGTGAAAGTGTGCGGCGAGGCTTCTTTCTTGTCCTGCGCCATGCCCACGGACGGCACGGCGGCGACCAGGGCGGCAAAGCCGGCTGCAGCAATCAGTTTCTTCATGAATATCTCTCCCAGATCGGATCGGTGTTGTTGGCCCCCCGTGGGGGAGCAAGTTCTCAGCAGGGATTGCTTTGCATTTCCCGTGCCAACCGGCATCCGGGGTGCAGCGAGGGGGAACTCACCGGTTGATGGCATCCATTCGCCCAAAAACGCACGCCCATGGTGCGATGCCGCATAACGCACACCTTTGGTGCACGAAAATGGGGACAGTGCGGCCCCGGTGCTAGACTCGACCGCTTCGGTCTCGAGCCGTTCCCAAAGGCCCTCCCGCCTCCCGCCGCCATGGACAAGCCCAGCCTCCTAGACGACCTCCAGGCCCGCCTTGCCCGGGTCATCCAGGACACCCCGGCCGCCGACCTGCAGCGCACGCTGCGCGCGGTCCTCGAGCAGGGCCTGCAGCGACTGGATCTGGTCACCCGGGAAGACCTCGACACCTATGTGCAGTGGGCCGCCACGATGCGCCAGCGCGTGACCCAGCTCGAGGCCCGCATCGAGACGCTGGAGCGCGAACGCTCGGCCGCGGGCGCGCCGGGCGCCCAGGCCTCGCAGGCGCCGGCCGGCAACCCGGGCGAAGCGCCCGGCACCGCACCCCTGCCATAAGCGCGCGGCCTGCCGGCCGTCCGCGTCATCCCCCTTTCTGAACCCCGACCCGGGAGAGTCCATGCAGCGACGCCGTTTCCTAGCCGCCAGCACCGTTGTGGGTGCGGGCACAGGCGCACTCAGCGCCCCCGCCATCGCCCAGGGCGCCCGCCCCGAGATCCGCTGGCGCCTGGCCTCCAGTTACCCCAAGAACCTGGACACCCTGGTCGGCGCGGTCGACCTGCTGTCCAAGCGGGTGGCCGAACTCACCGACAACAAATTCCAGATCCGGGTGCACACCGCCGGCGAGATCGTGCCGCCGCTGCAGGTGCTCGATGCGGTCCAGCAGGGCACGGTGGAGTGCGGCCAGACGGCCAGCTACTTCTACATCGGCAAGAACCCGGCCTTCGGCTTCGGCACCGCCCTGCCCTTCGGCCTGAACACCCGCCAGCAGAACGCCTGGCTGACCCTGGGCGGGGGCCTGGAGCTGCTCAACGACTTCTACAAGGGTTACGGCGTGATGGGCCTGCCGGTGGGCAATACCGGCGCCCAGATGGCGGGATGGTTCCGCAAGGAGATCAAGACCCCGGCCGACTTCAAGGGCCTGAAGATCCGCATCGGCGGACTGGGCGGCTCGGTGCTGGCGCGGCTGGGCGCGGTGCCTCAGCAGCTGCCGGGTGGCGATCTGTATCCGGCGCTGGAAAAGGGCGTGATCGACGCGGCCGAATGGGTGGCGCCCTACGACGATGAAAAGCTCGGCCTGCACAAGGTGGCCAAGTACTACTACTACCCGGGCTGGTGGGAGGGTTCGGCCACGCTGATGCTCTACATCAACCTGAAGTCGTGGGAGGCCCTGCCCAAGGACTACCAGGCGGCCCTGCAGGCGGCCAGCGTCGAGGCCAATCAATGGATGACGGCCAAGTACGACGTCGGCAACCCGGCGGCGCTGGTGCGGCTGGTGGGCGCGGGCGCGCAGCTGCGCGGCTTTTCGCGGCCGGTCATGGACGCCTGCTTCAAGGCGGCCGAAGAGCTCTATGTGGAGCTGGGCGAGAAGAGCCCCGAGTTCAAGAAGATCCACGCCGCCTGGAGCAAGTTCCGCGACGAGCAGATCCTGTGGAGCCGCGTCTGCGAGAACAACTTCGACGCCTTCATGGCGCAGGCGAAGACGAAGAAGGGGTAGGTGGGCGGGCTGCCAGGGCGCGCGTCAGGACAACTCCGCGGACCGGGGAAGTTCACGCGATGGAGTCAGCGTCTGGTCCAGATCGTCCTGCTCAGGCAATGCCAGCAGATCCGCGATATTGGCCCGTCCTCCCACCAGCTTTTTGTAGTCGGAGTAGGTCAGAAGGACATGCGATGGACGGCCCCGATCGGTAATGATGACCGGGCCCGCTTGCGCCGCGACCTTTGCGCGGCTCGCATCCTGATTGAACTGGCGACTGGAGAGCGTGGTAATCGGCATGGGCGCCTCGCAAACTAATATTTAGATAGGTTGCTACATTTCGCGCCTGCGAGGACAAGCAAATCAATCGGGATTGGACCTGGCCGCGCGATCTGCTTGCTAGTCCGGCGCGGGAATATCGTAGACGTCGATGGTCACCAAACCGTCCTCGGACTCGAAGACCTCAAGCGCCTGGTTCACCAAGTCCGGCGTCCCGCTCAGTTCATTGAGCACGAGCTGGAAGAGGTCCAGTTGCCGCTCGATGTCCATGACATGAGCCGAGTTCAGACAGACGAGTCCAGCATGGATGGACTGCTTGGCGTGTTGACCACCGAGACGGCCAGGCCCAAGTCCGCGGAAGTCGACCGAGTTGTGGGTCACCAGGGTGTAGTCCTCTGCCACCGCCAATTCGACGAGCCTCCAGTCTTTCGTCCCCATCCATCCTCGGTCACGGACGCAGGTGGATTCGACATGCCCGGCCGCCACGGCCATCCCGACGAGTTCCGGTGAAAGGCACTCATCGATCAGGAGTTTGAACCTCATGCCTACACCGGTCTCACCACACGAGTTGTCCGCCGCAGTGATGGCGGATTCGAGTCGGCGAGGCGGCGCGGCCTCCCTCGGCGCGGGTGAACCTGAGCGTAGACCCGCGCCGCCGCAATATGGGCGTCCGTAAGGAAGCGATAGGAGTCTCGCAGGCGTTCGTTGTCGATGCCTTTCTCCAGAGAGGCCAGCACGATGTCGATGGGCACGCGAGTACCCGTGAAGCACGGCTCCCCGCCCATGGCTTGCGGGTCGGTCGAAACCAGGGCGTCTGCGTCATCAACCTCCTTCGCCCGAATGAACGCCCGGGTGATGAACGGCAGCATGTCAATTTCAATTCCGGCTCTGACAACCTTCCAGTTCACGTCGTTGGGCATCACGATCAGCGCAAATACATCGACCTTGGATTGCAGCTTCTCGA
>JADJVQ010000045.1 GCA_016710525.1 Burkholderiaceae bacterium
GTCAACGAACTGCTGCAGGCGGTGACCTGGGACTTCACCCAGCCGCAGCTGGCCATGCCCCGCCAGCGCGCCGACGACGGCCTGTGGAGCTGCATTGTGGCGTTGGGCGATCCGCGCGAGCCGGTCGGCTGGATCAACCTGACCAGTGCCCGCGAACCCGGCGCCGACGAGTTGCGGGTGGTCGGGGCGCTGCTGGGCATCTACGCCAACCATCTCGCGCTGCTCGACTACAGCGAGCGCGACACGCTGACCGGCCTGATGAACCGCAAGACCTTCGACGACCGCTTTTTGCGCATGCTGAGCGACCCCGGGCTGCATCGCGAGCGGCCGCTCTACGATCGCCGCCAGGACGCGGAACCGGCCGATCACTGGCTGGCGGTCGTCGACATCGACCATTTCAAGCACGTCAACGACACCTTCGGGCATCTGTATGGCGATGAGGTGCTGGTGCTGGTGGCGGGGCTGATGCGGCGTTCCTTTCGCAATGCCGACCGGCTGTACCGGTTCGGCGGCGAGGAGTTCGCGATCCTGCTGGACCGAACGCCCGATCCGTATGTCTGCGCCGTGCTCGACAAGTTCCGGGTCAGGATCGCCGATCACCGGTTTCCGCAGATCGGCACGGTGACGGTGAGCGTGGGGTTCACCCGGCTCGCGCCGGGCGACAGCCCGTCGAGCGCCTTCGATCGGGCCGACGCGGCCTTGTATTTCGCCAAGCACAATGGGCGCAACCAGGTTCACGGCTGGGAGTCCCTGCACCAGCAGGGTCTGCTCGCGCAGCGCGAGACCAACCAGGATGTGGAGCTGTTCTGAGGGGCGCTGGCTCCACCGGTTCAGGCCCGCGGGCGGACGGGGTGACCTGGCGGGGCGCAGGGGCGGCGCTGGTAAGCTGGGCCGCGGTGAGCCATCCGCCTGATCAGGTTACTGCCGTCATCGCCTGCCGCGCCGCCTGCGGCGCCTGCTGCATTGCGCCGTCGATTTCGAGCCCCATCCCTGGCATGCCGCAGGGCAAGCCGGCGGGCGTGCGCTGCGCGCAGCTGACCGATGATTTCCGGTGCGCGATCTTCACCAGCCCGCTGCGCCCGGCGTGCTGTGCCGGATTGCGCCCTTCGGCGCTGATGTGCGGCACCAGTCGCGAAAGCGCGCTGGCCTGGCTGCAGCAGCTGGAAGCGGCACCGCGCCGGGCCCCAGTGGTTGAGCACGTTCGGCAGGCTGCCGGCAATCGAACTGGCACGGATTGCCGCCGCTTTTCCGGCACCGGAAGATTCAAGCGGATTCGTACGATGTCGAAGTACTGGCTGGGCCCCTTGTGCGCCCGTCCCCACCCCTTCACATCCGGACCATCATGACCCTCGACCGCCGACAGTTTTCCGTGCTGCTTGCCGCCGCCTTTGCTCTGCCCGCCTTCGCCGCCGAAGAACGCGGCAAGCCCGAAGAGGCGCGCGCGATGCTGGCCCGCGCGGTGGCCCATATCAAGTCCGTCGGCCGTGAGAAGGCCATGGCCGACTTCATGGTCAAGCCCGGTCCCTGGGTCGATCGCGACCTCTACATCACGGTCTTCGACATGTCGGGCAAGACGCTTTCGCACGGCGCCAATCCGCGGATGGTCGGCAAGGACAACATCAACCTGCAGGACGGCAATGGCAAGTTCCACGTCAAGGAGCGCCTGGAGATCGCCCGGGCCAAAGGCCGGGGCCAGCAGGAGTTCGCCTTCCTGAACCCGATGACCAAGCAGATCGAGCCCAAGCTGATGTTCTTCGAACGGATGGACGACATCGTCGTCGCCTGCGGTTCCTACAAGCCAGTCTGAATCGGCGGGCCGGCCGCTCGAGCGGCCGCGCCGCAGTTCTTTTCGTCAACGAATCACCGGGTCTGCAAGGCGGTCTATGTCTTCCATTGGTGCTCGAATCGCCCTGGCGATCGGCGCGGTCCTCGCCGGCCTGCTCGGTGTCATCGGCGCGGGTGTGTTCGGATTGCAGCAGGTCGAACGCAACATTGCCGAACTGGTCAACGTCGGCAATGTCAAGAGCGACGCCGCGTCGCAGATGCGGCTGGCGATCGTCTCGCGGGTCGATGCGGTGCGCAACGTCGCGCTGACCTCCGAGGTCAATGCGATGCAGGGCGACCTGAAGCGCGTGGACGACTACGTGAAGGTCTATGCCGAGCGACGCAAGCAGATGCTCGAACTGTCGCCGACCGACGCCGAGCGGGCCGCGCTGGCCAAGGCCGATGCCGCCGAGGCCCAGGCCGCGCCGCTGTTCAAGCAGGCGCTGACGCTGGCGCGCACGATGCAACCCGAGATGTCGGCCGAGGTGCTGGCCGTGAAAATGGCTCCTGTCCAGCGCCAGTGGATGGCCGCGCTCGATGATCTTGCCGGATCGGCCGAAGCCGGACGCGCCGCCGTGCTGGCCGCGGCGCAGACTTCGCGCCGCCAGACCCTGATCGGCATGTGCGCTGCGGGTGTCCTGGCATTCGTGGTCGGCTCCCTGATGGCCGCCATGCTGGCACGCGGGATCTCGCGCCGGCTGGTGGAAGCGGTGGCGGTCACCGAGCGGATCGCCGCCGGCGACTTGGCCTCGCCGGTGCGCCAGGAAGGAAAAGATGAGGTCTCCCAGACCTTGGTGGCACTGGCGAACATGCAAAAAGGCCTGCACGGCACCATCGCCGAGGTGCGCGCGGCGGTGCTCGCGATCGAGAACGCCTCGGCGGAGATCGCCGCCGGCACCAACGATCTGTCGATGCGGACCGAACAGAGCGCCAGCAATCTGCAGCAGACCGCCAGTTCGATGGCGCATCTGACCGACAGCGCGCGCAGCGCGGCCGAAAACGCGAGTGTGGCCAGCCGCCTCGCCGGTTCGGCGTCCGAGGTCGCGCAGCGGGGCGGCGCGATGGTGGCGCAGGTGGTCCAGACGATGGAAGACATCAACGCCAGCTCGCGCAAGATCGGCGAGATCATCAGCGTGATCGACGGCATCGCGTTCCAGACCAACATCCTCGCGCTGAACGCCGCCGTCGAGGCGGCACGCGCCGGCGAACAGGGCCGCGGCTTCGCGGTCGTGGCCGGCGAAGTGCGCGACCTGGCGCAGCGCTCGGCGCAGGCGGCCCGCGAAATCAAGGTCCTGATCAGCGCGAGTGTCCAGAAGGTCGATGCCGGCACCCGCCTGGTGGCCGAGGCCGGCAGCACGATGACCGATATCGTCGGCAGCGTGCGCCGCGTCAGCGATGTGATCAGCGAAATTTCGCAGGCGGCCGGCGAGCAGACCGAGGGAATCGGACAGGTCAACAGCGCCGTCGCGCAGCTCGACAGCATGACTCAGCAGAACTCGGCTCTGGTCGAGCAGAGCGCGGCGGCCGCCGAGAGCATGCGCGAGCAGGCCAGCCGGCTGTCGCAGGCGGTCGGCGCGTTCCGCCTGGACACTGCCGCCCGCTGATCGCCGCGTCGGTCCAGGCCGGGTCGATGCGGTATCGTTCGCGTCTCTCTTGGCGGACGCGAACGTGATCGAATTTCTGCATGGCCTGCCCCTGCTGGTGAAGGCCGCCCTGCTGGGCATTGTCGAAGGCCTGACCGAATTCCTGCCGATCTCCAGCACCGGCCATCTGATCCTGGCCGGCAGCCTGCTCGGGTTTTCAGATGACAAGGCCAAGCTGTTCGATGTGGCCATCCAGACGGGCGCGATGCTGGCGGTGGTCTGGTTTTATCGCGCGCGCATCCTCGCCACGGTCGCGGGCCTGGGCAGCGATCGCCGGGCCCAGCGATTCGCGCTCAACGTGCTGATCGCATTCCTGCCGGCGGCCATTCTGGGCGTGACTTTCGGCAAGGCGATCAAGGAGCACCTGTTCAAGCCGGTGCCGGTGGCGCTGGCCTTCATCGTCGGCGGATTCATCATCCTGTGGGTCGAACGAAGCCAGGCACGTCGTGCCGTGCGGATCGACTCCGTTGACGACTTGAGCATGGCCGATGCCTTGAAACTGGGCATTGCGCAGGCTTTCGCGCTGGTGCCGGGCACCAGCCGATCGGGAGCGACGATCATGGGTGGCATGCTGTTCGGACTGTCGCGCCGCACCGCCACCGAATTCTCGTTCTTCCTGGCAATCCCGACCCTGGTCGGCGCCGGCGCCTACGACACCTGGAAATACCGCGCGCTCGTGTCGGCAGCCGATCTGCCGCTGTTCGCGGTCGGCCTGACCTTGTCTTTCCTGAGCGCGCTGGTCTGCGTGCGCTGGCTGATCCGGTTCGTCGCCAGCCACGATTTCGTGCCTTTCGCCTGGTACCGGATCATCTTTGGCGCGGTCGTGCTGCTGACCGCGCATTTCGGCTGGGTCAACTGGGCGGCATGACCGCGCCGGCGCCGGCGCGGCGCCGGAACACGAGGTCCCACACGCCATGCCCCAGGGCCAGGCCGCGCTGCTCGAATTTGGTCAGAGGCCGCCAGTCCGGACGGGGGGAGAAGGCGTCCGAGGTGTTTCGAAGCAAGGGCTCGGCGCTCAGCACCTCGAGCATCTGCTCGGCGTAGTGCTGCCAGTCGGTGGCGCAATGCAGGTATCCGTCCTCGGCCAGCCGGCTGGCGAGCAGCGCCACCAGCGGCGGCTGGATCAGGCGCCGCTTGTGATGGCGGACCTTGGGCCAGGGATCTGGGAAGAACACATGCGCGCCGGCCAGGGTGCCGGGGAGGATCATGTCGCGCAGCACTTCGACCGCGTCGTGTTCGACGACTCTGACGTTGCCGATCGATTCGCCCTCGAGCCGCCGCAGCAGCGCACCCACCCCGGCCGGATACACCTCGCAGGCAAGAAAGTCGACGTCGGGGCGCGCCTGGGCGATGCGGGCGGTGGTCTCGCCCATGCCGAAGCCGATTTCGAGGATGCAGGGCGCGTCGCGTCCGAATGCCGCAGCCCGGTCCAGCGTGCCGGGGGCGTAGGGAATGCCGAATCGGGGCAGCAGCCGCTCATGGGCGGCGCGCTGTCCGGCGGTGAAGTGAATGCGGCGGTTGGTGAAACTGCGGATGTGCTGGGGACGCTGGCCGGAAGACATCGGGGCTGAGGGGCAGGGAAGGTCGCGGGTCGGATAGAATAACGGCTCGGCGCGCGGGTGTAGTTCAATGGCAGAACGGCAGCTTCCCAAGCTGCATACGAGGGTTCGATTCCCTTCACCCGCTCCACATGCTTTTCGCCAGCACCGACCGTGAGCCATGCCGCGGTCCGGCAGCCGTCCCTGAGCGCCCAGGTTCGGTGCACCCCCGGTCTGACGGGCGTTTCGCCTGGCGGTGAACCCTGTCTCGTGTGTTGCGTCCGATGCATACGTGTCAATCGTGTGCTGCGGCAGCCAGGCCTGCATCGGATTTGTTTACCATTCGGTCATGGCGAAGCGAGCGGCCCCGCAGAGGGTGAGGGCGCCATGCTTTGCGCTGGCGGGTCGATCGGGTCGACCGCCTACTGCGCAGGTCGGAGCTTGCCGACCGCGCTCAAACCCTTTCGTCACGCTCCGTTCAGGAAAGCGAGCCCTCCAGATGATCATGACCAGCAGCCGGCGTTTTTCAACACAGTCCCTTGCTGCGGCGGTGGCCTGCAGCCTCTTGCTGACCGCCTGCGGCGGCGGCTCCAGCAGCGACAATTCGGCCGCGGCGGCGCCGACGCCCGCGCCGACGCCCGCACCGACGCCCGCGCCGACGCCCGCGCCGACCCCCGCGCCGACCCCCGCGCCGACCCCGCACCCACCCCGCGCCGACGCCCGCACCGACCCCTGCACCGACCCCGCGCACCGACCCCGCCGACCCCGCGCCGACCCCGCGCCGACCCCCCGCGCCGACCCCGCGCCAACGCCCGCACCGACCCCGCGCCGACCCCCGCACCGACCACCCCGCGCCGACCCCCGCGCCGACGCCTGCGCCCACCCCCGCGCCAACCCCCGCGCCGCCGCCTGCCGCCTCGAGCACGGCGGCGGTCTGCCTGGATCTGGCGTTCTTCAATACCAGCACCCGCTGGGAGATCACCACGCGCAGCACCTCGGGCGCCACCGTGATCGATACCAAGACCGAATACCAGGTCGAGGCGCCCGCGCCGTTCGCCGGGGTCACGACGACGCCGGTCAAGTTCACCTCAACCGTGCTGGCGGGCATCGGCGCCGGCAGCATCGTCAATGGCCGCTCGTATTCGGTGGTCAACTCACAGGACGTGCTCAACTACGGCACTGTCACCACGAGCACCACCTTCGGTGTGGCGATCACCACTACCATCACGCAGACCCCCGCGGCGATCCTTCGCTATTCGCTGGGCGTCGGCGAGTCGTTCACTCAGACGTATTCGTCCGCGACGACCGGCACGCCATTCCCGGTGCCGGCGTCCAGCGTGACCCGAACCCAGACCTTCCTGGGCTTCGAGGACGTCACCGTGCCTGCCGGAACCTTCGCAGGCGCCTGCAAGTGGCAGTTCGTCGAAGGAGGCACGACGACCACGACCTGGAATACGAGGTCCGGCCTGCCGCTGCGCTCGACCAGCGCGGGTTCGGAGATGGTCCTGATCGGTGGTTCGATCAATGGTGGTGCGCTGCGCTGACCAGTCGTCGGCAATCTCCCGGTTCGGTGCAAGATCCGCCGGACCGGGATTCGCGGCCCGTTGTCGCGGCCGCTTCTCCGGGAGCGCAACATGAAATCCGCCTATCTGTCGCACTCGAGCTCGATGCGCCACGAAATGGGCGCTCATCATCCTGAGTGCCCCGACCGCGTGGCCGTGATCGCCGATCGCCTGCTCGCCCGCGGTTTGCTCGACTTCATGGACAGCTTCGAAGCGCCGCTGGCCACCGAGGCCCAGATCCTGCGCGCTCACGAGGGCCGATACTTCGCCGAGCTGCGCGCGCAGGCGCCCACCGAGGGCTACGTGCAGGTCGATCCCGACACCGCGATGAACCCCGGCACCTGGACCGCGGCGCTGCATGCGGCCGGCGCCGTGGTGAAGGCGACCGAACTGGTGGCCAGCGGCGAGTATCGTCGTGCCTTCTGCAACGTGCGCCCGCCCGGCCACCACGCCGAACGTGGCCAGGCGATGGGTTTTTGTTTCTTCAACAACGTGGCGGTGGGCATTCGCCACGCACTGGACGAACTCGGGCTGGAGCGGGTGGCCCTGGTCGACTTCGATGTCCATCATGGCAATGGCAGCGAGGACATCCTGGCCGGCGACGACCGGGTGCTGATGGTCTCGACATTCCAGCGCCGCCTCTATCCGTTCAACGGCGAAGCGCCCCGTGGCGCCAACATGTGCAACATGGCGCTGGACCCCTATTCGGATGGAGCCGCGCTGCAAAAGGCGGTGACCGAGGGCTGGCTGCCGCGTCTGCGGACGTTCGCACCGCAGATGCTCTTCATCTCGGCCGGATTCGATGCGCACCGCGAAGACGACATGAGCCAGCTTGGCTGGCGCGATGCCGATTATGGCTGGGTGACGCAGCGCCTGGTCGAGGTTGCCGACGAGTTTGCGCAGGGGCGGATCGTCTCGGTGCTGGAGGGGGGATATCACCTGCCGGCGCTGGCGCGCAGTGTCGAGATGCACGTGCGGGCGCTGATCGGCATCGACTGATCGCGCGGCGCGGCGTGCTCCGGGGCTGGCGCCGCGTGCACGATGCAAGCCCGGTGCACGCCCGATGCGCGCCCACGACGTACAATCGGGGCACAAGAAGAACGCTGCGCACCCGCTGCCGTGGCAATGCTCGCTTCGGGGGAGACTTCCCGTTCTGCCCGAGGTCTGCATGGATCACCACCACTTTCTTTCCCATCTGTTCGAACCGGACACGGTTGCCCTGATCGTCGGCGCCCAGGTGCCGCCTTGGGCGCTCGAAATCGTCCGCCAGTTCGATGCCGGGCCGCCTGCGCGCCGCGTGCTCGGGCTGGATGCGCCTGACCCGGGCGGCGAGGGACCCCGCAGCGAATTGGCCCTGATCGCCGTGGCCCCCGACGAAGTGCCTGCGGCGATCGCCCTGGCGGCGCGATGCCACGCTCGCGCCGTGTCGGTGATGACGGAGCACCTCGATCCCGCGCAGGCCGGGCAGTGGCGAGACCTGGCGCACACCCTGGGCATGCGGCTGCTGGGTCCGGGCACCATGGGCTTCGTGCGGCCGGCACGACAATTGAACGCAGGCCGGATGGGGCCATTGCCGGCCGCCGGGCAGGTGGCGCTGGTGTCCCAGTCGGGCGTGCTCAACGGCGCCGTGCTCGATTGGGTGGCCGATTCAGCTGTCGGGTTTTCGCTGGCCGTCTCGCTGGGCGCGGAGGTCGACATCGATCTTGCCCAGGTGCTCGATTTCCTGGCCAGCGATGCGCAGACGCGCTCGGTGGTGGTCTACCTCGAGGCCGTGCGCGATTCGCGCAGTTTCATGAGCGCGCTGCGCGCGCTGGCTGCGGTCAAGCCGGTGATCGTGCTCAAGGGGCATCGCGACGATCAGGCGCCGCGCCGCGGGCTGACTCATTCGGGCGCGCTGTGCGGTTCGGATGCGATCTACAGTGCGGCACTGCGCCGGGCGGGTGCTCTGCAGATCCGCCTGTTCACGCAGATGTTCACCGCGGCCCGCATCCTGGCCTCGACCAGCGGCCCGCTGGGTCAGCGGCTGGGTGTGCTGGCCAACGGCAACGGGCCTGGCGTGCTGGCAGCCGATCAGGCCTGGTTCCAGCAGTTGAGCCTGCCGCCCCTGTCGCAGGCGACGCGCGACACGCTGGCGCTGGCCCTGCCCGGGCGCACCCTGGCCAATCCCCTGAATCTGGGCGCGGGTGCGAGCGCCGACGATTTCGGCGCAGCGCTCGCCGCGCTGGCCGCCGACCGCGAGCTCGACGGCATTCTGGTGATGCTGGCGCCCACCAGCGGCATCGATGCCCAGGCCATCACGCAACGGGTGATCCAGGCGGTCGCCAAGGTGCGCAAGCCGGTTTTTGCGTGCTGGATGGGCGATCGCGGCATGCGCCCGCTGGCCCGCCAGCTCGATGCCGCCGGCATTCCCGTGTATTCCGTGCCCGAGGCGGCGGTGGACGCCTACGCCACGGTCGCCAACTTCCACCAGAACCAGCGCCTGCTGCAGCAGACGCCGCGGGCGCTTTCGGGCTCCGCTCAGCCCGACCTCGAGGGCGCTCGGATCCTGATCGACAGCGTGCTGGGCGAGGGCCGCCATGTCCTGAACGAAATGGAGTCCAAGGCCCTGCTGGGGGCCTTTCACGTGCCGGTCACCCGGACGGTGCTAGCGCGCTCTCAGACCGAGGCGATCGTCGTGGCCGAGCAGATGGGCTTCCCGGTGGTGATGAAGATCAACGCGGCCGACGTCACCCACAAGAGCGACGTCGGGGGTGTGGTCCTCAATGTGCGCAATGCCGCGGAAGTGCGCTCGCAGTACCTCGAGATCCTGGCCTCGGTGCAGCGGGCGCTGCCGCAGGCGCGCGTCGACGGCGTGACGCTGCAGTCCATGCGCCGCGGCCGCCATGGCCGCGAGCTGTACCTCGGCGTGTTCCGCGATCCGCTGTTCGGCCCGGTGATCGCCTTCGGCGCCGGTGGCACGCGGGTCGAGGTCGTGCGCGACACGACGCTGGAATTCCCGCCGCTGAATCGTTACCTGGCCCGTCGCATGATCGAACGGACCCGGATCGCCGAGACCTTGGGCGAGTTTCGCGGCGCGCCGCAGATCGACTTCGAACGACTCGAAGCGCTGCTGGTGGCCGTCTCCGAGATGGTTTGCGAGCTGCCGTGGATCGCCGAAATGGACATCAATCCGGTGATCGTCGATGAAGGCGGGTTGGTCGCGGTCGATGCCCGCGTGGTGCTCGATCCGGCGCTCGGAGCCAGTCCGGCGCGCCACGCCCACATGGCGATCATGCCCTATCCGGCTCACCTCACGCGTGTGCTGGCCGCCCCCGACGGCGGCTTCTACACGCTGCGCGCGATCCAGTCCGAGGACGCCGACCGCTTGCAGGCGTTCATGAAGAACCTGTCGGCCGAATCGCGGTATTTCCGCTTCATCTCGGTTCTCTCGGAGCTGCCCCCGCGTATGCTGGTGCGGTATACGCAGATCGACTACGACCGGGAGCTGGCGCTGGTCGCGGTGGTGGGCGGCGAGCAGGCCGGTGCTCCGGGGGCGGGCGAATCAGCGCGCGAAAGCCCCCCGGAGCGCATCGTGGGCGTGGTGCGCTACCTGCTGAACATCGATCGCGAGAGCTGTGAGTTCGCGGTGGCGATCGCCGACGACTGGCAGGGCAAGCACCTGGGCTCGACGATGATGCGCGCGATCATCGAGGCGGCGCGCGTGAAGGGATTGCGCCGCATCGAAGGGTATGTGCTGTCGACCAATGCCCGGATGCTGGGCCTGATGATCCACCTCGGGTTCACGGTGAAGACCGATCCCCAGGATGCGACGATGAAACTGGTCTGGATGCAGCTCAGCCCCGGTGATAGCTCGTGACCCGCTCCACTTCTTCGCGCGAGCCCATGAACACCGCGACCCGCTCGTGCAGTTTGCCCGGCTGCAGGTCCATGATGCGGGTCAGGCCGTTGGTGGCCGCGCCGCCCGCCTGTTCGACCAGGAAGCTCATCGGATTGGCTTCGTAGAGCAGGCGCAGCTTGCCGGGCTTGTCCGGTTCGCGGGCGTCGCGCGGGTACATGAAGATCCCGCCGCGGATCATGATGCGGTGCACGTCGGCCACCATCGAGGCGACCCAGCGCATGTTGTAGTCGCGCCCGCGCGGGCCGGTCTGGCCGGCGAGCAGTTCGTCGACGTAGCGCTTGACCGGGGGATGCCAGTGGCGGGCGTTGGACGCGTTGATCGCGTATTCCTTCGTCTGCACCGGGATCGACATCCGGTCTTCGGTCAGCCACCAGCTGCCGGTTTCGCGATCGAGCGTGAAGCAGGCGACGCCGTCGCCCACCGTCAGCACCAGCAGCGTGGAGGGCCCATAGACCGCGTAGCCGGCGGCGATCTGGCGGTTGCCCGCCTGCAGGAAGTGCTCCTCGAGAGGGTCGGTCACGCCCTCGGGCAGGCGCAGCACCGAGAAGATGGTGCCGATCGACACGTTGACGTCGATGTTCGACGAGCCGTCGAGCGGGTCGAACAGCAGCAGGAACTCGCCCATCGGGTACCGGTTGGGGATCACGTGCGGATGATCCATCTCCTCGGAGGCCATCGCGGCCAGGTTGCCGCCCCACAGGTTGGCCTCGAGCAGGGTCTCGTTGGCGATCACGTCGAGCTTCTTCTGGGATTCGCCCTGCACATTCTCGGAGCCGGCCTCGCCGAGCACGCCGGCCAGCGCACCCTTGCCCACCGCATAGCTGATCCGCTTGCAGGCGCGCGCCACCACTTCGAGCAGCAGGCGCAGCTCGCCGGGAATCAGGCCCTTCTCGCGCTGCTTTTCGACCAGGTACTGGGTGAGGCTGATGCGGCTCATTGCTTCGTGCTCCTAGAGAATGGCCGCATTATCGCCGAGCGCACCCGGGCCGACGCTGACAATTGGCACAGACCCGGAGCCGATCGGCCCCGCGGCGCCCGGTCAGCCGTCCGCCAGCGCCTTGCCGACGATCTCGCGCACATCTCGCGACAAATGGGCGCGGCCGGCCACCCGTTCGAGGGTGGCGCGCGCCAGCGCCTGGCGCTGCGGCGTGAACTTGCGCCAGCGGTCCATGGCACGGGCGATGCGAGCCGCGATCTGCGGGTTGAGCGCATCGAGCTCGCCGATCATTTCCTCCCAGAACTGGTAGCCGGAACCGTCGATGCGGTGGAATTCGGCCAGGTTGCCCAGGCAGAAGCCGCCGATCAGCGAACGGACCTTGTTCGGATTGCGCAGAGAAAACGCCGGGTGCGACAGCAGCTGGCGGACCCGTGCGAGCACCGGGGGGCCTTGCGGCGCGCGATGCCGGGTGGCCTGCATCATGAACCACTTGTCCATCGCCAGCGGCTCGTCGGCCAGTTCGCGCGCGAAGCGTTCGAGGGCCGGCTCGGCCTGCGGCGCATGCGCGGCGAGCAGTGCGGCCAGCGCGCCCTGGCGCGCGCTCATGTTGTCGCTGGTGTCGAACTGGTGCGCGGCCGCCACCCAGGCCTGCGATGCACCGGACATCGACCAGTACCACAGCGCGAGGTTGCGCAGCGCGCGGCTTCCCGATTGCGCCGCCGAGGGCTCGTAGGGCTGTCCCGGCGCCAGCCGGGCATGCGCGTTCGCCCAGCCCTGCCGCAGGTGCAGGCCCAGGTGGCGGGCAAGCGCCTCGCGCGCCGTGCGCACCGCGTCGGGATCGACCACCGGAATCTGTTCGGCAATCACGCCTTCGCCGGGCAGCGCCATCATCAGCTCGCGAAAAGCGGGATCGAGCGTGTCGTCGGCCAGCGCGCTGCCCCAGGCCCGAGCCAGCGTCGCGCCCGCCTGCGCCATCGGCGTACCCGACAGGCCGCTGAGCAGCGTGCTGATGGCGAGCCGCTGCGAGGCTTCCCACCGATTGAAGGGATCGGCGTCGTGGGCGGCCAGGAAAGCCAGGTCGCGCTCGGTGTAGTCGAACTCGATGATGACCGGCGCGCTGAAATCGCGCGCCAGCGACGGTGTGGGGGCCCGCGGCACTCCGGTAAAGACGAAGCTGTGGCGCGCCTCGGTGAGTTCGAGCACGCGTGAACGGGCCGCATCGGACGCTTGCTCGTCCGGCGTGCCCGCCCCGGTCGCATCGAGCGGCTCCGGCGTTTCGGTGGCCAGCCTCAGCATCAGGTCCTGTCCGCCTTCGCCGACCAGGCCCACGGTCAGCGGAATGTGCAGGGCACCGTCCGGTCCCGAATTCGTCTGCTCGACCTCGAGCGTGTAGGTCTGGCTGGCCGCATCGTGGCGGCCGTGCACGATCAGGCGCGGCGTGCCCGCCTGCGCATACCAGCGGCCGAACTGCGTCAGCTCCCGGGCATTGGCATCGGCAATGGCGGCGACGAAATCGTCGCAGGTGACCGCCTGGCCGTCGTGGCGTTCGAAGTACAGATCCATGCCGCGCCGAAATCCGTCCCGGCCCACCAGCGTCTGGAGCATCCGGACCACCTCGGCGCCTTTTTCGTACACCGTCATGGTGTAGAAATTGTTGATCTCCTGGTAGGCGTCGGGGCGGATGGGGTGCGCCATCGGGCCGGCGTCTTCGGGGAACTGCGTGGCCCGCAGATTGCGGACGTCCTCGATGCGCTTGACCGCCCGTGAACTGGCCGCGGCCATCGGCGAGGCGGCTTCGGCGGCCAGCATGTCGGCCGAGAACTCCTGGTCCCGAAAGACGGTCAGGCCTTCCTTGAGCGTGAGCTGGAACCAGTCGCGGCAGGTCACGCGGTTGCCGGTCCAGTTGTGGAAGTACTCGTGACCCACGACCGCCTCGACGGCGGCGAAGTCGCCGTCGGTCGAGATCCGCGGATGGGCGAACACGTACTTGGTGTTGAAGATGTTCAGGCCCTTGTTCTCCATCGCGCCCATGTTGAAGTCGCCCACCGCGACGATCATGAAGCGGTCCAGGTCGAGCTCCAGCCCGAAGCGTTCTTCGTCCCAGCGGATCGAGCGCACGAGCGAGCGCATCGCATGGGCGGTCTTGTCCTGATTGCCCGGCTCGACCCAGATCTGCAGCAGGACATCGCGCCCGGAGCACGTGCGCAGTGTCTGTTCGCTGACCTCCAGGCGGCCGGCAACCACCGCGAACAGGTACGAGGGCTTGAGGAACGGATCTTCCCAGCGCGCGAAATGCCGGGCGCGGCCATCGGGGCCGGCCGCCCAGTCGCCCTGCGCGATCAGGTTGCCGTTGGACAGCAGCACCGGCAGCCGTTCGCGATCGCCGATCAGGGTGACGACGAAGCGCGCCATCACATCCGGGCGGTCGGGGAAGCAGGTGATGCGGCGAAAGCCCTCGGCCTCGCACTGGGTGTAGAAATTCCCGTTCGAGACGAACAGCCCGAGCAGCGCGGTGTTGGCGCTCGGGTCGATGCGGTTGACGATCCGCAGTTCGAACCGCTCGGGCACGGATCCGATCACCAGTTCGTCATCGCGCACCTGGTATCGGTCGGCAGGCAGGGCCACGCCGTTGATCGATACCGCCAGAACCTCCAGACCCACCGCATCGAGGCGCAAGGGTCCGCGCGGCGCGGCCTCGTTGCGGCGCACCTGCGAGACCGCGATCACGGTGGTGGCGACCGGGTCGAGTTCGAGCGTGAGGTCGATCGACTCCACCCGATGGGCTGCCGGCGCGTAGTCCTGCCGCTTGATGGTGACGGGGAGGTCGTTCTTCATGGAGGGCGCCAATCGTTGAACCGCGGGACAGTCCCATTCTATCGGCCGGCCGGCGAGTCCGGCGCGGCGGCGGCGCCGTTACTTGAGCCGGCGCGGCTGCCACCAGTTGGGCGAGGCGGCCTCGAAATCGCCGCTCTCGAACAGCCGGTTGGCCAGCGCCAGCGATGCCTCGCCGGGCGGGCAGTCGACCAGGTAGCTGGTGCCGGCGTCGCCGATCCGGCGCACCACCGTCAGGCCGTGGCGGGCCACCAGCGCCGCCTGCTGAGCGTCGGTGCTGTCGGCCTTGAAGCGCACGAGCACGCCGCCCGGCAAGGCGCGGGTGCCTCCGCCCTGGGCCTGGTCGCGAAAGACCGGCGACTGCCGGGCGAGGTCCGTCTTGCTCAGGGCCGACGAACGGATCACCTGCGACTTTTCACGGGCGTCGCCCGAAAAATCGGCGACCACGCCCGGTTCGGCCCACAGCGGCCGGCGCGTCGCGCCGTCGTACCAGTACAACTGCTGGGCGGCCAGCGGGCCGCTCAGGCAGCACAGCAAGGCGGCGCACCAGGTGCGGGGTGATCGAGCCATTCGGCGTTGCGGTTCCATCGTTCAGCGTCCCCAGAAACGCAGGCCCCAGGCCTGCCAGGTGCCCGTGTCTTCGGCCTGGGCGTCGGAAACCTGCAAGGTCCAGGTGCCCGCGGCCGGCTCGCCCAGATGGCGGACCGAGCCGAATCGCCAGTCGTCGAAGCTGCCGCAGGCGCCGTCGCAGACCCGTTCGCTGGCCAGTTCGCTGACCAGCCCATTGGGGCTGACCAGCCGCACGCGCAGATCGCCGGCATAGGCATGACTGGCGGTGAAGGCGACCTCGACGTATTCGATCCGGGTGATGGCGCAGTCGGCGCCGACGGCGACACTGTCGCTGCGCACGGCGACGCTGCCCCCCGAGGAATCGGGCAATGCGGTGTTGGGCGTACGGCTGTAGGGGCCACAGGACTTCAGGCTGGACGCGCCGCCCACCGAGGTCCAGGTGCGCGCGGCAGTTACCGCCGCGTTGGCATCGGCCACCCCGAAGCCGTACTTGCCGTTGTGCGCCGGACCGAAGGCGCTGGTCACCCAGCCGGCGTCGGTGCTGTCGTTGCGCCGGGCGGTCTGCGCCAGGATCAGACGCACGTCGCGCCAGGTCAGCTGGGGGTTGGCGGCCAGGATCAGCGCGGCCACGCCCGACACCATCGGCGTGGCCGCCGACGAACCGTTGAAGTCGTTGCGAAAGCCGCCGAGCAGGGCCAGTGTGGTGATGCCGATGCTGTCGTTGTCGTTGGACGACGGGCCGCAGACCAGCAGGTTGGCGCCGGGCTCGGCGTACGAGGGCTTGCGGCCGCGATGATCGACGCTGCAGGCCACGATCACGCCGCGGTGATTGGTGTAACCGTCCAGGCCGGAGGTCTCGCTGATGCACGCGCCCGTGCCCGAGTCGGTGCCGTAGCAGCCGCCGTTGCCGGCCGGGAACACGTACACCGCGCCACGGCCGCCGCGCCCGCTGGCGATGCCGTTGTCGATCGTGGCCAGGTAGCTGGCGTCGGCCCGGTGCAGCACGCCGTTGTCGGGCGAGCCCCAGCTGTTGTTGTAGACGCCGTTGTCGGCCAGGCCCCGGCCCAGCGCGTCGTTCAAGTCGGCCACGAAACTGGTCGCCAGGGCGTTGTAGCCGACCAGCCCGGCACGCGGCGCGATGCCCGCGCCGCCGACGCCATTGTTGTCGCGGGCGGCGATGATGCCGGCGACGGCGGTGCCGTGGTCGTCGTCGGCCGCGCAGGGCAGCGGGTGGACGTTGCCGATCGACAGCGGCCGGTAGTTGTAGCTGGCGCCGGTCACGACGTTGGCCTGCAGGTCCTGGTGCAGCGTCTCGACCGCATCGTCGACCACCGCCACCCGGACACCATCGCCGCGCGTCAGGTTCCAGGCCAGCGTGGCGCGCAGGTCTTCGCCAGCGGTGCCGCCTGTCTGCCCGGTGTTGTTCAGATGCCATTGGGCCGCCAGCAGGGGGTCGGCCCCGGTCAGGGCGGTGCTGCCGGTCAGGCTGTAGCGATACGTGCAGCCGTCCTGGCTGGGCAGCCCGGAGCCGGGCGCGGCAACGGTGCCGCCGTCGCCCGTGGCGCCCGAGCCGCCGCCGCCGCAGGCGACCAGCAGGCTCAGGCCGGCGAGGGCCAGGACGCCACGCCAGCTGCGCTGGAACGTGGGCGAGACAACGGGCCGGCGTCGGATCGGAGCGTAGCGATGAAGACTCATGGTGCCGTTCAGAAGGGCGCGGATGCGCGAAGTCTACGCCCGGGCCCCATCATGTCGGAATGTGGCGGCTGTCGGGCGGAAAAATGCCTCCCCATTGTCAAGCCGGACCGCCTCCCGGCCGCAGGATTTGCCGCTGTGCGGTCGATCCGCTACGCTGCAGCGCACCATTCGTCGGTTTTTCCGTCGGTTTTTCCGTCAGGAAGCCGGTCGAGCCAGTACCGCCCTTTTCCGGAGTGTTCCGATGCGCCGCATCCAGTCGCTGCTTATTGCCAACCGATCCGAGATCGCGATCCGCGTGATGCGGGCTGCTGCCGAACTCGGCATCCGGACCGTGGCGATCTATGCCAATGAAGACCGGTTCGCGCTGCACCGGTTCAAGGCGGACGAGAGCTACCTGGTGGGCGAGGGCCGCAAGCCGCTGCAGGCCTACCTGGACATCGACGACATCATCCGGATCGCGCGGCTCGCCAAGGTCGATGCGATCCATCCCGGCTATGGCTTCCTGTCCGAGAACCCCGACTTCGCCCGGGCCTGCGCCAAGGCCGGCATCCAGTTCATCGGCCCCAGTCCCGAGGTGATGACCACGCTGGGCAACAAGGTGGCCGCGCGCAACGCGGCGGTTGCGGCCGGCGTGCCGGTGATGCCGGCCACCGGGCCGCTGCCGCGCACGCTGCTGCAGCCCGACGCAGCGGCCGCCCAGCGGGCCGCGGCCGACGAGGCCGACATGCAGGGCTCGCTGGCCGCCGCCGCCGCGGTCGGCTATCCGCTGATGCTCAAGGCCAGCTGGGGCGGGGGCGGACGGGGCATGCGGGTGATCGAAAGCGAAGCCGACCTGGTGAGCCAGCTGCCGGTGGCCCGGCGCGAGGCCGCCGCCGCCTTCGGCAACGACGAGGTCTATCTCGAAAAGCTGGTGCGCCGGGCCCGCCATGTCGAAGTCCAGATCCTGGGCGACACCCACGGCAACCTGGTGCACCTGTTCGAGCGCGACTGCTCGGTGCAGCGGCGCAACCAGAAAGTGGTCGAACGCGCGCCGGCGCCCTATCTGGACCAGGCCGGTCGCGACGAGCTCTGCAAGTCCGCACTCGCGCTGGGCCGCGCGGTCGGCTACACCCATGCCGGCACCGTCGAATTCCTGATGGACGCCGACACCGGCAAGTTCTATTTCATCGAGGTCAATCCGCGCATCCAGGTCGAACACACGGTCACCGAACAGGTGACCGGCATCGACATCGTCAAGTCGCAGATCCGGGTGACCGAAGGCGCGCGAATCGGCGACGCCAACTGCCCGGTGCCCCGCCAGCAGGACATCCGGCTCAACGGCCACGCACTGCAGTGCCGGATCACCACCGAAGACCCCGAGAACGGCTTCACCCCCGACTACGGCCGCATCACCGCCTACCGCAGCGCGGCCGGCTTCGGGCTGCGCCTGGACGGCGGCACGGCGTACTCCGGCGCGGTGATCACGCCGTATTACGACTCGCTGCTGGTCAAGGTGACCGCCTGGGCGCCGACCGCCGAAGAGGCGATCCGGCGGATGGACCGGGGCCTGCGCGAATTCCGCATCCGCGGCGTGGCGACCAATCTGCAGTTCGTCGAGAACGTGATCAACCATCCGCAGTTCGTGGCGGGCACGGTGATCACCCGTTTCATCGACGAGACGCCCGAGCTGTTCAAGTTCGCGCGCCGGCGCGACCGTGCCACGCTGGTGCTGCGCTACCTGGGCGATGTCACCGTCAATGGCCATCCCGACATGAAGGGGCGGATCAAGCCGGATCTGAGCCACCTGCATGTCCACCAGCCGGCCTGCGACCTGCTCGCGGTGCCGCCGGCCGGCACCCGCACGCGGCTCAAGGAACTGGGCGCGCCGAAGTTCGCGCAATGGATGCTCGAGCAGCAGCGCCCGCTGCTCACCGACACGACGATGCGCGACGCCCACCAGTCGCTGCTGGCCACGCGGATGCGCACCGTCGACATGCTGCGCATCGCGCCGCACTACGCGCGGATGCTGCCGGGCCTGTTCTCGCTGGAATGCTGGGGCGGCGCCACCTTCGACGTCGCGATGCGCTTCCTGAAGGAGGACCCGTGGCAGCGCCTGGCGGTGCTGCGCGAGGCGGTGCCCAACATCGCGCTGCAGATGCTGCTGCGCGGCTCCAACGCGGTCGGTTACACCAACTATGCCGACAACGTGGTGCGCTACTTCGTGCGCCAGGCGGCCGCCGGCGGCATCGACATCTTCCGGATCTTCGATTCGCTGAACTGGGTGCGCAACATGCGCGTGGCGATCGACGCCGTGCTCGAGACCGGCGCGCTGTGCGAAGGATCGATCTGCTACACCGCCGATGTGTTCGACGACAGCCGCAAGTACGGGCTGGACTATTACGTGCGCATCGCCCGTGAACTGCGCGATGCCGGCGTGCACGTGCTGGGTCTGAAGGACATGGCCGGTCTGGCGCGCCCGCGCGCCGTGGCGCTGCTGGTCAGGACCCTGAAGGCCGAGACCGGCCTGCCGATCCACTTCCACACCCACGACACCAGCGGCGCGGCCGCCGCGTCGGTGCTGGCCGCGATCGAGGCCGGCGCCGATGCGGTCGACGGCGCGATGGACGCGATGAGCGGCTTGACCTCGCAGCCCAACCTGTCGGCCATCGTGGCGGCGCTGTCCGGCTCCGAACGCGATCCGCGCTTCGTCGGCGGACGCGCCGGGGGCGAGCCGGCCGGCATCGACCTGGCGTCGATGCTCGAGATCTCGCACTACTGGGAAGGCGTGCGCCGGCAGTACGCCGCGTTCGAGTCCGACATCCGCAGCGGCACCGCCGACGTCTACAACCACGAGATGCCGGGCGGCCAGTACACCAACCTGCGCGAGCAGGCCCGGGCGACCGGACTGGAGCACCGCTGGCCGGAGGTGTCGCGCGCCTATGCCCAGGTCAACCGGCTGTTCGGCGACATCGTCAAGGTCACGCCCACGTCCAAGGTGGTGGGCGACATGGCGCTGTCGATGGTGGCCAACGATCTGACCGCGCAGGATGTCACCGATCCGGCCCGCGAGGTGGCGTTTCCGGAGTCCGTGGTGTCGCTGTTCAAGGGCGAGCTGGGATTCCCGCCGGACGGCTTTCCGGCGGCGCTGTCGCGCAAGGTGCTCAAGGGCGAGCCGCCGGCGCCCTATCGGCCGGGTGACAGCCTGCCCGACGTCGACCTCGAGGCCGCCCGCCAGGAGGCGGAAAAAGCCTGCGGGCACCAGATCGGCGACAACGACCTGGCCTCCTGGCTGATGTACCCGAAGGTCTACCGCGAATTCTCGGATCACCATCGCCGATTCGGCGATGTCAGCATGCTGCCGACCGCCGCGTACTTCTATGGCATGGCCGATCGCGATGAGATCGCGGTCCACATCGGGCCGGGCAAGACGCTGGTCATCCGGATGCAGGGCACCGCGCCGGCCGAGGAGGAAGGCGTCATCAAGGTGTTCTTCGAGCTGAACGGGCAGCCGCGCGCGATGCGCGTCGAGAAGGCCGGCGCGGCGCGGCGCGAACAGCGCCCCCAGGCCGATCCGACCAACGGCGCGCACGTCCCGGCGCCGATGCCCGGGATGGTGGTGACCGTGTCGGTGAAGGCGGGCCAGGCGGTGCGCGCAGGCGACCCGCTGGTGTCGCTGGAGGCGATGAAGATGGAGACCCAGATCCGGGCCGAGCGCGACGGCACGATCAAGGCGGTGCATGTGCGCACCGGCGAGACCATCGCGGCGCGCGACCTGCTGGTGGAGTTCGGCCCGGCCTGATGCTGGCTGTCGGCACGCAGGCTGCGCCGGCAGGCCATCGGTAGGCCGCTGCCGGCCGTCCGGCCCGTCGCCGTCGACCATGGCGGGGCCCGCTCAGCAGAATCGGCGCACTGGCTCGAATGTGCCGAGAGGTTTGTCCATGAGCGTCGCCCAGATCATCATCGTCGCGGCCCTGATCGGGTTCGCGCTTTGGCTGGTGTCAGCCTACAACCGGCTGATCGCCCTGCGCGGGCATCTGCACAACGCGTTCGCGCAGATCGACGTCCAGCTGCGCCGCCGCTTCGACCTGATCCCCAACCTCGTCGAAGTTGCGCGGCGCTATATGGAACATGAACGCGGCACGCTCGAGGCGGTGATCGCTGCCCGCGATCAGACGCTGGCCTGCTCGCGTGAAGCGGCCCGCCGGCCGGGCGACCTGGGCACGATGAATGCGCTGTCCGGCGCCACCGGCGTGCTGGCCGATGCGCTGGGCCGGATGATGGCGGTGGTCGAGGCCTATCCCGAACTGAAGGCCGACGCGGGCATGACGCAGTTGTCCGAGGAACTCGCCACCACCGAGAACCGCATCGCGTTCGCCCGCCAGGCCTACAACGACTCGGTCAACGACTACAACGTGGCGATCGGCCAGTTTCCGGTCAATCTGGTGGCCGGCCTGTTCCGGCTGGTGCCCTCGCAGCCGCTGCAGTCGTGCGAATGCCTGGTGCAGCGGGGACCGGTGCGCGTGCAGTTTTGAGGTTTGCCGCCCACGAGGCGCAGGCACGCCGGCGGTCGCGGCGGCTCACCGCCGCCTTCGCGGCGGCTCTGCTCGGGGTGGTGACAGCGGTCAATGGCGCCGCCATCCTGGTCGTGATGCTGGTGTCGCGCGCTGCGCGCTGGGCCGATTCCTGGGATGCGCTGCTCGCGGCACTGCCGCCGTACTTCATCTTCACCAACACGGCGGTCACCCTGCTGCTGGTCCTGGGCGGCGCCTGGCTCGAAGCCGCTCGGCTGCGCGGCGGCGGCGCGGCGCTGGCCCGCGAACTCGGCGCCCGCCCGGTGAGTGCCGATCCGGCGAGCCTGCCCGAGCGCCAGTTCCGGCACATCGCCACCGAGATGGCGATCGCGGCGCGCCAGCCGATACCGCAGCTGTTCGTGCTCGACGCCGAAGAGTCGATCAACGCCTGCGCCGCGGGGCACGACGCCCGCGACGCGGCGATCGTGATGTCGGGGGGTGCGCTGGAGCGCCTGACCCGCGACGAACTGCAGGGTGTGTACGCGCACGAATACGCCCACGTGCTCAATGGCGATGTCGCGCTGAACATGCGGCTGGCGGCCTGCGTCAGCGGAGTGCTGATCGTCCACCAGTACGGCCGCTGGCTGACCGGCATCGACCATGCCGGGGGGGACGATCCGCGGGCACGTGCGATGGCGTTTCATCCGCTGCGCTGGCTGGCCGGCGGGACGGTGATGGCGGTTGGCGCGATCGGCTGGGTCGCCGCCCGGCTGCTGCAAGCCGGGGTCAGCCGCGAGCGCGAACATCTGGCCGATGCCGCGGCAGTCCGCCTGACCCGGCTGGCCGACGGGCTGGGCGCGGCGCTGCGCAAGCTGCGCTGGCAGCAGGAGCAGGCGTGCCGGGGCTCGCCGGGTTTTCCCGGGCCGCGCCGGTTCGCCCATCTCTGGTTCAGCAGCACCGGCGGCTGGCACCGATGGTTGTCGACCCATCCGCCACTGACCGAGCGGATCCGGCGGGTGCTGGGCCGGGACGCACCCCCGCTGCCCGCGCCCGCGCTGGCCGTGCGCGAGGTGGCGCCGGCGACTCCACCGGTGCGCGAGCCCGATCTCGCGCCGCTCGAGTTCACCGACGGCGCGCGCTAGCGACGACGCGTTCATAGTCGACCCGCGATACAGGCGTCGCGCGATAATCGGCGCTTCGGGCCACCTTGCCCGCCTTGCGTAGCCATCGGGCCACCAACATGACCACCGCCTATCCCCGTGACCTCGTCGGCTACGGCCGCAATCCCCCGCAGGCCAACTGGCCGGGCCGCGCCCGTGTCGCTGTTCAGTTCGTTCTCAACTACGAAGAGGGCGGCGAGAACTGCGTGCTGCACGGCGACCCCGGCTCCGAACAGTTCCTGTCGGAAATCATCGGCGCGGCCGCCTACCCCGATCGCCACATGAGCATGGAGTCGATCTACGAATACGGCTCGCGCGCCGGTGTCTGGCGCATCCTGCGCGAGTTCGAGCGCCGCGGGCTGCCGCTGACGGTTTTCGGCGTGTCGATGGCCTTGCAACGCCATCCGGAACTGACCCGCGCCCTGGTCGAACTCGGCCATGAAATCGCCTGCCACGGCTGGCGCTGGATCCATTACCAGGGGGTGGACGAAGCCACCGAACGCGAGCACATGCGCGAGGCGGTGCGCATCATGCGCGAGCTGACCGGCCAGGCGCCCACGGGCTGGTACACCGGACGCGACAGCCCGAATACCCGGCGCCTGGTGGTGGAGCACGGCGGCTTTCGGTATGACTCCGATTATTACGGCGACGACTTGCCATTCTGGACCGAGGTGGCGGCGGGCGAGCGCGGCGTGGTGCCTCATCTGGTGGTGCCCTATACGCTGGACGCCAACGACATGCGATTCGCGTCGCCGCAGGGATTTAATACAGCGCAGCATTTTTTCGAGTATCTGCGCGACAGCTTCGATGTGCTGTATGCCGAAGGCGACGAGTGTCCCAGGATGATGTCGGTCGGCATGCACTGCCGGCTGCTCGGCCGCCCGGGCCGGTTCCTGGCGCTGCAGAAGTTTCTCGATCACATCGAGCGGCACGACCGGGTCTGGGTGACCCGGCGCATCGACATCGCCGAGCATTGGATCGCGAATCATCCCCATCGGCCGCGCTGAGATGCCCGAGGGGTCGATTCCGTTCGCCGCCGTACCCTTCGCCTCAGATTCATCCGAAGTCCCCCTGCGGTTCGAGCTGACTTTCCAGCCGCCCTACGACTGGGGCTGGGTGCTGTCGTTCCTGTCGCGGCGCCTTATCGGCGGGGTCGAGCACATCGGCCCGGATGTTTATTCGCGCCTCGTGCGTCTGCCGGCCGGCGGTGCCTGGGTGCTCGGGCGCCTGGATGTCCGACCCTGTCCGGGGCGTGCGGCGCTGGCGGTCACGCTGGCGCCATCGCTGGCCGGCGTGCAGGGCCAGGCGCTGGCCGGCGTACGGCGCCTTTTCGACCTCGACTGCGTGCCGGGGCCGGTCAACGCGGTGCTCGGCGAGCTTTCTGCCGATGCGCCCGGCGTGCGTGTGCCGGGCGCCTTCGACGGGTTCGAACTCGCGGTGCGGGCGGTCCTCGGACAGCAGGTGACGGTCAAAGCCGCCCACACGCTTGCCGGGCGTCTCGCGGCGCGGTTTGGCGATCGGCTGGTCGATGGTCCGGGCGATCGGTCGCTCATCGCCGAGCCGCTGTCGTGCGCCTTTCCGGACGCCGCCCGCCTCGCCGCGGTGCCGCTCGAGGAACTGACCGCCTGCGGGCTGATCCGCACCCGTGCTGCCGCGATCCAGGCGATCGCGCGGGCTATCGTCGACGATGGGCTGGTACTGGCGCCCGGAGCGCCGCTGGAGCCGAGCCTGGCTCACCTGAAGAGCCTGCGCGGCATCGGCGACTGGACCGCTCAGTATGTGGCGATGCGGGCGCTGGCCTGGCCAGATGCGTTCCCCGCCTCCGACCTCATCCTGATGCGAGCCCTGGGCGCGCCCACCCCGGCACGCGCCACGGCGGCGGCGCAGGTCTGGCGGCCCTGGCGGTCGTACGCGGTGATGCATCTGTGGCGGCGGGGCAGCTGGCCCGTGACCCCGGCAGGCGGGGGTCAGGCCGCAAAATGAAGCCGCGTGATCTCCTCGACCTGGTGCTGCTGGCCGCGCTGTGGGGTGCTGCTGGCCGCGCTGTGGGCCGCCTGGCCAGCGGAGCCGCCCTCCGCCGGGGCATGGGCCGCGGTCCTCACGCTCGGTATCGCCTGCACCGGCCTGGCCTACCTGCTTTATTTTCGGCTGATCGATCGGGTCGGGCCGGCGCGCGCGATCGCGGTCACGTTCCTGGTGCCGATGTTTGGAATCGCCTTCGGCGCGCTATTTTTGGGCGAGGCGATCGGCTGGCGAATGATCGCCGGCAGCGCGGTGGTGCTGCTGGGCACCGCGCTGGCCACCGGACTATTGCGGCGCCGGTGAAAGGTCGGGCGTCAGCGCCTCGCGTTCGTCGAACACGAAACACGTGCCGCGATAATGGCTGGCGCCGGCCAGCTCGAAATAGCGGAGAATCCCGCCGTCGAGCTGAAAAACCCGGTCGAAACCGGCATTGCGCAGGTGGATTGCCGCTTTTTCGCAGCGGATGCCGCCGGTGCAGTAACTGACCACGGTCTTGCCGCGCAACTCGGCTCCGTGTTCGTCGACCGCGCTCGGGAAATCGCTGAATTTGCCGAGCCGCCAGTCGATACAGGCTTCGAATGCGCCGTGGTCGACCTCGAACGCATTGCGGGTGTCGAGCATGACGACGGGCACGCCGTCGTCGTCGTGACCGCGGTCCAGCCACCGCTTGAGCGTCGGCGCGTCGATCGCGGGCGCGCGGCCGGCCGCCGGCCGGATGGCGGGCTGGTTCATCCGGATGATCTCGCGCTTGAGTCTGATACGCATTCGCCCGAAGGGCTGGGTCTCGGACCAGCTTTCCTTCAGTTCGAGTCCGGCCAGTCGCGGATCGGCCTGCAGCAGGGCAAGCACCTCGTGGACTGCGGCGGGCACGCCGGCCAGCACGAGATTGATTCCCTCCTCGGCCAGCAAAATGGTGCCCTTGACCGGCAGCCGTGCCGTGGCAGCGAGCAGGTTCTCGCGAATATCGGCCGCATCGGGCAGCGGCACGAAACGGTATGCCGAGATATTGAATATCGGTTTCATATGAGGGATTATACTGAGGCACCAGGCGCAGTAATGATCAGATAATCCCCGGAGACGGACTCAAGGCTTCTCGAATGACTACCTATCGCGAATATCAAAACCAGATCGAAGAACTGCAACGCAAGGCGGCCACCGCCCGCAAAGAGGAAATCGGTACCACCATCCGGGATATCAAAAAGAAAATCGCCGAATTCGGCCTGACGGCTGCCGATCTGGGCCTGGCGGCGCCGGCGGCGCCGCGTCGTGCGGCCAAGCCGGCCGACAAGGCCGCGCGGCGGCCGAGCCCAAGGGCGCGCGCAAGAAGCGCCGTTCGACCGCCGGCAAGAAGGTGGCGCCCAAGTACCGGGGCCCTGCCGGGGATTTGTGGACCGGCCGAGGGCGTCAGCCGTCCTGGGTAGTGGCCGAAATCGCCGCCGGGCGCACGCTGGACGATCTGCTGATCAAATAAACCCGCCGATGTGGCGGTGTCAGCCGCGCGACGAATCCGTCGCCGGCTCCACCGCCAGCACGGCGACGGGTTCGGGCGCGAGCAGACTGCCCGCGCGAAGCCCCCTGATCGTCGCCAAGGTCAGGCCCAGCAGCACCAACGAGGTCACTGCCAGCATGAGGATGCCGGGCAGATGCAGGCCCGGGGCCTCGGCCGTTGCCCGCATCAGCAGGGCGCTGAAGGCCGCGAGCGGAAACGAGGCGGACCATGACGGCATTCCGAAGGGTGTCTTCAGAATGGCCGGCACGCGCGTTGCTACGACGAACAGCATCAGGCCGGCCACTCCCAGCGCCGCGAAGGCCACCGGCATCGGCGCGCCCAGCGCCAGTGCCGAGATGCCCGCAACCGAAGGCGGCGCCACCGTGATGAACCATGAGGGCGCCAGCCGGTCGGGCATCGGCTGCTGGACCTGGCGCGCCAGCACGACGGCGGTCACCACCGGCCAGAAGAACGCGCCGATTCCGAAGAAGGCCCATGACAAGGCCTCGTGATGCAGCGGCACGCCCGCCAGCGGCACCAGGATATTGCCCACGATCGGGATGTAGATCACCGGCGTGATCGATGCCCAGCGCAGCTTGCCGGCCACCCAGCGCGAGACCATCCAGGTGGTGACCGTCAGCTGTCCCAGCAGGCCGATCGCCCATGCCGCCTCGGTCACGCGAGCGGGCCATTCAAGGGTGACCCCGACGGTGGCGAGCAGGATGATCGACACCGGGAAAGCGGCGGCGAAGCCCTGGCGAACCGGATGGGCGAGGTCTTCGGGCAGGGCGCCGGGGTTGCGCACGCTGCGCAGTGCCATCGCGGCCACCACCGCGGCGAAAATCAGCCCGGCAACGGCACCGCAGGCCTCGGACAAGGTCCGCGCTGCCGGCCCGAAGCCGTCCTCGGCGCGGTGCCAGGCCAGCGCCAGTCCGCACCAGCCCATGACCGGTGCGAACCACTGCGGGCCGACGAAATACAAAGCGGGTCTGTTCTTGGTCATGGGCGCGGGCTTGAGTGCGTCTTGAGCCTGCCGGGCAAGGCCCCATATACCGGGGAGTTGGAGTTCATGACACGGCGGCGCCGGCCGGCTAACCGGCGATCTGGCTGACAAAGGAAGCGCAGATGCAACTGGTATGCCCTGATTGTGCCACGCTGAATCGCGTGCCCCCCGAACGGCTGGCCGAGGAGCCCGTCTGCGGGCGCTGTGGCGCGGAGCTGACCGATCCGCGGCCGCGCGAGCTCGATGGCGCTTCGTTTGCGCGGCTGATCGAACGTCATGAACTGCCGGTCGTGGTCGATTTCTGGGCGCCCTGGTGCGGCCCCTGCCGCACGATGGCCCCGCATTTCGAGGCCGCCGCGCGCCAGATGCGCGGCCAGGTGAGCTTTGTCAAAGTGGACACCGAAGCGCAGCCCGCGCTGGCCAGCCAGTACGCGATCCGCAGCATCCCGACCCTTGCCGTGTTCCATGGCGGGCGCGAGGTGGCGCGGGTCAGCGGCGCGATGCCGGCGGCCGAGTTGCAGCGCTGGCTGGAATCGACCGGGGTCACCCGTTCAGGCGGACCCGCAATGCGCCGCTGAGGTCGTAGCCCTGCATCAGACGCGCGCGCCGGGCGAAGGCCCGGCTGCGCGCGAATTCCAGCAGGGCCTGCATAGGCGGCTCGAATGCCATTCGCCGCCAGATCACCAGGTCGATCGTCTCCCAGGCCAGACTGACGAAGTCCAGGCCGGCCGAAGCGGCTGCGGCCCGGATCCCGAAGCCGGCATCGGCCACGCCTTCGGCCACCGATTGCGCCACGTCGAATTCGCTGCTGGCCACGGTGGCGACCGCGCGCAGAGCGCCGGCCTTCAATCCGGCCTCGTGCAGCAGGCGCATCATCAGCAGGTGACTGCCGGCGCCGGGATGACGCAGGACGACCCGGCGCTTGTGATGGATCAGGTCGTCCAGCCGATGAATGCCCATCGGGTTGCCGGGGGCCACCAGCAGGCCCTGCTCCCGCCTGGCCCATTGCAGCATGACCAGCGGCAGGCGCGGGGCGCGGCTGGCGATCGTTTCCAGGTTGAACCCGGGGTCGGCGCGATTGGGAATGTGGATCAGCGCGGCGCAGGCGGCCCGGGCGACCAGACGGTCGACCCCGTCGGTGCTGCCCAGGGCCGACAGCGACAGGCCGCTGCGGCATTCGCGCAGCGCCCATTCGAGCAGCGGGTCGTGGCTGCCGGCGATGCAGGCCGGTGGCTCGGCGCCGCCGGTCTCCAGCGTTCCAGCCGACTGCGCCGCCACCCAGGCCTGCAGCGCCGACCGTTCGAACAGCAGCTTGCCGCGGGCTCGCGCATGCGGCACCTCGCCGCGCGAGACGAGGTGATAGACCGTGCGCGGGGCCAGCCGCAGCAGATCGGCCGCCTCCCGGGTGGTCAGCCACTGCTGAGCCGGCAGGCCGCTCAGCTTTCGCAAGTCCAGCCGTGATCCACTCATATGCAAATTTTACGCGATGTCCGCTGAATGACATTGCCTTGGTAGATTGGGAACGATGAGCGACTTCCTGCAAAGCCTGTCGGCCACCGCCGATCTGCTCGCCGGGGCCAGTCCCCATGTGTGGCCGATCGTGCGGCTGAGCATCGAAGTCAGCGGGAGCGCCACCGTTTTGGCGGCCGCTATTGCGCTGCCGCTGGCTGCCTGGCTGGCGCTGACCCCGTTTCGCGGCCGCGACGTGGTGGTCGCGGGCCTGAATTCGCTGATGGGTCTGCCCTCGGTGGTCGTGGGGCTCGTCGTCTATCTGCTGCTGTCGCGGGCCGGTCCGCTGGGCAGCCTGGGCATCCTGTTCAGTCCGCCGGCCATGGTCATCGCCCAGACGGTGCTGGTGATGCCCCTGATCACAGCCCTGGCCCGCCAGACCCTGGAGGACGCGCTGGCCGAATACGGGCCCTATCTCGCGTCTCTCAACGCCGGCAAGGCGGCGACCATCCGCACGCTGCTGTTCGAATCGCGCTTTTCGCTGTCGACCGCTCTGCTGGCCGGTTTCGGGCGAGCCGCGGCCGAGGTCGGAGCGGTGCTGATCGTCGGGGGCAATATCGACGGCGTCACCCGGGTCATGACCACGGCCATCGCGCTGGAGACCAGCAAGGGCGACCTGCCGCTGGCGCTCGCGCTGGGGCTGCTGCTGGTGTTGATGGTGCTGGTGGTCAACCTGGCCGCCCACGGCGTTCGGGCCTATGCGGCGCACCGGCACGGCTGAACGAGCGCCCCTCGTGCATTCCATTCCAGAGCCGCTGCTGGCGGAGCGATTCGCCGAGTTCGATGCGGTCACCCTGCGCCGCGGCGAGGTCACCGTGCTCGACACGCTTTCGCTGATGCTGCCGCTGTCGCGGCGCACGGTCATCCTCGGCGCCAACGGGGCCGGCAAGACCACCCTGCTGCAGCTGGTGCAAGGACTGGCGCAACCCACTACCGGGCGCATCCGGCGCCTGTCGGGCGGGGGCGCAGACCCGGCGGTACGCCTGGCCTATGTGTTCCAGAAACCGGTCATGTTGCGCCGCAGTGCGCAGGCTAATGTCGAACATGCGCTGGCCGTCGCGGGCGTGCCGGTGCACCGCCGCGCCGAGGCGGCCGGTGCCGCACTGGCGCGCCTGGGCCTGGGTTACGCCGCGCACCGGCCGGCCCGCCGGCTTTCGGGCGGCGAGCAGCAGCGGGTCGCACTGGCGCGGGCGCTGGCGCTGGGGCCGCACAGCCTGCTGCTCGACGAGCCGACCGCCAGCCTCGACCCGGGTGCCGCCGCCGCCATCGAGCGCGAACTGCTGGCGCTGGCCGGCGATGGCATCGGCCTGGTCATGGCCACCCACGATCTGGCGATGGCGCGCCGCCTGGCCTCCCACCTGGTGTTCATGCACCGCGGCCAGGTGCTCGAGTCCGGCCCGGCCGATCAGTGCTTCCGTTCCCCCCGCCACGAGACCCTGCGCCGCTTCCTGGCCGGGCAATGGCTCGATTGATTCACCTTCGACAAGCGCTTCCATGACCCAGACTTCGACTCTCCCTGCCCCTCTGCCCGGACGACTGCGCCGCGCCCGCCGCGCGGTCTTGTCCCTGCTGCTGCTGGCCGGCCTGGCTGGCGGCCTGCCCGCTCAGGGCCAGGACCGGTTCATCGTCATGGCCTCGACCACCTCGACCGATCAGTCCGGTCTGTTCGGCCACCTGCTGCCTGCCTTCACCCGCGAAACCGGCATCTCGGTGCGTGTCGTGGCCCAGGGCACCGGCCAGGCGCTGGCCACGGCTCGCAAAGGCGATGCCGATGTGGTCTTCGTCCACGATCGCGAGGCCGAGGACAAGTTCGTCGCCGAAGGGTTCGGGCTGCCTCGCCGGGACGTGATGTACAACGACTTCGTCATGGTCGGCCCGAAGGCCGATCCGGCGGGCCTGGCGGGCACGCGCGATGTCGTCGTGGGATTGCAGCGCATCGCGCAGGCGCGCCAGCCCTTCGTGTCCCGAGGCGACAAGAGCGGGACCCACGCCGCCGAGCTGCGCTACTGGAAGCAGGCGGGAATCGACGTCGAAGCAGCCAAGTCCAGCTGGTACAAGGAGAGCGGCTCGGGCATGGGGCCGACCCTGAATATCGCTTCGGCGATGAACGGCTACACGCTGGCCGACCGCGGCACCTGGCTGAGCTTCAAGAACCGCGGCGAGCTCGCCATCGTGCTGCAGGGCGATCCGCGGCTGTTCAATCCGTATGGCGTGATCGTGGTCAATCCGGCCAAGCATCCGCACGTCAAGCACGAGATGGCGCAGCGCTTTGCCGACTGGGTCGTTTCGCCGACAGGCCAGAAGGCGATCGCCGACTACAAGATCGGCGGTGAGCAGTTATTCTTCCCGAATGCCAAACCATGAATCGGCGCGCTGCGCCTGGGTGACGGGCGCTGCGCCCGACTATCTGCGCTACCACGACGAAGAGTGGGGCCGTCCGGTGGCCGACGACCGGCGCCTGTTCGAGAAGCTGTGCCTGGAGGGGTTCCAGTCCGGCCTGTCCTGGCTGACGATCCTGCGCAAGCGCGATGCGTTCCGGGCGGGGTTCGCCGAGTTCGACATCGACGCGGTGGCCAATTTCGGCCCGGCCGATGTCGCCCGGCTGCTGGGCGACGCGGGCATCGTGCGCCACCGGGGCAAGATCGAGGCGGCCATCGGCAATGCCCGTGCCGCCCGCGATCTGCGCGAGGAGTGCGGATCGCTGGCGGCGTTTGTCTGGCGCTACGAGCCCGACGACAGCGAACGTCCTGCGCGCATCAGCGCCGACGTGCTGCGCGGCATGACCACGTCGGCGCAGTCGGTGGCGCTGTCACGCGACCTCAAGAAGCGCGGCTGGGCCTTCGTCGGCCCGACCACGATGTATGCCTTCATGCAGAGCATGGGCCTGGTCAACGACCATCTCGAGGAATGCTGCGTTCGGCAGGCGGTGCAGGTGCAGCGTTCGCGATTCGTGCGTCCTCGGTAGCCTCGAGCCTGCGTTCGGCCATCAGGTGGGCGCCCGCCAGGTGGCGACCGGCGATGTAGCCGAAGGTCATCGCCGGGCCGAGCGTGATGCCGCCACCCGCGTAGTTGCCGCCCATGACGCTGGCCGCGTCGTTGCCGCAGGCGTACAGCCCGTCGATGATCCGGCCCTGCCGATCCAGCGCCCGCGAGTAGCGGTCGGTGCGCAGGCCGGCAAAGCTGCCCAGTTCGCCCGGGCGGATGCGAACCGCATAGAAAGGCCCTTGCTCGATCGGACCCAGGCAGGGATTGGGCCCATGCGCGGCGTCGCCCTGCGACCGGTTGTAGGCATTGTCGCCGCGCCCGAATTCGAGGTCGTGGCCGCTGCGCGCATACTCGTTGAAGACCCGGACCGTGGCCTGCAGGCCGTCGGGATCGATGCCGGCGCGCTGCGCCAGATGGCTGATCGACTGCCCGCGGATCAGGTAGCCGCTGTGCAGCCACCAGCCGATCGGCACCGGAAAGGGCTTGACCACTCCGAGGCCGTACCGGCGAAGCGTACGGTGGTCGGCGATGAAGAAGGCATCCATGGCGGCCGGGTCGGGCGAGCCGCGCACCATCGCCTGCACGAAGTCGTGGTACGAGTCGCTCTCGTTGCCGAATCGGTGGCCGTCGGCCAGCACGGCGATCACGCCCGGTTTGCCGCGGTCCACGAAGTGCGGATACAGGCCGCGTTCCCCGTCGGGCCAGCGCACCTCCGACACGGGCGCCCAGGCCGCCGCGTTGGGGTAGTCGTCGACAAAGCGCGCCCCGGCCGATTCGCCCAGCCGCGCGCCATCGCCGGTGTTGCCGGCCGGCGGCAGCGCCCAGTGTTCCCGGCCGGTCGGCGCATGCGGATACAGCTGGCGACGTCGCTCGACGTCGTGCGGGAAGCCGCCGCTGGCCAGCACCACGCCGCGGCGCGCGCGAATCGTCAGGCGCTTGCCCTGCTGCTCGACGACCGCGCCGGTCACCGCGTCGCCCTCGCGCAGCAGTTCGCGTGCCGCGGTGTTCAGCCACAGCGGGACCCCCAGGTCGAACAGCGACTTGCCCAGGCGCGCTGCCAGCGCGTTGCCGTTGACCAGGCGCATGCCGCGGCCATGCCGAACCAGGTCCCACAGATGGGAGCACACCCGTGCGATCACGAAGCGAAACGATTCGAACGAGCGCGTGAAGTGGAAGAAGTGCTTCAGGTCGTTGCCCGACCCGATCACCAGGCCGGCGAACGACAGCTCGCGCAGCGGCGGCGCGAGTTCGGCCAGCCGCTCGCCCAGCTCGCGTCCGTCGAACGGCTCGGCAACGATCGGGCGTCCGCCGGCCCGCGCACCGGGCTGCGCCTGGTGATAGTCGGGAAACGCGTAGCCGCCCTGAAAGCGCACTGCGGTGTGCTTCAGGAAGAAGTCGATCATGCGCGGGCCCTCGGTCAGGAAGGCATCGACCCGGGCGGCGTCGTAGTGCGCCCCGGTTTCGTGGCGCAGGTAGGTGCGCGCGTCCTCGAGGCTGTCCTGCACCCCCTCGGCGACCGACAGCGGATTCATCGGGATCCACAGCCAGCCGCCCGAGCGCGCGGTGGTGCCGCCGAAACGCGCCTGTTTCTCGACCACGATCACGTCCAGGCCATGCAGCCGGGCGGTGATCGCGGCCGAAAGGCCGCCCGCTCCCGATCCGATCACCAGCACATCGCACTCGCGCGTGTCGCCGCCCGCCACTGTCGTTGCCATCGTCATCGTCCGTTTGTGAGGTGGGCCGGCCGCCGCAGTTCGCGGCGCGCCCGTTGCAGAACTTCGAGGCCAGCGCTGATCGCCAGGATGGCCATGCCGGCGGCAACGGCCAGGTCGGGCCAGGCCGTTGCCGTGGTGAACACGCCCGCCGCGGCCAGCATCACCGCCACGTTGCCGATGGCATCGTTGCGGGTGCACAGCCACACCGAGCGCATGTTGGCGTCACCGTCACGGTAGGCATACAGCAGGAAGGCGACCCCGAGGTTGGCGGCCAACGCGAGCACGGCCACCGCGCCCATGGTCTCGGCCCGGGGCAGGGTGCCGACCCAGGCGATCCAGCCGGCTCGCGCCAGCACCGCCAGGCCCCAGACGAGCATCGTCGCGCCCTTCAGCCAGGCGACACGCGAGCGCCAGACCAGCGCCATCGTCAGGGCCATCAGCGACAGGCCGTAGTTGAGCGCATCGCCGGCGAAGTCGATCGCATCGGCCAGCAGCGATACCGACCCCGAGCCGACCGAGCCGGCCAGCTCGACGATGAACAGGGTTGCGTTGATCAGCAGCGCCCACCAGAGCACCCGCCGGTACCGGGGGTCGGCGAGATCGCCGGTGACGTGATCGTGATCGTGGTCGTGGCCGTGGTGATGAGCGTGGTGATGGTCGTGCGGCTGTCCTGCCATGTCGCGGGTCCCCGAGGCGAGCCGCCAGCGTACCACCGGCCCCTTCGCCGGCCATTCGCGACCCGGCGGCAATTGATGCAGAATCGACGGCATATTCATAAACGACCGGAGACAGCCGTGACCTCATTGCATCGCGCCCCATTTCGTGCCGACCATGTCGGCAGCTTCCTGCGACCCAAGGTGCTGCTGGAAGCCCGCGAGCAGCGCCAGAACGGCCAGATCACCGCCGAACAGCTGCGCACCGTCGAGGACGCCGCGATCCGCGATGTGGTGAAGTTCCAGGAAGACATCGGCCTGCAGGGCATCACCGACGGCGAGTATCGCCGCACCTACTTTCACATCGATTTTCTGGAGCAGCTGCAGGGGGTCGAGACCAAGGGCGGCATCCAGGTGAGCTTTCGCAAGGCCGACGGCACGGTCGATTTTTCGCCGCCGGTGATGCAGGTCACCGGCAAGATCGGCCATGCCCGCCCGATTCAGCTGGCCGACTTCGAGTTCCTGAAGTCGGTGACCACCCGTGTGCCGAAGGTGACGATTCCTTCGCCCACGATGCTGCACTTTCGCGGCGGGCGCGGCGCGATCAGCCAGAGCGCCTATCCCGATCTCGACCTGTTCTATGCCGACGTCGCCGCCGCTTATCGCGACGAGCTCGACTCGCTGGGCAAGGCCGGCTGCCGCTACGTGCAGATGGACGACACCAACCTGGCCTACCTGTGCGACGACAAGATGCGCGAGGGAGCGCGCCAGCGCGGCGACGACCCGGACGAACTGCCGCGCCGATACGCCCGGCTGATCAACGCGGCGATCGCCGGCAAGCCCGAAGGCATGACCACCGCGGTGCATTTGTGCCGGGGCAACTTCAAGAGCGCCTGGGCGGCCGAAGGCGGCTACGAGCCGGTGGCCGAAGTGCTGTTCAACGAGCTGGCGGTCGATGCCTATTTCCTGGAGTACGACGACGCCCGCTCGGGCGACTTCGCACCGCTGCGCCATGTGCCCAAGGGCAAGACCGTGGTGCTGGGCTTGGTCAGCACCAAGCTGGGTTCGCTCGAGTCCAAGGACGACATCCGCCGGCGCATCGACATGGCGGCCAAGTACGTGCCGCTCGAGCAGCTGGCCTTGTCCCCGCAGTGCGGCTTCTCGAGCACGGTGCACGGCAACGACATCGCGGTCGACATGCAGCGCGCCAAACTGCGCCTGTGCGTGGAGGTGGCCACCGAGGTCTGGGGCTCGCTGTAGATGCAGGTCGAAGTCCCGGGCTGACCCGGCACGGGTCAGCGTGTGCCGGTGCCGCTCTGGGCGCTGGCCGAGGCCGGGGCTGAGCCCCGGTCAGCCGGTTCGGGCTCGACGTCGATCGTATCCCAGCGCCGGCGCATCACCGGGTGCGGCTTCCAGCCCAGCACGCGCGGATGGGTCAGGTCGGTGCTCACGCTATGCACGTGCACCTTCCAGGGCCGGTAGGCCAGCGCCAGGCGGGTCATCTCGCGAATCAGTTCGTTGCGCGCCGGCCCGTCGGGCAGCGTCACCATGCGCTCGTACAAGGCGTTGTAGGCGGGCAGGTCGAAGCGGCTCAGGTTCTGGCGGCCGGCATTGGGACCGTACAACGACGACAGCGTGCTCTCGGCATCGGGCGCGCTGGAGCTGCTGCCCACCGACCACATCTGCAGCTTGCCGGCCCGCGCCGCCTTCAGCTGCTCGGGCCACTTGGCGCGCTTGAAGGCCAGGCGGATGCCGATGCCGTCCATGCTGCGCTTCCACAGTTCGTTGCCCTGCTTGGCCGACTGATCGTTGCCGGTGGTGAACTCGAGCGTCAGCGGCCGCCCGTCGGGCAGTTCGCGGAAACCGTCGCCGTCACGGTCGGTGTAGCCGTACAGGTCGAGCAGCGCCCTGGCCCGCGCCGGACTGTATTCGTTCATGTCGCTGCGCAGTGCCGGGTCGTGGCCGGCCGCCCCGGGCGGCACCAGGCCGTGCGCCGGCAGGGCCTGATTGCGCCGCAGGATCCGCAGGTCGTCGTCGCTGTTGTAGCCCAGCGAGATGGCGCGGCGCAACGCCACCTGCGCGGGCTGCGGACCGCCGACCACCGGATCGGCCCAGTTGAAGAAGGTGTATCGCAGGTCGATCCGGGCATACCGGTCCATCCGCACGCCACGGCGCGCGAGGTAGGCGGCCAGCCGGTCGCCGGGAAAGGCGGTCTGGGCAAATTCGTTGGGCACCATCTCGATCAGGTCGTGCTGGTTGTTCAGGAAGGCCAGCCAGCGCGGCTGGGCTTCTTCGACGATGTCGATTTCGACGCGGTCGAGCATCGGCAGCCGGCGCCCGCGCAGCCGTTCGGCAATCGCCTGCGACGACGGGTCGCCGGCGGGCGCGACCGCGTCGTAGGTTTCGTCGCGATAGCCCGGATTGCGCTCGAAGATCAGGCGTGACGAACGCTTCCAGGAAGCCAGACGGAACGGCCCGGTTCCAACCGGGTGTTCCATGATCTTGTCGCCGTAAGCCTCGATCACCTCGCGCGCCACCGCGCAAGTGGCGCGGCACTCGGCCAGCGCATAGACCAGCACGAAATTGGGCTTGGCAAGGCGCATCTCGAAGGTATAGCGGTCGATGGCGCGCAGGCCTTCGACCTCGGTGTCGTAGTCGAACCGGCCGCTGCGCAGGGCCTGGGCCCGCAGCTCGCGCAGTCCGAGCAGGTATTCCTCGAAGACCCCCAGGCTCGCGCTGCGCCAGCGCGGATCGTAGTGCCGCTTGATGCTGTAGACGTAGTCCTGCGCAACCAGCTCGCGCCGCTGGCCCTTGAAGGCCGGGTCGTCGGCGAAGTAGATTCCGGGCCGCAGGCTGACCCGGATCGTCATGCCGTCGGCCGACACCTCGGGCGGGGCGGCCGCCGTGGCCGGCTTGAGGCGGGCGGGGCGGGCCAGGTAGTCGTACTGCAGCGGCGAATCGAAGATGTGCGCGATCATCGTGGCCGAATACAGGTCGCTGATCTGCGGCGGGTCGAAGCCGGTCTCTGCCACCGGGAAGGCATAACGCAGCACGCGCGCCGTGCCCGGTGCGTCAGCCTGCGCGGAGGCGCCGTTGCCTGGCGCAGCCGCGGCGGGCAGTGCGGGTGCCAGGGCGAACAGCGCAAGAGCAAGCAACAGGCGGTGCAGCATGGTGAATCGGTGTCCAGGGTCGGGCGGGTGCGAATCGGCGCAGCCTGCGGCCTGCTGCCCCGAAATCGGCGTCGGCGCCGGGGGGGTGGGTCACGCCGGGTTTGGCGCCGGCCCGGTTCGATTCTATGCTTGCGGCCGATGGCCCGCTTCCTGATCCGACGTCTGTGGCAAATGGTCCCCACCCTGGCCGGGGTGATGGTGCTCATCTTCGTGCTGTTCAACTGGGTCGGCGGCGATCCCGCCGAGCAGCTGGCCGGCCTGATCGCCGATCCGGTGCGCGTGCAGGAGATCCGCGCGTCGCTGGGTGTCGACCAGCCCTGGTGGACGCAGCTGGGACTCTTCGCCCGACAGGTGCTGACCTTCGATTTTGGCCGCAGCTGGGCGACCAACGAGGAGGTGCGCAGCATCTTTCTGACCCGCCTGGGGCCCACGCTCACCATCATGCTGCCGGTGCTGGTGCTCGAGACCGTGCTGGGCGTGCTTCTGGCGCTGGCGGTGGCCCGGGTGCGCGGCACGCTCACCGACCGGCACATCATGATCCTGTGCACGGTGGCGATGTCGATTTCGTTCCTGGTCTACATCATCGTCTTTCAATACCTGTTCGGATTCCGGCTGGGCTGGTTTCCGGTGCAGGGCTGGAGCGACGATCCGGTGAAGAACCTGCTCGTCTATGCGCCGCTGCCGGTCCTGTGCGCGGTGGCGGTTTCGCTGGCGCCGCAGATCCGGCTGTACCGGTCGTTCTGCCTCGAGGAGCTCGAACAGGACTATGTGCGCACGGCGCGCGCCAAGGGCCTGTCCGAAAGCGCCATCCTGCTGCGCCACGTGCTGCGCAATGCGCTGATCCCGATCCTGACGCACGTGGCGATCCACCTGCCCGGGGTGTTCGTCGGCTCGTTCCTTCTCGAAAAGTTCTTCTCGATCCCGGGCCTGGGCCGCGAGGTGATCACCGCCGTCGAGCGCAGCGACTTCCCGGTGATCAAGGCGGTGGCGGTCAGCCTCGCCGTGCTCACCATGCTGATCAACCTGCTGGTCGATCTGATGTATCGCGCGGTCGATCCGCGCGTGAGCTACAAGTGAAGAGCGCACCGGTCGCGCTCGCCGGCGCGGCGCGGCCACCGCCCGCGGCCGGGCTGTCCTCCGGGCTGCTGGCACTGGCCTGGCGCCGCCTGAGGCGCGACCGCGTCGCGCTGGTCTCGATGGCCATCGTGGCGGCCTACCTGCTGCTGATGCTGGGCGCCTGGTCCGGGCTGCTCGCGCGCGACTGGAGCCGCGAAGTGGCGATCTCGTATGCGCCACCGAGCTGGGCGGCCGATGCCGGCACGTCCGAGTCGCCGATCGCGGCCGATGCCTCGGGGCGCAGCGGGTCGGCGGCCGATCCGGCCCGGGTCGACCTGACCGATGTCGACCCGCTCGCGCCGCGCTACGCCGAATGGGACCGGCGTGCGGCGCAGCTGCAGGTGACCGAGCAGGCGCGTGCGCGAACCCTGCCGATGGGTGCCGACAAGTGGGGGCGCGATGTGCTGGCCAAGGCGATCAAGGGGACCGAGGTATCGCTGTTCGTGGGCTTGAGCGCCGCGCTGCTGGCCACGCTGATCGGCACCGTGCTGGGCGCCTTTGCGGGCTTCGCCGGCGGCTGGGTCGACGACCTGCTGGAGTGGTTCTACAGCGTGTTCACCGCGATTCCCGGGATCCTGCTGATCCTGGCATTCGCGGCGGTGCTGCGCCCGGGCCTGGTGAACATCATCGTCATCCTGGGTCTGACCGGCTGGACCGGCATCTACCGGCTGGTGCGCGCCGAATACCTGAAGCACCGCTCGCGCGACTACGTGCGCGCGGCCGAGGCCATCGGCGCCAGCCGGCGCGCCCGGATGTTCGCGCACATCCTGCCCAACGTCAGCCACGTCTCGCTGGTCCAGCTGTCCCAGCATGTGGTGTCGTTCATCAAGGCCGAGGTGATCCTGTCGTTCCTGGGCTTCGGCGTGCCGCTGGACCAGGTGTCCTGGGGCACGATGCTGGCCGAGGCCCAGGCCGAACTGGTGGTGGGCAAGTGGTGGCAGCTGCTGGCGGCCACGATCAGCATGGCGGTGCTGGTCACAGCGTTCTCGATGCTCACCGACGCGCTGCGCGATGCGCTCGATCCGCGTCTGCGCACCGAACGGAACCCGAACCCATGAGCGCCGAACTGCTGGAGGTGAAGGATCTGCAGGTCTCCTTCCAGGTCGAGCGCGGCGTGAAGACCGAGGCGCTCAAGGGCGTGTCGTTCTGCGTTCCCGAGAACACCACGGTGGCGCTGGTCGGCGAATCGGGCAGCGGCAAGAGCGTGTCGGCGATGGCCATCCTGGGCCTGCTGCCGGCCAATGCCCTGGTCGGGGGCCAGATCCGTCTGGCCGGCCGCTCGCTGCTCGATGCAAGCGCCGCCGAACTGCGGGCCCTGCGCGGCGCGCAGGTGTCGATGATCTTCCAGGAGCCCATGAGTTCGCTGAACCCGGTCTTCACGGTCGGCGAGCAGATTGCCGAGGTGCTGCGGCTGCACCTGCGCCTGACGGCGCGCGCGGCGCGCGCCCGGGCCGTTCAGCTGCTCGACGAGGTCGGCATTCCCGAGCCCGCGCTGAGGGCGCGGTCCTACCCCCACGAACTTTCCGGCGGCCAGCAGCAGCGGGTGATGATCGCGATGGCGATCGCCTGCGAGCCCAGGCTGCTGATCGCCGACGAGCCGACCACCGCGCTGGACGTCACCATCCAGGCCCAGATCCTCGAACTGCTGCGCCGGCTGCAGCGCGAGCGGCGCATGAGCATGCTGTTCATCACCCACGACCTGAGCGTGGTCGGCGAGCTGGCCGAGCAGGTGGTGGTGATGCGCAATGGCCTGGTGCTCGAGCAGGGCCGTACCCTCGAGGTGTTCGCCCGGCCGATGCACCCGTACACCCGCGCGCTGCTGGCCTGCCGGCCCAGCCTGACCAGCCGGCCGCGCCACCTGCCGGTGATCGCCGACTTCCTGAACGACGATCCCGATTCGCCGGCGCGGCGGCTGTTCGGCGCCGGCGGCCCTCCGGGCGCGGTGCTCGCGGGCGCGTCGGCCCCCGACGGGGTGCTGTTCGTGGTGCCGCGCATCGAGCAGCGCGAGCGTGGCCTGTCCGACGCCGACCCGGTGGTGCTCGACGTCAGAGGCCTGGTCAAGACGTTCACGCTGAACGATGGCCTGTTCTCGCGCCGCCAGGTGCACGCGGTGCGCGATGTGTCGTTCAAGCTGCGGCGCGGCAAGACGCTGGGCCTGGTCGGCGAATCCGGATCGGGCAAGACCACCGTGGGTCTGTCGCTTCTGCGCCTGCACCAGGCCGACGCCGGTCAGGTGCTCTTCGATGGTGTCGATCTGCAGTCCCTGTCGAGCCAGCAGTGGTTCGCCTATCGGCGGCGGCTGCAGATCATCTTCCAGAATCCGTACGCGTCGCTGAATCCGCGCTTCACGGTCGGGCAGACGCTGGTCGAACCGATGCGCATCCATGCCATCGGAGACGATGACGCCCGGCGCATCCAGCGGGCCCGCGAACTGCTCGACCGGGTCGGGCTGCCGGCCGATTCGCTGACCCGCTATCCGCATGAGTTCTCGGGTGGCCAGCGCCAGCGGATCGCGATCGCCCGGGTGCTGACGCTCGATCCGGAAGTGGTGGTGTGCGATGAGTCGGTCTCGGCGCTGGACGTTTCGGTCCAGGCGCAGGTGCTCAACCTGCTGCAGGACCTCCAGGACGAATTCGGGCTGTCCTACCTGTTCATCTCGCACGACCTGGCGGTGGTGCGCTATCTGGCCGATGAGGTCATGGTGATGAAAGACGGCGCGGTGATCGAGGCGGCCGGCAGCGACCAGATCTATCGCGAGCCGCGGGAGGAATACACCCGCAGGCTGCTGGGCGCCATTCCTCGGGGCCTGGCCGCGCGCGTGGCCTGATCACATCGCCCAGCACAGGCCGGCACGGCGCGTGAGCCGCACCGGCGCATGGGCGGCTCTTGCCCCCTCAGCTGCGCGTCAAGCCCAGGTGTCCAGCAGCGAACCGAGCGCTTCGTCGGTGCGGCGTACCGTCTGCAGATTGGCCTGGAATGCGGCGCCTGCCTCGATCAGGCCGACCAGTTCGGTCGCCGGTTCTACCGGTGCGTCGGTTGCCATGCGGGCCAGCTGCTGGGCGTGCCCGTCCATTCTCGTCATGGCGCGCTGCATGCCCAGTGTGGCGCTCGAAAGGGGATTCATGAGGAAAGGGTTCGTGCCGGTTGACTGTCGAGGGGAAGTGCGAAGCGCTTAGGGCCTGTTCTCGCTGCGGGAAGGCACGCGCCGGGGCGTTCCGCGGTGAGATCGGATCCTAGGCCGGACCCGCCGCGGGACAGCGGACAAATCGCACGCGGGCGATGTTGCCCGCCTGGTCCGGCCGACCAGCGGCGGCTGGGCGCTCCCGGACGGTCGCGGGCACTCTCCCTGGCCCCAGGGGCGCCAGCGGTCGCTCGCAGGCACCAACCGGCACCAACCGGCGATCGAAGGCCGGCGATCAGACAGCGATCAGACAGCGATCAGACGGCGATCAGACAGCGATCAGACGGCGGCCTGGTCCGTCCGGGCGCCGTAGCGTTCCCGGATCAGCGCGACGACGGCCTGCAGGCCGGCCAGTTCGTCGGCGGCAGTCTCGGGCGCGCCATGCTGCAGGCGGTCCGCGATGCGCGCGGCGGCCTCGAAACCCATGCCGCCCAGCGCTCCCTTCATGCTGTGGGCCGCCGAGCGCGCGGCCTCGTGATCGCCGTCGGCCAGCGCGCGGGCGATGTCGCCGAGGTCCGCCTCGGCTTTTTCCCAGAAGATGTCCAGGATTTCGCCGAAGGTGTCTTCGCCCAGATCGTCGCGCATCAGCGCGACGCGCTGGGCATCTTCGGCCATCACTTCTTGGGGGTCGATCGATGGTTCGACCTTTGCCGGCTCCGGGGCACCCGCCTGCGTAGATGTTGGCCCGGTCGTCGGGCCGGTCGATTGCCCGCTGGCGGCCTGACCCTGTCCATGCGCTTGCGCCTGAGCGCTGCCTCCGGGCACTTGTGCCGGACGGTCCGGCGTGCGGGCGTGGCGAGTCAGCGCCGCCTCCAGAGCAGGCCAGTCCACGGGTTTGGTCAGGTAGTCGTTCAGCCCCGAATCCATATAGCGGCTTCGAAACTCCGGCAGCGCGTCGGCGGTCAGGGCCAGCACCGGCACCCGGCCCTTTTCGCCCGGCATCGCGCGGATCGCCCGCGTTGCGCCCGAGCCGTCGAGCACCGGCATCTGCATGTCCATCAGCACGATGTCGAAGTCGTGCGCGGTCACGCGCTCGACGGCCTTCGCGCCGTTCTCCACCACCTCGACGCGATGGCCGGCCCGGCGCAGGCGGGTGGCCAGCAGCAGCTGGTTGGTCGGGTTGTCTTCGGCCAGCAGGATGTCCAGGCCGGTTGTCGCGCGCGCGGCGGGCGCGGGCGCAGCCGCCGATGGCCGAGCCGGCGCATCGGCGGCACGCGGCAGTTCGATCGAAAACGCGAAGCACGAGCCCTGGCCGGGCGTGCTGGTGACGCCGATCTCGCCGTGCATCGCGGTGACCAGGTGGCGGCAGATCGCCAGCCCCAGCCCGGTTCCGCCGAAGCGGCGCGTGGTCGACGAATCGGCCTGCTGGAAGGGTGTGAACAGGGTCGGCAGGACCTGGGGCGGGATGCCGATGCCGGTATCGCGCACCTCGAAGGCCAGATGCAGCGCATCGGCCCCCGCGGGCCGTGCCTGGATCGACACGGTGATGCGTCCGCGTTCGGTGAACTTGATCGCATTGCCGACCAGGTTGAACAGGATCTGCCGCAGCCGTGTCGGGTCGCCGGTGACCCGCAGGCCGAGCTGCCCGGCCGCGTCGTGGACCAGCAGGTTGCCCCGCCCCGAGGCGGCCGACGACAGCAGGTCGATCACTTCGCGCACCACCGCAACCGGGTCGAAGTCGATCGATTCCAGCGTCAGCTTGCCGGCCTCGATCTTGGAGAAATCGAGCACATCGTTGACCACGGTGAGCAGCGAATGGGCCGAATTCTGCAGCACGCCGACCAGGCGCCGCTGTTCGTCGTCCAGGCGGGTGTCGCCCAGCAGTTCGGACATGCCGATCACCCCGGTCATCGGGGTGCGCAGCTCGTGGCTCATCATCGCCAGGAAGCTCGCCTTGGCGCGCACCGCGCTTTGCGCCTCGTCGCGGGCACGGCGCAGCTCATGCTCGTAGCGCTGGCGGTCGGCGATGTCGTGCCAGGCCACCAGCAAGGCCTCGTTGCCGGCCAGCCGGATCGGGGTGATCGTCATCTCGACCGGGACCAGCCCGTCATCGACGCGCCGGGCGTGAATCTCGAGCCGCCGCACGCCGTCGCGTCGCGCACCGCCGATCGCATCGTCGAGGGGTTTCGCACCCTGCGCCGGGTCCTCGAAGGTCAGCGCGGCCAAGGTGCGCCCCAGCACCTGGCTGCGCTCGGTGGTGCCCAGCAGAGCGAGCGCCGCGTCGTTGCAGTCGACCAGGCCGCGCTCGTCGAACAGCAGATGCGGCTCGCCGGATCGCTGGAACAGGGTGCGGAAGCGTTCTTCGGCCTGCCGGGCTTCGGTGATGTCGCGAACGATGCCGGTGAACAGGCGTTCGCCCTGGTCGAGCACCTCGCTGACCGCAAGGTGCACCTCGAGCGGGCGCCCGTCGCGGCGCTGGGTCTTCATGACGCGGCCGCGGCCGATCACGCTGCTCTGGCCGCCGGCCATGTAGCGCAGGACATGCTGCTGGTGATGGCCGGCATACGGCGTGGGCAGCAGACTCTCGAGCGACTGGCCGATCGCCTCGGCCGGCGCCACTCCGAAGATCTGTTCCGCAGCCTGGTTGAAGTCGCGCACGATGCCGCGCGAGTCGATCGTGATGATGCCGTCGGCCGCGTTGTCCAGAATGTTGCGCAGGCGCCGCTCCTGAGTGGCAGCCAGCTCCTCGCTGCGGTGACGCCTTGCCACCGCCTTCAGTGCAATCCGCGTGTAGAGCCAGACCGCCATCAGGATCGCGGCCATCACCCCGACCGGCACGGACAGGTCGCGCAGGCGCCGGTCGGTCAGGACCGATCGGGCAATGCGGACCTCGACCACCGCCGGGAAATCGGCCGTCGTGTCGAAGTGCGCCAGCCAGCGCGATCCGTCGCCCAATGTGTCGCTGAACTGGCCGCTCTCGCGCTGCGGGATGAACCGCTGGAAGATGGGCTGGGGGTCGCTGCGCGACTGGACCGCCGCCGAGCTCGTGGCCAGCAGCTGGCCGTCATAGCGAAACAGGCTGAGCACTTCGGAATCGTCGGCGGCCAGGAAGCGCAGCTCGTTCATCAGGCTGTCGGTGCCGATCACCGCCACCAGCTGCGCGCTGCCGCTGCGCGGATCCAGCGAGCGGGTCAGGGTGACGAATCCCTGGCGGGCGAACGCCGAGCCCTGGCCCGGGCGCGCCTCACCCGACAGCGTGCGCCCCTGCGAAGGCAGCCCGAGCCGGAAGCGGGCGTCGTGCGGCTGCTGGAAGAAGTCGTATCCGCTCACCGTGATGGGCTTGTCGCGCCGTCGCGAAGAGGCGATCACCTGGCCATCGCTGGCCACCAGCGCCAGCTCCCGGATCAGCAGGTTGGCGCGCGTTGCCGATTCGAGCACCACCTGGCTTGCCGCCGGATTGCCCTCCTGCAGCGATTCGCGCAGGTTCTCTTCGATCTGCTCGACATTGCTCTGGATCGAGGCCAGGCTGCGATTGAGTTCCTTGGCCAGGATGCGCGACAGCGTCCGCGCGCGCCCTTCGATCTCGGTTTCTATCGTGCGCTCCAGCGAGAGCACATGCGCGACTGTCGCGGCCGCCACGACCAGCGCGAAGATCACGCCACCCAGCCGAATGGCGGTTTCCAGGCGCAGGCCCGGCTGGGGCTGCCCCGGGGATCCTCGCGGCGAGGATCCGTTCGATGTCATTGCGCGACGACGATCGGGTCCAGCTTGAAGGCCCGCGCCGCGTTCATCAGCCGGCCATCGCGCTTGATGTCCGCGACGAACTTGTCGACCCGCGCCAGCCAGGCATCCTCGCCCGGCGCCACCGCATAGGCGTAGCCCAGCGGACTGAGCGGCTTTTCCGGCGCGATCACGCGCGCCCAGTCGGCATTGTCAAGCACGCGACGGCTGTACGGGTAGTCGGTCATGAACACATCGATGCGCCCGGCCTGCAGTTCGCGCTCACGGGTGTTCGGTGCCTTCACCGACACCAGTTCAGCCTTGGTCAGCGCCTTTTTCATGATCGGTTCCATGAAGGTCCCGGCCTGAACGCCGACCACATGGCCGGCTTTGTCGATGTCGCCCCAGCCCTGCAGCGACGGATGGGTCTTGGTGGTGACCGCCCAGATGTCGCTGCGCAGATAGGGCTGCGAGAACCGCACCTTGGCCGCGCGTTCCGGCAGCACGGCCACGCCGAACATCGCGATGTCGCAGCGGTCGCCCAGCAGATCGCCGATGAAGTTCGGAAAGCTGGAGTCGATGTAGTTGACCTTGACGCCGAGATCGCGGGCGAATTGCGTCGCCAGGACTTCATCGATGCCGGACAGCTCGCCGCTCTTCGGATTGCGGAAGGTGATGCCATAGTACTCGGGCCAGATGCACACACGCAGCTGGCCCATCGACTTGATGCGCTCCAGGCGCGCCCCCACTGGTTGCGCCGACGCGCACGGGAGCAGCCCGGCGAGAGTGGCCAGCAGGGTGGCCGTCAGTGCCAGGCGGGAGAGCAGGCGATGCATAGGGAGTTCCTCGGTGGTCGGGCGCACCGGTACCGGGTCCGGTTCGATCGATCGACTCTACCGAGCCGAGCCGGCTGGCCAATCGCGGAAATGCAGGGCAAATCCTCCGGATTCCCGGGCCGGTTCGGCCCATTTCGCGGATGGTAGCGGTCGAACCGGCGTGGCCGATGCCGTGTTCGCCCGCCATGCGACAGCCGGTCGCCGGTCCGCGACCGGGGGCACTCGCGGGTGCGGGCCAGCCGCGATCGGCTACTTCAGAATGCGCACCAGGTTGTGATGGGCATCGGTGAAGGTCGGCAGGCCCGGCAGGTCGGCGATCTGGATTGCACCCTTGGCCAGCGCGCCGCTGCTCAGCAGGGCCTTGTTGCGGCTGACCACCACCTGGTCGGTCGAGGAGTACCAGTAGGTGTAGTCGTCGGCATTCGGCGGGGTGTCGGACACCAGCACCGCATGCATGCCGACTTCGGAGGCCAGCTTCTTGATCACCGGCGGCAGGTTGACGAACCGGTTGGTTGCCTGGAAGACGATCACGCCGTCCTCCTTCAGGTGGCGAGCGTACTGGGCCATGGCTTCACGCGTGATCAGATGCATCGGAATCGAATCGCCCGAGAAGGCATCGATGCCCATCACGTCGTAACGTCGCGGCGCTTCCCGTTCCAGCGACAGGCGCCCGTCGCCCATCACCACCTCGATCTTGGCTCCGCTGTCGGACAGCAGCGAAAACTCGCTCCTGGCGATGTCCACCACCCGCGGGCTGATTTCATAGAAGACCATCGAATCGCCGGGGCGCCCGTAGGCGGCCAGCACGCCGGCACCCAGGCCGATCACGCCGATCGAGCGGGGCTGGCCCGCCGCGGTCTCGTTCAGGGTGGCGAACACCCGGCCATAGCCCGAGCCGGGGCTGAAATAGTCGGCCGGCACATTCTTGTACTTGGGGCCCAGCAGCTGCCCGCCGTGCATGATCGCGCCGTGGTACATGGTTCGATAGGGAGCCGGGTCCTGCCAGTCACGGGTGCGCACCACGCCGTAGAAGTCGCGCTGCATGATGCGGATGCCATCGGTGTAATCCATACCGCCCCGCACGACGAGCACGAGCGAGGCCGCGGTGACGGCGATGGCCAGCACGCTGGGCGCGCCCTGCAGGCGCACCGCCAGCAGGCCGGCCAGCAGCACCAGCACGATCCCCAGCTCGAAGTATCCCGGCAGGGTCAGCGGCGCGACGATGGCGATCAGCACCGCCCCGATCGCGCCGCCCACCGAGATCATCAGATAGAAGCGCGTCAGGTGGCTCGGGTCCGGCTTGAGCGCCGCGAGCTCGCCGTGGCAGACCATGCAGGCGACGAACATTCCCGCGAAGTACAGCGGGGCGGCGACCCGCAGGTTCAGCGAGCCGATGAACCAGGCCATCGCCGGCACCGCCGCGGCCAGCAGCACCAGGAACAGCGTGCGCTTGTACCAGCGCGGGTGATCGAAGCACAGGATGAAGGTCAGCAGGTACAGCGCCAGCGGAATCACCCACAGGAAGGGCACGCTGGCGATGTTCTGGGTGACATGGTTGGTCACCGCCAGCAGCATCATCGATCCCATGGCCGACAGCGCGAGCCACAGCATCTGCCGGTTCAGCGGCAGCCGGGCCGCTGCCGCGCTCGGCGAAGGGCCTGCCGCCGTGCTGTGCGCGGGCGCCCCGCGCGCCGACACGAATCCGGTGATCGCACAGACCACCGCGAACACCGCATACAGAACAGACCAGCCGACACCCAGCTGCGGCAGCGACAGGGCCGGCTCGAAGAGCACTGGAAAGCCCAGCAGAGCCAGCATCGAGGCGAAGTTGGAGAGCGCGAACAGCCGATAGGGCACGGCGCTGCGAAACCGTTGCCAATACCAGGCCTGCAGAAGCGGCGTCGTCGACGACAGCAGGAAGTAGGGCAGGCCGATCGTGACCGTGAGCAGCAGCAGGATGCGCCCGATCGGCTCGGCGTCGCCCGCCGGCTTCCAGGACGCGTCGGGCAGGATCGGCAGCAGAGCCAATGACAGCGCCAGCAGTCCAGCGTGCAGGGCTGCCTGTCGGCGCAAGCCCAGCTTGCTGGTGAAGTCGGCGTAGGCGTAACCGGCCAGCAGGATGCTCTGGAAGAACACCATGCAGGTTGTCCAGACGGCGGCCGAGCCCCCGAACCAGGGCAGGATCTGCTTGGCCACGACCGGCTGTACCAGGAACAGCAGGAAGGCCGACAGGAAGATGGTGCCGGCGTAGGGCAGGATCGCGTGGCGGGGCAATGCGGGAGCGTCGGAAGCGGTCATGGGCCTGCAGGAGAGTCGATGGCGGCGAGATCTGGCGCAGGAGGTAGTTCGGAAGCCGCCTGCGCGGGCAAGCCGGCGATTATGCCGAATCGGCGACACAAGTTGACATGACAGTCCGAAAATGAGAGTCTTTCGCCCGCACGCGTTTCAAGCGGTGTTTCTCGGCGGTTTGCCTGGTTAGCGTCCCGACAGGGGCGGTTCAAGTCTGGTGTTCCCTGGTTGCGTTTCTTGTGCGTCGTCGCCCTTCGGGCATAAACCCCCGAACTTTTCAACGCTCGCATGGGAGTAACCAATGAGCACAAAAACCGGTACCGTCAAATGGTTCAACGAAACCAAAGGCTTCGGCTTCATCGCCCCCGATGATGGCTCGGAAGACCTGTTCGCGCACTTCAGCGAAATTCAAGGCCAGGGCTTCAAGACCCTCGCCGAGAAGCAGCGCGTTCAGTTCGAAGTCACCCAGGGCAAAAAAGGCCTGCAGGCCAGCCGGATCCAAGTGATCTAAAGGCCAACGGTTCGCCTGACCGCGGCCACGAGCCGCGGTTGAGCGAACCCCAACCTTCATTCCATGGCCAAAGAAGATCTGATTGAAGTAGAAGGCGTCGTTGCCGAAGTCCTTCCGGACACCCGGTATCGCGTCACGCTGGACAACGGCGCAGTCGTCTCCGCCTACGTCTCCGGCAAAATGAAAAAACACCGAATCCGCATTCTGGCGGGCGACCGGGTCACTCTCGAGTTGTCTGTCTACGACATCACCAAAGGCCGCATCCGGTTCCGTCACAAGGATACCGATTCGATGCCCGGTGGCGGACCGCAGCGCCGCACTTATCGTCCCGGTCGCTGAACCGTCGCTTGCCCCGCGCAGGCGTCCCCAGTCGACTTTAGTTGAACCTGTCCCGGGTGCCACCTGATGGCCTGGCGGCAGGATTGGCGCGGACCCGGCTTTCAGCTGCCTTGAACCCATCTCCGCGCTGTCGTTGTTTTCCAACGGAGCCCGAGACCCCATGAATTCCCTGCTCAGCGCCCTGTCCACCCGCTATGGCGCATCGGCATCGGCCGACGACATGACGCCCGCCCTGCGGGCCGCAGCGGCCAATCCGGTGATCGAGTCCCTGCTCGGCCATCGTTCCGTGCGGGCCTTTCTGCCCGATCCGGTCGCCGAGAGCGCGCTGGCGCTGATGGTGGCAGCGGCTCAATCCGCCGCCACCTCATCGAACCTGCAGGCCTGGAGCGTGATTGCCGTGCAGGACGCCGAGCGCAAGGCTCGCCTGGCGACGCTGGTGGGCGGGCAGGCCCATGTGCGCGAATGTCCGCTGCTGCTGGTCTGGATTGCCGATCTGTCGCGTCTGGATCGGGTCGGCGTGCTCACCGGTGTGCCGGCGCGCGCCAACGACTATCTCGAGATGTTTCTGGTTGCCACCGTCGATGCTGCGCTGGCCGCCCAGAATGCGGTGGTGGCCGCCGAGTCCCTGGGCCTGGGCACGGTGTACATCGGCGCGATGCGCAACCATCCGGAAGCGGTCGCGACCGAACTCGGGCTGCCCGACCATGCGATTGCTGTTTTCGGCCTGTGCGTGGGGCGTGCCGACCCGGCCCGTCCGGCGTCGGTCAAGCCGCGCCTGGACTCGACCGTGGTGCTGCACCATGAACAGTACGAAGGCGTAGCCGCCCGCGCGGCGGCCCATGCACCCGAAGGCGCCGAACGCGAGGCGATCGCGCGCTACGACCGTGTGATGCGTGATTTCCAGGCCAGCCAGGCGATGCCGGCCACCGACTGGAGCGCCCAGGCGAGCAGCCGGGTCAAAGGACCCGAAACCCTGTCCGGGCGCGACCGCCTGAAGACCGCGCTGGCCGCGCTGGGATTTCCGCTGGCCTGATGGGCTCTCTCGGCGCGGGGGGGGGGGCGGGGGGCCCGCGCGCGGGCGGCGGGGGGGGGGGGGGGGGGGCGTGTGGGGGGGGGGGGGGGGGCGGGACCGGGGACGGGGCCGGGGGGGGGAGGTGGGGGGGGGGGGGGGGGGGGGGGGGGGGGGGGGGGGGGGGTGGTGGGGGGGGGGGAGCGGCTAGGATGGGGGCCGGCATTCCATTGAAGGACCCCTACCATGACCGATACCGCCCCCCGCTACGAAGCGGTCACCCTGACGGTGACCGATGGCATCGCGCAGCTCACCCTGAATCGGCCGAGCACGCTCAATGCGCTGAACGATGCGATGTTTCGCGAGATCCCGATGGCCATCACCGAGGCGAGCCAGGCTGGCGCGAGGGCGCTGCTGATCACCGGCGCCGGCAAGGGTTTCTGTTCGGGCGCCGACCTGGTCGGCAGGCCTTTCGCCGCCCCCACCACCGAAGCGCAACGCGAACTGAACAACCGGATCGGCTTCGAGCGGGTGATCTCGCTGGTACGCGGCATCAATGAGGCGCCGATGCCGGTGGTCTGCGCCATCAACGGCGTGGCCGCGGGCGGTGGCGTGGGCATCGCGTTGGCCGGTGACGTCATCCTGATGGCGCGCAGCGCCCGCTTCGTGCTGACCTTCGTGCCCAAGCTGGGCCTGGTGCCCGATGTCGGTGCCACCTGGTACCTGACCCGGCTGGCCGGACGGGCGCGCACGATGGCGGCCAGCCTGCTGGGCGATGCGATCAGTGCCGAAGAGGCCGAACGCTGGGGGCTGGTCGCCCGCCTGTACGACGATGCCAGCCTGCAGGCCGAGGCGATGGCCATCTGCCGACGGCTGGCCGACGGACCTCAGCGTGCCGTGGTCGGCACGCGCCAGCTGGTCGATGCGGCGCCGCAGATGCCGATCGGTTCGCACATCCTGCTCGAGCGCGACATCCAGGTGAAGCTGGTCGGCTCGCCAGAACACGTCGAAGGCACGCTGGCCTTCCGCGAGAAGCGCCCGGCCCGGTTCGCCAAGTCCTGAGCAGACCGGTTCGCCGATTGCCGGGCGGCCCGGTTCGAAAATGCCTGCGCCCGGTTCGACATTGCCTGTGCCCGGTTCGCGCGCCGAGTCCGGGCCGCTCAGCCTTCGCGCAGTCCGCGGATGAAGCGGGCGAGCGCCTGGCCGATCGCATCGGGGCTGTCTTCCTGAATGAAGTGCGTGCCAGGCACGGTCACTTCGGTCTGGTTCGGCCAGCTGCGGCAGAACTCGCGCTGCCGCCCCGTCAGGATGGAGCCCGGCTCGGCATTCACGAACAGCTTGGGTACTTCGCTTTCGGCCAGCCAGTCGGAATAGGCCTGGACCCGTGCCACCACGTCGGACGGCTCGCCCTCGATCGGGATTTCGCGCGGCCAGGTCAGGGTGGGGCGCCGGTCTTCACCCGGGTTGACGAAGGGACGGCGGTACTCGTCCATCTCGGCGGGTGTCAGCGGCCGCATGATCGAACCGGGCAGCACGCGCTCGACGAACACGTTCTTCTCCAGCACCATCGCTTCGCCCCCCTCGGAGCGGAAGTTCTGGAATACGCGGCGCGCGTTGTCCGGCCAGTCCGGCCAGGTGAGCGGCGTGACGATGCTCTCCATGTAGGCGATACCCTGGATCCGGTCGCGGTGCCGGTTGGCCCAGTCGAAGCCCAGCGCAGAACCCCAGTCGTGCAGCACCAGCACCACCCGGTCGCCCAGGCCCAGCGCCGACCAGAGCGCGTCCAGGTAGCGGCTGTGCTCGTCGAAGCGATAGCGGTCGGGCCCGGAGTCGGGCAGCTTGTCGGAGTCGCCCATGCCCAGCAGGTCGCAGGCGATCAGGCGGCCAAGCCCGCGGCAATGCGGCATCACGTTTCGCCACAGGTAGGACGACGTGGGATTGCCGTGCTGGAACACGATGGCGTCACCTTCGCCCTCGTCGATGAAGGCCATCCGCTGGCCGGCGATGTCCAGAAACTGCTTGGCGGCAATGGGTGTGGCATTGGGTGGCATGGGGCGGTCCGGAGGGGAGGGCACGATCGGCAGTGCCGGTCGCGCGAGGGGGCGGATAGGAGGGACGGTGGAGCCATCCTATCGTGTGGCAGGAGATGACGTCGACCCGAACCCCTCGACCCGCTCCGATCGTCATGCCGGAGTCATGCGGGTCTGACATGATCATCGGTTAACCTGCCCGAACCGAACCTGAGACGCCACCGGCCCGACCGTCCATGCCCGACCTTCATTGCCACGCCAGCCTGGTCGAGTCGGCTGCCCGGCGCTCGCGCCCGCGCCGGCGCGGCGCGGGCGGACTCGCACTGGCGCTTGGCGCCGTGCTGGCCGCACTGGCGGGATGCGCGAGCGGGCCGGCCTCGCTGGCCGACGACCGCCTGGCCTACAACGAAGTCGTCAAGGTCACGGCCGAACAGCAGATGCTGCTGAACATCGTGCGCCTGCGCTACACCGACACGCCCAGCAGCCTGGCGATTTCGTCGATCGCGACCCAGACCGAACGCACGCGGTCGCTGCAGCTGGTGCCATTTTTCGGGGTGGTGGGCGGCGAGGCGCAACTGCGCGGGGGCCAGGCCCTTTTGCCCGGTGCGGCGATCTCCACGGTCGAGCGGCCCACGATCACGCTGACGCCGCTGGACGACACGGAATTCACCCGCAAGCTGTTCACGCCGATGACGCTGGATGGCGTGCTCTATCTGGCCAAGACCACCTGGCCGATCAGCACGGTATTCCGGCTGTGGCTCGAGAACCTGAACTGGGTGTCCAACGCCGAGACCGCCAGCGGACCGACATCGCCCGATGTGCCCGAATTCGGGCGCTTCGTCGATGGGGTCGAGGCCCTGCAGGCCCTGCAGGACAAAGGCATGATCGTCTTCGGCACCCGCGAGCGCGAGGAGGTCGTCGGTGGACCGATCGCCGCGGCGCGCGTGGCGGGCAAGGACGTGGTCGATGCGGCGCGCGAAGGCCTCGAGTACCGCCCCGACCCGGGCGGCGCCACCTGGTCGCTGATCCGGCGCCGCCCCCAGCCGGTGGTCCGGGTGCACCCCAACGCCGCCGGGACGCCGGAGATGAAGGCGCTGGCCGAGGCATTCCGGATCCGGATTGGCCCGCGGTCTTACGACATCGGCTTCGAGAGCCTCGATCCGTTTCCCGCCACCTACCCGGCCCAGGGCGTGGACGTGTTCGATCTCGAGACACGATCCCTGCTGCAGGTCCTGTATTTCCTGTCCAAGGGCGTCGAGGTGCCGCCGGCGCATCAGGCGCAGGGGGTTGCCCGCACGACGCGCCATCCCGACGGCAAGCCCTTCGACTGGACCCAGGTGACCCGGGGCCTTTTCCGGGTCCGCCAGTCCGCGGCCGGGCAGCCGCCCTCCAACGCCCATGTCGCCATTCGTTACCTGGGGCACTGGTTCTCGATCGAGCGCGGTGACCACGACAGCCTGTCGACCTTCTCGCTGGTGCTGGAGCTGGCGCGGCTCGAACTGTCCGGGAAGGCGGCGCCCGGGCCGGCGCTGACGCTGCCCTTGACCGGGCGTTGATTGAGCGCGGTCTGGGCGCGGAGGCAGGGTCCGGGTGCGGTCTGAGTATGGTCTGAGCGCTGTCACGGACGGCCGCTGTTACTGCGCTGCAATATTGCGTAACTAATTGATTTTATAGAGATTTGACCTCTATTCGTTTGCCCCTCTCAGGGGCTGTCATCAACCTGTCATCGACCGCCGGTAGCGTGAGGGCTTCTGATTCGAACTAAGAGAGAGTGCCATGAAGATTTTGAACCAATGGCTCGCAGGTGCATGCATCGCGCTGGTCGCCGGCGCGGCCCAGGCGCAGATCACCGGAGCCGGGGCCACGTTTCCCGCCCCGATTTATTCCAAATGGGCTGAGGCCTACAAGGCGTCGACTGGCGCCACCCTGAATTACCAGGCCATCGGATCCGGTGGCGGCATCAAGCAGATTTCCGCCAAGACCGTGGATTTTGGCGCCTCAGACGATCCGCTGAAAGCCGACGAGCTGGCCAAGGCCGGACTGCTGCAGTTCCCGGCGGTGATCGGCGGCGTTGTGCCCGTGGTCAACCTGAAAGACGTCAAGCCCGGCGAAATGAAGTTGTCGGGCGCGGTGCTGGCCGACATCTTCCGCGGGTAGGTCAAGACCTGGAACGACCCCGCGATCGCACAGCTCAACCCGGGGGTGAAACTGCCAGCCAGCGCGATCACGCTGGTCTATCGATCGGATTCGTCGGGCACGACCTATGTGTTCACCGACTACCTCGCTCAAGTGTCCCCGGCCTTCAAGGCGGCGCCTGGCGCCGGCAAGACGGTGAACTGGGCTTCCGGCGTGGGTGGACGCGGCAATGCCGGCGTCGCGGCGAACGTCACCAAGATCGACGGGGCGATCGGCTATGTCGAATATGCCTACGCCAAGCAGAACAAGATGATCCATACCGGCCTCATCAATCGCGACGGCAAAACCGTGCAGCCCGACGACCTCACGTTCGCGGCCGCGGCCGATCGTGCCGACTGGGATTCGGTGCCTGGCTTCGGGGTGAACCTGAACAACCTGCCTGGTGCCAACTCCTGGCCAATCACCGCTGCCACGTTCATCCTGATGTACCGCAGCTCGCCGGACCCCAAGCGCGCCGCTGATGCGCTGAAGTTCTTCAAGTGGGCGCTCAATAGCGGTCAGAAACTTGCCACCGAACTTGACTATGTGCCGCTGCCGGCCTCGGTGGTCAAGAAGGTCGAAGCCGCCTGGAGCGACATCAAGGACGCGTCGGGCAAGGCTGTCCTGAACTGAGCCACCTTTTCCCACGGTAGGGTCACGGACAACTGGAACCCGGCCGACAGGCCGGGTTGTCCGTTCCACGCCAAGGAGCGTCATCATGAGTGCCTCAGCCCAGTCGATCGATCACAGCGCCCATCGCCCATCAACCAGCATGACTCATCAAGAATCGCCAGCCGACCGCGAGCTGGCTGCACGGGTGGCTCGATTCGCCTCGCAGGACCGCCTGTTCAAGGCGGTGACCTTCCTGTTCGCGCTGCTGGTGCTGCTCGGCATGTTCGGCATCCTGGCGTCCCTGCTGGTCGAGGCCTGGCCTACGCTGCGCACGACCGGCGTGGCGTTCTTCTATGGCACGACCTGGAGCCCGACGGACGATGAATACGGCGCGGTGATCGCCATCTACGGCACGGTCGTGACCTCGGCCATTGCGCTGCTGATTGCTGTGCCGGTCAGCTTCGGCATTGCCATGTTCCTGACCGAAAGCTGCCCGGTCGTGCTGCGCAGGCCGCTGGGCACCGCGATCGAACTGCTGGCCGGGGTGCCTTCGATCATCTACGGCATCTGGGGACTGTTCGTGCTCGCCCCGCTGTTCCAGCAATACATACAACCGCTGCTGGTCGCCACCGGGCTGCCCTTTTTCGCAGGTCCGCCTCTGGGCATCGGCGTGTTCACGGCCGGCATGGTGCTGGCGCTGATGGTGATTCCGTTCACCGCGTCGGTGATGCGCGACGTGTTCGAGACCGTGCCGCCGGTGCTCAAGGAATCCGCCTACGGCATCGGCTGCACCACCTGGGAGGTGGTGCGCAACATCGTGCTGCCCTACACCCGCGTCGGCGTGATCGGCGGCGTGATGCTCGGACTGGGCCGCGCGCTGGGCGAAACGATGGCGGTGACCTTCGTGATCGGAAATGCCAACCGGCTGTCGAGCAGCCTGTTCGCGCCGGGCAACTCGATCGCCTCGACGCTGGCCAACGAGTTCGCCGAGGCTGCGCCCGAAAAACACATCCCGGCGCTGTTTGCCCTTGGTCTGATCCTGTTCATGATCACCTTCGTCGTGCTGGCGGCGGCCAAGTGGCTGACCGAACGCGGCACCCGCGCGCAAGGCCGATAAGGAGCGCCTGATGATGGATCAAAACATCTACCGGCGCCGTCGCGCCACCAACGTCATCGGTCTGGTGCTCTCGGGAGCCTCGATGGCGCTCGGGCTGATCGGCCTGCTCTGGATCCTGTGGACCCTGTTCTACAACGGGCTGTCGGCCTTGAACATCGCGTTCTTCATGAACAGCACGCCGGCGCCCGGGACCGAGGGCGGCGGTCTGGCCAATGCCATCATCGGCAGCCTGATGATGGTGGGCGTGGCCACGTTCGTCTCGACGCCGATCGGCATCCTGGCCGGGGTGTTTCTGGCGGAATTCGGCAAGACCTCGAAGTTCGCCGCGGCCACCCGGTTCGTGGTCGACATCATGCTGTCGGCCCCGTCGATCGTGATCGGTCTGTTCGTCTATGCGATCGCGGTGGCCACGCTGAAGCACTTTTCGGGCTGGGCCGGTTCGTTCGCCCTGTCGCTGATCGCGATTCCGGTCGTGGTGCGCACCACCGAGAACATGCTCAACCTGGTGCCCGGCAGCCTGCGCGAAGCGGCCTTCGCGCTGGGAGCGCCGCGCTGGAAGGTCAGCATGGCGGTCACGCTGCGCGCGGTGCGCGGCGGCGTGGTCACCGGCGTGCTGCTGGCGGTCGCCCGGATGATCGGCGAAACCGCGCCATTGCTGTTCACCGCGCTGAACAACCAGTTCTTCAGCCTCGACATGGGCCAGCCCATGGCCAACCTGCCGGTCGTGATCTACAACTTCGCGATGAGCCCCTATGAAAACTGGCAGAAGCTGGCCTGGGGAGGCGCGGCGCTGATCGCGCTGATCGTGCTGGCCATCAACATCACCGCCCGGGTCGTCTTTCGCGACAAGGTCCAGGCCTGAGCTTCGGAGCATTCCAAGATGAGCGAAACCCTGACCGCCGCCCCGCCCGCCACCGCCACTCCGGCCGCAGGCCTGGACGACGCCGTGATCCGGGTGAAGGAACTCGACTTCTACTACGGAAAGTTCCAGGGGCTGCGCAAGGTCAACCTGGATATCGCACGCAAGAAGGTGACGGCCTTCATCGGGCCATCGGGCTGCGGCAAGTCGACGCTGCTGCGCACCCTGAACCGCATGTTCGACCTGTATCCCGGCCAGCGCGCCGAGGGCCAGATCATCTTCAACGGCAAGAACATCCTGGACAAGGACCAGGACGTGAACCTGCTGCGCGCCAAGGTCGGCATGGTCTTCCAGAAGCCCACGCCGTTCCCGATGACGATCCACGAGAACATCGCCTTCGGTGTGCGCCTGTACGAGAGCCTGTCGACCAGCGACATGAACGACCGGGTCGAGTGGGCGCTGCGCAAGGCCGCGCTGTGGGAAGAGGTGAAGGACAAGCTGCAGCAAAGCGGCCTGTCGCTGTCGGGCGGCCAGCAGCAGCGCCTGTGCATCGCGCGCATGGTGGCGGTCAAGCCCGACGTGCTGCTGCTCGATGAGCCGACCAGCGCACTGGACCCGATATCGACCGCCAAGGTCGAAGAGCTCGTCAACGAGCTCAAGGTCGACTACTCGATCGCGATCGTGACCCACAACATGCAGCAGGCGGCGCGGATCTCCGACTACACGGCCTACATGTACATCGGCGAACTGGTCGAATTCGGCGAAACCAACAAGCTCTTCATCAAGCCGACCAAAAAGGCCACCGAGGACTACATCACCGGCCGCTTCGGCTGAAGGACGCATCATGCCCTCCGAGCACACCTACAAAGCCTTCGATCTCGACATCGACACCCTGCGCGGCTCGGTGACGACGATGGGCGGGCTGGTCGAGCGCCAGTTCGTCCGCTCCGTGGACGCCGTGCGTTATGGCGACCTGCGGCGGGTGATGGATGTGCTGACCGACGAGCACACCGTCAACCGCATGCACATCGAGACCGATCTGCGCTGCAACCAGCTGATCGCCAAGCGCCAGCCGATCGCGGTCGACCTGCGTGAAACCATCGCGGTGATCCACAGCATCAACGACCTGGAACGCATCGGCGACGAAGCCAAGAAGATCGCGCTGAAGGCCCAGCACTTCAATGGCCGCGAACTGCCGATCAATCCGGACAAGATCCAGCGGATGGCCGATCTGGTGGCCGAGATGCTTGGCGCGGCGATCGATGCGTTCGTGCGGCACGACACGGCGGTGTCCAAGCGCCTGGCCGAACGCGACCGTGAGGTCGACGGCCTGCGCGACGACCTCGTCGAGGAACTGATCGCCCGGATGTCGGCCGAACCGACCAAGGTGTCGGACCTGCTGGCGCTGGTCTTTGTGGTCCAGTCGATCGAGCGGGTGGGCGATCACGCCAAGAACATCGCCGAATACGTGATCCACGTCGTGGAGGGTATCGACACCCGCCACGGCATCGACGGGCTGCCGCCGATGGTCTGATGCGGGGGCGCGGCGCTGCGGCGCGACTGCGCCGCCTCGCGACAACCTGGCTTCGCGACAACCCGGCTTCGCGACAGCCCCGCCTCGCGAAAGCCCCGCCTCGCGGCTGCGCCGGACATCGAAAGTGCCGGCCCTCACGATAGCGCTTGCCGCTGTCAGGGGTATGCTCGCCGATCCGACCATCAGGGTCCGGATTCAGGAGCCTCGATGACCACCCTGCTGATTCTGGGCGCCACCGGCCTGGTCGGCGCCCGCCTGCTGGCGCTCGCGCTGGACGACCGGCGCTTCGAGCGCATCACCGCGCCGACCCGCCGGCCGTTGACGCCGGCCGACCGGCTGGTCAATCCGATCGTCGATTTTGATCAGTTGCCGGCCGATGCGCGCTGGTGGCAGGCCGATGCCGTCGTCTGTGCGCTGGGCACCACGCTGGCCCAGGCCGGTTCGCGCGAAGCCTTTCGCCGGGTCGATCACGACTACGTCCTGACGGCCGCGCTGCATGCGCGGCGCGCGGGCGCCGGCACCTTCGTGCTGAATTCGTCCCTGGGCGCCGATCCGGCCGCCGGCTCCTTCTACCTGCGGGTCAAGGGCGAGATCGAACAAGATCTGCGGGCCATCGGGTTCGGCTCGCTGACACTGGTGCGGCCAAGCCTGCTCGACGGCGGTCCGCGGCCGGACAACCGGCCCGGCGAGGCGATCGGTCTGGTCTTTGCCCGGTTGCTGCGTCCCTTGCTGCCGCGCCGGGTGCGTGCCGTCAGCACCGAGCGGGTGGCGCGAGCGATGCTGCAGGCAGCGCTGGCAGCGCCCGCTGGTGTGCAGGTGATCGAGTCCGAGCGCCTGCACGACTGAACGAAACGCGATCGCGTGTAACCGGCAGACCGTGCGCGACGAATAGCCTGTTGTATCCCTTTACTGTGAGGCAACCAATGACCCGGCGACACTGGCTTTATGGATTTCTGGCGAGCGTGTTCTTTCCGAAGGTGGCGACTGCCCAGGGCAAGGCGCCCGCCGGGATCGAACCGCTGCGCCTGTCGGATGCCGACTGGAAGAAGCGGCTCACGCCCGCGCAATACAACGTCCTGCGCGAAGAGGGCACCGAGCGGCCTTTCACCAGTCCGTTCAACACCGAAAAGCGCAAGGGCCGTTACCTTTGCGTGGCCTGCGACCTGCCGCTGTTCAGCTCGGAGGCGAAATTCGACAGCGGCACTGGCTGGCCGAGTTTTCACACCGCGCTGGCCGGTGCGTTCACCACGCGCACCGACTACAAGATCGTCTTTCCGCGCACCGAATACCGCTGCGCGCGCTGCGACGGCCATCACGGCCACGTCTTCGACGACGGCCCCAAACCCACCGGCAAGCGCTACTGCAATAATGGCGTGGCCCTGAAGTTCCTGGAGACCTGACCATCATGCGTCTGCCCCACTCTGTGTACCGCCTCGCGGCAGCCTTGCTGCTGTCGCTGCCCGTGCTGGCCGCTGCGCAAACCGGCGCGGGAGCAGCGGCGCCCGCCAAGGCGATCTTCGCCGGCGGCTGCTTCTGGTGCGTCGAATCCGACTTCGACAAGATTCCCGGGGTGCTGTCGACGGTGTCCGGTTACATCGGCGGCACGGTGGCCAATCCCACTTACGAGCAGGTGTCGCGCAAGAGCACCGGCCATGCCGAAGCGGTCGAGATCAGCTTCGATCCCCAGAAGGTCACTTACGCGCAGTTGCTGGAGTATTTCTGGCGCACCATCGATCCCACCGTCAAGGACCGCCAGTTCTGCGATGCCGGCTCGCCCTACCGCACGGCCATTTTCACGGTCGGCGAAGAGCAGATGCGCTTGGCGCGGGCCTCGCTGGCGGCGCTCGAAAAATCCAAGCCGTTTAAGGAGCCTGTCGTGACCCAGGTGGCGGCGGCCGGCACGTTCTATCCGGCCGAGGACTACCACCAGGATTACTACAAGAAGAATCCGATCCGCTACGAGTACTACCGCACCAGCTGCGGGCGCGATGCCCGCCTGAAGCAGCTCTGGGGCGACAAGGCGGGCAAGTGGATGCCCGGCTGATCATGGACGGCAAGCCCCCGGCCGCGCGGCCGCGCCCGGTCGACATCCCCGCACCGGACACGATGCTGATGGTGTTCTGCCAGGCGCCCGACGAGACGTGCGCACGCCTCGTCGCCGAGGCCCTGGTCGGCGAGCGGCTGGCGGCCTGCGTGAACATCCTGCCAGGTGTGCAATCGGTGTACCGATGGCAGGACGAGGTCCAGCTTGCCACCGAGGTCGGTCTGGTCATCAAGACATCGGCCTCTCGCTTTGCCGACATGGCGGCGCGCCTGCGGGCGCTGCATCCGTACGAACTGCCCGAGATCGTCGCCGTCCGGCCGGACGCGGCGCTGCCGGCCTACGCCAGCTGGGTGATCGCCCAGACCCGCAAACCGCTGGCCTGAATCGGCCCTGCGCTCGGGGCGCGAGCGCTGCTGGCACTACCCGCGCGCCCGCACCCTTTCCTGGTGCAGCATCCACAGGCCCGCGCCGATCAGCAGCGCGATCCCGCACCAGGCCAGTCCGTTGGGCACGTCACCCCAGAACACGAACCCGACCACCAGTGCCCACAGCAGGCCGGTGTAGCGAAACGGCGCCACCAGCGAGACTTCCCCCTGGCGCACGCCGCTGACCATCGCGAAGTACCCGACCGCGAGGAATCCGGAGGCCAGCCACAGCAGCCCGACGTCACGCCAGAGCATCGGCTGCCAGCCTTCGAGCGCGACCAGGGATCCGGCCAGCAGCATCACGGCCAGGGCCGTGGCCAGCGTGACCAGGATCGAGGGCACGATGGCGGGAATCTTGCGGGTGATCAGGTCGCGGGTCGCGTGAAAAACAGTCGAGAGCAGGCACAGCCAGGCATAGGCGTTGAATCCCTCGGCGCGCGGCTGGATCACCAGCAGCACGCCGAAGAAACCGATGGCGATGGCCAGCCAGCGCTTGCGACCGACCTGTTCGCCCAGGAAGATCATCGCCAGCACGGCGATGAACAGTGGCGAGGCGAGATTGATCGCGGTGGCATTGGCGATCGGCAGCTTGAACAGGGCCGCGAGGTACAGGAACGCGGCCACGGCCTCGATCAGCGCGCGGATCGCGACCCAGCCGCGGGCCATCTCGGCGATGCGCGCGGTGGCGCCGAGCCGATGTGCAACGGCCAGTACCAGCACGGCGGCCATCAGGCCGCGCACGAAGATCAGCTGCGCGGTGGGCACCCGCTCGCTCACATGCTTGACCAGGGCGTCGTTGACGATGAAAAACGCCATCGCCGCACACATCCAGAGGATGCCGCGGCGATTGGCGCGGGCGCGCGCGGCCGCATCCGGCCCGGCGCCGCCGGCCACGGCCGACGATGGCGTGTTCAGGAGGCTGAGGCGCTTGCGCGCGCGGCGTTGTGTCGGGCGCGCAGCGCGGGTCGCCGCATATCCCCGAAGTGCGCGGGCACGAAGCGCGCGGGCAGGGGCCTGAAGTTCCCGGGCCTCAGAAGAAGCCCGCGTTCAGCCATTCAGCGGCGATGGCCGGCTTGGTGCCGCCTTCCACTTCGACCGACACGTCCCACGTTGCCTGCCAGCGTTCCCCGGGCCGGGTTTCGAAGTCTTTCAGGCGAAAGCGCCCGCGCACCCGCGATCCGGTCGGCACGGGGGCGACGAAGCGCAGCCGGTTGAAACCGTAGTTCACGCCGGACTTGGTGCCCTCCACCGCGGGGCAGACCTGGTAGGCCATCTGCGCGAGCATCGACAGGGTCAGGAAGCCATGCGCGATCGTGCCGCCATAGGGCGTTTCGCGCTTGGCGCGCTCGGGGTCGGTGTGGATGAAATAACGGTCGTCGGTGAGGTCGGCAAATGCGCTGACCTTCGCCTGATCGAGCAGCATCCATTCGGATGTGCCGAAGTCCGAGCCGATGCGCTCATGCATCTGCGCCGGCGTTGCCATCGATTTGGTGTTGGGTCCGTCCAAGGGGGTACCTCCGCGCGAGCGCCTGGTGGCCGATGCGAATGCCGTGCGCTCGCCAGGGGCTTTCCGCGCGATAGTAGCGCCGTCGGCCTGGCGGCTGTTCCGTATTTGCGGGCGCGCCCGGCGCGGCTATGCCGCCAGGCCTTCAGCCGCACGGGCCGAGTGTGCGGCGCGCCCACCAGCCGAGCAGGGCGCCGGCGAACAGCGCGATCGTGGCCGGTTCGGGAACGTCGGTGGTGCTGATGCGCTCGAAACGCACGGTGCCGCTGCTGTCGCGGCCGTTGTCATCGTAGGCGAACCCGGCAGGCAGCGCCGCGCCGAAGCCGCGGGTGAAGGCGAATCGGGGGTCCGATGCGTGCACCGCGGACAGCCCGACCAGCTGGCCGTTGATCAGGATCGCCTTCGGATCGACCAGATCGAGGGCGCCGAAGGTGGTCCCCTTGAACCCGAAACTGAACCCGGTCAGCGTGTAGAGCCGTTCGCTGCCATCGGTCGTGAAGCTGGCATCGTCGAATGAGAAGCTGCCGGCGAACGACTGGTTGGCCAGTGTGCCGTTGTTGTCGTTCTGAACGGTGAACTGGTAATTCATCAGCGCCGCCTGCGCCGGCAGCGGCAGCAGGGTGGCAAGGGCCAGGAGCAGCGTCGTGGCGGATTGGGCGAGCAGTGGAGTCATGGCGGAGGGCCTTTGCCTGAATTGAAGGAAGGAGCGATGCACCGGGACCGCTCGGGCGGCCCGGTTCGACGCGATCTCAGAAGAACAGTTCCTGTGCGTTGCTGCTCGGGATTCCCGTCAGTTCGGCCAGCAGGCGCGCGGCGGCCGGGCCGGCTGAACCGTCCGGATCGATGGTCACCAGGATGTCGGCGCCCGAGTCGAACACATTCAGGTAGCCATCGCCGATCGGGTCGCTGCCCGTGTAACCCAGACGTGCAAGCATCTGATCGACCACCAGCCGATCGGTGCCGACCACAAAATCGGTGATGCGGTCGCCGGCATCGAGCAGGCTGGTGTAGACGAACCGGTCGCGCCCCAGTCCGCCCGTGAGCACATCGCGACCCAGTCCGCCGATTAGGGTGTCGGCGAATTCGGTGCCGACCAGCGTATTGGCACCGGCATCGCCGGTGCGAACCACGCCGGCGCGCTCGATGTTGAAGCGTGCCACCGAAGGATCGTGGTCGCTGATCTGATCGGCGAACTCGGAGTTCATGTGGACCACGTCGAAGCCATCGAGCGCGCTGCGCAGGCTGGCGCTCGTCAGGATATGGTCGAGCGTCTGCGAGTTGCCCTGGAAGTTGTAGGTAAAACGTTCCTGGGCGGGCAGCACTTCGATCAGCGTGCTCAGGCCGACGCCTTCCAGGACCGAGACCGGGTTGGCGAACTCGAAGTCATTCAGATCGCCGGCCACGATGATCCGGGCATTGGCATCGAGCGCCAGCCTGGCCTGCACGAAGTCGGCCACGATCGTTGCCTGCTGCGTGCGTTGTATTTCGCTGGACAGCACCGGGGGCTGGGTCGGTCCGAACAGCGGATCGTCGCCTCCCTTGGAGTTGAAGTGATTGGCGATGACGGTGACGGTTTCGCCATTGAACGTGAAATCGCCGACCAGGGGCTTTCGGCTGTTGGCGAACGCATCGCCGTCGCCCAGGTTGCCGTCGGTGAGACGCTGCAGCGAGGGCTCGACGAAGCCGACGCGGGCGGGGTTGAACAGGAACCCGACACGGATGTTGCCGCCGGGTTCACCGCCGTCCAGGTTGTTGGCCGGATCGATCTGGCGGTACTCGTACGCAGGGCCGCCCGCCGCGACGATCGCGGCGATCAGCGTATTCAGGGTGATATCGGCCGCGACAGTGCCGTTGTTGGTCGCACCGTTGTTGTCCTGGATTTCCTCGAGCGTGAGGATGTCCGGCGAGCGCAGGTTGCCGACGATCGCATCGGCCAGCGCGGCGAACTTCGGCGCGCCATCGGCAGGGTCGAGGTTCTCGACGTTGAAGGTGGCCACGGTCAGCTGGTCTGGGGTAGCTACCAGTGCGGTCACTTCCCTGCTCAGCCCCGACGCCTGCACGACGCTCGGCGCGGTCGGAACCAGCACCTCGAAGTTGTTGAAGTCGTAGCTCACCACGCCGGTGATCGTGCCGAGCCGCGCGCCCACGTTCACGTCGGGCAAGGTGGTGGCGTTGTTCAGATCGTCGATCTGGATGCGTTCCGGGTTGTAGTCGGTGGCGGTGATCAGACTGGCGCCGCGCACGGTACGGCTCGTCGCATTGGCGGCATCGTCGGGCAGCACCCAGATTTCTTCGCTGGCGCTGAAGTGCGCCGTCGGCGAGGTGGCCACCGGATTGTTGATCTGGACCAGCATGCCCTCGAGGCTCTCGTAGAAATCGATGCCCTCGGTCGCTGGCGAGAAGTCGCCCCCTGTCTCGACATTGACGCTGCCGTCGTCGTTGATGACCGCCGCGGGCTGGGCGCGGCCGCCGTTGCCGATGACGGTGGGGGTGATGATCGTGCCCGGAGCCTGGGTCCAGGGCGTGACGCTCAGCGTCTGCACCGCCGCGTCGTGGGCGATCTCGGTGATGGTGAGGTTGTCCGCATTGCCGCCCGGGCGGAATTCGGACACCGTGCCGCTGACCTGCACCGCTTCGCCCACGGTGCGCGCGCCCAGGATCGCGGCGTTGGTGGTGAAAACGAAGATGCCCTCCGAAGTGGCAGGATTGCTGTCGGGCGAGGGGTCCTGCAGGTAGAAGCCGTTGGCCGCGATGGCGGTGACGATCCCGCCCACGTTCTGCACGCCCTGACCGTTCAGCGGCGAGATGTGCGAGCTGCCCTGGATGTCGCGGATGTGCAGCGGCACGTTGATCTGGAACACGCCCACGGTGTTGCTGACCTCGCTGGCGGTGATCAGCAGCGGCTTGCCGGTGGGGCTGTTGGCGGCCGACACGAAGGCCAGGCCTTCGACGGACACGTCTTCCGGCGTATTGATGTACTGGATGAACTGCGGAGCCGCAGGAACGGACACATCGAAGACCAGGATGTCGCCCACCCGCTCCAGCCCGACGAAGGCGTAGATCCGGGTGTTGATCGTGCCGATCACCACGCCCTCCGGTTCCGGACCCTTGTTGTCGCTGCGCGTATCGAAGCTCGCCGCCGCGCCGTCGGAATTGAACAGCGTCGGGGTGCGGGTGGCGGTGAGCTGCTCGATGAGATCGGCGCTGTCGTAGACCAGGTTGCCGCTGGCGTCGCGAATCGAGAACGAGCGAGCGCCGAACATCTCGATGCGGTCGATGTCGCCGTCGGTGTCGGTATTGCCGGTGGCATTGGTCAGCTGCAACCGGCCCAGGTTGGCGTCCAGTTTCAGGCTGGCCGCATTGGGGAAGATCGTCGGGTCGAGCACATAGGCGGCCGAATTGACCCTGATCTCCTCGCTGAAGCCGGTATAGGCACGAGAGTCGCCTTCATTGGCGGTGATGACGTAGGTCTGTCCGTCGACGCTGTAGCTGGCGATCGCGTCGGGCTGGTACAGGCCGACCACGGTGTTGGCCTGGAGTGCCCCTGTGCCCGAAAAATTGCGGATGCTGATGCCGCCGTCCCGGTCGCTGGCGTCGATGCCGTTGCCGGCCAGGCTGCGATCGGTCACGCCCAGGGGAGTGATCTGGGTGAAGGTGGCCGTCGCGATATCCAGGCGGGCAAGCGCATTGGCTTCCTGCAGCGTGACCAGCGCGGTGGTGCCCCCCGGCAGCACGGTGATGTACTCGGGCTCGAGGTCCTGGGCGACCGTGGCGCCCGGGCCGGTGATCCGCACGCCCGAGGCGCGCAAGGCATCGATCTGGCTGTTGAACCCGGCGAACGAGGCGTTCGCCACCGTGGCATTGGCCACGCCAGCGGAGATGTCGATGATGCTGACCGAGCCCTCCGGGTCGAAGGAGGTGCCCGTCACACCGTAACTGTTCGGTTCGCCTTCATTGGCGACCAGCACTTTGCTGCCGTCGGGCGTGAAGGTGAGCATGTCGGGCAGGTTGCCGACCTCCACCGAGTTCAGGAAGGCGCCGGTCGCCGCGGTGAAGAAGCTGACCCGGCCGGTGAGGTGGGCGCTGGTGGCGGTCTGCTGAATCTGATAGGCGACCGCGACGATGCCATCGTGAATCGCCACGCTGTTGGGCGACACGGTGGTGCCGGCGGGCGCGCTGAAACCGGGGGCCAGGTTGGGCAATGCGCTCAAGCTGCCGTTGGCGGCCATCGAATAGACATTGACGGTGCTTGCGGCGACCACATACACGCGGTCGCTGCCCGGATCGAAGGCGGGAATCTCGGAGGCCGTCGTGCTGGTCGCGCCGCCCAGCTTGGTGAGGAAGCTGGCGTCGTTGTTGGTAATGGTCAGGTTCTGCGAGAGGGTCGCGCCCAGCGTGATGCCGGCGCTCGGATTGCTCAGGCTCAGCGTGGCGGTTTCCGCGGCTTCGGCGGTGGCATCGTCGGCCACGATGAAGCTCACCGAGCCGCTGGACTGGCCGGCCGGAATCGTGATGGTGGTACCGGTCAGGAAATAATCGCTGGCGGTGATGCCAGTGCCGGTGATCCCGAGGCTCACGGTCTGGCTGGCGGCCACCGCGGCGGACGCGGTTGCGGTGATCGTGATCCGGGTGGCGGCGGCTTCGCTGCCGGTATTGCTGCTCACCGACAGGTTCACGGCGGGCAGCGGTGCGCCATCGTTGTCGGTGATGGTGGCGGCTACCGTTGCGACCGCGCGGGCGTTGTAGTTCGCGTCGACGCTGGTGACGGTGTGGCTGACCGTGCCGGCGTGTGTGCCTTCGGCCAGCGCATCGTCGATCGCGGTCAAGGTCACCGTCTGCGGTGTGTTCCAGTTGGCCGGTGTGAAAGTGGCCGTCGGGGTGCTGGGGGCGACCTGCGAGTTGCCGTTGATCGCAATGATCACGTCGGCCGCGGGCTGGCTGCGCAGCGTCAGGGTGTACGTGTCGGTCGCTCCGCCCTCGGTGAGCTGCGTCGCGCCGTCCGCCTCGATCACCAGCACACCCGCGGCGCCGGTGTTGAAGTGGCCCGGATTGCCGAGATCGCTGCCGCTCGAGCTGCGCGAGTTCTGCGCGTCTGCGAGGGTCGAGAGCCGCCAGTCGGAGTCGATGGTCTGGCTGGCCAGCTGGTCCGACGGAGCCCAGGCGCTGGCGTTTTGCGCGCGCGGTGTTCCGGGGATGGTCTGGTCGTTGTAGGTCAGGCGGTCGACCAGCACGGACGCCGCATCGTAGAGGTTGATTTCGTCGCCACGGCCCAGGTTGTTGGTCAGTCCGCCGATCACCGGGGTCGCAACGGACAGGTTCCAGGCCGTGCGGAACGCGTCCGCACTCGCCTCCGTGAGGATGACCGACTGACCGGGCTGCACGATGCCGAAGGCACTCAGGCTCTGTGCGCCGGGCACGCGGTCGGCATCGTCGAAGCTCCAGCCCGTCAGATCGACCGCGGTCCCCCCGACGTTGGTGAACTCGATGTATTCGCCGCTGGCGCCCGAGTACAGGTACTCGGTGATCTGCATGTCACCGGGCGCAGCCGCCGGAACGCTGAGCGCGAAGTTGTCGATGGCCAGGCCGTGGTCGCTGCCGGTGTTGTTGACCTCCACCCAGCGAAGCCACAGGGTCTGATCGACGTTCCAGGTGAGGCCGTTCAAGGCGCCGCCGACGAGGTCGACAAGACCGGCGGCATTGCCGTCGATGGCGGCCGCGGTGCTGCCGACCACCGGCGAGGTCCAGGCGAAGGAGGCCGGCGCGCTCGTCCAGGTGATGGCGGTGAAGTCGTCGCCACCCAGGCCGTACTCGAGCGCCATCGCATGGGCGCTGGTGTTGCCGCCATTGCGCCATTGTTCGCCGTCGAAGTCGAGAATCACGCTCGTGATGG
>JADJVQ010000046.1 GCA_016710525.1 Burkholderiaceae bacterium
GTGCTGACCGGCTGTTGCCTGGCCCTTCTACTGATGCTGGCGTGTCCCAGCGCCGCTTTGGCCGGTGACGGGCACAACCATGACGCAGCCCCTTCGGGTGTCGCCGGCCCTACCCAACCGCGATTCAGCGCCGTCTCGGAGGGATTCGAACTCGTTGGAGTACTCGAGGATCGTCGGCTTGTGCTCTACCTGGATCACAGCGCCGACAACCGTCCGGTCAAGGACGGCCGGCTCGACATCGAGGTCGGTGGGACCAAGTTGCCGACCCGCGCGCTCGGTGAAGGCGTGTTCGAAGCCGTGCTGTCGCAGCCGCTCAAAGCGGGGATCAATGCGGTGGCGGCGACCGTGTATGCGCAGGGCGATACCGACTTGCTTGCGGGCGAACTGGACATCCACCCGCCGACAGCCGATTCGACATCCAGCCGCCTGACTCACTGGAAAAGGTATGCGTGGATGGCCGGTGCTGCCTTGGCTTTGCTGGTACCGGTCGTCTGGTTGACTCGTCGGTGGCGGGCCAGGTCGTCGAGTGGCGTGGGAGAAAAGGCATGAGTCTGAATCGATGGATCAGCCAGGTGTCGATTCCGATGTGGACATCGGTGTGGATGTTGAGCGGCCCTGTGAACGCCGGGGGCGGGCACCCTCATTCTGAGGCGCCGACAGCGTCTGTGAGCATTGGCCCGCACCGCCTTCCGGACGGGGCCGTCTTTCTGCCCAAGCCGGCGCAGCGGCAAATGGACGTACGCACGCAGCCGGTGGTCATGGGCGACCTGGCGCAAGCCGTCGAACTGGCCGGCAAGGTCGTCATGGATCCCAACGCCGGTGGCAAGGTTCAGGCGGTGCTGGCCGGGCGGCTGCAGGCGGGGCCTCGCGGCTTTCCATCGATCGGGCAAAAGGTCGTACGCGGAGAGGTGCTCGCCACAGTCGAGCCCACCAGTGGCGTGATCGAGCGTGCCAACCAGGCTGCGCAACTGGCTGAACTGAGGGCCTCGCGCGCGCTGGCCGAAAAGCGTCTGGCGCGCCTCAGAGAACTCTCGGACACCGTTCCGCGCAAGGACATCGAGGCGCTGGAAAGCGAGGTACAAAGTCTGGCCGGCCGAATGACGGCGGTCGGTGCAAGCCTGGTCAGCCGGGACCCCCTGGTCGCGCCAGTGACCGGTGTGATCGCCTCCAGTCACGCGGTCGTCGGACAGGTGATCGAGGCGCGCGAGCTGGTCTTCGAGGTGATCGATCCGCAGCGCCTGAACGTCGAAGTGCTGTCCTACGATCCGACGATTGCCGCGGACATTGCAGCGGCGTTCCTGGTCGTGGGATCGCAACGGGTGGCGTTGAAGCTCGTGGGTGCGGGACGCAGTCTGCGCGAACAGGCGCAGCCAATCCTGTTCAGCGCTCAGGGGCCGGTGCTGTCCGGGCTGGCGGTTGGGCAACCGGTCAAGGTGACGATCGAAAGCGCCCGACGCAGGCAGGGCATGCGCGTTCCGGCGTCGGCGCTCATGAAAAGCCCATCGAACCAGACCATCGTCTGGGTCAAGAGCGCGCCGGAGCGATTCGAGCCTCGCACGGTGTCTGTCGAGCCGCTGGATGGCGTGAGCGTCGCGATCGTCGCGGGCCTGAAGGTCGGCGATCGCATCGCCACCCGAGGCGCCAGCCTGATCAACCAGATCCGCTGACAGGGCCGCCCCAATGTTCAATTGGCTCTTGCAGAACAGCCTGCGCAGCCGGCTGCTGGTGGTCATCGGCAGCCTGGTGCTGATGGCCTATGGCGCGTTCACGCTCTCGCGTACGCCGGTCGATGTCTTCCCCGATTTGAACCGCCCGACAGTGACCGTCATGACGGAAGCCGGAGGCATGGCCGCCGAAGAGGTCGAACAATTGATCACTTTCCCGCTCGAAACCACCCTGAATGGATTGCCCGGCGTAGACAGCGTGCGTTCGGTATCGAGCGCCGGCCTGTCGTTCATCTACGTGGTTTTCGACTGGACGACCGACATCTTTCGTGCCCGCCAGATGGTGTCGGAGCGGTTGTCCTCCATGGAGGGTGGATTGCCGTCCGGCGTGGTGTCCAGGATGGGGCCGATCAGCTCGATCATGGGCGAGATCATGCAGATCGCCATCCCGATCGACACGACCCGGATTTCGCCGATGCAGGTTCGCGAGTACGCGGACTGGGTATTGCGCCCGCGCCTGATGGCGATACCGGGTGTTGCCCAGGTGATCCCGATCGGCGGCGAAGTCCGTCAGTTCCAGGTGCAACCCAACACCACGCGCATGTCGGAACTGGGCATCACGCACGATCAGCTCGAGAGCGCGCTGCGCGGGTACTCGTCGAACACCTCGGGCGGATTCCTGGAACTGAACGGTCGCGAATACCTGATCCGTCACATCGGACGCACCTCGCGCCTGGACGACCTCAAGAATCTCGCGCTGACCGCTCGTCAAGGCCAACCGATTCTCGTCCGCCAGATCGCCGAGGTGACGTTCGCGCCAGCCATCAAGCGGGGCGATGCCGGCTTCGAAGGGCGGCCCGCGGTGATCCTGGGCATTCAGAAGCAACCGACCGCCGACACCATCCAACTGACACGAAAGGTCGAGGCGGCACTGGGCGACATGAAGCGTGCCCTGCCGGCGGGCATGGACTCGCCCAAAGTGACGTTTCGGCAAGCGAGCTTTATTGAAGCATCGATTGCCACGCTTCAAGGCAAGCTGATCGGCGCATCGGTCTTTGTCGCCGTCATCCTGTTTTTCTTCCTGGGTACGTTGCGCCCGACGCTCATTGCGCTGACCGCCATTCCCGTGTCGATCTTCATCACGGCCCTGGTGTTCCGGTACTTCGGCCTGTCGATCAACACCATGACGCTCGGCGGGCTGGCGATCGCCATTGGGGGGCTGGTGGACGACGCCGTGGTCGGCGTCGAGAACGTGTTACGTCGGATCAAAGCCGATCGAGCCGCAGACCCTGCCAATCGAGTGAACATCCTGGAGCTGGTCGCACGAGCCACCATGGAGGTGCGTTCGGCCATCTTGTACGCGACGGTGATCATCGTTCTGGTGTTCCTGCCGCTGTTTGCGCTGCCCGGCATCGAAGGCCGCCTTTTCGTACCCCTGGGCATCGCATTCATCGTCTCGACCCTGGCTTCCCTGCTGGTCTCGGTCACGGTCACGCCCGTGTTGGCGGCTTACCTGTTGCCGAGCATGAAGTCGCTCGATCATGGCGACACCTGGCTGCTGGCGTGGTTGAAGCGCCGGTACCACAGCGCCTTGGCTGCGACGTTGCGTTACCCCAAAGCCGCGCTGGGCGCGGGTGCGGTGGCGGTCGTGGCGGCCATGGTCACCGTGCCGCTATTTCCGACCACATTCCTGCCGCCCTTTAACGAAGGAACCCTGCTGATCGGACTGCGGCTGAACCCCGGGGTGACGCTGGCGGAGTCCTCGGCCCTGGCCCAACAGGCCGAGCGGCTGGTGAAGGGCGTGCCGGAGGTCACACACGTCGGGCGGCGCAGCGGCCGTGCCGAGCTGGATGAGCATGCAGAAGGGGTGCATGTGAGCGAACTGGACGTCGGCCTGAAGCCTGCGCTGGAACTGACCCGTTCGATGGCCGAGATCTCCGCCGACATTCGTTCCCGACTGGTGAACCTGCCCGCCGCGATTGCGATCGGACAGCCGATTTCGCACCGGATCGATCACATGCTGTCCGGCGTACGGTCCCAGATCGCCATCAAGATCTTCGGTGACGATCTGGACACCTTGCGCGGGCAGGCCGATCTGTTGCGCACGCGGCTGGCGGGCATCGAAGGCCTGGCCGACCTCGAGATCGAAAAGCAGGTGCTGGCGCCACAGATCAAGATCCGAATCGACTACGACGCGGCCGCTCGCTACGGTGTGCCCGCGCCGCAGATCCTGGCGACGCTGCAAAGCCTGGTGGAAGGCGAAAGAATCACCCAGATCGTCGAAGGCGGGCGTCGTTTCCAGCTGGTGGTCAGGCTGCCGGAATCCGCCCGTTCGCCCGAGGGACTGGGCGCGATCCTGATTGAGACGCCCAACGGCCGGGTGCCCCTGTCGAAGGTCGCCTTGATTGAAGACAGCGATGGCCCGAATCAGGTAAGCCGCGACGACGGCAAGCGGCGCATCGTGCTGTCCGCCAACGCCCAGGGTCGAGCGCTGTCCGAGATCGTCGCCGACATCCGCCGTGTCGTGTCCGAAGGCAAGATGCCTGAAGGCTATTTCGTCACGCTCGGAGGCCAGTTTCAAGCGCAGGAGGAGGCCTCCAGGCTGGTGGGCCTGCTGTCGCTGGTGTCGCTGGTGCTGATGTTCGTGGTGCTGTACAGCCGCTACCGGTCGGTCGCGCTGGCGGCCCTGATCATGGGAAACATTCCTCTGGCACTGGTGGGCGCGGTGCTGGGTTTGTGGCTTTCCGGCCAGCCCTTGTCGGTGGCCGCGCTGATCGGGTTCATCACGTTGGCGGGCATTTCGGTTCGCAACGGCATCCTGAAGGTCAGTCACTACATCAATCTGATGCGACTGGAAGGCGAACGCTTCGATCTGCCGATGATCATGCGCGGCTCGCTCGAGCGCCTGAGTCCGGTCCTGATGACCGCGCTGGTGACTGCATTCGCGCTGGCACCGCTGTTGTTCGAAGCAGAGCGCCCCGGCACGGAAATCCTGAACCCAGTGGCGGTGGTGATCTTCTCGGGCCTGATCAGCTCGACGCTGCTGGATACGTTTCTCACGCCAGTCATGTTCTGGCTGTTCGGACGCAAACCTTCGGAGCGCCTTCGGGAGAGCGCCGATGGCGAAGCATTCTGAATCGAGGATGGCAGGCGATCCCGGGTTTCAACCTCTCCACGAAAGGAATCATCATGAATTCAGCGGCAATGATCACTGCACTTTTCTTCCTCGTCGCCACCCACGTCCTCGCCGCGGGTGGGGGTGATCACAAGCCGCTTCACGGAGGCGTTGTCGTTGATGTCAGGGACGTGGACTATGAACTCGTCGCAAAGCCAGACGCCTTGCAGTTGTACCTGCGAGCCCACGGCAAGGCAGTCGACCTGAGCAATGCCTCGGCCAAACTCACACTGCTCGCTGGCAATGATAAGCAAGACGTCGAACTCAAGCCGGCAGGTGGCCGGCTGGAAGCCAAAGGCAGCTTCAAGACCGCGGCGGGGACCAAGGTGATCGCGGTGGTGATCGTAGCCGGCAAGACGTCGACGGCACGTTTCGTTCTGAACTGAAGAGTCGGTTCATGCGGTCGGTGCTGCCCTTTCGGGCAATGCGCCCATCAACCAGGGCGACCCAGGCTTGGACACCTTCATCGTTCAGGCCGGGCGATGGCAGGTTCTCAGTGCGTACCGCTGATGTGACGGTGTGGCGGTCCCGAGTTGGCCTGGCCGGCCGCGGTGTCGAGCTCCTTGAGGATGCCGCACCGCTCGTTCGCGTGGGACGTGCCGCACTTCGCGCGCAGCGCCTTCAGATCTTTCTGCAGGGTGCGCAGTTCGCGAATGCGGTGGTTGACGTGCTCAATGTGCTCATCGAGCAGTTCATTGACCTCGCCGCAGCCCTGTACGGGCCCATCGCGAAGCTGCAGCAGCATCCGGATCTCGTCCAGCGTCATGTCCAGGCTGCGGCAATGTCGGATGAAAGCCAGCCGCTGCGCGTGGGTGGTCGTGTAGATGCGGTAGTTGTTGTCAGCGCGCTGCGCGGCGGGCATCAACCCTTCGCGCTCGTAGAAGCGGATAGTCTCGACCGCTGTGCCCGTCGACTCGGCCAAGTCTCCGATGCGCATCGCCTTCTCCATAGTGAATCGAATCCTTGACTCTACACCGACTTCAGGGTTTGCAATGGCGGTCATGATCCAAGGAGCACATCCATGAGTACCGTCCACACTCCCGCCGCTTCCACTGCAGGCGGCAATCCCGCCGATGCCTGTCAAGGAAGCGCTTGCACCGCGTCGGCGCCGCAAGGCGTCGTCGTACCTGCCGGCTGGGCAAGGTTTCGTGTGCCGACGATGGACTGCGCCAGCGAGGAGTCGGAGATTCGGCGCGCGGTCGAGCACCTCGCCGACATTCGCGCGATGACTTTTCAACTCGGGCAGCGCACGATGGCCATCGATGCCCCGCCTGCTTGCGTCGAGCAGGCCGTTGCCGCGATCCGCAAGGCCGGCTTCGACCCGCAGCCGGTGCCGGAGACGGGTGTCGTCGCGGCGAGCGAGGCCGGAACCGGATCGGACGACCACGACCATGGCGCCGAGTCGGGCGGGGCGTGGCGGCTCGGGGGGGCCCTGCTGCTGGCCCTGGGTGCGGAGGTGTTTGGTTTCTTCGCCCCGGACACGCAGGTCTGGAAGGCCGCGGGGCTCGCCCTGGCGGCTGCAGCGATCTGGCTGGCCGGCTTTGACGTCTACAAGAAGGGTCTTACGGCGCTGCGCCATGGGCGCCTGAACATCAACGCGCTGATGGCCGTGGCCGTCACAGGCGCGTTCGTCATCGGCCAGTGGCCCGAGGCAGCGATGGTGATGGCGCTTTACGCCATCGCCGAGGCGATCGAGGCACGCGCGGTCGACCGCGCCCGCAACGCGATCAAGGGCCTGCTGGCCATGGCGCCCGAAGAGGCCTCTGTGCGGCAGGCCGACGGCGGTTGGGTGACCGTGCCGGTCGCTTCGGTGGTGCTTGGCGCCATCGCGCGTGTGCGGCCCGGTGAGCGCGTGCCGATGGACGGCGTGGTGTCCGCCGGGAACACCAGCATCAACCAGGCGCCGGTGACCGGCGAGAGCATCCCGGTGGACAAGGCGGTTGGCGACCCGGTGTTCGCGGGCACGATCAACGAGACCGGCACCTTCGAGTTCGAGGTCAACGCGCTGGCGTCGAACTCGACGCTCGCTCGCATCATCCACGCGGTGGAGGAAGCGCAGGGCACGCGCGCGCCCACGCAGGGCTTTGTCGAGCGCTTCGCGGCCGTCTACACGCCGGCGGTGTTCGTCATCGCGCTGGCCGTGGCGCTGCTCGGCCCCTGGCTGTTCGGCTGGACCTGGATGCAGGCGGTCTACAAGGCGCTGGTGCTGCTGGTCATCGCCTGCCCGTGCGCGCTGGTGATCTCGACCCCGGTGACGATCGTCAGCGGCCTGGCGGCCGCGGCGCGCCGCGGCATCCTGATCAAGGGCGGGATCTATCTGGAAGAGGCGCGCAAGCTCAAGGCCATCGCGCTGGACAAGACCGGCACGATCACCGAGGGCAAGCCCAAGCTGGTGGCCTGGGAGGTGCTCGGTCCGGGGACCGATGCTGCCGCCGCCGAGCACATCGCCGCGGCGCTGGCAGGGCACTCCGACCATCCAGTTTCGCGCGCCATCGCCGTGGGCTTGCGGCCCAACAAGGTCGAGGCAAAGGACTTCAAGGCCATCGCCGGTCGCGGGGTGCAGGCCGACATTGGCGGTACCGTTTACGTGCTGGGCAACCATCGCTTGATCGAGGAGCGTGGCCAATGCTCTGCGGCGCTGGAGGCCATGTTGCGCACGCACGAGGAAGCGGGTCGCACGGTCAGCCTGCTGGCTTCCGGCACCGGTGCCATCGCCTTGTTTGCGGTTGCCGACACGATCAACGGCTCGTCCCGAGATGCGGTCGCATCGCTGAAGGCGTTGGGCATCACGCCGGTGATGTTGACCGGCGACAACCAGGCCACGGCAACAGCGATCGCGCGCGAGGCCGGCATCGACGAAGCGCGCGGGAACCTGCTGCCCGAGGACAAACTCGAAGCGATCAAGGCTTTGCAGTCAAAACATGGCCTGACCGCGATGACCGGTGACGGTATCAACGATGCGCCCGCGCTGGCACAGGCCGACATCGGCGTGGCGATGGGGGCCGCCGGCACCGATACCGCGATGGAGGCGGCGGACGTGGTGGTGATGAACGACGACCTGCGCCGCATTGCCGAGACGGTTCGCCTGTCGCGAACCACGCACGCGGTGCTGTGGCAGAACATCACGCTGGCGCTGGGCATCAAGGCGGTGTTTCTGGTCATGGCGGTGTTCGGCAACGCGTCGATGTGGATGGCCGTGTTCGCCGACATGGGCGCGAGCCTGCTTGTCGTTCTGAACGGCCTGCGGTTGTTGAAAATGGGAGAGCGCAAGTGACGACAAAGGGATCTCGGCGGATCGAGGCCTTCGAGACCGCGATGTCCGAGGCTGCCCGGCGCAGCGCCGCTGGTGACGCGAAGAGCGCGTTCGCTGCTCTCGAGCGGTCGCATGTGCTCGGTCAGTTCGATTTCGTCCCCCACCTGCGCGTGCACTGGCAGATGCTGCGGATCGGCTGGGTCCTGGGCGACCGGCGCGAGGTGACGGGCCAGTTGATGCGTATCGCGTTGGTGCCGGTCGGGCATCTGTTAGGGCGATTGCCGGTTGGCAACACAGGCGGTGCGAACTTCAGTGCGTTCAAGCCGATGGACATCCCGCCCGATCTTGAGCGGCTGATCGAGGCTCCGAAGCGATGACGCCACGACGCCAGGCTCCGTCGGGTTTGTGGAAGCACGCGCGGCGGCTACGGCTTCGCGCGGCTGCTGATGAGCGGTCGCCAGATCGGCGGCCGCGATGGACCGCCGAGCGCGCCGCTGCACTACTTGGTCGAGGCTAGCGGCTGTGTCCATGAACTGCAACTGACGCCTGATCTGACTGCACCCGGCTCGCTTCTCGCGCCAGATCGGTGCTGTGCTCACGCGCAGCGAAATCGCACCGGCACCCCAAGGCGCCCCGCCACTACGTTCGCCGCCTCGACCGCCACCATCAGCTCGGCCGCGTAGTACGTGCTGCCCGGGTACTCGCCCTCCACGATCTTGATGCCCAACTCGTCGAGCGTGTCGAAGTCCAGCGACTCGAAGAAGACCTTCGCTGCGCCCATCGACCCGATGTCATCGGGGAACCAAACGTGCTCATCCCAGTCGATCGGCTCGGCGAGCCAGTCGGCCACGACCTTACGCAGGCCGACCATGCTGCGGCGGCCCTCTAAGCGCACCCAGTGCTTCCAGCCGTCATTGGGATCAGCCAGCAGGCCGGCGACGCGTTTGAGGCGACGACGTTCGCCCGGCGGCAGCTCGTTGTCCATCGACCACTCGATCTCCTGGCGACGTTCGTCCGCGAGGTCCGTCAGCCGGCGCCACATCGGCCCAGGCTCGGCGATGGCGATGAGCTGGTCGGGCGTCTTGATGGTGGGCGGCACTATGTCATCGAAGATGTCGCCCCTGGTCTCGGGCTCAGGCACGCGCGGGTCGCGGATGGTCTGAAACTCGTCGACCTCGAAGTAGATCGGGTCATCCAGCAGGCGGTGCCAGACATCATCGACCTGGGCGAGGGTGGCTTTGGAAAAGGGCACCGGCAGCAGGGCCGATGCGGTGATGGCCAGCAGGCTGGCGAGGAACGTGCGGCGGTTCATGACCGTCTCCGATTTAGCGGCGTTCGGCTGGGTGCCAGGGGCCGCAAGCTGGAACAAATCCCCTTGACCCGTGAGGTGGGTCGGACCACGAGGTGGACAGTACCAGATTGATTGAGGGCGTGACCGGTGGCGCGGCACAGCTCGGCGTTGAGCCCGGCTCTTTATGCAAAGCACGAAGGAAGTCGCCAGCCGGCCTTTACACTTTCTGCCTGTTCCTTACCGACGGCGCGAGGTCACAACTTCAAATCCCACTTTTCGTGTCGGTGACGACTAACGGCAAAGCACGCGGTGGTGACCTTGACCCACTTGACGTGGTGGACCTCGACCGACCCTACATGGACGCGTAAGGCTGGTTCCCGGCAGTCTCCGTCTGCCCTGTAGGGCTCATGAGGCTGCGGCATGAAGCCAAACGAACCGCCATCATCCTCAGGGGGGTGCAGGAGCATTCGGTTTCGGCACCTCTTCCCAGACACCGTAGTCGATATCCCAACCGTCATCGGTGTCGTAACCCGTGTGTGCCGTAATCTCGGTGCCATCTGGAAACGGCATCTGTTCCACGCGCGCGCCCTTATGAAAGAGGGCGACATTTCGCCCGGCTTTCGCTTGCACTGAACCGAAAATGATCCCGTCCAGCCGGGGCTCATTCTCGGTCGCGAGAAAGTCGGCGATGGCCTGTGTTGCGAGGTAGTCGAAGGCTTCATCGTCCGGCATGACGGGTCGAGTCATGCGCTCACCCAAGGTGCGCAGGAACGCGACCCGTTCGAGCCGCCCTTTAAGGGTGGTATCGAAGATGCTGCCGCCGTCCTGCACGTCATCGAGCGCCGTAAGGTCCAGAAGGCGCAGGGGCCGGATGATGCTGAACTTCGCGACGACGACCTTGCTTCCGACGGGTGGGCGCACTTCAGCGAGCGCAACGCCAGCATTGGTCGCGCCGTAGAATACGGAGATTCCGCGTGCGTTCATCCGGCCCGCACTTGCGAGCCGGGCTGGGGGCGAACCCAGATGCAGGTCCGGGCGGCACAGCGCCTCTTCGAGCCTCTCATCTGATTGGAACACGCGGGCGCGAAAGAGTTGGGAGATTGTCCGACCAGGACCTGCATCGACGACAAGATGGTGGCGCGGTTTAGTAGTCTTGAGGCTGTCGATAAGGCCGAAGACTCGCCCGAGAAGCTCTGCGGCCGACCGGCTGAAGAACCGTGCGTCGGTCTTTAACGACTGCTCGAAGCTGTGCCACTCGTTGTGCCAGCCTTGCGCGCTGGCACCCTTCTCCTCGTAGTATGTATCGGAGGAAAACTCGGTCTCCTCGCCAATGGCCGCTGCTTCAAAGTCGCCGTGTCGGTTGTCGAGTATCTCAAGAACATCTGTGGCGGCTTCGCCGGGGATCGAGGCGGCCTCCTGGATGGCTTCAAGGACCGGCTGGCCCTCGCGCTCCCACTCGTAGGTTGACTCCGGGTCGGCCAGGGCCCGTTCCTGCCAGGAGTCGGGCTGGTTCGAGGTGCGCACATAGTGGTCGGCGAAGGCGGTTTCGATGTGGTCTGCAAGCTTTTCGACCGGGATGCACGCTAGCGCCTGATTACAGTACGAGCATTCTCCCGGCTGGCCGTCCCTCCCGATCTCCCGCGCAAGGTAAGCCTCTTTGACGCAGTCGCAACAAATGCGTTTGTAGTCGTCGCTGTCATCCTCGGTCATTTCGTCATCCGCCTCCTGCTCCTGCGCCAAGTATCTGAGCATCAACGCGCGGAATGATCAAGTGAGGGGCGAGCCGGCCGCCCATGGCGACTATCCGCCGGTCGTCCTGGTACGCGCGGCAAGGGGGCGCGGCACTTACCCCCTGAGCACAGCGCATATAAGGCATCACATATCCAATACGGAAGAGCACATTGAGCACCGCGCCACGCTCGCCAACCCGCATGAAGGCCCGCTCGCCGTCGCATTGATGTTGGCGCGGACGTTGGCTCCGATTGTCAGTTGTGCGAGAACAAAGCAATGGAAAGCACGGCTTACGGCCGTGCCCCGCACACGCTGTCGCGGCCCCGCCTCGATAGTGTCGGCACAGATTCACCGGCGATCTGCCGGATTGATCAGAAAAAATCACCTGAACGTCGCGTCTGGTGACTGGCGTCGTCGGGTCTGCCACGCGTGACTCCGATCGGTATGGAGATGATGGTTGCGATGCTCCTTGAAAGGCGCATCCGACTGCGGAGCCGACGCACCATGCAGGGTGCCAGCGCATCAGCGGCCTGCACTCGTTGACTAGTCTGCACTGCTAAGCCACCAGTGGGCGTTGATTTGCAGCCAGTGCATTATCACCAGCCAAGGTACCAAGGAAGCGATGCGAGCACGCTGTATTTGAATGTGGAATTCGATCAGTTGGTGCAGCCCCAGTACGATCATGCCGGCGGCGCGGCGCCCAAATGCGTGGACCTGACGTTCAGTACGGAGCCGATCTTCCCGCAGGACATTGCCAGCGTTGGTTGCTGAAACATACACTGGCCATGCAATGGACCTGCCCAATTGGCCCGAGCGTTAGGCGTCACAAGAGAGAGTCCTTCCCGTCATGATCCAGATACCCCAGGCACTGAATCTCCTGAAGACCGCACTCTCTGAGATCACGTTACCTGATACCGGGGCCTTCGAAAAGCCAAAGAAATCTATCCATGCCCCACCAGACTACTCGCGCCTGACCAGCTCCATACCGGGCCTTAAGGAAGAGCTCGACAGGCGGTGGAACGAAACACAGAAGTGCATCCATGTGGAGGCCTTTACCTCTGCTGTCATCCTTATGGGCAGCATCCTGGAAGGCCTCCTGCTCGCAAGAGCTCAGCTATCCGTGTCTCAGGCCTATCAATCCTCCCGCGCGCCTAAGGACCGAGCCGGAAAGCAGATCGCGATACACGATTGGTCTCTCAGCGTCCTGATTGACGTTGCGGTCGAGATTGGTTGGCTTAAGACTGATCGTGGCAAATTCAGTCATGCGCTGCGTGAATCCAGGAATGTTGTTCATCCATGGCAGGCGGTCACAAGCAGAACGGCATTTGATCAAGCGACCTGCGTTACAACATGGTACGTGTTGGAGTCTTCAGTCGAAGACCTCCTCGCCAGCACGCAGTGACACTCCCGAGCGGCCCGATCGCGTCGGGACGTGAGGATCCGACGCTCCAGGCGCGCCACCAACGCGTCCCCGCGTCATGGTTGGCTGGCGGGTGGCCACTCCGCGCATGGACGCAGCCGGCGGGCTATGCTGACGTCTGTACGACTCCGGTCTGTCTGTATTGCCAGCGATGCCGCACAAGCATCGTTATGGGTGATGACGACCACGCGTCCTGAGTCCATGCCACCCGCCCGATGATTCGATTGCGCACGCCCGTTAGCCCTGATGCCAGTCGAGGCTCCAGGCGGACCGCCAGCACGTCGCCGAGGCATGGTTGGGACCCGAGTGGCCACCCGTCGCGCGGACGCAGCCAGCGGGCCCTGCTGACTTCCGTGCGATTTCTGGCCCGTCCGCCGTGTGACGGTCGTGTCACCCTCATCGTCAACTTTGATGACAGTCGGCCGGACTGCCTATCACCCGGCCGAGCACCGTGCCGCTGGGACTGATCGAAAATCTGTAGACAATGTGGGCGACCTCCGTCCCATCCGCACCGACCCGAGACCGCGCCGCCCATGTTCGAGCAGACTTTCAAAAACATCGACGACATCCTGCACAAGGACGCCGGCTGCACCAGCGAGCTGGACTACACCGAACAGTCGTCCTGGTTGCTGTTCCTGAAGTACCTCGACGCCCTGGAGCACGACAAGGCCGCCGAGGCCGAGCTCGAAGGCAAGGCCTACAGCTTCATCCTGACAAAGCCTACCGCTGGGAGGGCTGCGGCGCCCAAGGCCGCCGACGGCAAGCTCGACCGCAACACCGCGATGACCGGCGACGACCTACGCACCTTCGTCAACGGCAAGCTATTCCCACATGACCGAGTTCAACCTGAGAACGCCCAGTGATAATGAATGCGACCGGTAATTCTGCAGACCACAGTCAGAATGCTCACCTATTGAGCCACGAGTTGCGACTGGACTCGGGCGACACGACGAACGGACACCCAAGATGGAAAACTTCATGGGCCAGTTGAAACTCCAGATGGCGATCATCGCCTGCCGCTCTAATCGTGTCCCCGCTTTCCTCCTCAGCCACGATCGTCGCGTCTCTTTACTCTCCGGGGCAGGCTGATGTCGTTGGCACGGCGAGCATTACTATTTCCGGTAGCATCGCCACGATTCACGTGACCGAGTCATGCTGCGGCGTTGGGTCAGGTTTGGGAACGGATTGGCGAATAGCCGGGGTGCTATTCAACGTCGGCACCGCGGGGCCCGCGGCCGCTGAAATCGACGGCGCGCCTTGGTCGACTATGCCAGTATCAATTTCGGGAAGCACGTTGCCATTCGATCGGTACAACGGAACCGATCACTACAACGCTGGGGTGCACTTCACCTTTCCTGCAAGCCCGATCCCTGCATCATTCGTTCAGCAACTGCCAACAGCGTTCTCGATTGATATCGGTGGTTTGCCCGCAGGTGCTTCGGAATCGGATTTTTACATCGCCAATCCCTTGATGAGTCGCGCGTACGGGCTAACAGGGGAGTTCGAGTTTGTAATTCTTCGCACGAATACCAATGGCTTGGCTGGTGGCTCGGTTGTCATCTCGTCGACAGTACCGCCGCAGACCAGGAACGACAGCGGATCAGCTCCCGAGCCCGCTACTTTCGCGCTTCTCGGCGCTGCACTGGCCGGCCTTGGAACGATGCGCTGGAGTGCTGCTCGGACACAAACCTCTCGACGATGACCGTCGCTTGGGAATTGCGGGTCAACGTGGTCGAGATTTTCGGGATCGTGACCGCGTATTGCAGCGGACCGTGACCGAGCGTTTCGGCCATCGTGGACATCGCCGCGCCGGGCCGGCCGGTCGACGTCGATCTACATGCCTACCGGCAGCAAGGCACGTTCGCGCCCGCTGGAGCTGGCAGGCAATACTTGGGTCGCACAATGGCTCATGCCTGCCTCTGGCGGGTACCATCGGCTGATGTGCGCGTCGAGACTACGGAATCGTTTGGCCCTGATTTTTCCCCTGGCCGCCGTGCCGGGCGTTCGCCGTGTGCCACGTGCCATCGTGAGCTGGTGCCTGTCGACGAGCGTGTTAACAGCCTTCGCACAGGCAGCGCCCGAAGCGCCTACCGTGGCGACCGACGGCAAGACGCCTGCGGCCACCCGCTTATCCAACACCTACCCCTTAAGTCTCAATGCGCTGTTGGTGCCGGACGGAAAGACGCCTGCGGCCACGAGGTTATGGGGCTCGAAGGTGTTGTCGCACTTCCGCGCCAGTCTCGCCTTCCAGATCCCTCCCGATCTTCGCGGCGATCCGGAAGCCGAGTTCGCGTTTTCGATGCGGCTCGACGGTGCAATCACGAATCTGCGGCTTGTCCGATCCAGCGGCGTGCCGGCCTGGGACCAAGCGGCCGAGCTCGCGATTCGGCGCTCCGATCCACTGCCGCGACCGCCAGTCGGGGGCCGGGCGAGATCTCGATCCGGTGGGGGCCGCGCAGTGAGTGGCCAGAATTGGTTACTCATGCAAAGGACGTCAGCTCGATCGCGGTTTATGCGAATCCACCCTTCTCGCTCGCTGATGATGCCATCAAGCCAACTACCAAAGGAGTCATCGTCGATGCTGTGCTTGCGTCTGTGCTGAAGCAGAAGGCTCCCTCGAAAGGCGAATTCGAGACCAACGCTAAATTCAACGAGCGCGTCCAGAGTTTCGCTGAAAATGCCTTTCCAGTACCGATCGCAGACGGCAGGAACTTCGCGATCATCCATCCTATCTCGGCATTTCCTAATCCCAGTTCGGGTCTAGGATCGACCATCGAGACAGCCTACAGCCCGGAGGCTGAAGTCATGTCTATTACGTTGAGCAGTCAGGACTGCCTAGCATTGCGACGGACCACGACGCAGAAACGCCAATATAAGGCAAAGAATGCCTTCGGTCAGCAGGTAACAGTGATAGAAGCAGACGTAACAGTGATTTGCATCCAGGCCGACGAGAAGAGCTCACCGCTCATTCGCGATATCGTGTTCTCCATAGACCTCCCCAGAGCCGATGCCGCCAAAGTAAAGTCTCGTTTGGCCTTTGCTGTAATTGGTCGACTTGTTCCGCCATTTATGTTGGTCACACACGATCACGCCACGCCTACTATAAAGTGGCCATTCGAACTGCATACAGTGGAACGGGCGCTGTTGATGTCGATAACAGATGTATGGCTTGTCGATATGGGGACGGGAGCCGTACTTGCGAAACACGCGATCCCGCTCAGCAACTCCAAACCGTCCGTAGTCGGAGGCTTCGATCGTTTCAAGGGTTGTGCCGGCCCCAGATTCAGCAGGGAGAGAGGTGCCAAACTTCGATCTCGTTGCTGAGTTGGCGGTGAGCGTGAGGGCCGACGGCTCGATTGCCGGATCAGAAGTCAGACGTTCTACCGGTATAGCTGAGCTGGATGCCCGAACTTTGGCTGCCGTATCGCTCTGCGCGTTCACGCCCGGAACAAAGGCCGGAAACCCTGTCGATGGAATCGCTGTCGTCAAGTTTCACTTTGATGAGTCGCGTGCTGGCCGAGAGTAGGTGTCCGCACTGTGCCAGCGTCGGCGGCTGGAACTTACACTGCCCATGTCGCAGCAGGCTCGGCGTTGTCTGACGCCATGCACTGCGGTGCCTTCGATCTCCGTAAGCGGTCAATGAACCGCGCCCTTGCGGTCATGGGTCTTTGGGTGTCGGCCTTCAGACAATGCTCAAGTCGATGCGCCAGGGCAGCAACGCGGCGTAGTCATCAGCGCTGGCAGCCTTGGGCAGTGCGATGAGCAGTGCACGCAGGTACTGGTAGCCGTCGATCCCATTGACCCGGCAGGTCTGCAGCAGCGAGTACAGGTTGGCGCTGGCTTGGGCGCCGGCCACCGTGTCGGCGAACAGCCAGTTGCGCCGTCCCACGCAGAACGGCCGGATCGCGTTCTCCTGGACGTTGTTGTCGATGCTATAGCGGCCATCCGTGACGTAGCGTGCGAGCTTGCTCCACTGCGAGCCGAGGTAATGCAGAGCCTGCCCCAGCAGACTCTTGGGAAGCACTGCGTGCAGGTTGGCCACCAACAACGCCTCGATCTTTTCCAGCACCGGCACGCTTTCGTGTTCGCGCCGGCGTGCGCGTTCGTTCACGTCGGCGCCGTCTCGCTGGGCCTGCGCCTCGACGTGGTACAGCTTGCCGATCAATGCAATGAACCGCGCGGCCAACTGATCCGCAGTGCGCTGATCCTTGGGCAAGGCCTGCAGCGCCGCGTGGAAGTACCGACGGCAGTGGGCCCAGCACCCGAGGTGCACGAGTTGGTGCGCCTGGGCCACGGTGTCATAGACCTCGTAGCCGTCGGTCATCAGCACCGCATCGGGCCGGATGCCGGCGTACAGCGCCATCGCTGTCTTCGTCGAGCGGCTGGGCGAGTAGGCGAACAGCCGGATCGGCGGGCCTGTGCCTTGTCTGCCGGAACCATCGGTCATCTGTGCCCAGAGGTAGCTCTTGGCCTGCGCGCTGCGCCCCGGTTCTTTGAGCACCTGCAGCTCGGTCTCGTCGCCAAACACCAGCGGCGAGTCCAGCAGCTCGTCGCGCAGCAGGTTCACCACCGGCTGCACGCTCTGGCCGACCCGCACGATGCTGCCGGCCACCGTGTTGCGCGAGATGTCGGTGCCACCGAAGCGCCCAAGCAACGCCGCTTGCCGGTACAGCGGCAACCCGTCCAGGTACTTCGATGCTGCGATCCACGCCAGCGCGCTCTCGGTGAACAGCCCCTTGGGGATCACCTGTGCGGGGCGCCCGGCCAGGCGTATCGCGCCCTCGCAGCACGGGCAGGCGTACTTCACCCGCTCGTGGCGGATCACGCGCACCTGCTGCGGGATGATGTCCAACTGCTCGCTGACCTCCACGCCGATCTCGCGCAACGCTGAGCCGTCGTGGGGGCACACCTGTTCGGCTTGGGGCAGTTCGTGCCGAACCACCTCGCGTGGCAGCGCCGGATCGAGCGGCTTGCGCCCGCGCTTGGCGCGCTTATGACCTGGCACATCGACCGCGTCCGTCGCCGCCTCTTCAGCCGTCGGCTCGGACTGCGCGCCGAGGCTCTCGGCCTCGTTGAAGAACAGGTCCTTCTGGTGCTCGCCCGTGACCTCGCTGCTGGCCGCAAACAGCTGCCGCTTGAACTTGTTCAGTTGTTCCTTGAGCAGGTCGCGCTCGGTGCGCGTCACCCGCAATTCGCCTGCCAACGACTCGTTGTGCTTGAGCGCGTCGGCCAGCGCCTGACGTAGGGAGGCGAATTCTTCGAGGGTGGGCGTCTCGACCATTTGCCAGGAATTATCCCTGGCCTCGGTCCACGGCGCCATGCGGGTCTTCGGCAATGGCGCATCGCCATCGCCCTGGTTCTCAGCCGACCCGTTCGTACTCGCGCCGCGGGTGACGCCGAACGACACCGATGTCGATGCCCTCGAGCAGCCAGTGCAGTTGCTCCACCGTCAGCGTCGGCACCTGCGCCTCGGTTGGCCAGATGAACCGATCCCGCTCCAGGCGCTTGAGCAGCAGCCAGAAGCCATTGCGCTCCCAGCACAGCACCTTCACCCGGTCGCGTCGGCGGTTGCTGAATACGTACACGCACGGGGCGAATGGATCGAGTCCCAGCGCATGCTGCACCAATGCCGCCAGGCCGTTGATGCTCAACCGGAAGTCCACGGGCGCGCGGTGCAGGTAGACCTTCAGCCGCTCGTCGAGACGGAACACGCCAGCCTCCCGAACGCCTCGATCACCTCGCCAACATGGCGCAGTTCCACCCCTCGCAGATCGATCGCCACCCCATTCGGAAGGCGGGCCTGCAAGAGCAGCACGGAATCCATGCCGTCCTCGCAGCGCAAGGCCGCCGGTGCCCTTGCCAACGGCAATGCGATGAACGCCGGCCCGCCCGGCGCGTCTGCCGCGACCGGCACGCGCCGACTCTTCGTGCCTTGCTCGCGCAGCCAGCGACTGACCTGGTTGGCATTGACCCCGCACTCGCGAGCCAATCGCGCCACCGATACGCCGGGCCGTTTGCACAGCGCCACCAACTGCGCCTTGGCCGCCTCGTCATACACGCTGCGGCCGTCGCGTTTGCGGCCCACCACCAGCCGCTGCCTCAGATCATCCAGTTCGTCTGTCACTACGTTCCCACTTCCATCTACGTGGGGACGTAGGCTGTCAGTTCACCGCGCCGGGCTCAAGGACGCGGTTTATTGATCGCTTACCGATCTCCGTAGCCGAACAGCACAATGCGGCGCCTGTGTCGGACGCATCGATGGGATACTGATTGGCCGATCGCGGTAGGCTCGATCTCAGAAGGTTGATCGTGCAGGAGGACGCCAGCACGATCACACCGATGACGACGAGGTGATGTTGCACTGACAACCCAGTGAAAAGAATCTTGCCCGTCGCAATGTGAATGGCGTTGGGCCTCAATATCACTACCAGTATCGGAATTCCCACATGTTCACGAAGAAGCTCACCCTATCGTTGTTGCTGCTACTCGCAGTGACTTCAGTCGGGGCCGCGCCAACCATCGCATTTGAATCAAGATTGGCATTCGTGCAAGCCGCGAGCTCTCAGCTCCATTTGGAGAACTGGACGTCCTACCCGCCGGAAACGCTACTCGAAGGAAAAATGATTCGTGGTGTAACTTACGACTCCACATCTGCAGAACAATTGGTAGTCGGCTCCCCTCACGGCGCCGGATGGGTGATCGGATATTCAAGGGGAGGAGGTAGATATGCAAGTTTTTCATTCGAGACTATTACGTTTACCTTCAGCGATCCGGTGACTGCATTCGGTATCGCCTTGAGCCAAGGGAACAGCAGCGGCGCGAACAGCTACAGCGGCAAGTCTGAATGGGAGATAAGCATTGACTCCGGCGCATTCGTTTACACCTCGACCGCGACATACTCACAGTCCGATTTCACTGGCGAGGCTTACCTTGGACTGGTGAACTTAGCACCGGTGTCCTCCTTTGCGGTGACGCGATTGAGCAGCGATGCCAACATTGTCTGGGACGTTCGGGATATCTCATGGATGTCCGCCTCAGCCGTGTCTGAGCCAACTTCGATGTTGCTCTTGTTGGCCGGTGTAGCGCCCATTGCCTTGGGAAGTCTCCGTAGGCGCACCGAGACCTAATTCGTGGCTCGGACCGAGGGTCCTTCCGAGGCCCCTATCACTGCCTCGTTTGCCGTCGCTCATTGGCCGCTCTAGTCAGGCGCTGCGAAACCGCACCGGCAATCCCAGGCTCTCCGCCACCACATTCGCCTCCTCGACATCTCCTGTCAGCTCGGCAGCGTAATACGTGCTGCCCGGGTACTCGCCCTCGACGATCTTGATGCCTAGCGCGTCGAGCGTGTCGAAGTCGAGCGAATCGAAGAACACCTTCGCCGCGCCCATCGACCCGATGTCATCGGGGAACCACACGTGTTCATCCCAGTCGATCGGCTCGGCGAGCCAGTCGGCCACGATCTTGCGCAGGCTGGCCATGCTGCGGCGGCCCTCCATGCGCACCCAGTACTTCCAGCCCTCATCCGGTTCGGCGAGCAGGCCGGCGATGCGCTTCAGGCGACGGCGCTCGCCCGGCGGCAGCTCGTCGTCCAGCGACCACTCGATCTCCTGGCGACGTTCGTCCGCGAGGTCCGTCAGCCGGCGCCACATCGGCCCCGGCTCGGCGATGGCGATGAGCTGGTCGGCCGTCTTGATGCTGGCCGGCACGATGTCGTCGAAGATGTCGCCCCTGATCTCGGGCTCTGGCACGCGCGGGTCGCGGATGGTCCGGTACTCGTCGACCTCGAAGTACACGGGGTCGTCGAGCAGCCGGTGCCAGACGTCGTCGACCTGGGCGGTGGTGGCTTTGGCGAAGGGCACCGGCAGCGGGGCCGATGCGGTGGCGGCCAGCAGGCTGGCGAGAAACGTGCGGCGGTTCATGACCGTCTCCGATTTAGCGGCGTTCGGCTGGGTGCCAGGGGCCGCAAGCTGGAACAAATCCCCTTGACCCGTGAGGTGGGTCGGTCCGTCGATGGACGGTACCAGACTGCAGAAGGGCGCGCATGGCCAACCGGAGCCGCCAGAACGCCCGTCAGCGCGTCGCCGACCCCCCGTTGTCACTACGCTGGCTTGCCAGCCGCACGATGCCGCCAGCGCGCACGAACGGCAGCTTGACACCAGAACGCGCGCGGACAGCTTGCGCGCTGGCCCGGCGTCGCAGCTGTCCGCCGTCGGGGCGGTCTCCGCAGGATTCGGAGTTCTATGCCGCGATGAGGGCCCTGCTGATCGCCATCGCATCATCACTTTGGATGAGTCGAAGTTCTTTTTAGTTTGACGGAGGCGAAGGCGACGGTTCGGCGCCCGATCGTTCCAAGACGTTGTTCTGTTGTATCAGCGGGATATGCCACACTGCTCAAGGGCACGATTTGTGCATGTACCCTGGTGATGGGCTCTCGCATGTCGCGGCGGCGGAGATGGATCGGCCGAACATGATGAGAGCAGGCGCGTGGCGCGGTGTTGTCGGTGCGGCTCTGTCGGCGACGGTGATACTGACGGCGACACCGGCGGTGGGTTGGGCCGCGCCCACGTACAGACTCACGGATCTGGGCACGCTGGGTGGGGTTCTGAGCTTGGCTACCGGGATCAACGCGAGCGGGCAAGTCGTGGGGGTTGCATATACCTTCGACAACGCGGCCTGTTGGCGCCGACCGAAAACTGAGCCATGGTGGGGGTGCGGCCAAAAACTTGGACCGGTTAAGCAGCGATCCCCAGGCTCCTGCGGTGCTCGACGGGGCTGCGGAAGCCGAATGAAATCTTAATCCGCGCGTCGTTGTACCAGCGGATATACGCGTCTAAGGCAGCGACGAATTCGTCGATGGTCGTGGATAGCCAGTCGCGCGAGAAGAACATCTCGGTCTTCAGGCGACCGAAGAAGCCTTCGCACGCTGCGTTGTCTGGCGAGCATCCCTTGCGGGACATCGAGCGCACCAGCTTGGCCTCAGCGATTCGGGATAGCCAGCCAGGCCACCGATAGTGGCCACCACGATCGGAATGCACCACGGGCCGACCGCCGCTGGCAGTGATCTTGTCGACGGCGGCGTCCAGCATCGTATTGACCAACTCGGCGTTCGGCCGCGTACCGATCGACCAGCTGACAACCATGCCATCGAAGCAATCGATCATGGGCGACAGATAAACCTTGCCAGCCGGGATCTGGAACTCCGTGATGTCGGTGAGCCACTTCTCGTTCGGCGCACTCGCGCTGAAGTCGCGGTTCAGAACGTTGTCAGGTGCCGGACTGATCTCGCCCATGTACGAGCCGTATCGACGTCGTTTGCTCGTCGCGGCCACCAGGCTCTCCTGCTTCATCAGGCGCCGCACGACCTTCTCCGAGATGCTCAAAGACTGATCGGTCAACGAGGCGTGCATCCGGCGGTAGCCATAGCAGCGGTAGCTGCGCTCGAAGATGTCGGTCATCACCTGTCGCGCCTCGACGTACTTGTCCGCGACCTGGAGCCGGGCGCGATGGTAGAAATAGGAGCTGCGTGGCAAGCCCACTTCGCAGAGCAGCTCCGTCACCGCATAGGTCGGTCTCAGGGCATCAACCAGCTGCGTCTTCTCCCGATTCGTCAGGTTCTGCCGGTCGATGCCCAGTTCTTTTTTTAGGAGTTCGTTCGCCTTCTTCAGCAGGTCCTTCTCGAGCTGCAGGCGCCTGATGTCTCGCCGAAGCGTCTCGAGCTGCTGTTCTAGCTCGGATCGATCAGGGCTTGCCGGGGCGTCTTGCTGGCGCTTCATGGGTGCGGATGGGTCGTGGCCGAGCAATTGATTCTTCCACTTGTACAGCGAACCTCGAGACACGCCAAGCTCTTCAGCCACCACCTGCGCGCTGGCTGGTCGCATGCACAAGGCGATGACGGCAGATTGCTTCATTGCGGGTGTCAGCTCCCGGGATCGACCGACGACGCGTGTGCGCTTCTTCGGATTGAGCTCCTGCAGCCACTCGGACAGCAATGACCTCGATGGATAGCCCAGCGCCCTGATCGTCGCCGCGATGCAGCGCCCGTGATCGAGGTAGTGCCGGACGGCCCGCTCCTTGTCCGCTTGCGAGTACCTCGGCTGGCTGCGGCCCTGTCGCCTGGGTAAACCCGCAAACGAGCGCTGCGCTGGCCACATGCGGCCGGGTTCATTGGCATTCGCCGGCCACCGTCGATCGCAAGAACCGCATTCGGAGCCTCGACAAACGGGCCCGACTACCCCATCGCCACGGAAAAATGGTCTGTGAACGAGTTATCCTCTCCAGAAGCTGGCGCGGGGCGCGGGCATCTGAGCGATCTGTCTCCGACGTCTGCCGCCCGCGCGGGGGCCCCGCCAGACGCGCGCGCACGTGGCAGCGCGCGCTCGGCCGTTGCGGCGGGACGCACCTCGGACCCGCGACGCGCAGCGCGCCGCTCATTCGGCCTCGAGCGGCGCCTTCAATGCAACACCCGGCAGACGGATGCCGCTTGGTCGGCCGCTCGCGCTCTGGTCCTGATCCCTGCGCATGATCGCCTCGGGGAGCGCGGGGCCGTCGGCACACGACAACCAGAGGCGCAGCAGATGGCGGCGCCGGTCAGGCTCCGGCCAATCCTCGAAGGCGGTGCGGCTGTGCAAAATGCTGTGGTTGCACAGCAGCTGGATGTCGCCCGACATGAACTCCATGTCGAGATAGAGCTGGGGGTCTTCGGCAAGCGCGTCCATCATGTCGAGCGCCTCGACCTGACGTTCGGTCAGTCTGGGAACGCCGGGCAACTTCTGTCCCTTGGTGATCGCGCTGCGTACGTAGCTGACGATCATGCGGCTGTCGTTTGGCATGAAGATCGGCATCTCGGACCAGGGGCTCCTGCCCTCGGCCACTTCGCCCCAGCGCGTTCGATGGAAGGCGCTCAGGAGGACCTGCGCGAGATCTGGCCGGCGTGCGGCCATTTCGTTGTAGACCGTCGTCGAACTCACGATCGACGACAGGCCGCCGGCCTTGCCCGGCCGCCAGCACAGCAGTCCGACGATATCGGTGGAGTCGGTGTGGTAAGGCAGTCGCGCGTTGGTCTGGTAACCGCGGGCCAACAAGTCGTGATAGTCGCGCCCGAGGTCCTTCACATGTCCCAGCACGTGACCCTGCGCGTTCTGCGAGCACGCTTCCCCCAGATGCACGCCGATGCCCCAGTAGGCGATCGCGGCCTGACGCACGCTCCAGTGCTCGACCGGCAGGCCGCGCAGCAGCACGAACCCCCGCCCGTGCAGCACCTGCTTCCTAATGTCGTGCAGCACGGGTTCGAGGGTCGGTAACGGGAACTGCTCGCGCCCGATCTCGAGGATCTCGAGATCGCGTTCCAGCACGCGCGCGACAGCTGCCTCGATCTCGGCGAGTTCGGGCCCGGTCCAGGCACGCAGCCATTCGTCACGGCGCAATGCCATGTCCGGTCCGTACCAAGCCTGGGGCCCTTCATAGCGCGGCAATGGCCGATGCTGGTTGCGGATCTGGTCAGCGATCTCCGGCGAGTTCATGATTGCTTCTCCGTGTACGAGGTGGACAGATTGCAGGAAACCCCTCGCCGGCCCGCGGCCGGTCTCAGGAATCCAGGGGAAAATGACAGGCGACCCGATGCCCTGCGGCGAGTTCGCGCATTTCGGGCACTGCCTGCGCGCACTCCGACCGTGCCCTCGGGCATCGCGTCCGGAACCTGCAGCCGCTGGGCGGGTCGATCGGGGAAGGCAGTTCGCCTTCGAGGATCGTCGCGTCGTTGTCGTAATCGGTTGGACGGTCGACGCGCGGCACACACGCGAGCAGGGCTGCCGTGTACGGGTGCCTGGGGCGGCTGTAGAGCGCATCCGCCGGTGCCAGTTCGCACAGCCTGCCGAGGTACATGACAGCCACCCGGTCGCTCACCTGCTTGATCACTCCCAGGTCGTGCGAGATGAAGATCATCGTGAGACCGTAACTGGCCTTCATGTCTTCGAGCAGGTTGAGAATCTGCGCCTGCACCGAGACGTCGAGCGACGAGACAGGCTCGTCGCAGATCAGGAACTTCGGCTCGCCGACGATCGCGCGTGCGAGGCTGATGCGCTGGCACTGGCCACCCGAGAACTGGTGCGGCCGACGCTCCCACACGACCGCGGGGTCGAACCCGACCGTCTCGAGCGCGCGTTCTACTTTTTCGCGGATCTGCTGCTCACCGACCCCACCTGCGATCCGCAGAGGCTCGGCAACGATGTCGCCGCAGGACCGGCGCGGATTCAGCGACGAGATCGGATCCTGGAACACCATCTGCAGTTGCCGCCGGCACATCCTCAGCGCATCTCCGCGCAGCGACGTCAGGTCGTCCGGGCCGAGTCGAACGCTGCCGGCGGACGGGCGCGGCAGCTGGATGATCGCCCGCCCGGTGGTCGACTTGCCGCAGCCCGACTCACCGACCAGCCCCAGGGTTTCGCCGAGGTGGACGTCGAAGCTGATGCCATCGACTGCGTTGAACGACCGGTTGCCCCTGATCGGGTAGCTGCACACGAGGTCTCGGACCTGGAGCAGAACCCCGACGTCGTCGGACGACTTCAATGGCGCGTGCATCGCCGTCATGCGAGGGACTCCCGAGCATACGCAGCCGAACACGGAAACCAGCAGGCAAACGCGTGCGGGGCACCCGACAGCGACGGACGCTCGGTGGCGCAGCGAGGCTGGGCATACGGACAACGCGCCTGGAACGCGCAGCCCTCGGGCAGTGCGGTCAGCAGCGGCGGCCGGCCGCGGATCGCGTCGAGCCGCCCATGGCTCGGGGCATCGAGCCGCGGAATCGAGCGCAGCAGGGCCTCGGTGTACGGCATGCGCGGAGCGTTCAGCACCTGCCCAACTGGGCCGTATTCGACGATCCGGCCGGCGTACATGACCGCGATATCGTCGGCGATGCCGGCAACCGTTCCCAGATCGTGGCTGACGAAGATCATCGCCATCTCGTTTTCCCGCTGGTACCTCTTCAGCAGACGGAGGATCTGCGCCTGGATGCTGACGTCGAGTGCGGTCGTCGGCTCGTCGGCGATCAGCAGGCGGGGCCGGCACGCGAGTGCGATCGCAATCACCACGCGTTGGCGCAGCCCGCCGGACAACTGGTGCGGATATTCGTCCAGGCGACGCTCGGGCATCGGGATACCCACGGCCGTGAGCAGTTCCAGAGCCCGCGCACGGGCCGCGGCCCGGTCCATGCCCAGGTGATGACGGACCACCTCGGCGATCTGCTCGCCGATGCGCAGCACCGGGTTCAGCGAGGTCATCGGGTCCTGAAAGACCATCGCAACGTCCCGTCCGCGGATCCGGCTCATCTCGCGCTCGGACAATGCGATCAGGTCCTTGCCGTCGAACAGCACGCGCCCGCCGGCACGAATGCCGGGCGGCTCCGGCACCAGTCCCATGATCGAACGCGCGAGCATCGACTTGCCCGATCCCGATTCGCCGACCACTGCGAGCACACGCTTTCTCGCGAGCGAAAACGAGACCTGGTCGACGACGCGGGCGAGGCCCTGCGGCGTCTTGAGATGAGTGCACAGCCCCTCGACCACCAGCAGCGGTCCATCCGGCGGGCCCTGTTTGCCCTGACGGACGGAAGTGATCGGCACGGCGTCGGCGGACATTCTCATTTTCCAGGCACCCGGATGTCGTAAGCGCGCTGCGCCCGCTCGCCGAGCAGGTTCAAGGACATGACCGTAAGAAACATCGCTGCCGCCGGCACAAAGATCACGTGCGGCGCGATGTCAAGGTTGGCGCGCTCGTTGCTGATGATGCTGCCCCAGCTCGGCGCTGGCGGCGGCACGCTCAGTCCCAGGAAACCGAGCGACGCCTCGGCGAGCACCGCGATCGCGAACATCACAAGGCTGTACGACAGCATCGGCCCGACGAGATTGGGCAGGATCTCGCGCAGCAGGATGCGCGGATCACGTGCGCCAAGTGCCTGCGCGACCAGCACGAACTCGCGGCGGCGAAACACCAAGGTGTTCGCGCGCGCGATCCTTGCGAAGGCAGGCACGAACAAGGTCCCGATCGCAAGCGTCACATTGAGCAGCGAGCCGCCCAGGTTCGCAACGATGGTGATCGCCAGGATCAGGCCCGGGAACGCCAGCAGCACGTTCATAAATCCCATGACCATCTGCTCGCTCCATCCGCGATAGTAGCCAGCGACCATCCCGAGACCGCCCCCCACCAGCAGCCCGATCCCCACTGAACCGAGCCCCACCGTCAGCGAGACCTGAGCGCCGTAGAGCACGCGGGCGAAGATGTCGCGTCCGAGCGAATCCGCGCCCAGCCAGTGGGCTTGCCCGGGCAGCGCCAGCATGCTGATCAGATCCTGCGCGTTCGGATCCGGGATCGGCAGCAGGGGCCCGACGATCGACAGGCCGATGAGCAGCGTCAGCCAGCCGATCGACAGCAACACCGGCACGTCGAGCAAACGTCGCCGCACTGCGGCGGGTTCCAACGCCAGTGCAGGCGCATCCCGTACTGCCTCAGCCATGGCTCGTCCTCGGGTCCAGGAAGTTATAGAGCAGGTCGACTGTGGCGTTGACCAGCACGAACGCCACCGCGACGAACAGGACGATACCCTGCAACACCAGGAAGTCCTGCTGGTAGACGGACTGGATCAGCAACTGGCCGATGCCGGGCAGCGCGAACAGCACCTCGACGATGATCGCGCCTCCGATCAACCGGCCGATGTTGACTCCCACGACCGTGATCAGCGAGAACGACGACGGCCGCAACGCATGGAACAGCAGGATGCGCCTCGGCGGCATGCCCTTCGCGCGGGCCACGGCAATGTAGTCCTGCTGCAGCGTTTGCATCATGTCCTCGCGCAGCAGGCGCAGGTAGACCGGGATCTCCGCCAGCGCGAGCGCCAGCACCGGCAGCAACAGGGACTGGAGGTTCTCGAGGATGCCGTCATCGAGCGATGCGTAGCCCGTCGCCGGCAACAGCCCGAGCTGGATCGAGAACAGGTAGATGAGCAGGATGCCGATCAGGAACGGCGGCATCGACAGCAGGCCGAGCGAGGTGCCCATCGTGGCCCGGTCGAAATTGCTCCCCGAACGCCAGGCGCTGAAGATCCCGCAGGGCACCGCGATCGCCAGCGCGACGATCTGGGTCAGGACCAGGATCTCGACGGTCACCGGCAGACGATGCAGGATCATGTCGAAGACCTTCTCATCGGTGCGATACGAGGCGCCGAAATCGCCCTGCAGCGCATTGAGCAGCCAGTCGAAGTACCGGACCAGCAGTGGCTGGTCGAGCCCCAGCTTCGCGCGCCAGACGGCGATGCTCTCGGGGGTTGCATCCTCGCCCAGCAGAGCCAGCACTGGATCACCGGGCAGGAGGTTCGCGAGCACGAAGGTCGCGATCGTCACCCCCCACACGACCAGAACCAGCGACAGCAGGCGCGACCGTATCCGTGCGAAAGACATCTGGTGCCCCTATCGCTCCAGCCAGACGTTCCCTACCCTCGGCAGACCATCCGGTATCTTCGGTAAACCGTCCACCTTGCGACTGGACAGGAAGTAATTGGTGGTCGAGTGCATGAACAGGTAGGTGCCGTCACGGGCGAGCAACTGCGCGACCTTGGCGTAGGTATCCAGCCGAACCTTGGAATCGAGCGCGCTGCGGGCCTGCTCGAGCAGCTTGTCCATCTCCGGATTCTTGTACTGCGTGTAGTTCCTCGGGCTGGTCGAATGGAAGAACTGGTACGCGTTGAGGTCGGGGTCACCACGGCCGGGCCAGCGGAAGGACACGGCGTCGAAGTCGTTCTTGATCGCCTTGCGGATCAGCTGCAACTGCTCGAGCTGCTCGATCGACACCTCGATGCCGACCTTCTGCCACATCTGTTGGTACACCTGGGCCAACTGCACGGCGGACGGCACAGCGCTGACCGACAAGGTGAACTTGACCGGTTTGCCGTATTCCTTGATGAGCGCCCGCGCCTTGTCGGGGTTGTATTCCGGGAACTTGACATCCAACCGGCCCGCCATCATGCCCGGACCGAAGGGCGAGTTGACGATGGGATAGACGCCTCGGTTGATCGTCTTCAGGATCAGCGCCCGGTCGGTGGCATGGAACAGCGCCTGGCGCACGCGAGCGTCGTTCGTCGGAGCCCGTTGCGCATGGAACATCGCGAACACGCTGCCCAGCCCAGGCGATTCGACCACTTTGACGCGTGTCTGCCCCGATTTGGCGGCAGCGACATCGGCCGCCGACGGCACAGCGGCCAGTTGAATGTCGCCGGCGGTCAGGCTCGCCATCCGCGTCTGACCGTCGGGGATCGGCCGATAGACCACTGCATCCAGGTGCGGGAGTCCTTTCTGCCAGTAGTCCGGATTGCGCTCGACCCGCAGCGAGATGCCGCGTTTCCACTCGACGAAGCGGAAGGGTCCGGTGCCGACCGGGGTTTCCGCATAGTTCTTGCCGGCCGACTCCGCCTTGCGTATCGCGGTCGGCGACGTCTGCAGGCCGGCAATGTCCGCGAGCACCGCCGGGAAGGCGGCGTTCGGCGCCTTCAGGCGGAACTCGACAGTGTATGGCCCGGACTTGTCGACGCTCCTGATCGAAGACACTTCCGCCAAGCAGCGGCAGCCCTTGGCCGGATCCATCAAACGCCGGAAGTTGAACACCACCGCGTCGGCGTCGAACGGCGTTGCGTCGTGGAACTTGACGCCCTCGCGCAGCTTGGCCGTATACGTCATGCCGTCGCCCGACACGGACAGCGACTCGGCCAGGTGGGGAACGATGTAACCCTTCTCGTTGATCTCCATCAGCGGCTCGTAGAACGACACCGCCACCATGCGCTCGACCAGCGCCCCCATGCCCAGCGGATCGAAGCCGGGGAAGTCCGCCTCCAGCCCCACCGTCAGCACGCCGCCCTTGCGCGGTTCGGCGGCAGGCGCTGTTGCCGGTGCAAGGCCGAGAGCAATTGCTGTAACGACGACGGCCACCCATACGCTGACCGCACGGCGAAGCCGAAATGCGATTCCGCACGAAGATCCCTGAGGGATGTTTCGAATCACCGTATCCTCCAATTTTTTCGAGTCATAGGCGAACTCGGCGCACGAACCCTGTTGCAACCGTGCAAGGTTCGATGGCGCCCGCAGCCCAACTGCAGGTGCAGGTCGTCAGCCGAAGCGTGCCGGCCGCCGAGCGGCCGATACGCGGGTGACGACTCGTCAGCGGTGATTGAGTCAGGCCGCCATTGCGCTCTTCTCGGGCGTGTTCGCCCGGAAGAACGGCCGGTCTCCCGCGATCGTCACGCGGAAACCGCTGCGAACCTCAGGGAAGTAGTCCCACATCGCATGATGCTGCGTACAACGGTTGTCCCAGAACGCGATCGACCCGACGTCCCATTGGAACCGACATTGAAACTCGGGCCGGGCGCAGTGCGCATACAGGAACTGGAGCAACGCTTCGCTCTCGCGCTTGGGTAGGTCCTTGATGTGGGTCGTGAAGCCGCTGTTCACAAACAATGCCTGGCGTCCGGTTTCCGGATGCGTGCGGATCATCGGATGCTCGGACACCGGGAACGCCTTCTTCGTATCCTCGCGCGATCCTGCGGCGTATTCGTAGCGCCCGCGGTAGACGTGTTCACCGGAGTGCACGGCCGTCAGCCCGTACAGCATTTCCTTCATCTGCGGGGACAGCGCATCGTAAGCGGCGTACATGCTCGAGAACAGCGTGTCGCCTCCGCACGAGGGGACCTTGTGCAGGCGCAGGATGCTGCCCATCGGCGGCTCGGCGTCGCAGGAGACGTCACTGTGCCAGCCCTCCCCAGCGACGCGCTTGGACTTCTCGTCGGCATGGATCCGCAGGATCTCGGGGTGGCCTTCCGGAGAAGGCGCGGCGAGATGAACGTGGAGTTCACCGAAGCGGCGGCCGAAGTCCTTGTGCTGATCGAGCGTGATGTCCTGGTCACGGAAAAAGATGACCTGATTCTCCAGCAGCGCGGACTTGATCTCGCGGAACGTCCGATCGTCGAGCGGCTTGGCAAGGTCCACGCCCGAAATCTGGGCCCCGATTCGAGGCGTTAGTTTGCGTACCCGGATCGTTTGATAGGTCATGGTGTCTCCTCCTGCGCATTGGTTTCCCGCGCTCTGGTTGTGGATGACTCAAGGTCAACTCCAGATTGCGGGTCTAGGCAGCAGAATGCAAATTGACTATTCTTTGCTCTTCATAACATTTGTTTATGTTCCCGTGAACCTGCACCTGTTGCGCACCTTCGCCGCGGTGGCCGAGCACGGCAGCTTCACTCGGGCGGCCGAAGCGATCCACGTGAGCCAGCCGGCCGTCTCCAGGGCTGTCCACGAACTGGAGGAACAACTCGGCCTGCCCCTGGTGGAGCGGATCGCGGGACAGGTGCGCTGCACTGAGGCAGGAACCGCCCTCTTCCAGCACGCGTGCGCGATCTTCGCGCTGGAACGCACGGCCGAAGCGGACATTCGCGGCCGCCGGGGCCTCAAGCAGGGCACTCTGGTGGTCGGCGCCAGCCGGACCGTCGCCACCTATCTGCTGCCGCCGCTGGTCGCCCGTTTCCTGGACGCGCACCCCCGGGTCTCCGTGCGCATGGTGAGCGACAACACTCACGCCATCGAGGAGCGATTGCTGGCTTACGAACTCGACCTGGCGTTGGTGGAAGCGCCAATGCGCGACCCGCGGATCGAGCTTCTGGAATGGCGCAACGACCATATGGCGATCGTGGCGAGCGCCACCTGTTTTCGCGAAACCAGTCGCCCCCTAACGACAGAGAGATTCAGCTCGATGCGCTGGATCATGCGGGAGACGGGATCCGGGACAAGAGAAATCGCGATCAGCCGGCTGCGAGAGGCCGGCGTCGAGGTCAGCGACATGCTCGAAGTCGACGGCAATGCGGCAGTTGTTGCGAGCGTCGCGGCTGGACTGGGCGTGACGATGATCAGCGTCGAGGCGGCGCGTGACCCTCTGGCACTGGGCAGGCTCGTAAAGCTCGAGCTGGCTGGCCTGCGGACCATACGCCCGCTGTACCGTGCCCGCATACGGGAACGACCGCTAAGCCCCGCGTCACAGGCCTTTGCCAGGCTCGTGCTGGAAAGCGGCGTGTAGGAGCGCGCAGCTGGCCGAACCGATACCGCGCGTAGCGGCACATAGCACGATTTTTGCGCCGCACGCTGCACCGTGGCAGGACGTGCACATGTTCTCGATGGTCTTCACGCTGCTCGGGCTGTGCCTGCGGGTTCGCGCGCGGCTCGGCGAGCCGAAGCGACTACCGAATAGCGTCGACTTCATCGGACCACGAGCAAGGTCAGAACGGTGCCCAGCGTCATCCCGCCGACGATCAACATGCCGATCTGACGCCGGCTCTCGGCGCCTGTGCCGCTGGCCAGCACCAGCGGAACCCGCACCCAGCACCATCGCTCCGGTGGTCATCAGGATGGAATGGGACACAGCCGCGGGCTGGCCGATTCGGTGACAGCCGTGAACATCTCCTTGCCTTCATCGCGCAGCTGACTGGAGAACTCGACGATCAGGATTCCGTGCTTGGTGACGAGGCCCACCGGGAGCTTGGCCGCCAGAGAGGGCCAGTCTGTACGCCTGTTCCTCATGGCCGACGCGGTGGGCTGTGCCAAGAACGGGCAGAAGATGCCCGAGGGCTATTACAACGTGCAGCTTATGCTCGGCAAAATCCTGCGCAAGGGCGACGTCGGGTTGTGCGGCACCTGTATTGATGCGCGCGGTCCGCGCGACGACGAGCTGATCGAAGGCGCCCGACGCGGCACGATGGCGCAGCTCGCCGACGGAACGGCCGAGGCCGACAAGGTCCTGGTCTTCTAGACCGAGACTGATGGCTGACAGGATGGTTGGCGCTTCCCGCTGAACACGCCTGTCGTGTAGTCGATCTTCTCGGCGTCTTCGTCGATGCGCGTTAGCGCGAAAAACAGACTGCGCTGCTCGAGGCTGAAGCGTTGCTAGCGATCCGAGCAGTGGCACGGCGGCCAGACGAAGCCAAGCCGTGGCAAGGAGCGTCGGAACTGGCAGCAAGCAAGCCGTCGTTCGCACGAGCCACTGGACCGTCGACAGCACCGGCCGTGAAGCCGCTACGACCATGACAACGAAGCCAACCAACGGCTCCATGTTGCTACCCGACCGGCGAGATCCGTCGCTGACGGTTCGCATCGTTGACGGACAGACTGGTGCATTGCTTTCGCTGCTGGTGTCTGAGCGCATCCACCTGATCCTCGGCGGACGCCTGCGTCCGGCAGTTCCCGAGGGTGCAGGCGCTTGGTCTGTACGACGATCCGATGCAGTTAGTCGTGTCGCGGCGCCATCCCCTGGCGCGCGCGGCAAATCCGAGTTGGGCGCGATGCGTCGCCAGTCCATGGGTGCTTCCGCCCGTTGGCCATCCTGTGCGTTCGAGCTTCGATCGTGCGCGGAGATCACGCCAGGCGGCTCGGCCTGTTCCTGCCGGTGACGGTCTTCGTGAACGCCTCGCTTCAGCACGACCCGGGCGCTCTCTCGATGATCGATTGCCTGCAGGAAACCACATCGCGCGCGGCGCCAGATCGCCGAAGCACCGGTTAAATATTAAGTATTTCTGAATCCAGAAGTGAAATTAAAGCGATTGTCTGGATGTGTCGCGTCCGTATGATGGCGAGCACCGCCGAGCGTCGCCGACTGCTGGGGGCGCGGCATACGGAGTTCCTTCGCCCGCCATGTCCCGACCGCCGCTGACGCCCGCTGCCGACCAGCCGATCCGTTTCGAAGACCGCGCCCGCGACCGGACCGAATTCACCACCTGCTACATGTGCGCCTGCCGTTGCGGCATCCAGGTGACCATCCAGGATGGCAAGGTGCGCTTCATCCAGGGCAACCCCGATCACCCGGTCAACCAGGGTGTGCTCTGTGCCAAGGGCAGCGCGGGCATCATGAAGCAGTATTCGCCCGCCAAGCTGCGCCACCCGATGATCCGCCGCCCGGGCAGCGAACGCGGCGCCGGAGTGTTCGATCCGATCAGCTGGGACGATGCGCTGGCGATGCTGACCACGCGTTTGCGCCGGATCCGCGCGACCGACCCGAAACGCCTGGCCTTTTTCACCGGGCGCGATCAGATGCAGGCTCTGACCGGCCTGTGGGCCCAGCAGTTCGGCACACCCAACTGGGCGGCGCACGGCGGCTTTTGTTCGGTGAACATGGCCGCCGCCGGTCTGTACTCGATCGGCTACTCGTTCTGGGAGTTCGGAGCGCCCGACTGGGATCGGGCCCGCTACTTCATGCTCTGGGGCGTGGCCGAAGACCACGCCAGCAATCCGATCAAGATCGGGCTGGACAAGCTCAAGCGCAATGGCGCCAAGTTCGTGTCGATCAATCCGGTGCGCACCGGCTATTCGGCGATCGCCGATGAATGGGTGCCGGTCCGGCCAGGCACCGATGGGCTGCTCGCTCTTGCGATGGTCCATGTGCTGCTGTCGCGCGAATTGTTCGACTGGGAATTCCTGATCCGCTACACGAATGCCCCCTGGCTGGTGATCGATGCGCCGGGTACCTCTCGTGACGGATTGTTCATGCGCAATTTGCAAGGCCAGCCACTGCTGTTCGATCAGCTGCGCCAGGCGCCGGCGGCGATGGCCAAGGGTGTGCAACCCGCTCTGTTCGGGTCGTGGGAACTCGACGACCCCGCTGCCGACGGGGCCGCGCGCGCGATGGCCGCCCCGGACTCGGTGCGGGTGCGGGTGCGCACGGTCATGTCGGCACTGGCCGAGCGTTACCTGGATGACTCGTATTCGCCGGCGGCGGTGGCCGAGCGCTGCGGGGTGCCCGCCGAGCAGATCGAACGTCTCGCCCTCGAGATGGCCAGCGTGGCGTTTGAAGAGTCGATCGAACTGCCGATCGCCTGGACCGATGTCTGGGGCAATGAGCACGCCTCGGTGGTCGGCCGGCCGGTGGCCATGTATGCGATGCGCGGCATCTCGGCTCATTCCAATGGGTTTCAGACCTGCCGGGCGCTGCACCTGATCCAGATGCTGCTGGGTGCGCTCGATGGCCCGGGCAACTTTCGTTCGCGCGCGCCCTTTCCCAAGCCGATACCGCCGCCGCAACTGCCCGAGAATGACGCGCGGGTGATCGATGCGCCCGACACGCCGCTGCCCCGCACGCCGCTGGGTTTTCCGGCGCGCCCGGAAGATCTCGCCATCGACGCGCAGGGCAGGCCACTGCGCCTGGACAAGGCGTACTCCTGGGAAAGCCCGATCGCCGCCCACGGCATGATGCACATGGTGATTCACAACGCGGTGCAGGGTGATCCCTACACCATCGACACGCTGATGCTGTTCATGGCGAACATGGCCTGGAACTCGGCGATGAACACGGCCCAGACGCAAGACATGCTGTGCGCCAAGGATGCCCAGGGCGAATACAAGATTCCGTTCATCGTGGTCAGCGACGCCTTCGACTCCGAGACCGTGCGCTTTGCCGATCTGGTGCTGCCCGACACCACCTATCTCGAGCGCTTCGACACCATCTCGCTGCTCGACAGGCCGATCTCCGAGCCCGATACCGTGGCCGATGCAATCCGCCATCCGGTGGTGCCGCTGGACCGCGATGTGCGCCCCTGGCAGGAAGTGCTGGTGGATCTGGCCGCGCGCCTGGGTTTCCCGGCCTTCTGCGAGCCCGATGGCAGCCCGCGGTATCAGGGTTACGAACACTTCATCGTGCGCTACGAACGAGCGCCCGGTATCGGGTTCCTGGCGGGCTGGCGTGGCGCGCAGGGCGATCAGCACCTGAAGGGCGCACCCAATCCCGATCAGTGGCAGGCCTACATCGATGGCAAGAGCTTCTTCGCCCATCATTGGCCGGCCAACATGATGTTCAACCGGGGCATGAACCGCGCGTATCTGGACGAAGCCGCACGGGTGGGCTTCATCGGCAAGCCCGACCCGATCGTGATGCAGATCTGGTCCGAGCCGCTGCAGAAATTCCGGCTGGCCGGGCAGGGCCTGTACCAGGGTCCGCGCCCGACCCGTCCGCAGGATCGCGAGCGGCTGAGCCGCTACTTCGATCCTTTGCCGATCTGGTATGCGCCGCTCGAAACCGCCGAACTCGACGACGCCGGCCAGTACCCGTTCCATGCCATCACCCAGCGCCCGATGGTGATGTATCACGCCTGGGATTCGCAAAACGCCTGGTTGCGCCAGATCGTCGGTCAGAACTTTCTGTACATGAACAGCACACGCGCGGCCTCGCTGGGGCTGGCCGATTTCGATTGGGTCTGGGTGGAGTCTCACAACGGGCGCATTCGCTGCCAACTGAAGACCATGGATGGCTGCGAAGCCAACACGGTCTGGACCTGGAACGCGATCGGCAAGATGTCGGGCGCCTGGGGCCTGGACCCGCTGGCCGCCGAGGCCACGCATGGTTTCCTGCTCAATCACTTGATCAGCGAGAGCCTGCCGCGCCATCAAGGCCAGCCGGCCATCACCAATTCGGACCCGATCACCGGCCAGGCGGCCTGGTACGACGTGCGGGTGCGCATCAGCAAAGCGGCGCCCGGTGAAACCGGTGTGTGGCCGAAGATCGAATTCGGCCATCTGCCCGGGAGCGGATCATGAAGCTGGGACTGGTAATCGACCTGGACACCTGTGTGGGCTGTCACGCCTGCGCAGTGGCGTGCAAGGAATGGAACGGACAATCGCTGATGGCGGGCGGCGCGCCCGACTACGACCCCCAGGGCGCCGAGCCCTCGGGCGTGTGGTTCAACCGGGTGCGCCACTACGAGTTCAGCGCCGAAGCGGCGTCGCCGCAGGGCGCGCACATCAATCTGTCCAAGACGATCAATGTGCCCCTGTCGTGCATGCATTGCGAGGATGCGGATTGTGTGACGGTCTGCCCCACCGGCGCTTCGTACAAGCGGGCCGAAGACGGCATCGTGCTGATCGATCCGGAAAAGTGCATGGGCTGCAACTACTGCGCCTGGGCCTGTCCATACGGCGCCCGCGAACTCGACACCCAGGCCGGTGTGATGCGCAAGTGCACCTTGTGCGTCGATCGTATCTACGACGAACAACTGCCGCCGTCGCAACGTCAGCCGGCCTGCGTGCTGGCCTGCCCCTCGCATGCCCGGCATTTCGGTGATTTCGACGACCCGGCCTCGCCGGTGTCGCTGCTGTCGGCGGCCCGTGACGGCCAGGCCCTGATGCCCGAACTCGACTACAAGCCGGTCAATCGCTACCTGCCCCCGCGTGCGGCGCCAGCCGTCGACACCGCAGCCGCCAGTGCCCGCCCGGGCAACCTGAAAGACCGGCTGCGAGCGATCGCCAACCGGCTGATCGAACTCTGAGGCCCCGCTCCGCATGAAACCCGCTTTGTCCGTGGTCTTTTTTACCGTCAGCTCGGGGGTCGGGCTGGGGCTGATGATCTGGGCGAGCCTCGCACGGCTGCTGTCCGCGCCCCCGCCCGGCTTCGATCTCGCCATGGGGCTGGCGACAGGGCTTTTCTCGGCAGGTCTGTTGTCGTCGAGCATGCATCTGGCCAATCCGCGCAACGGCTGGCGCGCATTCGCAGGGTTTCGCCGTTCGTGGCTGTCGCGCGAGGCGGTGTTCGCGGTGCTGGTGTACCCGGTGGCTGCGCTGTTCTGGTGGGAGGCACGGCGGGCCTCGCAATCCGGCTTGCTGGTGGGCGCCGGCATCATGCTCGTGGCGCTGGCCCTGATGGTGCTGGTGTGCACCGCCATGATCTACGCCTGCCTGAAGACGGTGCCGCATTGGCGCAGCTGGCACACGGTGCTCGGCTACCCGCTGTTCGGCCTGATGTCGGGTGCGCTGCTCTGGCTGGCGGTGCAGTCGGTATCGGCTGCGTCATCCGCCGCGATCGATGCGCAGGGCGGCCCGCAGGCCGGCTGGTGGCCAGGCCTGGCCCTGGTGCTGCTGGCCGCCGGCGGGGTGCTCAAGCTCGCCTACTACCTGCGGTTTGCGCGGGCCCCCGCCTTGCCCAGCCTGAACGCGGCGCTCGGTCTGCCGGCAGGGCGGGTGCGCCTGCTGGACGTCGGCCATTCGGGACGCACCTTCCTGACCGACGAATTCGTGTTCGCGTTGGCGCGCGAAAAAGCGCGAGGACTGCGCTGGCTGAGCCTGGCTTTGGGGTTCGTGCTGCCTGCCGTGCTGCTGGTTGTTTCGGTGCGCTGGGCCGGCCTGGCGCTGCTCATTTGCCTGGCCGGGCTGCTGGTCGAGCGTTGGCTGTATTTCGCCGAGGCCCAGCACGTCGTGCGGGTGTATCACGGCAGCGTGGCCGCGCCGCAGGCGGGCACGGTCGGCGGGCGCGGCTAACGCTGGCAAACCAAGACCCCGTCGGCCGCTGAATGCGGCTGTACGAGCAGACCAGCGTGATGATCACGACGAACCTGTTATGCGGAGCTCCGCATAACAGGTTTAATGCGGAGTCGCTCGTAATGCGGAGTCCGACCATAGGGAGCGCCGAGTTTCCCAAGACTCTCCTGAGGAAGCACTCTCCGCTGGGAACGCAGCACTTTGCATAAAGTGACCGACCTCCTCAACTCGACATGGAGGTCGACATGCTCTCAGCGTTCTACTCGTCTGCGGCGCGAATTCGCGAACTGCGGGACCAGCAAGGGCCCTTCGGGCCGCTGCTTGAGCGCTTTGCAGGGTACCTGCAACGAAGCGGCTACTCATCGATATCGGCACGGCGTCACCTCCGATCGGCCGAGCACGTTGTGCACTGGGCTATCGGCGCAAACGTGTCGCCCGAAGCGCTGGATGCCGTCGCGTTGGCGCGCTTTGGCAAGCACCTGTCGCGATGTCGCTGCCGACGATTTGGCTGCGCCGCCCGAGCCGACGTTCTCGCCGGGGCACGGCTGCTGTTGGAGCAATTCGGCGGCACACAGCGGGCGGGCATCCGCGAGACTCATTCGGTGGCGGCTAAGCCTGCGTTGCTCAAGTCGTTCGAGCAGTGGATGCGCGAACAACGCGGATCGAGCGAGGGCACTCTCTACAACTACAGCCTGCCGATCCGCGCGTTGATCGAACGGTACGGCGAAGACCCCGGTCAGTTCGACGCTCGGCGGGTGCGCGAGTTCGTCGTCGAGTACAGCCAAGGGCGCGGCTGGGCAGCGACGCAGCATTGCACGACCGCGCTGCGCATGTTGTTGCACTTCCTGGTTGCCGATAGCCGCTGCCGCGGGGGGCTGTTCTGGGCGGTCCCGACGATGGCGCATTGGTGGCTGAGTTTGGTGCCCCGATGCCTGCCGCCGGCCGATGTGGAGCGCCTGATCGCGTCCTGCGACTCGTCCACGACGGTGGGGATCCGCGATCGCGCCATTCTGTTGCTGCTGGCCCGCCTGGGCTTGCGTGCCAGCGACATCGTCGGGTTGCGGATGGCCGACATCGACTGGAAGGAGGCGTGGATTCGCGTCTGTGGCAAGGGACATCAAGAGGCCCGGCTGCCGTTGAGCCAGGAAGTCGGGGATGCGCTCGTGGGGTACCTTCAGCAACGACCGGCGGTCGACACGGATGCGCTGTTCCTGCGCACGCGGGCGCCGTGGCGCGCGCTGGGATCGCACTGCGCGGTATCGGTGCTCGTCGACCGCGCGATACGGCGTGCTGGCGTCGAGCGCCCCGCCCGCGGCGCTGCACACCTGCTGCGGCACTCGGTGGCCAGTTCGATGCTGCGGCAAGGGGCGTCCCTGCAGGACATCGCCGCGTTGCTGCGACACCGCAGTGTCGAGACGACGCAGATCTACGCCAAGGTCGACGTGCGCTCCTTGATGCAGATCGCCCAGCCTTGGGTGGAGGCCTGGCCATGCTGAGCGCTGCCGTTTCCACCTACTTGGCGCTGCGTCGCGCCGCAGGCTTTGGTCTGAAGAACGCCGGGCAACGGTTGGAGAGCTTCGCCGCCTACTCGGACCGCCAGGAGCGGCCGTTCGTCCATGCAGCAACCGCCATCGAGTGGGCCGGCCAGTCGAACTCGCGCCATGAGCGGTCTCGGCGGCTGGGCGATGTGGCGCGCATGGCGCGCTTCCTGCACGCCGAGGACAAGCGTCATGAGATCCCGCCTGCAGTCTTCGGCAGCCGTAGCCGCGCGCGCCCCACGCCGTTCATCCTTGGCGACGAACAGATCGCCGAGATCGTCCGCCTGGCTGCCCAGTCGGGCTACCGCACTTTACGCCGGCAGACCTACAGCACCTTGTTCGCGCTGCTGGCCTGTACCGGACTGCGTGTGGGTGAGGCGATCCGACTGCGATATGCCGACATCACCCCCGACGGGTTGATGATCCGTGCCACCAAGTTCAACAAGAGCCGGGTGGTTCCACTGCACGATACCGCCCGCGCTGGACTGGAGCGATATTTGCAGAAGCGCCGGCCTTACGCACCGGACGATGATCATGTCTTCGTCTCGCTGCGCCGCAAGCCGCTGCTGCATTCCGACGTCGAGTACGCCTTCCGCAAGCTGGTTGCCGCGATGGGCTTGCCGGGCGGCCGCGGGAACAGACAACCGACACCGCATTCTCTGCGCCACGCATTCGCGGTGCGGGCGCTTCGCACGTGCCCCGACGGTCGCGACCACATCACGCAGCACATGCTGATGCTGGCGACATACCTCGGCCACAGCAAGGCCGAGCTGACCTACTGGTATCTCGAATCGGTGCCGGAGCTGATGGGCGAGATCGCCGAGCGCTGCCAAGCGCACGTGTTCGGGAGCAAGTCATGACCGCATTGGCACCTCACCTGAGCGCGTTCTTCCACGAACGGCTGCGCTTCGAACGCTGCGCCAGCGTCAATACCTGCGACTCCTATGCCTATGCATTCAAGCTGCTGCTGGACTTCGCGAGCCGGCGGCTGAAGACGACGCCCTCGCGGCTCGCACTCGAGTAACTCGACGCGCCGCTGGTACTGGCGTTTCTTCAGCATCTCGAGACCACACGCCACAACAGTGCCGGCACGCGCAATGTTCGACTGGCAGCGATCAAGTCGTTCGCGCACTACATGGAGTACCGCGTGCCGTCGGCCTTGGAGCAGTTGAGCCGCATTCTGGCCATCCCGATGAAGAAGACCGACACGCGGCTCGTGAAGCACCTGTCGATGCAGGAGATTCAGGCCATTCTGGACGCTCCGCGTCCCGTCGACTGGGCCGGCATCCGTGACCGCGCCCTGCTGCACCTGTGCTTCGCTGGCGGCCTTAGGGTGTCCGAACTCGTCGGGCTGCGGCTCGCGGACGTCACGCTGCAGCCACATCCGAGCATCGTTGTACACGGCAAAGGGCGCAAGGAGCGTTGTCTGCCGCTCTGGAAGCAGACGAGCACGGCGCTGCGGTCGTGGCTTGCCGTACGCGGCCAGACACATACCCCGGAGGTGTTCGTCAATGCCAGGCGCGAGCCGATGAGCCGTGCCGGCTTCGAGTACATCCTCGACAAGTACGTTCACGTTGCCAGCCAGAGTTGTCCTTCGCTGGCAGGCAAGCGGGTCTCTCCGCATGTGCTGCGACATACCTGCGCCTTGACGATGCTGGAGGCTACCAAGGACATCCGAAAGGTCTCATTGTGGCTCGGGCACGCACACATGCAAACGACCGAGATGTATACCCGTGCTGACCCGTCGATACGCCTGGAGGCACTCAATGCCACCACTGCTCCCAACCTGCGCTCGGGCCGGTTCAGGGCCAGCGATAAATTGATCGCATCCTTGACCACCCGCTCCGTTATGCGGAGCAAAAACCCTGCGCAATGAAGAAAAGTCGGGCCGCCGGCTCAGGCGGTCCGCATAAAAATCGACTCCGCATTAAACCTGGACTTCGGAGAATGGTCCAAGGTGTTCGGCGACGCGAAGATGACCACGGCGCTGCTGGATCGGCTGACCCATCACTGCCACATCGCGGAGACCGGCAATGACAGCCATCGGTTCTTGCACAGCAGCGCGGTGGCCAAGAAGCGGATCAAGGCGCGCGAGCAGGCTCGAAAAGGGGCCAAGGCTGAACCCGCGGAAGAAAGCTTCTGAGCATCAACGAGGCAGGGCAAGCCGCTGCGGGCTACGCCCTACTCGGCTTGCCCGCAATGCTCACCAGCCCGACTCGGTGAGCAATCAAAACGACAAACCCCTACACTTATCCACAGCCGACCCTCTCCGGGACGGCCCCCAGCCCTGGCTCAATATTGGATCGGCAGGGCTCAGAATTCAATCGGCGCCGACAGGTCAGCGCACACCGGCCTGATCCGGTGGTGGCCCGGGCACTTCCACTCGACCGGCCGGCCTCGACCGCGCCGAGCGTCGGCTCAGCGCACGACCGGGTCGGACGCAGCAGGGCCGCCAGCCGCAGCTTGTCCAGCAGGAGACCTCCAGACTCGTCGCCTCGGCGCTGGCCACGCCGGCCCTGTCCGAGCAGTGGCACGGCGGCCAGACGAAGCCAAGCCGTGGCAAGGAGCGTCGGAACTGGCAGCAAGCAAGCCGTCGTTCGCACGAGCCACTGGACCGTCGACCGCACCGGCCGTGAAGCCGCTACGACCATGACAACGAAGCCAACCAACGGCTCCATGTTGCTACCCGACCGGCGAGATCCGTCGCTGACGGTTCGCATCGTTGACGGACAGACTGGTGCATTGCTTTCGCTGCTGGTGTCTGAGCGCATCCACCTGATCCTCGGCGGACGCCTGCGTCCGGCAGTTCCCGAGGGTGTGCAGGCGCTTGGTCTGTACGACGATCCGATGCAGTTAGTCGTGTCGCGGCGCCATCCCCTGGCGCGCGCGGCAAATCCGAGTTGGGCGCGATGCGTCGCCAGTCCATGGGTGCTTCCGCCCGTTGGCCATCCTGTGCGTTCGAGCTTCGATCGTGCGCGGAGATCACGCCAGGCGGCTCGGCCTGTTCCTGCCGGTGACGGTCTTCGTGAACGCCTCGCTTCAGCACGACCCGGGCGCTCTCTCGATGATCGATTGCCTGCAGGAAACCACATCGCGCGCGGCGCCAGATCGCCGAAGCACCGGTTAAATATTAAGTATTTCTGAATCCAGAAGTGAGATTAAAGCGATTGTCTGGATGTGTCGCGTCCGTATGATGTCGAGCACCGCCGAGCGTCGCCGACTGCTGGGGGCGCGGCATACGGAGTTCCTTCGTCCGCCATGTCCCGACCGCCGCTGACGCCTGCTGCCGACCAGCCGATCCGTTTCGAAGACCGCGCCCGCGACCGGACCGAATTCACCACCTGCTACATGTGCGTCTGCCGTTGCGGCATCCAGGTGACCACCCAGGATGGCAAGGTGCGCCTGGCCGAGCAATGACAAGCCCCCTCGTGCGGCGTGAGCCCGCAGCCCCTCCATCTCAAGGTTCAGGAACAATGAAGCAACTTATCACCCGCTTGTTCGCTGTCGCAGTCGGCTGTCTGATTTCGCCACTTGCGTCCGCCCAGTCCGACTATCCCCGCAAGCCGATCCAGGTGGTGGTGCCCTACGGTCCGGGCGGCGCGCTCGACATCGCCGTGCGGCTGGTCGGCGAACACATGGGACAGACCCTAGGGCAGCCGCTGGTGGTGCTCAACCGCCCCGGCGGCAACACGAACATCGGCCCGGGCATCGTGCTTCAGAACCCGCCGGACGGCTACATGCTGCTGGCCAGTTCCACCGCCACGGTGATCAATCCGCTTGTCGACAGCAAGCTGGGCTGGAACCGTGACAGCTTCCAGCCGATTGCGCGGATCGCGACATCGCCCAGCCTGTTCGTTGTGGCGCCTGGCCTGGGCGTGAAGACGCTCGCCGAGTTCGTGGCGCTCGCCAAGTCAAAGCCCGGCGAACTGACCACCCCGGTGACGGGCTTCGGATCGTCACAGGCCGTCGCGCGCGAAAGCTTCGCGCGGCTCGCTGGAATCCGGCTGCTCGACGTCGCATACAAGGGTGGGACCTCGTTCGTCCCCGACCTGCTGGGCGGCCGGCTCTCGATGTCCGTGTCGCCGCTGAACGTGGTCCTCACCATGGTCAAGGAAGGCCGGTTGATCGCGCTGGCGAACACCGGTCTGGCGCGCTCGCCGGTGCTGCCCGATGTGCCGACACTGACCGAACTGGGCTACAGCGAGGCGGCATCGAACAGCTGGTTCGGTCTTCACGCGTTGACGGGCACGCCGGCGCCGGTCATTCAGAAGGTTTCGGCGGCGCTGCGGGCCGCCATGGATGACCCGAAGGTCCGCCAGCAGTTCGTCACCGCCGGCACCGACCCCGGGTACCTCGACTCCGCCGCCTTCAATAGCTTCATTGACGAAGAAATGGTCAAGGCGAGGCGTTACGTGGCAACCTTGCCGAACACTCGCTGATTCAACCTCGGTGATTCAACCTGACAGGGAGACTCTTCCATGACCGATCGCATTCCCGCCGTTCCGCAGCCCTATGAGCATCCGTCGGCGTGGCGTGCCGCCGACATGGCCGATCCGCAGCGCTACGTGATCACGCTGGACGCATCCGACGTGGCAGAGATCGACAGCGCGCTGGCGTCGGCCACGGCGGCAGGGCGCACGATTCCCGAGATGGACAAGGCCGGTTTCCCACTCGTGCGCGTCGCCGCCAAGCTGCGAGACGCGCTCGACCGGCTCGAGAACGGCCCCGGCGTGGTGATGTTCAGGGGCCTGCCCATGGAGCGTTACCGCAAGCCCGACGCGGCGATGATCTTCTGGGGCATGGGCGCCTACATGGGACCCGCCTTCGCACAGAACGCGCAGGGTGACGTGCTCGGCCATGTGCGCGACCTCGGCGCGTCGCGCCTCGACCCGAAGTCGCGCGGCTATCAGACCCGCGAGAAACTTCCCTTCCACAATGATTCGACCGATGTCGTGGGCCTGATGTGCCTGGCCACGGCTAAGTCGGGCGGCCTGTCCCGGGTTGCGAGCTCGATTGCGATCCACAACGAACTGATTGCCACGCGCCCCGATCTGGCAGCCGCGTTGTACGGCGACTTCTGCCAGGACCGCCGCGGCGAGGAGCCACCGGGAGAAAACCCGTATTTCGTGACACCGTTCTTCGTGCGGCATGAGGGCCGTGTGTTCGTGAAGTTCAATCGGGGCTACGTGCAGAGCGCCCAGCGCTTTGCCGAGGTGCCCCGGCTCACGGGCCTGCAGATCGAGGCCATGGACGCGATCGACCGGCTGTGCAACGACCCCCGTTTCTGTCTGGAGATGATGCTCGAGCCCGGCGACATGCAGTTCGTCTGCAATCACGTCGTGCTGCACTCGCGCACGCATTACGAGGATTGGCCCGAGCCCACCCGCCGGCGGCATCTGCTGCGGCTGTGGCTGCGCACGCCGGCGTTCGCCGTTCCGCCACCCCAGTTCGCCGACCGCAACCGCGACATGCTGGCCTGGCAGAGCACGCCGCGCGCCCCGATCTTCGACACCTCCGACATCCAGGCCGAACTCGCGCATTGAGCGCCGCAAGGAACCCCATGACGACGACCGAAGCTTCGAGACTGGCGCCGCTCACCGGACCGCAGGTCTGGTACGGCCCCGACCTGGCCGCCCGCAGCGACTGGATCAGGCCGCTGACGGCGGCCGAGATCACCGAACTCGAGGCGGCTGTCAAGCGGCTGGATGCGACCGGCATCGACATCGCCGACATCGGGCCCGAGCACCTGCAGGTTCCGGGCCTTCAGCCCCTGATCGAGCAGATCCGCGCCGCCGTCCTGCATGGCCGCGGCTTTCTGCTGGTCCGCGGGGTTCCGGTGCAGCAGTGGAGCGTGCGCCAGTGCGCGATCGCCTACTTCGGTCTGGGCGCCCTGCTGGGCGAGCCGGTGTCGCAGAACGCGATGGGCCACATCCTCGGTCATGTGAAGGACATCGGCGCCGACTACGCGCGGCCCGAGCATCGCGGCTACCAGACGTCCGCGCGCCTGCAGTACCACTGCGACTCGTCCGACATCGTCGCGCTGCTCTGTCTGAAACCGTCGAAGGCAGGCGGCAAGTCGAGTCTGGTCAGCAGTTGGACCCTCTACAACGAGATGCTGCGACGCCATCCCGACCTGCTGCCCGAACTGTTCAAGCCGGCCTATCGCGACCGCCGCGGCGAGGTGCCCGAGGGCGCCGAGCCCTGGTATGCGGTGCCGGTGTTCAATCCGACGCCCGACGGTGGGATGGTCGCCACCTATGTGCGCAGCGCCATGAAAAAGGCGCAGCGCTTCCCCGAGGTGCCGCGGCTCACGCCGCAGCTCGAGGCGGCCTGTGACGCGCTGGACGCGCTGGCCGACGATCCGGCGATTCACCTCGACATGGATTTCCGGCCGGGCGACATGCAGTTCGTCAGCAATCACTGGATCATGCATTCGCGCACCGCGTACGAGGACTTCCCCGAGCCCGAGAACCGGCGCCATCTGTTCCGGCTCTGGCTGGCCTGCACCGATGGACCGGTGCTGCCCGAGGTCTATGTCCGCTCCTGGCAGGGCGCCACCGCGAAGGGCCGGCCGGCCGGCATCCGGGTGCCCGGCGTGCCCTTGTCTGCGCCGCTCGACGCAAGCTGGTAGGGCACGCGCCGCGCCGGGCGGGGCCCAGAAGCCCGCCCGGGCGCAAGCGTTCCGTGGGATGCAGAAGCCCGCCAACGCGCAGGCACTCCGAGGAGCGTAGGAGTCCGCCCACAGTCGATCGCGACGCCGTGCCGTTTCGTCGCGGCACGGCGCTCGCTAGCATCTTCACATCCCTCCGAAGATGCCGCCCATGCTCCGATCTCTCATGGCGCCCGACCGCTCGCAACCGCGCCTGCGACGCTGAAGCCGTGGCCGCGCGCTCGATCGCCAGCCTCACGCTGAGCTTCGGCCTGGTCAGCATCCCGGTGAAGCTGTATTGGGGTCGACTCGTTTTCAGTGCAGTAAGTGACGGTAGGGGAAGCCAGCAATGGCGCGGGGTCGGATTCGTAAGTTGTTGATCTAGTGGACGTTTCTGTTCGCTTCAGAACACCCGTTTGACGGCGTCTTTGCTCAGTCGATTTCAGCCGGCGGCGCTTGTTTTCGGTGCAGTTTGTGACGGCAGGAGTTGATCGGCATAGTGCTCGATGGGGAAGCGGAAGACGCCTCGCAGGTTGATGCCCTCCAGCCGTGTCGGTGCGATGCGGCCGATGAGCTCCGGCGGGATGACCTGGCGCCGATTGGCCCACCGGTTCAGCACGGCCTGCATTTGGGTGGTGTTCCAAGCCATCACGATGTTGGCCAGCAAGCTCAGCGCGTCTGCCACGGCCTGCATCTCTTCTGGGCGCTTGGCCTGCGCCGGGCTCACCCGCCCGGTGTAGATGGCACGCTTCAAGGCATTGACTGCCTCTCCGCGGTTGAGCACGCGCTGCAGCTCACGTCGGAAGGCAGCGTTGACGAAGTAGTCCGCCAGGAAGGCCGTGCGCAGCAAGCGACCACGCTGCACCTCGGCCTCGTAGATCGGGTCGCCCCTGGCGGCCGAGCCGAACCTGGCCAGCGCCGCCACCGCGCTGGCATGCCCGCTCAACACGGATGCGGTGAGATGCACCAGGGCGTCCCAGTGCGCCTCGACGAGCGACGTGTCGACGCTGGCCACGCACTCGGCGGCAATCTCCGCTGGCACCTCCATGCCGCGCGGCACGTAGAGTTGCCGCTGCTTCAGGTCCTTCAGCCGCGGGCACAGATCGAACCCCAGGAGGCGGGCCAGCGCCATCGCGAAGTCGGTGTAGCCGTGCGTGTCGACAGCCAGCTGCGACGTCTCCATGCGCTCTTGCCGCACGACCCCTTCGATGGCCACGCCTGCCTGCCGCTCATTGAGCACGAACGGCTGCGCGTGGAAGATGCCCCACCGGTCGCGGACATGGGAGTAGATGCCGATGGACGGCGTGTTGCGGCGCGGGTCGAGCCGGGCCAGACCCGCTTGGTGGTCTCCATGCTCATCATGTCCGAGGAGGCCAGATCAGATCGCCCCCAGGTCGTGGCGATGGCATGACCCTGCATGAACTCCAGCACCGCCTGGCAGGCCATGCCAAGGCGTCGCTCATCGCCGGCCCAGCGCATGGCCTGGCGGATGCTCGTGGCTGAGAGCTGCGGCATCATGCGCGCGCACTCGGCCGCTGTCAGGCTGGTGCCGTGCGCCAGGATGCCGGCATAGGCCATCAGCAACTCGTCGGCTGAATGCGGCTCGCGCCCCAGCGTGATCCAGCTGTAGCGCACCTGGGCGTCAACGGCCAGTATCACCTCTGGCAACTGCACCTCGCCGATGCGGTGATCGAGATTGGCGTGCAGCTTGGTGACCTCGGGGTCTTCATCGTCGGCCGGCAGCGCCGCCAGGTGCAGTTCGTCGTCCACGCACAGCACGCCGGACCGAGCAGCTTGGGCCACGGCGTTCACGCCAGCGCGTACGCGCGCCAGCAGCGGCGTCAGGAAATGCGCTGGCGTCACCGGCAGCGACAGCCGCGCGTAGTGGCGCTTGCCATCGGCTTGCCAGCGCTCGGCCGGGATGAACAAGCGTTCCCGGCCACGGAACGTCAAGCTGTGTTGGATCCAAACTGAACCGTTGCGCACCGATCGGCGCAGGGCAAATAGCGTGGCCACTTCCAGCGCCCGAAAAGCCCGTTCCCGGTCGCCGCCAGCGATGGTGGCGCTCCACACGGGGCCCAAGCCTGGCGCGGCGCTTGATTCAGGCAAGGTCCTGGCGCCGCGGGTGTACAGATCGCGCGACGTTGCCAGGGCCTGGATGGCTGGGTGATCGCCCGTGGCTTGCCATGGCAGCTTGGCGATCGCCAACAGCAATGACCGCACGGGGCGCACCGCTTCAATCAAATGTTCACGCACAAGGGATGCGCGGCTGGGTGGGCGTCGTTGCCGAGTCGCCGCCACCAAAGCCTCCAAGCGGGCCATCCCACACGGACAGAAGCGCTGGTGCGGGTTCTGCACACGGCCGCCGCCGGACCGCCTCGGCACGCTCGGTGCCCTGCTGGCCGGGCGGAAGCGCTGGACATAGTCGGCGGTGATCGATGGGGCACGCTGTCACCTGCACGCGCAGATCGTAAGTTGGAGGGTCCGGTTGCTAAGTCGCCCGGAGTGAGCGTGATGGTGACTGGGGGAGCGCGAACTGGGCTGCCCGGAGAGCAGCGCCTCCCGAGCGTGCGGGGCCTGTCCGCTCGCGCACCACTGCGAGGTGGCTTGGCAGTGGTCGGTGCCATGCCAATGGCCTGAGCCGACCCTGGCGCGGTCGATGGACAAGGAGGCACTGGAGAGGCACGGCACTGCCAGAGGCGGCGAAGCATTGTCTGCGCCGGCAGCGCCAGGAGCCTGTGGCAGGGATCAGGGCCGAGGAGCCTGCTGAGGCTGATGCGAGGTGCCTGAATGGCGCGATACGTTACCCGAGTCGGTTGCTGCATCGATTCGGTGTTGATCGGGCTGGACTCGATTGCGCATCGTCAAACGAGCGTGGCGTCATCCGCACTATCGGACCGACGGCGAGACGGTCATGTTGCGCGAACGCCCGGCGCCATCACATTCCTGCGCAACTAGTCACTACGCACGTGGGGGACATCAGGAGACCGGGCGCGCAGCTTCGACTATGCAACATCCGGAATATTTTGTAGGACGACCGACTGGAAATCAGCGATGGGTCTAAGCTTCAAGGACGCGATTGAATTCTTCCTCCCGAGTGGCGGGAGACGAGAGCGCCCTCATCGCGATACAAATGCCGTTCGGCATCAGGATCGTACATATGCATAGTTGGTGGGAGTTGGGCGAGTGGAGTGGTCAGCACGGGCCAGACCTTGCTCTGTACCGGATCACTTGTCCGTTCTGCTCAGAGCGCGGCAACTTCAAGATCGCACACCACGCAGAGAAGAAGAAGGCGAACGGGCACAAGGTGCTCAACTTCGACACGCTGGAATGCGGAAGTTGCAAAGGTTACGTCATGTGCCTCTGGTCCGCGAGCCGCGACATGCACGCATTTCGGGTACTGCCATGGCCTTTGATGCACGAGAAGCACCCCATACACTGGCCTGAGACTGTTGGACGATTTTGGCTTCAGGCAAAGCGCAACATCTCTGGCGAGAACTGGGACGCGACTGTCGTAATGGCTCGAAGTGCCATGCAAGCCGCGCTGCGTGACAAGGGCGCGCAAGGTGCAAACCTAAAACAAGAGATCGAGGATCTGGCTCGCAAGGGGCTGCTGCCTCCGATCATGAAGGACTGGTCCGATACGCTTCGCGATCTCGGAAACGACTCGGCTCATCCGAAACCTGCGCAAGCGCCCACGAGTTCACGTGACGCTCAAGACATCGTGCGCTACCTGGATTTTCTTCTCGAGTACTTATATGACTTGCCAAAGCAGATCGCGGAGTACCGTGCGCGCGACAGAGGCAACACCTGATCACCCTCGATCAACCGAACGCGGGTTAGGACTAAGTTGGGCGTTACGACATGACCTACCCTGCGCGTCCGGTCAGGCACTCGTGTCCGGCCGTTGTCCGGCGGGCGAATGTGTCCTCCGGGCCTGAACACCAATCCCCGGTCACACTGTCCGAAACCGCACCGGCACCCCCAGCCTCGCCGCCACCACTTTCGCCACCTCGACCTTCCCCGTCAGCTCGGCCGCGTAGTACGTGCTGCCCGGGTACTCGCCCTCGACGATCTTGATGCCCAGCTCGTCGAGCGTGTCGAAGTCGAGCGAATCGAAGAAGACCTTCGCCGCACCCATCGACCCAATGTCATCGGGGAACCATACGTGCTTGTCCCAGTCGATCGGCTCGGCCAGGGTCTTGACATCGGACGACGAGCGGGCCGGCGGCTGGGCTCACTGAAGCGCCTGGAGGGCGCGCCAGGGGCCTGCTGGGCTCCGGGAGCATCCGCCCTGGCTTGCTGGGGCGGGAGGGCGTCAGCGGGCTGCTGGTGGCGGACCGATGGATCGAGGCGGGTCGGCGCTGAGTGCTGGGCCTGGGTTGCGGCCGGTATGTTGCTGGCCAGGGCTACCGAGCCGGCCGGGACATGCGCCTGATCATCTACCACGGCGAGATCGAGCGGCACCGCTGCGACGTCGCGATGCTGTAACCGGGCACGCCTGGGGTTGCCCTCGATTCCCAGTGTTTAGACTCTTAGACAGCAAACCTATAAATCGCATTTAAGATCAACAGGTTGCAGCCGTTTTCGGCCTTACTGCTGCATCATGGGGTGTGCTGGCTAAGGTCTTCAGTGGTTGCCGTCATCCGGCGATTTTATGGGTTCTCGGGGCAGAGCATGTTCGCCGCAACGTCTCTTGCACCCTGCTGCGAGGCGTTCGCGAAGACCGTGACCGGCGGGAACGGGGCCAGCCGCGCCGCGTGATCGCGGCACACGATGCTGACCAGTTCCCGCGCTGACAGAATCGCGGCCATTTGAAGCCGTATCAGGATGACCGCGGGCGTCGCGTCGAAG
>JADJVQ010000047.1 GCA_016710525.1 Burkholderiaceae bacterium
GAACAGCTGCGCCAGGGCCGCAGCGAGGCCCAGATCATGCAATTCATGGTCGAACGTTACGGCGACTTCGTGTTGTACAAGCCGCCGCTGAACGCGGCGACGGTCGCGCTCTGGTTCGGGCCCGCGGTGCTGGCCGTGGCCGCCGCGATCGGGGTCATCGTGCTGGTGCGCAGGCGCCGGGCCGTCGCTGTCCCGATGCTCAGCCAGGATGACCTGAGCGCCGCCGACGTGCTGCTCGCCGACCCGTCCCGACCCCGCCTCTGACTCCACAGGACACCGACATGACTGCCTTCGTGGTGATTGCGGCAATGCTCGTGGCCGGCGCACTGCTGTTCGTGCTGCCGCCGCTGCTGGCGCGACGCCAGCCCGTGGGCTCCGGCGTCGAGCTGCCGCAGGCCAATGCGCAGGTCCTTCGCGAGCAGATCGTCGAGATCGACCAGCAGCTGGCCAGCGGCCGGCTCGGTCCGGGCGAGCATGCCGATGTCAGCGCCGAGATCCGTCGTCGTGTGCTGGAGGGGGCAACGGCCTCGGCGCCGGTGGTGCCGCCGCGGGACGCACGCGCCTGGCCGGTGGCCCTGCTGATCGGCGTGCTGGTGCCTGGCCTCGTGGTCGGGCTGTACCTGGTGCTGGGCAGCCCGGCCGCATTGGACCCGCCGGCGGTTGCGGCGCCGGGAAAGTCCAACCATGCGCTGTCGCGCGAGCAGATCGCCGGCATGGTCGCCCGCCTGGCCGCGCGCCTGCAATCGCAGCCCGATGATTTCGAAGGCTGGGTGATGCTGGCTCGATCGCGCAGTGCGATGGCCGAATACGCCGGCTCGGCCGATGCCTGGGGCCGGGCCAGCGCGCTGCGCCCGGCCGACGCGCAGCTGCTGGCCGAGCAGGCCGACATGCTGGCGATGGCCCGGGGCCGGCGGCTGGCCGGCGACCCGGAGGCGCTCGTGCAGCGTGCGCTGATGGTCGATGGCACCAATTCGAAGGCACTGGCCCTGGCCGGCAGCGCGGCCTTCGAACGGGCCGACTACCGGCAGGCGATCGCGCACTGGCGAAAGCTGGCCGAGGTGGCGCCGGAGGGATCCGAGTTCACCCGGTCGGTTCAGGCCAGCATCGCCGACGCGCAGCAGCGGCTGGCCCGGCGCGCCTGCCGCTGGCGCGCCGGCTGACCGGCTGCGCTGGCGGCCCTGCCGGCGGGTTCGCCATCGACCGCGCCGTCGGCCGCGGCCGCCATCCTCGAAGGGCAGGTGAGTCTCTCGCCCGAACTGGCCGCCCAGTCGATGCCCACCGATACCCTGTTCGTCATCGCCCGCCCGGCCGACGGCGGGCGTGTGCCGGTCGCGGTGTTCAAGCGGCCCCTCGGGGCTTTGCCGATTGCGTTCCGGCTGGACGACAGCCATTCGATGAATCCCGCGCAGCCACTGTCGCGTGCCGGCCGGGTCGTGCTCGTCGCCCGGGTGTCGCGCTCGGGCGCACCGACGCCGAGCGCGGGGAGATCTCGAGGGCAGCCTGGGACCGGTGCCGGTCGGTTCGACTGCGCTGGCCCTGCGGATCGACCGGCGGCTGCCCTGAACGGCGCGGCTTCATGGCATCGTTCGGGACGGATCCAGGAGCTGCCCATGAAATCTGCCGCACGGCCCATCGCCCGCACGATCGCGCTCCTGAGCCTGCTGGCCGGGCCGGGCGTGCCGGCGCATGCCCTGTCGCCCGACGAAATGCGTGCCGCCACCGAGGAGTCGCGCAAGGTCGCCGATGCGCTCGTCAGCCAGGTTCGGGGTGAACTGAGCCGTGCGCTCGAGAGCAGCGGGCCGCTGCGCGCCGTGGTGGTCTGCAAATACAGCATGCCGGAGATCTCCTCCAACCTGTCGCGCAAGCACGGCTGGCGGGTGTCACGCGTGAGCCTGAAAGCGCGCAATCCGGCGCTGGGCATGCCCGACGCCTGGGAGCAGCGGGTGCTCCAGCAATTCGACCAGCAGGTCAGCCGGGGCGAAAAAGCCGCCTCGCTCGAGCATGGCGAGGTGGTCTCCGAGCCGGCCGGCAAATATTTCCGCTACATGCGCGCCCTGGCCATGGGTCCGCTGTGCCAGGCCTGCCACGGCACGCCCGACCAGATCTCGGAGGCGATCCGGGCGCAGCTGGCCCTCGAGTATCCCAGCGACACGGCGATCGGCTACCGTGTCGGGCAGGTTCGCGGGGCGGTCACCATCAAGCGCCCGGTGGACTGAGCCGGCGCGCGGCCAGGCGGGTCGGGGTCGACCGGGAGGGCCGATCAGGCTGCGTGAGAGTGGGGTAAATCAACCACTTCGGGGGGGATATTCCCCCGTTTGTCGGGCCGGACCGACCGCCCGGAATCGGTCAGCGCTGCGCGAGGAAGGCCTTGGCCGGCAAATGGCCGCTTCCGGCAGCCCGACGGATCCACTTCATGGCTTCCTGCTCGTCGCGGTTCACGCCGGTGCCGGCCATGAACAGCAGGCCCAGGTAGTACTGCCCTTCCGGCAGCCCGCGCCGTGCGGATTCGAACAGCCAGCGAGCCGCTTCCCGGTCAGCGTCGGGCGCCTGGCGCGGTGGCCCATGGCCCAGCAGGTACATGCGCCCGAGCCAGAACATGGCCAGCGCATCGTCGCGTTGCGCGGCCGCACCGAACCAGCGATAGGCCTCGTCGTCATCCTCGGCCACCCCGCGGCCCAGGTGATACAGCAGGGCGAGCTGCGTCATGGCGGCCGGTTCGCCGGCGGTGGCCGCGCTGCGCAAGGGTTCGAGCGCCTGGCCATGCCGGCCCGCATCGATGTGCGCCAGGGCAGCCTTCAAGTCCGGCGAAGGGCTGCTTGCCCGGGTCGCGCGCGGCGCCTGCGGCGAGGCGCGCTCGGCTGTTGCCGGCGCGCACGTCAGCCAGATCAGGGCCAGACAGCTGGTCAGCAAGCCCGCCCGCAGGGACGGGGGCGAGCGAAAAAAGGGGGCATGGTGCGGATGCGACGGGACCATCGGCTCGAAGAGGAAGGTGCGCGGACAAAAGTCACGAAGCAAAGTTCATACCGGGCATGAAAATCGCTACTCAGCCCATGTTGCAATTCGCAATATTCGTGGCAGGACCCCGTTGAAACCGATCGACATTCCCGTGGTGCCGGCCGAAGCCTTCGGCACTCTGACCGAGCGGCCGGCGGCACGGCGCAGTCTCAGGCGCAAGGCGCTGATCGTGTTCGCCGCGCTGGCCGCCTATGTGAGCGCGGTCGGGCTGTACCTGTACACCGAACGTGGCCTGCTGATGGACGCTGTCCGATCGCTCGAGGTGGCGCATCAGGACTACGAACTGCTCACCCGGGTCAACACCGTGGTCTCGCAGGCGGTGATGGTGGTCAATGACGCCCATTTCTCGACCAGCCGCGAACCCGACTGGAGTTCGCTCGCCATCACCATCGAGGCGGTCCAGGCGGGCCTGCTGGCCGCCGCCAGCCGCGCCGACGAACTCGGTGGCCTGGCGGTGGGTTTGCAGCCGCTGGTGATCCAGGTGCTGCGCGATCGTTCGCGCGACCGGCTGATCGAGCTGCGCCGCTCGGTCGGCGAGATCGTCGATCGCCTGGACGTGGCTACGGCCGCCTTGCGCGAGCGTCGACTGCATCTGTCGCAGACCTACCGGCTGGGCTTCGACGAGCTCACGCTGAAGGCGGTCGGCTTCGCGGTGGTGGGCCTGACGGTGTTCGGCTCGGTGATGGCCCTGTTCTTTGCGCGGATGGCCTGGGATGTGCGGCGCCTGGAGCGGCGTGCGATGCGGATCGTCTCCGGCTACCGCGGGCCGTCGCTGAAAGTCACCCGCAACGACGAGATCGGCACCCTGATGCATTCGGTCAATCAGATGCAGTCCGAACTGCGTGCCCGCGATTCGCGTCTCGAGATTGCCCGCCAGGAACAGATGCACAAGGAAAAGATGGCCGCGATCGGGGCGCTGGCCTCGGGCATCGCCCACGAGATCAACAATCCGATCGCGGCCATCACCGGTGTGGCCGAAGAAATCGCGATCACGCGCGAGGAGCGCAGCTGCCCGCACCATGGCGCCGCCTGCCGTCCGGAGCTGATCCTCGAGCACGCCCGGCGCGTGGCATCGATCACGCGCCAGATCTCGACTTTCAGCTCGCCTTCGTCGCCGCTGCCCGAACTGCTCGACGTCAATGCGCTGCTCGACAACATCTGCGCCTTCATCCGCTATGACCGCCGCTATCGGCGCATCGAACTGGTCACCGAACTGGACCGCAGCCTGCCGGCGGCGGTGGCCGTCGCCGATCATCTGACCCAGGTGCTGATGAACCTGCTGGTCAACGCCGGCGATGCATGCGGCGATGTCGAGCGGCCCGGAATCGTGCGGGTGAGCACCAGTCACGCCGAGGGCTACATCGACATTCGGGTGACCGACAATGGCGCCGGCATGACCGCGCATGCGCTGGCCCACGCCTTCGACGAGTATTTCACGACCAAGGAGCCGGGCAAGGGCACCGGGCTGGGTCTGGCGGTGTGCCGGCGACTGCTGGAGGGCGCGGGTGCCCGGATCACGCTCGAGTCCGAACATGGGGTCGGGACGACCGCACGAGTGCGGCTGTCGCTCGCCCAGACCCTCGAGCCGGCGGGCGCGCCGAATCCCCTGTCGCTGTCGCGTCAGGACGCCTGAATTCGAAGGAGCAGCAGATGCTGGTGTTGGTGATCGATGACGAACCGGCGATCCGGCAGGTGTTGTGCGCGATGCTGGGACGCAACGGCTACGATGTCGATCAGGCGTCCAACGTGGCCGAGGCCGGCGCGCGACTGGCCGCTGGCGATGTCGATGTCGCCCTGTGCGACATCAAGATGCCCGACGGCAACGGCATCGACCTGGTGCGATCGACCCGGGCAGCCGGCCTCGATACCCCGTTTCTCATCATGACCGCGTTCGCGTCGGTCGAGACCGCGGTCGAGGCCTTGCGCGCGGGGGCCAGCGACTACATCACCAAGCCGGTTCGCGGCGAAGAAGTGCTGCACCGAGTGGCGCAGCTGGCGGCGATGCGGGGTCTGCGCGAAGAAAACCGGGTGCTGCGCCGTGCGGTCGGCGACCAGACCGAACGGCTGTTCCGCTTCGAGGCGCCGGCCATGCGAATCATGGAGCGGATGATCTCCAAGGTCGCACCGACCGAGAGCACCGTGCTGATCACCGGCGAGAGCGGCACCGGCAAGAGTGCCGCGGCGCGGGCCATCCACGAGGCCAGTTCGCGGCGCGATGCCATCTTCCTGCCGGTGAACTGCAGCGCGATCCCCGAGCAGCTGCTCGAGGCCGAGCTGTTCGGGCACGTGAAGGGCGCGTTCACCGGCGCCGACCGCGCGCGCAAGGGCCTGTTCGTCGAAGCCGACCGCGGCACGCTGTTCCTGGACGAAATCGGCGAGCTGCCGCTGCACATGCAGACCAAGCTGCTGCATGTGATCGAAGACCGCATGGTGCGCGCGCTGGGCAGCGACACCTCGCGCCGTGTCGACACCCGGGTGATCGCGGCGACCAACCGCGACCTGGCCGCGATGGTGCGCGAAGGGCGGTTTCGCGAGGACCTGTACTTCAGGCTCGGCATGTTCGAGATCCACATGCCGCCGCTGCGCAATCGGGTCGAAGACCTTGCGGGCCTGATCCGGTTTCTGCTCAAGCGCCTGGCGCTGCGCAATGCGAGCGGTTCGGGCGCGCCCGACATCGATCCGGCCGCCGAAGAGGTCCTGCTGTCCTACAACTGGCCCGGTAATGTCCGCGAGCTCGAGAACGTGCTGAACCGCGCGCACATCCTGGCCGATGCGAACCGGATCCTGCTGCACGATCTGCCGGCCGAAATCACCCGGATTTCTCCGCGTGCGTCGGCTTCGGGCACGGCGATTGCTACGGATGGTTACCTGCGGGATCAGTTGCGGGCGATGGAGGCACGACTCGTCCAGCGTGTCCTCGACGAGCTCGGCGGCGATCGCAGGGAAGCAGCCCAGAAATTGGGAATCGGACTGTCCAGTCTTTATCGAAAGTTGGAAGAGTTCGAACGACTGGGCCTGGTGGCCAAGGCGGCGGCCGACTGAACCTCGACCCCGCCCGGCGGGTGGCGCGGTGAATGCACCGTGCCCATGCCTGGAGAGGGAGACATGGGGGCATCTCAGAGGACCGCGCAATGGCAGCCCGTGCCGGCGCGCGACGCGCTTGGGTTCGGATTGCGACTGTCGGCGGCATTGGCCGCAGCGGTGCTGCTGCTGATGTGTTCGGTCGGCATTGCGGCGCCCGCCGACGATTTTCAGGCCGGGCGCAAGGCTTACCAGGCCGGCGACATCACCGGCGCTCTGCAGATCCTGCGCAAGCCGGCCGATGCCGGTCACGCGCCCTCGCAGGCGCTGCTGGCCTTCGTGCTCGAGAGCGCCGGGATGTACGACGAGGCCATCGTCCAATATCGAAAAGCGGTCGAGCAGGGCGATGCCGATGCCGAATTCGGCCTGGCCGGTGCGCTGATGAGCGGCCACGGCGTGGCCAAGGATCCGGCGCAGGCCCGTCAGCTCTTCGAGCGCGCCGGCGCACGCAATCATGCGCTGGCCATCCAGTGGCTGGCCGAATCGGCCCTGCGCGGCCAGCCCAGATTCGTCATCGCGATTCCGGGATCGGCCGCGGCGGCCGCGGCTGCCGCCGACCCCGCGCAGGCGCCGCGGCCCCTGGCGCCGACGGATCTCGAATGGGTTCGCAAGGCTGCTGCCAACGATCACCTGGCATCGCTCGACTACCTGGTGCGCGCCCATCGCGCGGGACTCACGGGAGCCCCCGACATGGCCTCGGCCAAGGACTTCGAGGCGCGAGCCGAAAAACTGCGCTTCCCCAATGGCCGGCCGCGCGTGCGGCGCGGCGGCTGATGCCGATGCCCCACACGCGAGCCACGGGTGAGGGGCCGAGCGCGCTGGCGGGCCGGACTGGTCGCAGTGCTCTTCTGGGTGGCACTGCCGGCGGGTGCCGCCGACATGGTCAACGGCCAGAAAGTCTATGCGCAGCACTGCAGGGTGTGTCACGGCGACCGGGGCGTGCCCGTCATGCCCCAGGCGCCAGCCTTCAGCCGCGGCGAACGCCTGATGCAGCCCGATCTGATGCTGCTGTCGTCGATCCGCGCCGGTCGTAACGCGATGCCGGGATTCATGGGCCTGTTGTCCGACCGGGAGATCCTCGACGTGATCAGTTTCCTGAGAGTGCTGCAATGAGTGCCGACGACATCGAGAGCGCCGGGGCGGCCGGTCGGGATGGAGTCGAGGTCGCCGCGGCCCTGTCGTCGCCTGCGGCGCGGCCGATGCGCCGTGCGTTCATGGGCGATTCGATCCGAGTGGGCGCGCTGGCCGCCTCGGGCGCGGTCCTGGCCGCTGCCGCGCCCACCCTGCTCGCGCAGACGGTAGCCCCTTCCGTCGCGCCATCGGCATCGGGTTCGCCCGGCGGCCAGCGCCTGCCGCGTGTGGTCGATCGCTTCGAAGTCGGTCCCGAGGTCTATGTGCGCGCGCTCACCATCGAGGCGGCTGCCCAGACCCTGTGGATCGGCACCTCGGCCGGTGTCAACGAGGTCGACCTCAAGAGCGGCGCGCGCCGCACCACGTTCACACGCCAGCAGGGGCTGGCCAACGAATACGTGTTCGCCGTCGGCATCGACAGCGCCGGCTGGAAGTGGTTCGGCACGAATTCCGGCGGCGCGTCGCGCTATCGCGATGGCAAGTGGCAGACCTACTTTCCGTTTCATGGCCTGGCCGACTACTGGGTCTATGCCTTCCAGAACGACCGCGAGGGCAACTTGTGGATCGGCACCTGGGCCGGCGCCAGCCACTTCAATCTGCGCACCGGCAAGTTTCGCAACTATCGCAAGGAACTCATCAACGAGTGGGTCTATGGACTGGCGATGGACGCGCGTGGCCGCGTCTGGTTCGGCACCGAAGGCGGCGTGTCGATGCTCGACGGCAAACGCTGGCGCTCCTGGACGCACCGGGATGGCCTGGGCGCGCCCAATGTCGACAGCCTGCCGCCCTCGGCCAATACCGGCCTGGGCACGCGCTCGCGCCACGATCTGACGGTCAAGGGGCAGGGCTCGCCCACCTACAACCCGAACTACGTGTTCTCGGTGCATGTGACGCCCGACGGCGAGGTGTTCGCCGGCACCTGGGGCGGTGGCGTCGCGCGCTTCGATGGCCGCGCCTGGCGCAACTACACCACCCGTGATGGTCTGGCCGGCAACATCGTCTATTGCATCACGCAGGACGCCCAGGGGGTCTTCTGGTTCGGCACCAACCAGGGCCTGAGCCGCTGGGATGGTTCCGCCTGGACCCGTTATGGCGCGCACGAGGGGCTGCTCGACAGCCATGTGTATTCGGTGGCCGCGGCGCCCGGTGGCGACGTCTGGGCCGGCACCCGCAAGGGAGTGGTCCGTCTGGCCGTGGTCTGAGCGGCGCCCGGCGGCCCGTGTCGGGACGCCGGCGAATCATCTGGGGAATCATCGCGATGGACTTGGGAAGCAGGTGGACAGGATTGGGCATGGTGGCGGGCGCGCTGGCCATCGCCGTTGCCTATGGCGTCGGGCGCACCCAGGCACAGGGTGTCGCCGCGGCACAGCCGAATGTCGTGGGGGGCGGGCAAGCGGGAGGCGCGGCGATGCCGTCCGCCCATCCGCCCCCTTCGGCACCCGGTATGGCGCTCCCGCAAGGGCGCATGCGCGCGCTGCCCGCTGCCGCGCCAGGCCATGCGGCGCCTGCGGTCACCGGGGCTGTCGCCGCCGTTCCGGCCGTGCCGGCAGGCGCCGGCGGCAATCCGCACGCCACGCCGCCCGAAATCCGCGAGGGCAAGGTCCAGCACACCGATCCGGCCACGCGCTTTACGCATTTCCGGGTCGGCAACCGCAATGTGAAGGGCCTGTTCCCCGACGGCAAGATGATGTGGGTCGCCACGTCGGGCGGCGTGATCCGCTACGACACCACCACCGACGATTACAAGCTCTTCGATGCCCGCAATGGCCTGCTGTCCAACGGGGTCTTCTATGTCGGCAGGCTGCAGGGCAAGCTCACCGTGGGCACCTACGGCGGGGGCATGTCGATGCTCGATCCCGCCACCCAGAAGTGGGAAACCCTGAACGTGCCCGACGGGCTGGGCGATGCGTTCGTGTACGACGTGCTCGAAGCGGCCAACGGCGACGTCTGGATCGCGACCTGGTCGGGCGTGAACCGGATTCGCGGCGGCAAGCTGAAGGATCGCAAGGCCTGGGAACTGCACACGGTGGGCAGCACCAAGGGGGGACTGCCCAACGATTGGGTGTACGGCCTGGCCGAGGGCAAGAACGGCGAGATCTGGCTGGCCACCGAAGGCGGGCTGGCGCGCTGGCGCGGGGGCGACTGGGAGAACTGGAATCACGCGCGCGGACTGGGCGCGCCGTATGAAAAGGTCAAGGCGGCCATTGCCTACAAGAACGATCCGTCCAAGCAGTCGATGCATCACGCCCGCCAGAAGGAAGAAATGGGCCTGCAGAACGTCGACGTGGCCTACAACCCCAACTACGTGGTGGCGATCGAAGTCGACCGGGCCGGCGTGGTCTGGGTGGGCACCTGGGGCGGCGGATTGTCGCGCTACGACGGCAAGACCTGGACCAGCTACACCACCGTCGAAGGCCTTCCGGGCAACCATGTCTTCATGCTGCACATCGATCCGAAGGGCAACCTCTGGGCGGGCACCAACCAGGGCCTGGCCCGGATGAAGAACGGCCGCTTCGAGGTGATGACGGTCGCCGACGGCCTGTTTGCCGACAACGTGTTCTCGATGACCACCGCGCGCGATGGCAGCATCTGGGTGGGCAGCTTCGGTGGCGTGGCCCACATCCGCGAGGGCGCGTTCAAGTAGGACCGACGCGCGCCGTATCCCGCGCCCGGGGGCGCCCGCGGGCCCCGGGGCTTCGTTATCGTGACCCGCCCTGCACGCGCGTGCGGATCGCATTCCATTCGTCCGCGCCGAACCGCGCGAACGACTGCGCCACGCTCGGGTTGCTGCGCGGGCCGGCCGGCATCTGCGTGGCCTTGAGCGCGGCCAGCGTCTGGTCGAACACCTCGACGGCGTGGCGCAGCAGGATGCCGGGCAGAATGGCCAGCCGATAGCCCATTTCCTGCGCCTGCGGCAGCGGGAACAGCGGCGTCTTGCCACCGGGCACGATGTTCAGCAGGCAGGGGCCGCGGACGAGCCGCGGCACGCGGGCCACCTCCTCGAGCGTTTCCGGCGATTCGACGAAGGCCATGTCGGCGCCCGCGTCCAGGGCGGCATTGGCCCGCGCGATCGCCTCGTCCAAGCCCAGCACCGACCGGGCATCGGTGCGCGCAATGATCATGAAGGCGGGGTCGCGCCGGGCTTGCAGCGCGGCCCGGATCTTGGAGACGAACTCGTCGCGCGGCACGACTTCCTTGCCATCGAGGTGGCCGCAGCGCTTGGGGGCGACCTGGTCCTCGATGTGGATGGCCGCGACGTTGCGCGCCTCGAACTCGCGCACGGTGCGGGTGACGTTCAGCTCGTTGCCGTAGCCGGTGTCGGCGTCGGAGATCAGCGGCAGCGAGACCGAACGTGCAATGACGGCCGCGTTCTCGACCATCTCGGTCATGGTGGTCAGGCCGAAGTCCGGAAAGCCCAGCGAGGCGGCGGTGCCCGACCCCGTCATGTAGACCGCCGGGAACCCGGCCTGCTCGATCATCATCGCGCTGATCGCGTCATAAGCGCCGGGGGCGACCACCATCTCGGGCCGGGACAGCAGATCGCGCAGTGCACGTGCCTTGAGACTCATGGTCGCAGTCCTGGGGGTGAGGGCGGGGCGGCCAGTATATCGAGCGGTTCACCGGGCCGACCGCTCTCGTGGTCGGTTTTGGTATTCTGGCCATGTCCGCAGACCCGTCCGGAGGCGACGTCGCCATGAGAGCCGACCAGAACGAACTGATCACCCGCATCGGCCCAGGCACCCCCTGCGGCAACCTGATGAGGGCTTACTGGCAGCCGGTTGCACTGGTCGATGAATTCGATCCCGCGCTCGATCCGCGCATGGCGCTGCGCGCCGTCAAGGCGGTGCGCCTGCTGGGCCAGGACCTGGTGCTGTTCCGCGATGCGCAGGGCCGCTGGGGGCTGCTCGATCGCGACTGCCCGCACCGTGGCGCCGATCTTTCATTCGGGCGCCTGGAGCCCGATGGCCTGCGCTGCCCCTTCCACGGCTGGAAGTTCGCCGCCGACGGCACCTGCCTGCAGACGCCGGCCGAGCCGGCGGGCAGCCGGTTGTGCGAGCGCGTGCGCCAGCGCAGTTATCCGGTGCTCGAAAAAAGCGGCGTGCTGTTCGCCTGGCTGGGCGAGCCCGGCAGCGTGCCCCCGCCGTTCCCGCAGTTCGACTGCTTCGTGGCGCCCGGCTCGCACAGCTTCGCCTTCAAGGGCCTGTGGAGCGCCAACTGGCTGCAGTGCTTCGAGGTGGGCATCGATCCGGCCCATCCCTCGTTCCTGCACCGCTTCTTCCAGGACGCGTCGTTCGACGACAGCTATGGCAAGCAGTTTCGCGGCGCCAGCGCCGGCGAGGTCGATGGCGAGCGCTGGCCGATGACGCGCATCATGCGCGAGTTCGTCTCGCCCGAGATCAGCAGCGAGCCCACCGCCTTCGGGCTGCGCCTGACCGCGCTGCGCGCATTGAACGATCGACTCACCCATGTGCGCGTGACCAATGCCGTCTTCCCGCACACCTTCGTGATACCGCTGTCCGAGACCATCACGATCACCCAGATGCATGTGCCGGTCGACGACACGCACACCTACTGGTACGCGTTCTTCACCAGCTTCGATGGGCCGCTGGACAAGGAGGCGATGCGCCAGCAGCGGCTGCGTTTCGTGTCGCTGCCCGACTACCTGCCCAAGGCCGGCCGGCACAACGACTGGGGTTTCGATCCCGAGGACCAGCGCAGCCGCACCTTTCTGGGCATGGGCGAGGACGACATCAATGTGCACGACCAGTGGGCCGTCGAGAGCATGGGGGCGATCCAGGACCGCACGCGCGAGCACCTGGGCACCAGCGACAAGGTGATCATCGCCAACCGTCGTCTGCTGGTGCAGGCGATCGAGACGGTGCGCGGCGGCGGCGTGGCGCCGGGATTCGCCGATCCGGCGCTGGCCGCGGCGATGGTCGGCCCCGATACCGTCGATGGCATCGCGCCCGCCGGCCAGTGGGCGCAGTGGTGGCGCGAGGCGGTTCGGGCCAAGCGGCAGGCGGCGCCCTGGTGCGCCGGGACGGTGGCGCAGTCGGTCGGCGCATGACCGTGTTCGCCGAGCGCTGCGGGCTGCGCGATGCCGGGCGCGATCAGGCACTGCGCCGTTTCGAGGAACAGCTGGCCGAGCTCGAACTGTCGATGGTGCGTTTCGCCTGGTGCGACCTGCACGGTGTGACCCGCGTGAAGACCCTCACCGCGGCCGCGGCCTTGCGCGCGATGCATCAGGGTGTCGGGCTGGTCAGCACGATGCTGCTCAAGGACACGTCCGACCGCACGGTCTATCCGGTGTTCGAGCGCGACGGCACGGCGCAGCTGCCCGGTTTTTCGTTCGCCGGAAACCTGATGCTGATGGCCGATCCGGCCAGCCTGCGCCGGCTTCCCTGGACCGACGGCATCGGCTGGGTGCGGGGGGAGTTGTTCTTCCAGGACGGGCAGCCGGTGATGCTCGATACGCGCCGCCTGCTGCAGCAGGCCCTGGCCCGGCTCGAGCAGGCGGGGTTCGGCATGACCTGCGGGCTGGAGGTCGAGTTCCACATCTATCGGATCGACGACGAGTCGCCCCGGCTGGACCCCGAGCGGGCGTCCTGGCCGGGCCTGGCGCCCGCGGTCTCGATGATCCATCCCGGCTATGCGCTGCTCAGCGAAGCCTGGGCGGATCTGGCCGAAGAGCCGCTGCGCATCGTGCAGCACACCGCGCAGGCGCTGGGCCTGCCGCTGCTGTCGCTGGAGATCGAGCTGGGGCCCAGCCAGGTCGAGGCGGTGTTCGAAGCAACCGATGCGCTCACCGCGGCCGACAGCATGGTGCTGTTCCGCAACGGGGTGCGCCAGGCCCTGCAGCGCGCCGGGTATCACGCCACCTTCATGTGCCGTCCACCGTTTCCGAACATCATGTCCAGCGGCTGGCATCTGCACCAGTCCCTGGTCGATCTGTCCTCGGGCCGCCCGGCCTTCGAGCGTGATGCGCCGGCGCCGGGCAGCGGCCCGCGCGATGCACGCCATGCGCTGTCGGATGCCGGCGCCGCCTGGCTGGCGGGGCTGCTGGCGCATGCCCGCGGCATGGCCGCGCTGTGCACGCCGACGGCCAACGGCTTCGCGCGGTTCCGGCCCAATGCGCTGGCGCCGCAGTCGGTGCTCTGGGGGCGCGACAACCGCGGCGCCCTGCTGCGTGTGATCGGCGGCGCGGGCGACCCGGCAACCCGGATCGAAAACCGCCTGGGTGAGCCGGCGGCCAATCCGTACCTGTACTTCGCCGCGCAGATCCACGCCGGACTCGATGGAATCGCCCGCGGGCTGGCGCCCCCGCCAGCCACCGATGCGCCCTACGATCCCGGCGCCGAACGCCTGCCTGCGTCGCTGGCCGACGCGCTCGATGCCCTGCGCGCCGACGCCACGCTGGTGCAGGGCTTCGGTGCTGCGTTCATCGACTATTTCGAGCGAGCCAAGCGCAGCGAAGCCCGGCGGTTTTCGCAGGCCGACGACATCCTCGATTTCGAACGGCGCGAGTACTTCAGCCGCATCTGAGCGGGGCAGTCGGCGCGCTGCCCGGGTCGATGCAGGCGGAGCGGGCGGATCGGGCGGGCCGTCGCTCCGGACGGCTGCCCGGGTCAAGCGACCGCTCAGGCGCGCGCCGGAACCAGCGCGCTGCCCTCGATGACGGCGCTGCCGTCCTGCTTGCGCACCCATACCGTGAATCGTCCCTCGCCAGGCGCGTCTTCGGTGCCGCCGGCCCGCACGACGTCGCCGGCGAACACCGGCCGGGCAAAGCGGATGTCGAGCGTGCTGCGCGAGGCCCGGGCGGTGCCGAAGCTCAGCGCGATCGACTGGATGATCAGATTGGCCGACAGCATGCCGTGCGCGATCACCTGCCCCAGCGGCGTGGTGGCGGCGAAATCGGGGTCGACGTGGATCGGGTTGAAATCGTCGGTGATCTGCGCGTACAGCAGGATGGCGGCCTGGTCGACGGTCAGCGTGACGGGGTGCAGCGAAGCTTGGCTCATGGTTCGATGTCCTGCTCAGGCCGCCCAGATCATCGTCATCCGGCCGGTAAACACCGGGCGCCCGGCGTCGGCCAGGCCGCGCACCGCCAGCTCGACGTAGCGCCGTTCGCGCCGGATCTCCTTGCCGACGCATTCGAATTCGGTCGTGATCGGCTCGCTCGCGGCGATGCCGCCCAGGAGTTGCAGTTCCTGGCGCAGATGCACGTTGCCAGGTGGTCGGGGCGTGAGGGTGCGCATGTAGGCACGCATCATCAGCGCGGTGGCCATGCCGGCGGGCAGCGCGCCGGCATCGCAGCGATCCCAGGGATACAGGTGCTGCCATTGCGCCAGCATCTGGGCGCTCGCGCGCTCGGGGGTGCTGCGCAGCACCTGGCCGGGAATGAATCGATCGTAGGTGAGCAGTGGCTCGTCCATGGCGTCAGGCGACCCGGGAGTGCGCGGTGAAGTTTCCAGGCAATGTGGAACCGGGCGCAACGCCGGACGGGAGCGATTGGAACCTCATCGGGGTCTCCAGGCGGGGTGCGAGTGGAATTCTCGGAAGGAAATAGTATTCTCCATGGAAAACAAGGCAAGCGGGTGTTTCGCCGGACCAAGATTTCGGGTTGTCCACCCAGGAGTTGATGGACCAGGGGTTGACGGCCAAGGTTGTCGGCCCAGGCGGTCATCGGCCCTCGGTCATCGGCGGTTCGCTGTCCGCCATCGGCCGTCCGCTCGTCCGCTTGGTTCGGTGCCGCAACCCCCTCCCAAGGAGATCCTTCCGATGAACAGCTCCGCGCGTCCCGTGCCCGTGAACACCGTCGACCGCACCGCCTTTCGCGACATGTGCGCGCACTTCGCGCGACGCGAGATCGCGCCGCGCTGGCAAGAGGCCGACCGCACCCGCACCTTCCCGCGCGAATTCCTGGTTGCCGCGGCCCGCGCCGGGCTGATCGGCATCACCGCCGACGAAGCGCTGGGCGGAGCCGGCCTGGGCTGTTACGAGGAAGCGATCGCGATGGAGGAGATGTCCAAGATCAATCCCAATCTGGCGGTCGCGGTGCTGTGCAAAACGTCGCGGGATCGATCCTGTACGAACACGGCACGGCCGAACAAAAAGACATCGCGCGGCGCGTGATCGCCGGCCAGTGCATGGTGGCGATCACCGTGACCGAACCGGAGGCCGGCAACGATGTCGCCAGCCTGAAGACCGAGGCGGTGCGCGATGGCGACCACTGGGTGCTCAACGGCCTGAAATCGTTCATCACGCTGGGCGGCGACGCCGACATCCTGGTCACGCTGGCGCGGGTCGACCGCGAGGCGGGCCGCCAGGGCATGGCGTTTTTTGCCGTCGACCGGCGCAGCGCCGGCGTCTCGACCAGCCAGATCGACACCTACGTCAACCGACCCGCACCCACGTACCGGGTCAGCTTCGACAACGTCCGGGTGCCGGAGTCGCGGCGCGTGGACGCCGGGTTCCGCGAGATCATGGCCGGCTTCAACCGCGAGCGGGTGATGGTGGCCGCGCGCTGGCTCGGGCACATGCAGAACGCGCTGAACTGGGCGCGCGAATACGCATCGATCCGCCAGCAGTTCGGCCGCCCGATCGGGGCCAACCAGTCGATCGCCTTCCAGCTGGCGCAGTGCCACGTCGACGTCGAGGCCACCCGCCACCTGACTTATCACGCGGCTGCGCGCTGGGACAGCGGCGTGCCGATCCGCGACCTGATCCTCGACGTGTCATCGGCCAAGCTGCTGGCCACCCAGGCGGTGGTGCGCGTGACCCAGGCCGCGCTGCACGTGGGCGGCGGCTGGGGCCTGACCGAAGAGCTGCCGGCGATGCGCCTGGCGCTGGATGCGCTGGTCGCGCCGGTGACGGTGGGCAGCTGGGAGATCCAGCTGCGGGCGATCGCGCGCGAAATGGGCCTTCCTTGCGATTGACGCCCGTGGCCGATCCTGTCGCCATTGCCGCCGCGCCGCCGGTGCCCGACAAGCGGGTCGGCGCACTGAGCGCGGGTCTCGCCGTGCTGCGCTACCTGACCCGGACCGGTACACGGGCCGGCGTCAGCCGCATCGCGCGCGATGTCCAGCTCAATCCGAGCACCTGCTTCAACCTGTTGCGCACGCTGGTCTACGAGAACCTGGTCACCTTCGATCCGCAGACCAAGACCTACGGGCTGGGCCTGGGCCTGATCGAACTGGCCAAGGGCGCGCTGGACCAGGCCTCGCACGCGCGCTTCATGCGCCCGCACCTGGACGCGATCGCGATCCGCCACCAGGTGACCGCCACCCTGTGGCAGCGGGCGGGCAACGATCGGGTGGTGCTGGTCGACCGGGCCGAGAGCGACGCCGCGATGCGCGTGCACATGCCCATCGGCCAGCGTCTGCCGATGTATGTCGCGGCTCTCGGGCGCTGCATGGCGGCTCACTCCGGGCTGGGCAAATCGGCCCTGCGCGAGGCGTTCCGATTCCTGCGCTGGGAAAATCCGCCGTCGTTCGAGCAGTACTGGAAGTCGGTGCAGGCGGCCCGGACCTGCGGGTTTGCGGTGGACGCGGGCCATTATGTGCGCGGCGCCACCACCGTATCGGCGGTGGTGCTCGATCGCGATGGCCTGCCGATCATGGCCCTGAGCGCGGTCGGGTTCGAAGCCCGGCTCACCGGCGCGAAGATCGCGCTGCTGGGCGCCGACCTGCGCGAGCGCGCCAGCGCCGTGAGCGGCGCGGTGAGCGGCGCGATGTCGGGCGCAGCGCTGCCGCAGGGCGCCTGAGCGCCTGTTGTTCGAGTGACAAGGAGACGAGATGGCCCTGGATTTCAGTTTTTCGCCCGAGCACGAAGCGGTGCGCGACATGGTTCGCCGCTTCGCGCAGGAAAAGATGGCGCCGCTGGTGAACGAGGCGGAAGAAAACGAGGTGTTCCCGCGCGAGCTGTTTCGCCAGTGGGGCGAGCTCGGCCTGCTGGGCGTGCGCTATCCGCAGGCCGATGGCGGCTCCGGCATGGACAAGCTGGCCGATTGCATCATCCGCGAGGAGATGAGCGTCGTCTGCCAGGCGTTTGCCTCCAGCTGGTCGGCCCATACCCATCTGGGCATCTGGCCGATCTGGCGCGCCGGCACGCCGGAGCAGAAGGAACGCTTCTTCCGGCCTGCGCTGACCGGCCACAAGATATCGGCGTTCGGGTTGAGCGAACCCGACGGCGGCTCGAACATCCGTGCGCTGCGCACCCGCGCCGTCAAGGTGGAAGGCGGCTGGCGCCTCACCGGCAGCAAGCTGTACATCACCAATGCGCCGATCGCGGACTTCATGCTGGTGGCCGCGCGCACCGATCCCGCCCTGACCATGGACGCGATCAGCCTGTTCATCGTCGAGCTGCCCAATCCGGGCTTCGTCATCACCAAGCTGAAGAAGGAGAGCGTGCGCAGCTCCGAGACCGGCCTGATCCACATCGATGACGCCTTCGTGCCGGACGACTGCCTGCTGGGCGCGCGCACCGGCACCTATCCGGTGATCCTGGACTCGCTGGCCGAGAACCGGGTCGGCGTGGCGGCCAATGCGCTGGGCATGGCGCGCGCGGCCTTCGAGGCCGCGTCGCGCTACGCCAACGACCGGCTGGTGGCCGGCAAGCGCATCGGCGACTACCAGGCGATCGGCCACAAGCTGGCCGACATGGCGGCCGACATCGAAGCGGCACGCTGGCTCGTGTACCACGGAGCCTGGCAGGTCGATCAGGGCACGCTCGACTCGGCGATGGCCTCGAAGGTCAAGCTGGTGGCCAGCGAGACCGCGGTTCGCGTCAGCGAGAACGCGATCCGCATCCTGGGCGGCGCCGGCATCATGCGCGAGTACCCGGTCGGGCGCATCCACCGCGACACGCTGCTGTATGTGATCGGCGAGGGCACCAGCGAAATCCAGCGCAACATCATCGCTCGTTCGCTGGGGTTCAAGTCGTGAGCGCGCCGCTGGTGCTCGTCGAGGACCGGGACCGGGTGCGCACCATCCGCCTGCGGCGGCCCGACAAGATCAACGCCCTGAACGCCGCGATGATGCTCGACATTGCGCAGGGCGTGGCCAGCGCCGACGCTGCGGCACTCGATGCGATCGTGCTGACGGGCGAGGGGCCGCGCGGGTTTTGCGCGGGCGCCGACGTGAGTGAGTTCGCCCAGGGCGAGGCCCCGCTGGCTCGCCAGGAGCATGCGCTGGTCGCGATGATCGATGCCTTCGCGCTCACGCCGCTGCCGGTGCTATTGCTGGCGTATGGCCGCACGCTCGGCGCGGGCGGCACCCTGATGACGCTGGCCGATGTGGTGATCGCCGCCGACGACTTGTCGTTCGGGTTCCCGGAGATCCGCTTCGGCATGTATCCGGCCATCGTCCATGGCGCGCTGATGTACAAGCTGTCGGCCGCGCAGGCCGCGCAGCTGAGTTATTCGGGCCGCAGCCTGAATGCGCAGCAGACCCAGGACCTGGGCCTGGTGACCCAGGTGGTGCCGCGCGCCGACCTCGACTCCGGCGGCGGTCCGTGGCTTGCGTACTACCTGGAGCGGCGCATGGCGCTGGCGATCGGCAAGCGGACCTGGCAGCAGTCGCATGCCGGCGCACAGCTGAGCTCGCGGGTCCATGCGCTGGCGCCCCTGATGATCGAAAACTTCAGGGACGCCGCCGTGCAGGGCATGCTGGCGCGGATGTTCGGCCCCGCACCGGCCCGGGACTGACGGTCAGCGGTAGTGGCCGCGGTAATAGCCGCGGCCGTATCCGCGGTACCCGTAGCCCGGGTGGACGACCGCGGGCGGCGCGCCGTATCCGGGATACGCGTAGCCGGGCTGGCGGTAGCCGGGTGTTATGACCACGGGCGCGGGCACCACCTGCGGCCCATATGGACCGGGAACGACGGCGCAGCCCGCCACCCCTGCGAGGGACAAGACAGCGGCGGACAGCAGAATGCGGGTTTTCATGGCGGGTCTCGAAGATGAGCGGGGTTTGCCTTGCTCTCATTGAACGCTCTCGCGGCCGCCCGGGTCGACAGAACATTGGTGAGCGAGTTGGCTCAGTTGTATCCGCATGTAACTCGCCGTGCCGTGCTGGCCGGCGACTCCCGCAGGGCCGATGGCAGAATCGCCCGAACGCACAAGGACTTCCATGACGCCTTCCCCCAGTTCCGTCCTCAAGCTGATCGCCTACACCGACTACAAGAGCCCGTACGCGTACGTCGCCAGCCGGGCGACCCAGGCGCTGGCCCTGGAGTACCCGGTGCTGATCGACTGGCGGCCCTATACGCTGCGCATCGCCGAGTACCTGGACGCGGTCGACTCGCGCAGCGCCCACAACTGGCGAAAGGTGAAGTACGCCTACATGGATGCGCGCCGCCTGGCCAACCGGCAGGGGCTCACGCTGATGGGGCCGCGGCGTATCTACGACGGCGAGCTGAGCAGCCTGGGGATGCTGTTCGCGCAGCACTCGGGCTGCTTCGCGGCCTACCACGAGGCCACTTTCGCGCGGTTCTGGCGCCACGAACTGGACATCGACTCGATGGACGAGATGAAGGCGCACATCGCGGCGCTGGGCGCCGATCCCGCGGCATTCGAACTGTACGCGCTGGGACCCGGGCGCGACGAGCATCGGGCGATCGTCGAAGACGCCGAGCGGCGCGGCGTGTTCGGTGTGCCGATGATCGTGTTCGAGGACGAGCTCTTCTGGGGCGGCGACCGGATCGGCCTGGTGCGCCAGGCGATCGAACAGCGGGGCGGCCCGCTGCGCGGGGCGCGCCGGCGCGCGGCGGGGGCGCGGCGCGGCGCGCGGCCCGTGGCGGACTCGCCCGCTGACCCGGATATGCCTTTGCCGGCCGCTCAGTGCTTGTGCTCCATCTTGCCGGCGGGTGCATTCAGCGCGCGCACCGGGGCCTTGATGTCGACGGTCAGGCGCTTCTTGTCCTTGTCCTCGAAGACCAGGGTGATCGGCACCGACTCGCCGGTCTTCATCGGCTGCTTCAGGTCCATCAGCATCACGTGGTAGCCGCCGGGCTTGAGCTCGACCGCCTTGCCTGCCGGCAGTTCGAGCATCGGCACCTGGCGCATGCGCATCACGTTGTTGTCCATCGTCATTTCGTGGATCTCGACCACGCCGGCCATCGGCGAGCGGGCCTCGACCAGCCGGGCGCCAGCGGGCGCGGTGAGTTTCATGAACGCACCGGTGGCCCGCTGCTGCGCGACGGTGCCGCGCACCCAGGGATCGGCGACGGTGACCTGCGCAAGCACAGGCGAGGTGGTCAGCAGCGTGGCCAGGGCGGTCAGCATCAGGCGTTTCATGGCGGGGACTCCGGGTCGTTGAAAGGGGTGGGGCCGCACGCGGTCCGCCCGATGGCGGGGCGCCGGGCGGCCGGTGCCGGCGGCTCGCACCGGCACGCGGGCGGACGGGGGGACAGTCCGGCCCTCTGAGGCGGGTATCACGTCCGATCGCCGATCGCCGATCGCCGGCGACAGGCGCGCCGGGAGTTCCAGGTGTGCCGGGCGGGCACGATATGATCGGTTCGGCAGTCGGACCGGCCCGAGCATCGGGGCGGATCGGGCCAATGACAGGATGCTAGCACGCAGGCTCGGGCGACTTGGCGGCATCCCCGATCGCATCCACCTGGGAGCACCATGAAGGCGATATCGACCCGTAGCGGATGGCATGCGCTGGTGATGGCCATGGTGACGGCGGCCTGCCTGCTGGCGGGTCCGCTCTGCGCGCCGGCGCCGGCGCGTGCAAATCCGGGTTCGCAACCCGTCGCGCCGCATGGCGCCGCGCCCGGCACCGAAGCCATCTTGCGCATCCTCAATCGCGATGTGCTGGTCATGCGGGCCAGCCTCGCCAGTGCGTCGCCGGCGCTGCGGGTGGCGCGGGCGCGTGAGCGGCTGCGGGCGCTGCCCGTCAGCGCGGCCAATGCCCCGCTGGTGGTCGAGCCTTTTTCGCTCGGCGATTCGCACGGTGTGCAATTCATGCTGGGCGACGAACTGCTGTTTTCGGTGCTGCACGGCGATGTCGATCCCGAGAAGCGGCAGAGTTTCGACGTGCTGGTCAGCCAGACCCGCGAGCGGATGGAGGGTGTGCGCCAGGCCTGGCACGCGTCGCGCGATCGGCCGCTGCTGCTGCGCGGGCTGCTGACGGCCGTCGTGGCGACGCTGGCTCTGGTCGTGCTGGTCTGGCTCGTGGCGCGCGGCGGGCGCTGGGCGGTCGTCTCGCTGGAGCGCGCGCGCGACCGGCTGGCGGCTGACCACAGCGAGGTCGACTGGCGCGAGTTCATCGCCCGCCTGGCGGCACGCACGATGCAGCTGGCGCAATGGGCGCTGCTGCTGTTGCTGGGCTTCGCCTGGCTGCGGATCGTGCTCGGCAGCTTCGTGGCGACCGCGCCCCTGGCGCATCAGCTGGGCGATTGGCTGACGGGCAAGCTCGACTGGGTCGGCGAGGGATTCCTGGCGGGCCTGCCAGGCCTGATGTCGATCGTGATCGTGCTGCTGATCACGCGCGCGATCGTCGATGTGCTGGGCTATTTTTTCGAGGCGGTCCAGCAGGGACGGCTGCGGATGCCGCTGATGCACCCCGAGACCACCACGGCCACCCGGCGCATCGTCACGCTGATCACCTGGGGGCTCGGCTTCGCGGTGGCCTATCCCTACCTGCCGGGTTCCAACAGCGACGCGTTCAAGGGCCTGTCGGTGCTGTTCGGCCTGATGCTCACGCTGGGTTCCACCGGACTCGTGACCCAGGCGATGAGCGGTCTCGTGGTGGTCTATGCGCGGGCCCTGCGCAAGGGGGACTTCGTGCAGGTCAACGATGTCGAAGGCGTGGTGACCGAAGTGGCCTCGCTCGCCACCAAGATCGTCAACGTGCGCAATGAAGAAATCACCATTCCGAACTCGGTCCTGATCGGCAGCCCGATCCACAACTATTCGAAGCTGGCGGGCCAGCTGGGCACGCTGGTCTCGACCCGGGTCACCATCGGCTACGACGCGCCCTGGCGCCAGGTGCATGCGCTGCTGATCGAGGCGGCGCGGCGCACGAAGGGCGTGCGCGGCGAACCGGCGCCGTTCGTGTACCAGCGCGCGCTGTCCGACTTCTACGTCGAATACGAGCTCTACGTCAGCGTCGACCGGGCCATCGAGCGCGTGCCGATCCTGTCGGCGCTGCATGCCCACATCCAGGACGCGTTCAATGAAGCCGAAGTGCAGATCATGTCGCCGCACTTCTTTGCGCAGCCGGACGCGGCAGTGATCGTGCCGAAGGCACGCTGGCACATGCCGCCGTCGTAGCCGGGCCGTGCGCCCGGGGCCGGCCGGTGCGCCGGTTTCGCAGGAGCGCGCTCGCGGTCCCCGTCAGCACCCCGCAGGCTGCGCAGCGCGCTCGTCGTAGCCGAGCAGGGTCCGGATCACATGGTCGACCGCTGCGGGACCGTCGATGGCCACGGCGACCTGCGCATTCGCCCGCGCATTGGGATGCACCGTGCGGGCCGATTCGGCGTTGACGCGGCGCAGGTCGCAGGCCGTCATGCCGCGCAGCTGGGCACTGGCCAGCTCGATGTGCACGGGGGCTGGCTGGTGAGTGATCAGATCCGGGCGGATCAGTGGCAAGAGCGCGCAGGGGTCGTGCATCGACGCATGCGTCAGCCCGAAAATCTCGCGCGTGCGCGCGAGGTAAAACCCCAGCAATCCGGCGAAGCAGCGGCCCACCGGGCCGCCGGTGGCCGCCAGTTGTGCCAGGTGCTCGGGCCCGATGCCGGCCTGGCGGGTGACGTTCAAGCCGGCCATGTGAATCGGCACGCCGCTGGCGAACACCACGGCCGCGGCTTCGGGATCGCAATACGCGTTGAATTCGGCCATGGCGGTGATGTTGCCCACGGTGGTCGAGCCGCCCATCCAGGTGATGCCCTTGAGCCAGTGCGCAAGGCGCGGTTCGGTTTTCAGCGCCACCGCGATGTTGGTCAGCGGGCCGATCGGGGCCAGCGTCAGTTCGCCCGGATGCGCACGCGCCTCGTCGATGATGAGCTGCACCGCATGGCGCGGGTCCGGCGCGCGAGTGGGCTCGGGCAGCGTGGCGCCGTCCAGCCCGGAATGCCCGTGGATGTCGGCGGCCGTGCTGCGCGCGGCGACCAGCGGTTCGCTCATGCCGGCGGCCACCGGGACATCCAGGCCGGCCAGCGCGCAGATGGCCAAAGCATTGCGGGTCGCGTTCTGCAGGCTGGTGTTGCCGAAGACCGTGGTGAGCGCAATCAAGTTCAGGTGCCGCGCCGCGTACAGGATGGCCATCGCGTCGTCGTGGCCGGGGTCGCAGTCGATGATCAGGCGCGTCATGGCAGGCTCGGGGGCGTCAGGGGCGTCAGGGGCATCAGGGGGCATCAGGGGGCATCAGGGGGCGGCACGGCTGATGGCGCTGGCCTGCAGGCGGGCGATGGCCGCCGCGTCGGCCAGTGCAGGGACGACCCCGCGCCGGATGCAGGCCAGCGAGCCTGCGGTCACCCCCTGAATCAGCGCCTGGCCCGGATCGGCCTGCCGGGCCCAGGCGGCGGCAAATGCGCCGACGAACGCGTCGCCGGCGCCGGTGGTGTCGACGACGTCGATGCCAGGTGCGGGCTGGCGCAGGGGCGCGGCACCCCGTTCGCACCACAGCGCACCCTGGGACCCGAGGGTGATCGCGACTCCGCGACCGACGCGCGCGAGCAGCACCTGCGCCATCTGCGCCGGCTCGGTGTCGGGCGGGCATCCCGACAGGGCCGCGGCTTCGATCTCGTTGGCGATCAGGATGTCGGTCAGCGCCCACAGCGCCGCGGGCAGTGCCGACGGCGCCGGCGCACAGTTCAGCACGGTCGTTGCGCCAGCGGCCCGCGCCCGACCGAATGCGTGCTGCGTACAGGCCAGCGGCGTCTCGAGCTGGCAGACCACCACGCGTGCCGCATCCAGCGCGGCGCCCGCGGTATCGACATCGGCGGTCGACATCGTCGTGTTCGCGCCGGGCGCGATCACGATCTGGTTCTCGCCCCGGTCATCGACCAGGATCAGCGCCGTGCCGGTGGTCTGCCCGGCGCGCACCACCACACCGAGGGTATCCAGCCCTTCGGCGCGCCAGAGCTCGCAGGCCCGCTCGCCGGGCGCATCCTGGCCGAGCGCGGCAACGATCGCCACCCGCGCACCGCAGCGGGCTGCCTGGATCGCCTGGTTGCTGCCCTTGCCGCCATGGGACTCGAGGAAGTCGCCACCGACGCGGGTTTCGCCGGGCCGCGGAAACTGGTCGACCCGCACCCCGAGATCGCGCATGTAGCTGGCCAGTACGAAGACCTGGGACGGCGGGAGGATCGGTGGCGGCATGGCATGGACCCGCGCCGGAGGCGGTCCGGCTCGGCGTGCTAGGGGTGGGCGATCACCAGCAGTGTACGGGCACGCGCGAAGGCGCAGTTCAGGCATTCGCGCAGGGTCTCGGGGTCGAGCGCCGCGAAGCTCTCGTCGAGCACGGTGAGCTGCGCATCCTGCAGCAGCGCGCGCGCCAGGAAGATCCGGCTGCGCTCGCCGTGGGACAGCTGCCAGCCGGTCTCGCCGACCATCTGCATCATGCCCGCGGGCATTCGCTCGAGCAGCGGACCCAGTCCCAGCTCGATGCACAGTTCGCGCGCCGCCAGCAGCTCCTCCTCGCTGGCCGGCCAGTTCCGGCCCATCAGCAGGTTGAACCCCAAGGTGCCGCTGAGGATGTGATTCTCGTGGAACTGAGGGGCTTCGGTGGCCAGCCGGTGCCAGTTGTCACCCAGCGTGGGCCGATCCAGCCCGTTGAGCAGCAGCAGGCCGGATTCGGGTTTGCGCAATCCCACCAGCAGGGCGGCGAGCGTCGATTTCCCGCCGCCCGATGAGCCCTCCAGCAGGATGCGGTCGCCGTGATGCACGGTCAGGTCGACCCCGCGCAGGACGGCCTCGCCCTGCGGACGGTATCGAAAGACCAGCTGGCTGGCATCGATCAGCTTGTCGCGCGGGCCATTGGCAGGCGAAGGCGCGGCATCGAGCGAGGGCAGGAACGCGGCCGGCCGGCCGGCCACTGCGCCGGCACGAAAGAGCGGCACCACCTGTTCCCAGGCGATGACCGCCCGGGCCAGTCCCGCGAGGCCCCCCGAGATGCCGCTGAACGCCCGATTGGCCAGCAGGATGCCGCCCAGTCCGATGGCCAGCGAGCTGGCCTCGGCGGTGCCCGAGACGAATGCGGGGGCCAGCCCGAGCAGGCCGAGCAGGGTCCAGCCGGTCGGCATGACCACCGCGATCGGAATGACCGCGCCATCGAGCCGGCGCGAGCGGTCCAGGTATTCCTTGAGGGTCTGGTCTTCGGACTGGCCACGATGCGCAGGCCATTCCTGGGCGAGGCGAGTCCGGTGTCCGACCATCTGCTCGATCAGGTCGTGGGTCATCGCCAGGCGCATCAGGATCCAGCCGCGCAGGCGGCGGTGGTAGCGCAGGCTCAGGCCGATCGTCAGCAGCGTCCAGGCGGCGGCCAGGATCAGGTGCAGCCTGCCGCCCGCACCGATCGCCAGGATCGACACCGCGAAGGCCAGCTCCAGGGCCGCCACCAGCACGGTCAGGCCGCCGTTGAGGGCGAGCGATTCGAGCGCCTGGCTCTCCATCACCCGCCCCAGCAGGCGGCCGGCACCCTGATGCCGGACCGCTTCGATGTCCAGGTTCAGCGCGCCTGCCAGCAGGCGCTTCTTGAGCACGCGGCCGGCATCCAGCGCGAACGTGGCGTCCAGCCATTCGGCCAGCAAGCGCAGCGGCACCAGCGTGACCAGCAGCAGGACCCAGGCGCCCAGCCAGCCCATGTCGAGCCGGCCATTCAGGGCGGCATCGCCCATCAGGCCCCAGCCCAGGATTTCGAGCAGGTACACCATGGCGAACAGGGCGAGCATGCCCCATACCCGCCGCGGCAGGCGCGCCTGGGCCAGCTGGCCGAGAAAGCTCGCGGCCGGCGCAGGGCGCAGCACCCAGCATTCGCCCACCGGATGGGCGCCCAGGCGTTCGTCGACCATCGAGCGGCGCGCGCGCGGCCGGTTGCGGACCGGAACCTGTGCGCGTTCGAGCAGCTGATCGATCTCCCTGGCCAGCGGGGCTTGCAGCCCGGCACAGACGGCCTCGCGGATCGGGCCCACGGCGCAGCCGCGCACGCTCAGATCAGGGGCGAGCAGGTGCACACGGCGACGGCCGGGCCGCATCACCAGCAGGAAGCGAAGCCCCTGGCCGCCGCGCAGGGCGATCACCGCGGGACCGGCGCCCTGAATGAGCGCATCGATCTCGGTGTAGGTGGTCTCGACAGATTCAGCCTCGATGCCCAGCCGCGCGCCGGCCCATTCGATCCAGCGGCCCAGGTCCGTCCCCTGCCCGGACGTGACCGAAGCCGGCGGCACGAGGTTCTCTTCGCTCGCACCGCACAAGCCCGCGCGCCGCGCGAGCTCTTCGATGCCCTCGCCCAGGCGCTCCGGGGGCCAGGTGAATGCGTCGATCGGTGTCATCAGGCCCGCCTCAGCGCGGTCACCGGCCCGCGAGCCGCGCTGCTCGTGCCTGCGGGACCACCGGGGCCGGTCAGCGCGGCCAGCGTCCCCAGTTGCGGCACGCTGCCGTGCAGGCGGCCCTCGTGCAGGTGCAGCCGGCGCCATTGTCTGCCCTGCCACATCTGATCGCGGACCTGCGTCTCGGCGTCGAGGAGTTCCCGGTAGCGGGTCCGCCCGCCGGCCAGCAGTGCGGGGGCGCCGTCTTCGATGACGACGCCGTCTTCGATGACCAGCACCCGGTCGAATTCCTGCGTTTCACTGACGTCGTGGGTCACGCACAGCATCGTTCGACCGCGCCACCACTGGCGGGCCTCGGTGAGCAGCCGGGAGCGCTGGCCTCGGTCCAGGCCCCGGAACGGTTCGTCGAGCAGGATCAGCGTGGGTCCGACTGCATCAGCGCGCGCGCCAGGCGGACCCGCTGGCCTTCGCCGCCCGAGAGCAGCGCGCCGCTCTCGCCCAGGTGCGTCTGCAAGCCTTGCGGCAGCGATTCGAGCACACCGCGCAGATTGGCGGCGTCGATCGCACGTTCGATGCCCTCCAGTCCGCGGCCTTCGGTGGCGTAGGTGAGATTGTCCAGAAAGGACTTGTTCCAGATCTGGATGCCGGGATCGACCCAGGCGGTCTGGCGGCGCAGGGCGGTGAGACCCATGCTCCCCGCGTCCTCGCCATCGACGAACAGGCGCCCCTGCGCCAGGCGGTGCCAGCCGAGCAGCAGGCCCAGCAGCGTGGACTTGCCGGCGCCCGACACGCCGACGATCGCGATCTGCTCGCCGGGTTCGATGACGAGGTTCAGCTCGCGAAGAATGGTGTGTCCGGCGGCGACGACCTGGCCGGCCTCGATCGCGATGCGCATGGCGGGCGCCGGTGCGCCATCCGCATTGACGTTGCGCGCCGTGCTCCGTCGCCACCTCGATTGACGCGCGCGCGGGTGCGGCGTCTTCTTCGAGAGCGGACAGCGGTTCGAGCAGCCGCAGCAGCACGTTGCGCTGCGCCGGATACTGATGCGCAAGGGCCGTCAGACCGGCCGCCTTGTCCTGCAGCTTCAGGGCCCAGAAAATAAGCAGCAGGTCGGCGCCGCCCACGCCGCCGATCCGCTGGAAATGCTGCACGAGCAGCGTCGCGACCAGACCCAGGCAGACCAGCGACTGGAATCCGCTGCCGAGGATCGAGACGCGCACCAGTCCGCGCGCGGCGCGAGCCCACTCCACCAGCAAACCCTCGTGCTGGCGGCTCACCACCTGTTCGGCGCGGTGAGTTCGGACCGGTACCAGGCCCAGCAATGCATCGAGGTAGAACGTGTGCAGCGCGCCGCCATGATTGCGCACCCGCAGGTCGCGTTCGTTCAGCACCGGCTGCAGCAGCGCCGGCATGGCCATGGCCGAAACCACGACGAGTGCGGCCAGCGGCAGGCTGGCCGGATCGATCAGCGCGATGCCCAGCAGCGCGAGCAGCAGTTCGAACACCGACTGGAAGCACTGGATGCCCAGTGCGGGCACCTGCCGGATCATGTGCAGGCTGTGACTGCGATCGGCCATGTCGGAGATCGGGCGGCTCTGGAAGTAGCGGTCGGTCAGTCTGGGCAGCTTGTCGAGCAGCGCCATCCGCAGGCGGGTTTCGAGGTGCCGGCCGAATCGCAGGGCTTCGCGCGCGATCGGTATCTGGATCAACAGGGCCAGCCCGACGAACGCCATCAGCCCGATCACCGCCGCCAGCCTCTGGCTGGGCAGATTGAGGACGGCCGCCAGATCGAACAGGCCGCGAAACAGCAGGGTTTCGATCAGGGTGGTTCCCGACGCGATGGCCATGGCGCCCAGCAGGGCGGCCGGTGCGAGCAGGCCGTCGGCCTTGAGCAGCGACCAGGCCTGGGCCATCGGATGGCCGGGTTTTTCGGACAGCGCTGCCGCGAGTTCCGGGGACATCGCAGATCGCGGTTCGGAGACGTGTGCCGGGTCGGTGGGCGCCTGGCGGGCGCTGAGCTTGAGCACCACCGCGCCACGCAGCAGCAGGCGCAGTTCGCCGTATTCGGCACTGTCCGGATCGGGCGCCGCCGACCAGTAGGCCTGCGGAATGATCGCGTAGATGTCGTCGACGTTCTCGCAGGTCTGCTGGAACACGGCAGCCAGCAGTTTCATCGAGTCCAGCCCGCGCCGTATGCCGCCACCGGCCACGACCGACTGCACCAGGCGTGTGCTGGCGTCCAGCGTGGCGATCGGGAACCAGCCAGGATCGGCCAGGGCGCGCTCGATCAGGCGGTCGCGGGCGGCCTTCGACAGGCCGGCCAGGCTCATCCGCTCGCGCAGCGGGTCGAGGAACTCGGGCGAGGCGGCCCACTCGCGCCAGTCGGCGCCGGACACGCTTTGCTGGTGTGCGAACAGGTCCTTGGCAAAGGACGCGCAGCTCAGCCAGCGGCGTCCGAGCGCCGGGTCCATCACCTGCAGCCAGCGGCCGTGGCGGCGCCACACCACCACGAAGTGGGTCGAGCCGTCGGCATGGCGCACGACCACGATCGCCGGCAGCCGGCTCGAGCGGGGCAGGAACAGGTGGTCGGCGGGGATCAGCACCTGCTCGGCCGCCACGCCCATCTGGTTGGCGACGTCCTCGATGACATCGATCGAGGTGCCGTCGACGTCGGTCTGGCAGGCTTCGCGCAGCCTGCCATAACTGACCGGCACACCGAACCCTTCGAGCACGCACTTCAGACTGGCGGGACCGCAGTCCATCGAGGACGTCTGCACCACTTCGTGCGCCAGCCAGCGCCGGCGGCCGGCGCCGCGCGCGGCCGCGGGGACGGTGCTCATCGAACGCGCTCGTTCGTGACCGAGGCGCCGGAAGCGCCGGAACCGGCGGGGCGCCCGGGCCCGCGGGTGCGGCGCGGGCCGGACCGGAGAACCACTGGCCGGCGGTGCGCAGCACCAGCAGCGCCGGAACGGTCTGATCGACACTGACCTCGATCGATCCGGGCAGGCCGTGCTGCAGGACGATGCGCGCCGCCGACGCCGGCTCGGGGTCGAATTCGACCCGGACCAGGTTGTCGCGAATGTCCGAGCCCACGCGGGCGACCCGCGCCTCGATCGTGCCGTACTGCGCCCAGGGGTATCCATCCAGGCGCAGCCGGCTGAGCTGCCCGGGGCGGATGCGGCCCAGCACGGACGACGGACTGAAGTCGCCGACGATGATGAAGGCGCCGCGCGGCACGACGCTGGCCAGTTTCTGCCCCGCCGCCACGACCGCGCCCGCGCGCAGCGGAAGCACATCGCCGACCCGTCCGTCGATGGGGGCGCGGATCAGGTGCTTGTCGATGTCGGCCTCGAGGCGGGCGATGGTGCTGCGCGCGGTGGCCATCTCGGCTTCGAGTTCGACCACCGACCGGTTGAGGGTCTCGACCTGAGCCTGGTTCTGGCTGGTACGGGTCTGCGCGTCGGATTCCATCCGCCGCAGCTCGGCATTCAGGCCGTCGCGCACCGCGGCGGTTTTCTGGGCCTCGGTGGCCGCGCGCTGCGCCTCGACCTTCGGCACGCTGCCGAACTGGCTTTCCTCGCGCAGACGGCGCTCCTGGTCCTTGGCGAACGCGACCGTGGCCTGCGCTTCGTCGACCTTGTATCGCGCGGCAAGGCGGGCCGCGACCGCGGCGCGCTGTTCCTTCGATTCGGCCTGCTCGCGCAGGGCGATCTCCTTGCGAAGGGAGCCGATGCGGGCGGGAATGCCGGCCAGGCGCATTTTTTCTTCGCTCAGTCGCAGCCGTTCCGTGCTGGCGTCCAGTTCGACCAGCACATCGCCGGCGCGCACTTCCTGGCCGATGGCCAGCGAGGTCGCCAGGATGCGGCTGGGCATCAGGGCCGAAACCGGATGAGCGGCCTGCTGGACTTCGATGCGCGCCTGGCGCGATACCTCGTACAGGGTCACCTGGCCGAAGCAGAACCAGGCCAGCCAGCCGGCCAGCAGCACGATGGCCACCACCCAGACCAGCAGGCTCAGTCGCGAATGGTCGTGGGCCAGCGCCCGGGTGGTGCGGGAAAACTGCGCGGCCAAGTCAGTCTCCGTGCGCGGCGGACTGCGCCGGTGTGCCGGCCGTGTCCCATCCGCCGCCCAGCGCGCGGATCAGTCCGACCGTGGCCTGATAGCGTGCCCAGTCCGCTTGCAGCGCCTGCCGGCGATTGCGCAGATCGGTGCGCCGCGCATCGAGCAGATCGAGCTGGCTGATCGAGCCGTTGCGATAGCGCGATGCCGACAGCTCGGTGGCGCGCGCCGCGTACTCTAGCGCGCGATGCTGGATCTCGGCCTGCTCGGCCAGCAGCCGCAGCCCGGACAGCTGGTCTTCCACGTCCTTGAACGCGACCAGCACCTGCTGGCGATAGGTCGCCCCCAGCGCGTCGACATCGGCCTGGGCATGCTGCAGGCCGGCTTCGCGCCGTCCGCCGTCGAACAGGGGCAGGGCCAGCAGGGCCCCGACGCCCCAGGCGCGCATCGACATCTTGAACAGATCCGACAGGCCCGGCGATGCGAAGCCCCCGCTCGCCGTCAGCGCCAGGCTGGGCAGCCAGGATTTCTGCGCCAGACCCAGGCGTGCCTGGGCGGCCATCGCGCTACGCTGGGCGGCCGCCACATCGGCGCGCCTTGCCAGGACCGAGCTGGGAATGCCGGGAGGGATCGTGGGCAGTGCGGGCACAAGCGCCGATTCGGGCAGCGAAAACATCGAGGCGGGCTCGCCGACGAGCAGCGCCAGCGCGTGTTCGAGTTCGGCCCTGAGCCGCGCCAGCCCGAGGGCATCGGCTTCGGTCGCGGCCAGATCGGCGCTTGCGCGGGCAACCTCGAGACCGGTCGCGTAGCCGGCGTCGGCGCGGCGCTGAGTCAGCCGGACCGTGTCGCGAAAGGCGCCGATCGACTGCTGCAGCACGCCGCGCTCGGCATCGTTGGCGCGCAGTGCGAGGTAGGTTCGGGCGATTTCGGACTGCACCAGCAGCTGGGTGCTTTGCAGCAGTCCTTCGCGCGACTGCGCATCGAGCGTGGCGGCATCGCTGGCCTGAGCCAGGCGGCCGAACAGGTCGACTTCATACGACAGGTCGGCGGTGGTGCTGAACAGGTTGCCGCCGCCGCCGGCGGCATTGACCAGCGGACCGCCCAGGCGCGACGCGCCATTGTTCAAGTCCAGCTGAGGCATGCGTTGCGCCTGCGCTGCGCGGACCAGCGCGCGCGCCTGTGCCAGGCGCGCCGCGGCAACCTGGATCGTCTGATTGTCCCGGTCGGCGCGGGCGATCAGCTGATTCAGCGTGGGATCGGCGAATGCCTGCCACCACGCCCCGCGCGGTTGTGCTTCGGCATACGGCCCGGATGCCGATGGCGCTGCCTCCTTGAAGCGTGCCGGCACGGCGCCGGCGGCCACCGGTGCGTCCGGCGCTGTCGCGCAGCCGCCGGCAGCCAGGCCGGCGAGGACCATGCACACGATGGCCAGAGGACGCAGCGGCACGAGCATCAATGGGTCGCGCCAGGCGGCTGGCCGAGGTCGATCCGATCGCCGGTCACGACGATGCGCACGCCCAGCAGATCGTCGAGCTCGTCGATCAGATACGGGAGCCGGCGCGGATCGGCCTCCTGCAGCCGGTTGTGCAGGTTGATCTCCACCGAGCTGAACGGCCGAGTGGGGGCCGGGCGCTCGAGCACGGCATTCACCGCCTGCTGCATCTCGCAGGCCACGCGGATGATGGCCTGCTCGCGCAACAGGAAATCCGCGATGCAGGCGGCCATGCGCGCCCGCGCGGCCGCGTGCTCGAGTTCCGGCGCGCCCAGTTGCCTGGCCAGCAGGCCGTCGAGCTGATCGGCGAGCGCTTCGCGAGGCGCGTGCGCAGGCGGCACGAGTTGCGGCGCGAGCCGGGTGGTCGAGGGTTGCGGACGCAGGCCGGCGCCGGACTGTTCGAACATGTCGGCATACACCGCTTCGCGATCGGCCCGCCACTGCTCGGTGGCCAGATAGGTTGCGGTGCGCACGCTGGTCAGCCGGGCTTGCAGCCGGTCGCGCAGCGCGAGCACCGAGGGCAGACCGCTGGCGGCCCAGTCGTCGGCGATCATGGCCATCGTTTCGTAGGTGCGCGCCATGATCGGCCACAAGGTGAACACCACCGCGTGCGCGCGCAGCGCGTGCAGCGCATAGTGGGTCGTGGCGTCGAGGTCGTCGAGCGCGTCGCGAACCGCGTCGTCCAGCGTGACCGACTGCCAGTCGCGGGGCAGCCGGCCATCGACCAGCACGGTCAGGAACTCCTCGACCATCGACTTCGGCCCGGCGCACACGCCGTGTTCGGAGTGAAACGAATAATTGCGCTCGGCGTACTCGTAGATTTCGGCGGCGGTCATGGGCGTCTCGGGCGGCAGCGTCGGTTCGCCGATCGGCACGAACAGCATCTGATGCATGGTCATGCGCACGCCGTCGGTGACCCGGAACAGCGACGACAGCGCCGGATGCAGACGGCCGTTCTCGACGCGATTGCGCTTGCGCATCAGGGCGAAGGTCGGCACCGCCAGCACCAGCGTGGCCAGGCGCTCGAGGTGGCCGACGGTCCAGCCGTCGCGCACCTGCGGGTAACGCTGCAGGTACTTGCCGCGCACGATCAGCAGCACCGTCATCATCTGCGCCCAGTGCGCCCGCATGCTCTTGAGCGCCGTCACGTTCATCGGACGGTCGACCTGGTAGCGGGTGCCCGAATAAATGCAGGTGCGCCAGCTGGTCGGCACCTCGGTGCGCAGCGCCTTGGGGAACACGTTGGATTCGCCGACCTGGCGGGCGTCGGCATCGAGCGCCATGTGCGCCACCCGAAACACCGGAATGACGAGTTCGAGATAGCCCAGCTCGAGCGGCACCCCGGTCAGCTCGCGGGTGATCTGCTCGACCTCGAACCAGCTGCGCGCCCGGCTGGCCGGGCCCGGCGGCAGGGGCGAAGGGCGGCTGCCCTCGTGGCGCAGGCGCGGCGCGCTGTCGGACTCGTCGGCATGGCGCAGCACATCGGCTTCGATCAGCTGCACGAGCAGCTCGCGCACCCGGGGCCATTCGTAGCCCTGGCCCCACGAGGTGGCCGAGCGCGCCACGAACTGCGACTGTTCGGCAAGCTGCTCGCCGAATGCGAAAAGATCGGGTTCGTCGAACGAGATCTCCTTGTCGTCGTAGTACACGCGCAGTTCGCGGGTGCCGTTTTCGCCGACGGCGTATTGGGTCACAGCCCGCTTGTTCAGGGGAAAGACCAGCAGGTCGTCGGGTTCGAGCAGACTGCCCGCCGTGCCGGCGTCAGCACCCGCTGAGGTGTGCGGACACTGTGCCGCGGCGGAAGGAAGAGTGGCTTGGCCCGAGTCCATGTGCGATGTCGATTGGTGTTGGGGAATGTGCCCGGCTCGCGGGAGTTGCGATGGCGACCAGGTGGAATCGTGCCGATGCCCCAAGACAAACGGGCACGCGATCGCGTGCCCGTTGTCGGCTGTGCAGGCCCGTCAGCGCGTGAGCGGCGGCGGCGCCTGCCTGCCGGCGGCGATCAGATGCCGACGCAACGGCTCACGGGCACCGAGACGGTGTCCGGCGTCGAGCTGGAATCGGTGCTGGAGCTGCGTTTGCGGTTCTGGCCACCGGCGCGGACGTTGGTTTTGACTTTCATGCTTTTCTCCAATTTTTGGACGAGAGGTGTTCACAAGTTCTGCCGCTACCAGCGTCTGACAGGGATCCGCTGCGTGAACTGGTCGTGACATGGATCACAGTAAGCAAGCTCCGTGCCATCAAAGAAGGGTGATCGCAAGCCATTGATATTGAATGGTTTTGCGATGAGATCTGCCGCGGCCGCGACGGCGATGGCGTATGACCGATTGGGGCATGCCCCAATCGGTGGGGCAAATCCCCCGACAAAGCCTGGGGCATCAGCCCCACTGTCCGGCGGGTGGCCGGATCAGCGCGCTTCGCGCAGTTCGATCACCACGGTGTTCGACGTCAGACCGCCGTACTCCGCATGCAGCAGGTAACTCGCGCCCCGCAGCGGCAGCGCCAGGTACTCGAAGAGATCGAGGTTGAAATAGCTGCTCGTCGTCATGCGGGCCAGTCGCGCCGGGTCGATGGCGCGCGGTCGGGGCGGCGGTTCCTCGTGGCCCCGATCCCGGTCCAGCACGATGCCGGTGTAGACCTTGCCCGTCGCGCGATCGGTCGCCTTGAGCAGCATCGGCACGCCGCTGGCCAGCCGGTTCAGACCGATCCGGTACAGGCCGCAGATCGGGCCGCTGGGCCGGGACGCAACCGGGTCGCCCGGGCGCCGCAGCGCGATGACCTGGGGCACCCGGATCAGGATGCCCTGCCATTCGTCGTCCGGTGCCTGGGGCGAACAGGGATTGGCCTCCCGGGTATTCAGGGGCACTGCAAAGAACGCGTCTTGCTCGGTGGCCACGATGCTGCCTTTCCTGGGAGGGGGCGCGGCACCCGCCGCGGCGGCTGACGCCAGGCCAGCCAGCACGGCGGCGGCGAAGGCGAGACGGCAGAGGATGGACATGGGACTCCCGGCATGGCGGCTCAGAATCGGGTCCAGCCGGCGCTCAGGTCGACCTTCGTCACCGCAGGCGAACAGTGTTCGCAGAATGCCGCATGCCCGTTGCCGGATCCATACATCACACAATCGGACAGCGCGTGGTCGGCCGATGAATCATAGCGGGCCTGGCCATCGGGAATGCCGTGATGGCAATGGTTGCCGACGTGCCCCTTGGCGTCGTCGTAGCGGGTCTTGACCTCGTCGGGCTGCTTGCCGGTTCCCTTGCTGACCATGCCGACCTGGTGGCCGGCCTCGTGGATCAGGGTCTGGTTCTGGCTGGCGCTCGACTTGGTCCGCCACCAGGCTCGCGTGCAGATCAGGATGGCGTTGTCGGCGCCGAAGGCCAGCCCGCCGCGCATCCGGTCGACCCAGTTGACCGTGAGGGTGATCTTGCCGGTGCCGGCCGGCAGCCCGCTGACGTCGACGCTGACCGATGTGCAGTTGTCCGGCGTGCCGGGGTCGTCGGGCACCGGGGTGCACTTCGCCTTGGGCAGTGCGATCGCCGCGCCGCCCGCGGGCTTGTAGGTGGCCGATACGAACCAGTCTTCGCCGGGCACCAGGTTGATCCACAACGAACGCGACTTGACGGCCGGATTGGTCAGTCCCGGGCCCATGATGTCGAGGACTTCGTTGGCTTGCCCGGGCCCGGCGGTGATCCCGTCGTAGGTGAGCGACTGGCCGGGGTTCTTGACGGCGAGATGGTCGGTGAACACCACCGCCAGCACGTAGGGCTCGCGGGCCGGCGCCTGCGACGTCTTGTAGGCGGCCTTGGCGGCGGTCTGGAGCGCGGCCTCGTTTTCTGGGCCGATGTTGGGGAGATGGGTCATTTCGACCGCGGCCAGCGGCACCATGTCGATCGCATGCCGCGCGAACTCGGCCTCGAAGACTCCCAGGCTGGTGGCCGCCGCCGTCAGGGTGCGCATCTTGATCGGCAGGTAGTAGACCAGCCGGCGCGATTCGATCACGCCGCTGCGCACGGTGTTGCCTTGCTCGTCGGTGGCCTGGACCACGTACGAATCGCCGCCGGCCGAGGCGATGAAGAAGTCGTCCACGGGCAGGATCGTGGTGCCGTCGCCACCGGTGGTGTAGGACTTTTGAGCGTCCTGGAACTTGAATCGCGGATTGCGGCCTTTTTCGGGCCCGCTGTAGGCGACATTGGCGGCGCCCGGCAGGTACCTGACCTTGAAGCCGTGCGCACCGGGCCGGTCGAACCACACCCGTATGCGCGGCTTATGGGTGAGACGGTCCCGATTCAGCACATGGCTGCCGTCGATCCACTTCGCCTGCGCCGGCAGATTGACATACTGGCGGCCGCTGGCGACGACCTTGTCCTGGCTGCCGTTCAGGAACTCGACCGCCACGATGCGAGGCTTGTCCTGATCTTCGGGCAGGCGCGGCGGACGTGGCGCATCGGGCTTCTTATCGGAGGGCAGTTCGGGACGTGCCGGCAATTCGTCGACGTAGGGGTCGAACTGCGGGCCGTGCACGGTGATCGACCCGAGCCAGATCCGTCCGGCGAGGTGGTTGACGATCTGGTCCTCGCCGCGGGGCGACTGGGTGAAGTCTTCGGCAAGCGCCCCGGCGACCTCGCGCAGGCGCGCCGGGTCGAACTGGCGCAGCCAGGTGTCCAGCGCATCGCGATCGGTGAACTCGTGGCGCGGCTCGGTCGCTGGCTGGTCGAACCAGGTGCACAGGCGCCAGGATTCCAGGCGCACCAGGCTGGCCAGGACGTGTCCGGGACCGCTGGTGAAATAAAGGCCGGAAGACATGATGCAGGCAATTTAGGCATCGGGCCGCGACCTGCCAATACGTCTTCGGTGGTACGCGCGAGCGCAGCGGCCGCCAGCGATTTTTTCCGGCGGCGGGCGCAGCGTTTCTTCAGTGCATGACCTTCGCCGGCGCTGCGGCGCCTTGCGCGGAGCCGGCTCGGGCAGCAGGGTGAGGCCCCACTGCGCCTCCTGGAGCTTGCGGCGCAGCAGTTCGATGATGCCGTGCAGCGTGGCTTGCTCCAGCGCCAGCGACAGCGTTTCGCGTTCGCCGTAGTGAAACGCGAGCATCCACTTTTCGTCGCCGTTGCGACGCCCGCATTGCACATCGCTGACCAGCACGGGCCGCGCGCCGGTGTGGACCACGAGCGGCGAGGCCGACGGCGCAGCGGGTGCGATCGAGGCATGCGCCGCCAGTGCCGTATGGTGGCTGGCCGTGATGCTGCCGCGGGTGACCGGGTCGACCGTGTCGGGGACCGCGGCCGACCACCCCGCCAGGATCTGCAGCTGCGAGGCGAGCTTGACCGCGATGCGCCGCGTGAGATGAAGCCGGTAGGCTCCGTCGTCGTCGACCCGGATCACCAGTTCGAGGCGGTCTTCGAGAGGATCGAATCGGATTCTGACGCTGTGGAGCATGTCGATCGGCGCCTTGGTCGGTGGAAGAGCGGGCGACATTGTCGCACCTTGTCGAGGACCGCCGCCGCATGCCCGCCCTGGTGCGACGCGATCAGGACGGAGTTTGTGCACGAGGCGGATTGACACGGTCGGTTTCGCTGCCAGAATCGAAGCATTTCAGGCATCCCTTGCATTGCCCGAGCAGTGCCTTGGGGGCGATGACGGCGGGCCCGATGCCATGAATAAGACGATCCGATACTTCTCGCGCCTGGCCTGGCGCTGTTCGCCTGGCTGCTTGCCGGACAGGCGCTGGCCGAAGCCGGCATTGCCGTGGTGACGATCACCGAGGGGCCGGCGCAGATCCTTCGAGGGGTCAACCGCTCACCGGCGGCGGTCGGGGTCAGGATGCGCGCCGGCGACATCCTGATGGTCGATGCGGCCGGCTTCCTGCGCATCGAAACCGACGACGGCATCCGGATCGACCTCGGCCCGGGCGCGCGCGCCCTGTGGCTGCCCAAGCCGACTCCCAACGCCGCGCAGCGGCTGCTTTACCTGCAATCGGGCCTGATCAAGGTCAGCGCGCCGATCCCGCGCGGCGCCACCCCCTCGGCGTTCGCGACACCCATGGTCGATGTCGATGAAGCCACGGTGGTGGTGCTGGCTCAGGAAGCCGAAAAACTGTGGGTTTTTGCCGAAACGGGCGCGGTCAAAGGCCTGGAGCGCGCGGCGGCGCCGGGCGGCGCGGGCGCGCTGATCCTCAAGCCGGGCGAGTGCCTGTCGCGTGCGGGCGACAAGAAGACGGCCGCAAGCCCGCGTCCGCCGCCTGAATTCATCGGCCGGCTGCCCCGAACATTCCTGGATACGCTGCCGGCGCGGTACGCCGAATTGGCCAAGCGCGATACCGTGCTCAAACCGGGGCCCGCGGTCGCCTATGAAGATGTCCAGGGCTGGCTGCAGGCGGAACCTGCCTTGCGGCGCGAGCTGATGCCCCGCTGGCGTCCCCGGGCGGGTGATGCGGCCTTCAAGGCCGCGCTGGTTGCCAACATGAAGCGGCATCCTGAGTGGGAGCGGGTGCTCTTTCCCGAGCGCTTTCGGCCGCAATCTGCCGCTGGTCAGTAACCCGTCTCATCTGTGCGGTCGAGCAAGTAAGCTCCCCGCTGACAGGAATTGACACTTGAATCCCGGTCGGATCTGTCCGCCCGGACTACGCCGGTCATTCGATCGGATCGTCCCGGAAGGTGCATGCGATGAAACTGCTGTTGAAGTTCAATCTGATCTTCGTGCTGGTGTTTGCGGCCGGTCTGGCGGCAACCGCCTACATTGCGCGCGACCTGCTGCGGGCCAACGCCGAGGCCGAGGTGGCCGGCAATGCGCGCCTGCTGATGGAAAGCGCGGTGGCCGCCCGCACGTTCACCTCCAACCAGATTGCGCCGCTGCTGCAGACCCAGATGAAGTACACCTTCCTGCCGCAGTCGGTGCCGGCCTACGTGGCCACCGAGGTGCTGGGTGAACTGCGCAAGAAGTATCCGGAATATTCCTACAAGGAGGCGACGCTCAACCCGACCAATCCGCGCGACCGGGCCGTGGAATGGGAAGCCGATCTGGTCAACCAGTTCCGCAACAACAGCACGGTGACCGAGTACATCGGGCAGCGCGACACGCCCGTCGGGCGGACCTTCTACATCGCCCGGGCGATGAAGATCACCAACCCCAACTGCCTGGTCTGCCACAGCGTGCCGGATGCGGCGCCGGCCCCGATGATCCAGAAGTACGGCACCGCCAACGGCTTCGGCTGGAACCTGAACGAAGTGATCGGCGCCCAGGTGGTGTCGGTGCCCATGGAAGTGCCCTTCAAGCGGGCCGAGCAGACCTTCGGTGTGTTCATGTCGCTGATCGTCGGGGTGTTCCTGACCATCGGCGTGGTGCTCAACCTGATGCTGTGGGCCCTGGTGATCCGCCCGGTGACGCGGCTGTCCGGTCTGGCTGACCGGGTCAGCATGGGCGAGATGGAAGCGCCCGAATTCGAGACCAAGGCGCGCGATGAAATCGGCACGCTCGCCGAGTCGTTCGGGCGCATGCGCAAGAGCCTCGTGCAGGCGATGAAGATGCTCGAGGGCTGAGCTCGTGCCACGGTGTCCTCGGATCAAGACGCAGTAATCAAAGCCATGTCGCATCCTGAGAAAATCGGCAAGTACCCGATCGTCCGCACCCTGGGCGAAGGGGCCATGGGCGTGGTCTACGAGGCCTTCGACCCGATCATCAGGCGCCCGCTGGCGATCAAGACGATTCGGCGGGCACTGATCGAAAGCGAACAGAGCGGCGCGGCCGCGGTCGCGCGGTTCAAGACCGAAGCCCAGGCGGCGGGCGGCCTGGCGCATCCGGGCATCGCCTCGGTCTACGAGTACGGCGAAGACGACCAGTGCGCGTATATCGCGATGGAGTTCGTCAGCGGCAACACCCTGCGCGAGTACATCTCGCGCAAGACCCGGTTTGCCGAAGAAGACGTGCTGTCGATCATGATGCAGCTGCTCGATGCACTCGGCTTTGCGCACACGCGCAAGGTGCTGCACCGCGACATCAAGCCGGCCAACCTGATGATCACGCGCGATGGCCGCCTGAAGGTGACCGACTTCGGCATTGCACGGGTCGAGGCCAACGGCGTCACGCTGGAGGGCGCGGTCATCGGCACGCCGGGGTACATGGCGCCCGAGCAGTTCAGCGGCGATCACATCGACCACCGTGTCGACCTGTACGCGGCGGCCGCTTCCCTGTACCAGGTGCTGACCGGCCAGCTGCCGTTCTCGGGCTCGCTCGAGCAGGTGATGTACAAGACCATGATGGGTGAACCCAAGCCGCCCTCCCAGGTCGAAGGCGCTGCCCATTGGCGCCACTTCGACGACGTGGTGATGCGCGGCCTTGCCAAGGAGCGCGACCAGCGGTACGAGTCGGCGGCGCAGTTTCGCGAGGCGCTCGCCGCGCTGGCGCAGCAGCCGATCGGCGACACGATTTCCGAGCACACCCTGATCATGGAGCGGGTGCGCCCCGATCCGGCGGGCCGCACGCCGTCGGCGATCTTCGCCGGCACGCAGCGCCCGACCAGCGCCACCGGAAGTGCCGCACGCACGGCATCGCAGCCGTTCGGCAGTCAGGCCGGCTCGATGCCGACGACCATGGACCCGCCGATCGGCTGGGATCCCGCTGTCCTGCTGCAGATCGAGAACCGGCTCGCACGCCACATCGGGCCGATGGCCAAAGTGCTGGTGCGCCGGGCAGCGCGCGAAACCACCGATCTGTCCGTGCTGCACGATCGCCTGGCCGCGCACCTGGGGACGCACTCGGAGCGTACCGAGTTCCTGGGCGCACCGAGCCTTGCCGCGTCGCGCACCGGCACCCGGTTCGCGTCACACCCGTCCGAACTGCCTGGCGATCCGCCGGTGGGCACCCTGGTTGCCGAAGCCCCGAGTCTGGGCGGCGCCGAGCCGGTCACCCAGGCGCTGCTCGATCACGCCGCGCAGGTGCTGGCCGCCCGAATCGGGCCGATTGCGCGGGTCCTGGTCAAGCGTGCGGGCGCCCAGGCCATGTCGCGCAGCGCGTTCTGCACCTCGCTCGCCCGGCTGGCGGCCGACAGCACCGATCCCAAAACCTTGTTGGCCGAATTGCAGAGGATGCCCGTCAAGGGCTGAGGCCTGGCGCGCAGCGCCTTGCGCACGCCCCGTGCGCACCCCCTTCCGAAGGTGGATTGACACCCGGGACAGGACTGCCAGAATGCGCAGACCGACGTGTCGTTTTGGCGCGACGGTTTTCCAGCGGCATTGACGACCGGGAACCGGGCTCCCGAACGGAGCGCCCGACCTGCGAGTCCAGGGGATGTTCGTGTCGATGAATCGGATCCAACCGGCGTCGGAGTTATCCGGGCCGATGCGCTGATTGCGCATCGGCATGACCTGACGCCCATGTCCCACACCGGAAAAATCGGCAAGTACCCGATTGTCCGCACCCTTGGCGAAGGCGCCATGGGCGTGGTGTACGAGGCCTACGATCCGCTCATCCAGCGCCCGCTGGCGATCAAGACCATCCGCCGCGCGCTGCTGTCCAGCGATGCCAAGAGCGCTGAGGCGATCGCGCGTTTCAAGACGGAGGCACAGGCTGCCGGACGGCTTTCGCATCCGGGCATCGCAGCGGTCTACGAGTACGGTGAAGACGAGCAGTGCGTCTACATCGCGATGGAGTATGTCAACGGCAATACGCTGCGCGAGTACATCCTGCGCCAGACCCTGTCCGCCGAAGAGGACGTGCTGTCGATCATGTCGCAGCTGCTCGATGCGTTGGGCTATGCGCACTCGCGCCAGGTGCTGCATCGGGACATCAAGCCGGCCAACCTGATGATCACCAGCGAAGGCCGGCTCAAGATCACCGACTTCGGCATCGCCCGGGTCGAGTCCGGCGGCGTGACGATGGTCGGGGCGGTGATCGGCACGCCCGGCTACATGGCGCCCGAACAGTTCAGCGGCGACAACATCGATCATCGCGTCGATCTGTATGCCGCCGCCGCGACCATGTACAAGCTGCTCACCGGCGAATCGCCGTTCACGGGCTCGCTCGAGCAGGTCATGTACAAGACGGTGATGACCGATCCCAGACCGCCTTCCCAGTTCGAGGGGGCGGCGCACTGGCGGCACTTCGACCCGGTGGTGCTGCGGGGCCTGGCCAAGGATCGCGACCAGCGCTACGAATCGGCGGCGGCGTTTCGCGAAGCGCTGGTTGCGCTGTCGCAAAAGCCGCCGGCCCAGTCGATCTCCGAACACACGGTGATCATGGAGCGGATCCCGTCCTTGATCGGCGGGCAGGCGTCAGCGCCGATCTTCAGCGATGCCCATGCCTCGAGCGCGGGCATCGCGGCCGGGCATACCTCGGCTGGCGGCAGCCGCGGCTCGGGCAGCGGCACCGGCTACCCGAGCCATTGGGATTCGACGACACTCGCGCAGCTCGAATCCGAGCTGGCCCGGCACATCGGGCCGGTGGCCAAGGTGCTGATCCGCCGGGCGGCCGTCGAGACCAGCGACCTGGTGGCGCTGCGCGACCGGCTGGCGGCGCATCTGGACAGCGAGGCCGAGCGCAGCCAGTTCCTCGACGGATCGGTGGCCGTGGTGGCGCGGGCCCAGGCCGGCTTGGCGACCCGGGCCGCCCTGGCGGGCGGTGGCGCGAGCGTCGTGGCCGCCGAATGGGATCCCGCGCTGCTGGCCCAGCTCGAGCTCAAGCTGGCCAAGCACATCGGGCCGGTGGCCAGGGTCCTCGTGCGGCGTGCTTCGGCGCGGACCGGCGATTTCGGGGTGCTGGTCGACACGCTGGCGGCCGAGCTGACCAGCGAGACCGAACGCAGCCAGTTCCTTGCGAGCACGGCGGCACTGGTGCCGAGCCTGGTGCAGCGGCGCGGCGCGGAAACGACCGGTTCGATGCCCGCGTCGGCGCAGGCCTGGGACTCGGCCACGCTGGCACGGCTCGAAGCGATACTGGCCCGCGTGATCGGCCCGGTTGCCCGGGCGATGGTGCGGCGCGGTGCGGCGCAGACGAGCGATTTTTCCGGCTTGTGCGACCTGATCGCGAACCAGCTGTCGAGCGCGCAGGAGCGCACCGAATTCCTGAACGCGGTCGCCCGCACGGCCGGGAACGCGGCCACGGTCCGCACCGAGCCCGGTGGCACCCGGGTGGGTACGGCCTTCCGGGTGGACGGGTACGAGGCCAGCACATCCCTTGTGCCTGCCGCAGACGCAGCCTTGCCGTTCGCGACGCAGGGCGGCTGTGCGGCGGGCGGCTTCGCCCCCCCGGCCGGCAGCCTGTCGGGAGTCGCGGCTCCTGGCGCCGGCGGCACGGTCATGGCCGGGCCGAACGGGGCAGATCCGGTCGACGACGCGCTGCTCGATCATGCGGCGCAGGTGCTGGCCAGGCGGCTGGGCCCGATCGCGCGCATGATGGTGGCGCGTGCCGCCTCCCGGGCCTCGACGCGCGCCGCGTTTTGTCTGGCATTGGTCAAGCTGGCCGCCGATGCGACCGACGGTGAATCGCTGATGGCTGAACTGCAGAAGGCCCCTGGCCGGCACTGACGCCGGAGGGCCGCTCCGGCTCAAGTTCGGTGCGTCGGGGCCGATAAAACTTTCACCGCAGAAAGATGTCCGCATCGCCATGATCACCCGTCCCCTGCTCGACCTCGCCGCCTGGGTGGCCCGCCTGGGCGAGCTCGAAATCCCGATTTTTCGAGACAGTGCGGAAGGCATTGCGGAAATGATCGAGGATGACGACAGGGCCTCCGGCGTGGCGATCGGGCGGCTGGCCCAGCGCGATCCGCTGCTGACCCTGCGCATCCTGGTGCTGGCCGCCCGCCACCGCTCCAGCCGCGCGGTCACCGACACCGAAACCGCGGTGACCGCCGTCGTGATGATGGGCTTGTCGCGGTTTTTTGCCGACTTCCAGTCGCCGGCGGTGGTCGAAGACCTGCTGGCCGACGACCCGATCGCGCTGGCTGGCCTGAATGAAGTGGTCCGTCGCGGACATCGTGCGGCATTCTTCGCGCTCGGCTTCGCGGTCCATCGGCTGGACACCGACGCCGAGGTGATCCAGGAGGCGGCGATGCTGCACGATTTCGCCGAGATGCTGATGTGGTGCCGCGCGCCCGGGCTGGCCCGGCAGATGCTGCAGCGTCAGGTCGAGGATCCGGGGCTGCGTTCGTCCAAGGCCCAGCTGGAAGTGTTCAACATCAAGCTGCACGACCTGCAGCGCGCGCTGATGCGCGCCTGGCACCTGCCCGAACTGCTCGACCAGATCACCGACCGCAGCCACATGGAGTCGACGCGGGTGCGCAACGTGGTGCTGGCGGTCGACCTCGCCCGGCATACCCAGTACGGCTGGGACAATCCGGCCATTCCCGACGATCTTCAGGCGATCGGCGCACTGCTCAACCTGTCGCCCGAGGGGGCGCACCAGAAAGTGCTGGCGCTGGACAGCTGAAAAAAGCCGTCGGCCCGATCGCGGGGCAGCTGAACAGAGCCGTCGGCCCGATTGCAGAGTCTGCCTGCGCCTGCGTCGCGTCGCGTCGCGTCGCCGGCCTGGCCCGGCCTGGTCCGGGTGCTTCAGGTCTTGCGCTGGACCCCATCGCCGACCTGGCGCGCGGCCAGCCAGCCAGGGCTCTCGAAGAACGGGTCGTCCTCGATCCGGGCCAGCGCCATGTCGGTCGACTCGAATCCCCAGATCAGCTGACCGCCGATCTCGCAGGTCGGCACGCCGAAGACGCCGGCCTCGATCGCCGCCTGCGTCGCGGTGCGCAGCGCGTCCTTGACCGCGGGCTGGTCGATTTCCTCGGGGGCCACTTCGAGTTCGGCCAGCAGCGCCGCCCAGGGCTGCGCATCGGTGGGCAGGTGCCCCTCGGCCCAGACATACCGGAACAGCCGCGCGACCACGTCCATCGGGCTGTCGAACAGCGTGGCCAGCCGCAGCAGCGGCAGCGGGTTGAACGGGTGCGTTCTGGGAAATGTCAGGGCGATGCCGTTGCGCTTGGCCAGCCAGGCGACGTGTTCGTAGGTGAAGGTTCGCTTGGGCGCAATTTCGGCCGGACCCTTGTGGCCGTGGTGGGCCAGCAGCCCGGCAAACAGGACCGGGTGGCAGCGCACCACCGCGTGCTGGGCGAAATCGTCCAGCCGGGTGCTCTGCAGGTAGGCGTAAGGCGAAATGAAGTCAAAGTACCAATTCAGGGTCTTCATCGGGATTCCTCCATCCGACTAGCAGGTTGGCCGCGATTGCCGGACGGATTCGAACCCGACGGCCTCTCGGCGATCCTATCAGGGTCGCCAACCGCGATAATTCCGTCGGAACCCAAGAACCGGAAATCCCTTGACCCAGCCCAGTGCCTCGACTCCCTTGCCCGCCGATGCGGCCGTCCGCCTTCGCGCCCCGGCAGGCGGCGGTGCGCCCGCTCGTTTGCGCTGGTTTTCGCTGTCCTGGCAATTCACCCGGCGCGACTGGCGCGCCGGCGAACTGGGCCTGCTGATCGCGGCGCTGGTGGTGGCGGCCGCGTCGATCTCGGCGGTCGGGTTTTTCGTCGACCGCATGCGCCAGGCGCTGTCGCTGGAGGCGCGCCAGCTGCTGGGCGCCGATCTGGTGATCGCGTCCGACCGCCGGCCCGAGCCTGCCTGGTCGGCGGAAGCGCAGCGCCGCGGCCTGACCGTGGCCCAGACCGTCAACTTTCCCAGCATGGTCATGGCGGGCGGACGCCCGCAACTGGCCTCGATCAAGGCGGTCTCGGCCAGCTATCCGCTGCGCGGCCGGCTGCGCGTGAGCGCCGATCCGCGCGGGGCCGACGAACCCGCCACCCAGCCGCTGGCGCGCGGCACGTTGTGGAGCGACGCGCAGCTGCTGCAAGGGCTCGGCGTGGCGCTGGGCGCGCGGGCCGAGCTGGGCGAATCGGTGTTCACGATCGAGCGCATCATCACCGTCGAGCCCGACCGTGGCGCCAATTTCATCAACTTCGCACCGCGCGCCATGATCCGCCTGGAAGACCTGGAGGCGACCGGGCTGGTGCAGCCGGCCAGCCGTGTCACCTGGCGGGTGCTGGTTGCCGGTGATCCGGCGGCGGTTTCCGGCTTCGAGACCTGGCTCAAGACCCGGCTGCCGCGCAGCGCGCGGCTCGAGTCGCTCGAAAACGGGCGCCCCGAGCTGCGCTCCACACTGGACCGGTCCCAGCAGTTCCTGGCGCTGGTGGCGCTGCTCACCGCGCTGATCGCGGCCGTGGCGATCGGCCTGGCGGCCCGTCGATTCGCGCAGCGTCACCTGGATGGCTGCGCGGTGATGCGCGCCATCGGCATCCGCCAGCGCGATCTGTCGGCCATCCTGCTGCTGCAGCTGCTGTGGATCGGACTGGCCGGCGGTGCGCTGGGCGCGCTGGTGGGCTGGGCCGTGCATTTCGGCCTGATCGCCGCGATCGCGCCGCTGATCCAGGTGACACTGCCTGCTCCGACGGCGTGGCCGGCCCTGCAGGCCATCGCGGCCGGCGGCGTGCTGCTGCTCGGCTTTGGCGCCTGGCCCTTCCTGCGCCTGGCCGGCGTGCCGCCACTGCGGGTCCTGCGCCGCGAGATCGGCGGCGGCGCGGCCTCGCCGGTCATCGCCGCGGCACTGGCGGGCGGGTCGTTCGCCGCGCTGCTGTTCTGGTTCGCCGGAGACCGCAAACTGGCGCTGATCGCCCTGGGCGGCTTTTTCGGCGCCACGGTGCTGTTTGCGCTGGCGTCCTGGGCGGCGATGGGCGCAGTCGGCTGGCTGCGCCAGCGTCCGGGCCTGCTGGCCGGCAGCCCGGCGCTGCGGCTTGCGCTGGCCTCGTGGTCGCGGCGGCGCGGCGCGGCGGTGGTCCAGACCGTGGCGCTGGCGGTGGGCATGATGGCGCTGATGCTGCTCACGGTCACCCGCACCGACCTGCTGGCCAGCTGGCAGAAGGCCAGTCCGGCCGATGCCCCCAACCGCTTCGTGATCAACATCCAGCCCGACCAGCGGGCCGAGGTGGCCCGCCTGCTGCAGGCGGGCGGCGTGGCCAAGCCCGATATCTCGCCGATGATCCGCGGCCGGCTGATCCAGGTGAACGACACGCCGGTCAAGCCGGAGGCATTCGCCGACGATCGCGCGCAGCGCCTGCTCGATCGGGAGTTCAACCTGTCCTATTCGTCCCAGGCGCCGGCCCACAATACCCTGGTGCAGGGGCGCTGGTTCGAGGGATCGGCGCCGGAGGTGTCGGTCGAGCAGGGCATCCTGAAGACGCTGGGCCTCGCGCTGGGCGACCGGCTGTCGTTCGACATCGCCGGGCAGATCGTGCAGGGCCGCATCACCAGCGTGCGCAAGCTCGACTGGGACTCGATGAAGGTCAATTTTTTCATGATCCTGTCGCCGGCGCTGCTCGAGCGCGCGCCCCAGACCCTGATCACCGCCTACCACCAGCCCGCGGCCGGCGCCGCCGACAAGGGCCAGCCGCTGGACCAGGTGCTGGTTCGCCGCTTCCCCAATCTCACGGTGTTCGACACCGGCAATCTGGTGCGCCAGATCCAGGCGATGCTCTCGCAGGTGGTGCTGGCGGTGCAGTTCCTGTTCGTGCTCACCTTGGGCGCCGGTGTGGTGGTGCTGTACACCGCGCTGGTGTCCTCGCGGGACGAACGGGTGCGCGAGGCCGGGCTGATGCGCGCGCTGGGCGCGTCGCGCCAGCAGCTGTCGCGCGCGCAGCACTGGGAGCTCGGGCTGTCGGGTGCGCTGGCCGGCATGCTGGCCGCGGCCGGCGCGCTGGTCATCGGCTGGGCGCTGGCCGGACAGGTGTTCCAGTTCGCCTACCAGCCGCGCTGGGAGAGCCTGCTGTGGGGCGCCCTGGCCGGTGCCCTGGTGGCGGCGGCCGCCGGCTGGGTGGGGCTGCGCGGGGTGCTGCGGGCGCCGCCGCTGGCCAGCCTGCGGGCGGCCTGAGGCAAGGCGGGCGCGCGGCAGTCCGCCCCGTGCGAAGCCCGACCGGTTTCGGGCGACAATCGCGGCATGAGCATCGCTTCAGAGCCCCAGGCTGACTCCCAGCCCTCCGCGTTCGACCTGCTGGGCGGCGAGCCCGGCGTGCGCCAGCTGGTCGATCGTTTCTACGACCTGATGGATCTGGACGAGCGCTTCGTTCATCTGCGCTCGCTGCACCCCAATGTGCTCGACGGGTCGCGCGACAAGCTCTTCTGGTTCCTGTGCGGCTGGCTGGGCGGACCGGGCCACTACGAGGCGCGCTTCGGCCATCCGCGATTGCGGGCCCGGCATCTGCCGTTCCCGATCGCCTCGCGCGAACGCGACGACTGGCTGCTGTGCATGGCCCAGGCGATGCACGACAACGGCGTACCCGAGCCGTTGCTCGACCGGCTGCTCGAGGCCTTCAACGGCACGGCCGACTGGATGCGCAACCGGCCCGATGCCTGAGGCCGTGATGGCGTCCCTGGCGTGGCCGGGCCTGCTGGCGCCGCTGATCGTCGTGCTGCTTGTCCTGCTGGTGGCCGGCATTGCCTGGCTGCTGGCGCACCGGCCGACCGATCCCGCCGCCGCCGTCCAGGAGGCGCTGGCCCGCCAGGCCGCCGCGCACGACAGTGCGCTGCGGGCCCTGCGCGAAGAGGCTGCGGCACAGGCGCGCCAGGACCGAGCCGAGCTGTCGGCGACCGTCGCGCAGCTGGGCGCGGTGCTGAGCACTCAGATGGGCACGCTGGCCTCGGTGCAGAACAACCAGATCGACGGATTCGCCCAGCAGCTGGTGCGGCTGACCGAATCCAACGAGCAGCGCCTTGCCGCCTTGCGCGAACACCTGCTGGCCGACGCCCGGCGCAGCCGCGACGAGCTGGCGGGCGCGTTCCAGGCGTTTTCGCTGAGCCTGCAGAACGCGCTCGCCCAGCTGTCGGCCGGCAATGACACCCGGCTCACCGAGGTGCGGACCACGCTCGAGAACCGGCTGCGCGACCTGCAGGCCGACAACGGGGTGCGCCTGGAGGAAATGCGCCGGACCGTCGACGAAAAGCTGCATGCGACGCTGGAGCAGCGCCTGGGCGAATCGTTCCGGCATGTCTCGGAACGGCTCGAGCAGGTGCACCGCGGGCTGGGCGAAATGCAGGCGCTGGCCTCGGACGTCGGCGACCTCAAACGGGTGCTCACCAACGTCAAGACGCGCGGCGTCTTTGGCGAAGTCCAGCTGGGCGCGCTGCTGCAGGATCTGCTGGTCGCCGAACAGTACCAGGCCAATGTCGAGGTGCGTCCGGGTTCCGGCGAGCGGGTCGAGTTTGCGATCCGCCTGCCCGGACGCGGGCACGACCGGCCGGTGTGGCTGCCGATCGACGCGAAGTTTCCGCGCGAAGACTACGAACGGCTGCTGGTCGCCCAGGAGCAGGCCGACGCACCGGCGGCCGATGCGGCCGGCCGGGCGCTCGAGGCCCGTCTGAAGGTCGAGGCCCGCACGATCCGCGACAAGTACCTCTGCCCGCCCGACACCACCGACTTCGCGCTGATGTTCCTGCCCACCGAGGGCCTGTATGCGGAGGCCCTGCGCCGTGCCGGCCTGGCCGAAGAGCTGCAGCGAACCTTCCGGGTCGTGCTGGCCGGACCGACGACGCTCACCGCCATCCTGTCGAGTCTGCAGATGGGGTTTCGGACCCTGGCGGTGGAGCAGCGATCCAGCGAGGTCTGGCAGCTGCTGGGATCGGTCAAGGCCGAGTTCGGCAAGTTCGGCGATGTGCTGGCCAAGGCCAAGGACCAGATCGACCGGGCGTCCAGCACCCTGGGCCAGTACCAGGTGCGCACCCGGGCCATCGAACGCCGGCTGCGCGACGTCGAATCTCTGCCGGAGGCGCCCGAATCGACCGCCGCGCCGTTGCCCGGCCCTCCCGAGGCTTAGGTTCACAGGTTTCATATTGCGGGATTTTGATATCGCATGGTGACATTCTCAGAATGCACCGCCGCATTCGCATTTTCCGTTATGAAATACTGGCGCCCACAATGTGGAATTGATGCGCTAAGCCGCTGAATGTGAACGACTAACTCTTTGGCGCATGTTGCCAAAGAAGTCTTGTTGCCTCGCACCAATTCACGTTACCTTTATGTGTGTCGCCTGAGCCCGTGTCACGACGATGACGCGGGTCGCGCTGCCTCTATCTCTCACCTTCCTCTCTTCCCGTCTCCAAGGAGTGCCCGATGTCTTCACGCGAACTCGAAGCCCAGAAACTGCAAAAAGAATGGTCGGAAAGCCCCCGGTGGCGCGGCATCAAGCGCGGTTACACCGCCGATGACGTGGTCCGTCTGCGTGGCTCGGTCGCGGTCGAGCACACCCTGGCCAAGCGCGGTGCCGAGAAGCTCTGGCGCGCGATCAACGACGAGCCCTTCGTCAACTCGCTGGGCGCCCTGACCGGCAACCAGGCGATGCAGCAGGTCAAGGCCGGCCTGAAGGCCATCTACCTGTCGGGCTGGCAGGTTGCCGGCGACGCCAACCTGGCCGGCGAGATGTACCCCGACCAGTCGCTGTATCCCGCCAACTCGGTTCCGTCGGTGGTCAAGCGCATCAACAACACGCTGACCCGCGCCGACCAGATCCAGTGGATGGAAGGCAAGAACCCCAACGACCCCGGCTACATCGACTATTTCGCGCCGATCGTGGCCGATGCCGAAGCCGGCTTCGGCGGCGTGCTGAACGCGTTCGAGCTGATGAAGTCGATGATCGAGGCGGGCGCCGCCGGCGTTCACTTCGAAGACCAGCTGGCCTCGGTCAAGAAATGCGGCCACATGGGCGGCAAGGTGCTGGTGCCCTCGCGTGAGCAGGTCGCCAAGCTGACCGCCGCGCGTCTGGCCTCCGACGTCATGGGCGTGCCCACGATCCTGCTGGCGCGCACCGACGCCGAAGCGGCCGACCTGGTCACCTCCGACGTCGACGAGAACGATCGCCCGTTCCTGACCGGCGAGCGTACCGTCGAGGGCTTCTACAAGTCGCGCAACGGCTTCGACCAGGCCATTTCGCGCGGCCTGGCCTATGCACCCTATGCCGACCTGATCTGGTGCGAAACCGGCAAGCCCGACCTGAAATTCGCCACGTGACTTCGCCGAAGCGATCCACAAGCAGTTCCCGGGCAAGATGCTGGCGTACAACTGCTCGCCGTCGTTCAACTGGAAGAAGAACCTCGACGAGTCCACCATCGCCAAGTTCCAGCGCGAACTGGGCGCGATGGGCTACAAGTTCCAGTTCATCACGCTGGCCGGCTTCCACAGCCTGAACTACTCGATGTTCGACCTGGCCTACGGCTATGCGCGCAACAACATGAGCGCCTTCGTCGAACTGCAGGAGGCCGAATTCGCCGCGGCCGATCGCGGCTTCACCGCGGTCAAGCACCAGCGCGAAGTCGGCACCGGTTACTTCGACGCCGTGACCACCACTGTCGAGCGTGAGGCCTCCACCGCCGCGCTGAAGGGTTCGACCGAAGACGCGCAGTTCTTCGACGGCAAGAAAAAAGCCGCCTGATTTCCCGGGCGACACGACGGTCCGCCCAGCGGACCGGTCGCACCAGACCCCGCGCATCGCGAGATGCCCGGGGTTTTTTTTGCGGGTTCACGCCCCGAGGGGGTTCGGGTGCCGCAGCGCGCCGCAGTCGCACTACACTGTCAGGTTGGGCCGCGTCCGTGACCCGCCCGCCTGCGGCATTGCGCAACTGCCGACCGTTCTGTGGCCATCTATTTCATCGCCTGACCGATGAGTGATTTCGACCTCTCGCCGCCGCCCGACCACAACCCGCGCCGCGCGCCGAACCCGGCGGGCGGCCCACGCGAGGACGTCGATGAGTCCCTGATCCTGCGTGCGCTGGCAATGGCCTGGTCGCCGCGGCATCGCAAGTGGTTGATCGACGTGCTGCGCCGCCTCGACCTGCGCACCGGGCGCGGCGTGTATTTCGGCCAGGCCGATGTCGACGACAGCCTGATGGCGCTGGCCGGGCGCGGGCTGGTGGCGCGTTCCGACCAGGGCTGGCAGTGCACGACCGATCACCGGATCGGGCAGTTCCGCCTGGCTCTGGCTGCCCCCGAGTTCCGCCGCTGGCGCGAGGCCATCCTGGCCGCCGATGGCAGTGCCCCCACGCGAGGCTGGTTCCAGTTCTCCGGCATGGGCACGGCCGTGACCGTGGCACGGCTGGCGTTCTATGGCGGCGACGACGTCGACCGCTGGCGGCTGATCGAGCAGGCCGGCCACCATCTGCCCGACTGGGGATCGATCATCGACCAGGTCGTGCTGACCGGATTCGATGCCGAGTGCTTCGAGCGCGCCGATCCCGGCCTGGCGATGGCCTTGCTGGCCGTGGCGCTGGATTTTGGGCTGCATGTGCTGCACCCGGCGCTGCCGGCGGTGCTGGCCCATGCGCTCGAGCGGGTCGGGCGCGATGACAAGGTCAACCGGGAAGGGTTGCGCCTGAAGGTGGCCGAGGTGCTGCTGCTCAGCAATCGTGCCGACGAGGCGCTGGCCCTCGTGGCCGAGCGGCACGACGGCCATGGCAAGGCGCTGCAGGCGGCCGTGCACGCGGTGCGGGGGCAATGGGAAGCCGCCATCGCCGGCTTCGACGAAGCCTTCGCGCTGCGGCGCACCGAGAGCGGCTCTCGCAAGCGCCTGGTGTCCGAGACGCTGGCCTGGCTGTATCCGATGTGCCTGTTCGCCACCCGCGACCCGGCGCGCATCGCGCAGGCTCGCAAGTTCTGCGCGGCCGAAGCCGGCACGCGCAAGCCGCACGACGAATCGATCTGGGGCCGCTGGGTCAAGGCGGCCGACATCCGTCTGGGCGACGAGCCGGCGGACCCGGGCTTTGGCGAACTGCAGGCCTGGTTCGGCACCCGCCCGCAGTTTTTCTGGGCCGATCGCCTGATGCTGCGCGCCTGGGTGCTGGGGGCGCAGTCCGGCGTCGCGGTCGCTGCGCCCTCCGAGCGGCGGGCGCCGGGCCGCGATCCGGCCACCGCGCGGGCGGCGGCGATGGCCTCGCTGCATCGGGCGCTCGAGCAGACCGGACTGGCCTGGATGGCGCAGCAGTTGCGCGCCGCCGAGCAGGTGCTGGCCGGGCAGTCGCCCGAGCAGCCTTTTTTCGTGCCCTCGGGCGTGGACGCCTGGCGCGATGCGCTGGCCGCGATCGCGGCGCTGAGCCCGCAAAGTGGCGGCGATGCCGAGGTGTCGGCGGGCGCCGCGTCGCGCCTGCTCTGGTCCCTGGTGCTCGACGAGACCCGCCGGATCACCGCGATCGAGGCGCTCGAGCAAAAGCGCGGCGTGCGCGACTGGAACAAGCCCAAGGCGGTGGCGCTGTCGCGGCTGGCCCGCGATTCGGCGCTGGCCTCGGACGACGCCCGGGTGGCGCGCGCGATCAAGCAGCGGCGCGGCTACGGCCCGAACTACGGCATCGACATCACCGAAGCGGCGGCCGCGCTGATCGGGCATCCGCGGGTCGTGATGGCCGACCAGCCCGAGCAGTTCGTGCACCTGATCGACGACCAGCCCGACGTCCGCCTCGAGGCTGCCGGCGAGCACTGGGTGTTTCGGTTCGATCCCGACCTGATCGCCTTGAGCCGGCAGACGGGCGGCTTCGAGTTCGACGAGCATGGCGCGGTGCGCGGCGGCGGCCTGCCGCTGGACGGTGCGGTGTTCGTGCTGCCCGAGCGTCCGGGACACGCACGGCTCATCCGCATCACCGCGGCGCATCGCCGCGTGGTGGCGCTGGCCGCCGGCGGCCTGAAGGTGCCGCGCAGCGCGGCGCAGGAACTGCAGTCGGCGCTGCCGGCGCTGTCGGCGCACTTTCGGCTGCGCGCCGACGAAGCCCATGGCGCGCAGGCGATCACCGCCAGCGGCCGCCTGCGCGCCGAACTCTCGCCGGTGGGCGAGGGCGTGCGGCTGCGCCTGGTGAGCGCGCCGCTGGGGCCGCGCGGCCCGCGGCTGGCGCCGGGCAGTGGCCGTCTCGACGTGGTCGCGCCGATCGATGGTGTGGTCTGTTCGGTGACCCGCGACCTCGCGGCCGAGCGCGAGTCGCTGCGGGCGCTGCTCGAGCGCTTCGAAGTGCTCGAGCCGCCCGGCGATCGCGGCCGCATCCCCGAGTGGGAAGTGCTCGCGCCCGAGCAGGCGCTGACGCTGATCGAACAGCTGCCGCATGCGGCCCAGATCGAGGGCCTGGACTGGCCCAGCGGGCGCTCGGTGAACATCGTGTCGGCCGGCGCCGACAGCATGCGGGTGTCGGTGAAGCGCGATGGCCAGTGGTTCGCTGTCGACGGCGAACTGAAGGTCGACGAGTCGCGGGTGGTCGAACTGGCCAAGCTGATCGAGTGGGCCGGACAGCAGCGCAGCCGCTTCGTGCCGCTGGGCGAGGACCGCTGGCTGGCGCTGACCGACCGGCTGCGCCAGCAGATCGAAGACCTGGCGGCGGTGTTGGAGCCGGCGCGCGGATCCGCGGTAAAGGCGGGCACGGCGGGTGATGCGGCTGCGGGCGCCGGCGGTGCAGGTGCAGGTGCCGGTGGCGTCGCGGGGGCGGGTGCCGGTACCGGTGCAGGTGCAGGTGCAGGTGCAGGTGCAGGTGCAGGTGCGGGTGCGCTGCCCGGTGCCCGCGGCAAGCGTCCCGGCGGTTTGCGTGCGCCGATGCTGGCGGCCGAATGGCTCGACGACGCGCTGGTCGACACCCAGCGCGACGATGCCGCGCTGCGCGAACGCCTGACGGCCCTGCAGGCCGCGGTCGATGCGCCATTGGCCGTGCCGGCCTCGCTGCAGGCCGAGCTGCGCCCTTATCAGGCCGACGGTTTCCAATGGGTGGCGCAGCGCGCTCAGGCCGGATTCGGCGCCTGTCTGGCCGACGACATGGGCTTGGGCAAGACCGTGCAGGCGCTGGCGCTGCTGCTCAGCCGCGCCGCGCTGGGGCCGGCGCTGGTGGTCGCGCCGACCTCCGTGTGCGGCAACTGGATCGAAGAAGCGGCACGCTTCGCGCCCAGCCTGCGCGCGCGGCTGTACGGCGCGCTGGACAGCCGCGAAACGCTGCTGCGCCAGGCACGGCCGGGCGATGTGATCGTGGTGTCCTATACGCTGCTGCAGCAGGCCAGCGACGCATTCGCGGCGCAGCGCTGGACGACCGTGGTGGCCGACGAGGCCCAGGCCATCAAGAATGCCAGCGCCAAGCGCAGCCAGGCCATTCGCGAGCTCAATGCCGACTTCCGGCTGGCGCTTTCGGGCACTCCGATCGAGAACCGCCTGGGCGAGCTGTGGGCGATCATGAGCTTCGTGAATCCCGGCCTGCTGGGCAGCGCGCAGCGATTCACCGAGCGCTTCGTGGTGCCCATCGAACGCGACCGCGATCTGCGGGCCCAGCGCACGCTGCGCCGGCTGATCGCCCCCTTCGTGCTGCGCCGCCTGAAGTCCGAGGTGCTGCAGGATCTGCCGGCGCGTACCGAACTCACGCTGTCGGTGGCGCCCGAAGCCGACGAGGCCGCGCACTACGAGGCCTTGCGCCGGGAGGCATTGAGCACCGCGCTCAATGCCGGCCCCAAGGAGCGCATCCACGTGCTCGCCCAGCTCACCCGGCTGCGCCGTGCCGCCTGCGATCCGCGCCTGGTGCACCCCGACCTGGGCATCGTCGGCGCCAAGGTGACGGCCTTCACCGAACTGGCCCAGGAGCTGGTCGCCAATCGCCACAAGGCGCTGGTGTTCAGCCAGTTCACCGACTTCCTGGCGCTGCTGCGTGCGCCCATCGAGGCCGCCGGAATCACCCATCAGTACCTGGATGGCAGCACGCCACCGGCCGAGCGCACGCGCCGCATCGCCGCCTTCCAGGCGGGCGAGGGCGATCTGTTTTTCATCAGCCTGAAAGCGGGCGGCTTCGGGTTGAACCTGACCGCGGCGGACTACGTGGTGATCGTCGATCCGTGGTGGAACCCGGCGGCCGAAGACCAGGCCACCGGACGGGCGCACCGCATCGGCCAGAATCGCCCGGTCACCGTCTACCGGCTGGTGACCCGCGGCAGCATCGAGGAGCGGATCGTGGCCCTGCACCACGACAAGCGCTCGCTGGCTCAGGGCATCCTGGAGGACATCGACGCGACGGCCGTGCCGTCGGTCGGGGAACTGATCGGGCTGCTGGAGGAGTGATGCGCCGCGCGCCGCGCGCGATCAGCGGCCCTGGAACACCGGTTCGCGCCGTGCGCTCATCGCGGCCACGCCCTCTTTGAAGTCTTCGGTCTTGCGCTGGATGTCCTGCTCGATGCTCTCGCGGTTCACCGCGGCGCGGACCAGGTCGACCAGTCCCTGGCGCATGGTGGCACGCGTGGACACCACGGCGATCGGGGCGGAGATCGCGATCTCCTGGGCCAGCGCCATGGCCGCATCGCGCAGCTGCTCCTTGGGCACCAGCACGTCGGCCAGGCCCATCGCGAACGCCTCTTCGCCGCCGATCCGCCGGCCGGTGTAGAACATCATCGTGGTCTTCTGCTGGCCGATCAGGCGCGGCAGCGTGGCGGTCAGCCCGAAGCCCGGATGAAAGCCCAGGCGGGTGAAGTTGGCCGAGAACTTCGACTCGGGGCAAGCCACCCGGAAATCGGCCGACACCGCCAGGCCCAGGCCACCGCCGACCGCCGCGCCTTGCACGGCGGCGACCACCGGCTTGGTGCAGGCGAACATGCGGATCGCTTCGGTGTACAGCGGATTGAGCACGCCCGGGCGGCGCGTGGCAGCGCCTTCGTCGCGCTTGGAGAAATCGGCGCCGGCGCAAAACGCCTGGCCTTGCGCGCACAGCAGGATCGCGCGGCAGTTGGCGTCCTTGTCGAGCGCCTCGTAGGCGTCGGCCAGGCCTTCGATCAGGTCGAGGTCGAAGAAATTGTGCGGCGGGCGGCGGATCTCGACGATGGCGACGTGCTTGTCGAAGCTGACGTCGAGGTCTTTGTACCAGGTGGTTTGGGTCATGGTCTTGGTCTCGTGAATGAAGGGTTGGGCGCGGATCAGCCGGCCAGCGACTTGCCCGGAAACTGGCGCGCGGTCAGTGCGGGCCAGAAGCCCGCCGCCGCGCTTTGAATGGCGGCCTGGCCCAGGCGTTCGGCCCACCAGGCGTCGCTGCCGAACTCTTCGCGCCAGGCCCACAGCCGGCGCGTGGCGAAGTGCAGCTGATGTTCGTGGGTGAAGCCGATCGCGCCGTGCACCTGGTGCGCGATCGAGGTGCCGCGGGTGGCGGACTCGCCGACCCGCGCCTTGGCCACCGCCGCGCTGAACACCGCCTGCGCGCTGGCGGGGCGGCTCGATGACGGCGCGTCGGTGGCCGCGACGATGGCCGCGACCCGCGAGGCGGCGACGTCACCGGCCAGCAGCGCGAGCTGCTGCTGAATCGCCTGGTAGCGGCCGATCGGCTTGCCGAATTGCACGCGATCGTTGGCGTACTGCACCGACTGCTCGAGCAGCCACTCCAGCGCGCCGACCATCATCACGCTGCGCGTCATCGCGCCCAGCGTCCAGACCGGCTGATCCATGGCCGGCAGCGGATTGCGCGCCAGCGCGCTGATACGGGCGCCGTCCAGTGTGAGGCCGTCGGCCGGCAGGCGGGCGTGATTCAGGCCGGGGGCGATCTGCACCCTGGCGCTGTCGCGCAGGTCGATCAGCGCGATGTCGCCGCTGGCCAGAGACACCACCGCGAAGCCGGCGTGGCGGGCCCAGGCCACGCGATGGGCGCGGCCGCTCAGCACGCGGGCACTGCCCGAGCCGCTGTCGGTCAGGTTGTTGTCCTGGCCCTGCTCGACGATGGCCAGCGGGCCCTCGGGCACTTCGATGCCGGCCATCGACAGCAGCTGGGCGCCGATCATGGTCTCGGCCAGCGGCAGCGGCACCTGCCAGTAGCCCAGGCCGCGCAGGATCGGGTAGGCCGCATCCCAGGTCTCGCCGATGCCGCCCGAGGACTCGGTGGCGGTTGCCACCGCGAATCCGCTGTCGGTCGCGAGCTTCCACAGCGCGCCGGGAAATTCGCCTTTTTCGGCGCCCTCGCGGACGGGCTTGTCGACGTTGTCGGCAAACAGCCTGGCCGCGCTCTCGGCAATCATCGAATCGCTCATCTGAGGTCCAGCCCTTTGGCGATGATGCCGCGCAGGATCTCGCGGGTGCCACCGCGCAGCGAAAACGAGGGAACGGCCAGTGCGGTGTAGGCCATCGCCTGGGCCAGTGTGGAGTCGGGATCGGCCAGGCCGCCGAACAGATCGTGCGCGATGTCGGGCATCGCCTGCTCGACCAGCGCGCCCTGGTCCTTGACCGCCGCGGCGGCCAGCGCCGGGCTTTCGCCGCGCGAGAGCATCAGTGCGACGCCCAGCGACATCTGGCGCAGCGTGGCGTATTGGGCCGTGATGCGGCCCAGCGCCACGGTGTGGCGGGGGTTGGCCGGATCGGCGGCGTCGAGCATCTCGAGCAGCAGCTGCGAACTGCTCAGATAGCGCTCGGGCCCGGAGCGCTCGAACGCCAGTTCGGTGCCCACCTGCTTCCAGCCGCCGCCCTCTTCGCCGATCAGGTTCTCGTGGGGCACGACCACATCGTCGAAGGTCACTTCGTTGAAGTCGTGCTCGCCCAGCTGGTTGACGATCGGGCGAACGGTGATGCCCGGGGTGTTCATGTCGATCAGGAACTGCGACATGCCGGCATGCCGGTTCTCGCTGCGCTCGCTGGTGCGCAGCAGCGCGATCATGTAGTGGGTGCGGTGGGCGTTCGAGGTCCAGACCTTGCGCCCGTTGATCACCCAGCCATTGCTGGCCAGCGTGGCCTTGCTGCGGATGGAAGCCAGATCGGAGCCGGAGTCGGGCTCGCTCATGCCGATGCAGAAGAAGGCCTCGCCGCGCGCGATCTTGGGCACGATCTTGGGCGCGAGCACATCGGGCGAAAAACGCATCAGCAGCGGACCGCTCTGGCGATCGGCGACCCAGTGCGCACCGACCGGCGCACCGACCGAGAGCAATTCCTCGAGCACCACGTAACGCTCCAGCGAGGTGCGCTCGGCGCCACCGAAGACCTTGGGCCAGGTCATGCCGATCCAGCCGCGCTCGGCCATCTTGCGGCTGAACTCGGGGTCATTGCCCGACCAGTTGCGAACGCGCTTGGACACCGGATAGTCGCCCAGGTTTTCCGCGATGAATTCGCGCACTTCAGCGCGCAATGCCTCACACTCCGGGGGCAGTTCGCCTGGGGTGATGTTCAATGCCTGCATGGATGAATTCCTCGGTTGCGCGCATGGGTTCGATCAGAGATCGTCACCGGTCGATTCTCGGTCGCAGCGCCTTGTTCGGCAACAAGTCTGCATGCTACCGTCCGCACGCCGAGCGGGCGCCCCATTGCCCGCATGCCATGCGGGTGGCCAGTCCGTTTCCGGCGCTGCGGTGCGCCGGGTGCAGACAGCGCCGCCGTTTGCGGACCGCCTCTCGAATCCATGGGCGGACCCCGTCCGGCCTGCCCCTGACGCCGCGGCACGCGACGCCGCAGGTGCCCACCCTTGACTCAATCGGAGATACCCTCATGAGACGGCTGATATTGATCACATCCTTGATGCTGGGGGCGCCCCTGGCCCTGCTGTCGAGTGCTCCGGTGCTTGCGCAAGGCGCCGCGGGTTTCCCGTCCAAGCCGATCAAGATCATCGTGCCCTTCAATGCGGGCAGCGGTTCGGACTCGATGTCGCGCTACTACGGCGAGGTGCTCGGCAAGATGCTCGGCCAGACCTTCGTGGTCGAGAACCGTCCGGGCGGCAGCGGCTTGCTCGCCATCGGAATGGTCAAGCAGGCCCCGGCCGATGGCTACACGATCCTGCTGGCCAGCGTGTCGCCGATGGCGGTGAACCCGGTGGTGATGAAGAACCTGCCCTACGATCCGTTCAAGGATTTCCGGCCGGTGCATGGCATCTCGGTCGGTCCGGCCGCGTTCGTGGTGAGGGGCGATTCTCCTTACAAGACGATCAACGATCTGGTCGCCGGCATGAAGAAGGCGAACCGGCCGATGTCGGTGGGCAATTATTCGCTGGGCTATCAGCTGATCGGCGCATGGCTGGGCACCGTGGGCGGCGTGCCGGTCACCCACGTGCCCTACAAGGGCGGCGCCCAGATGGTCACCGACGTGCTGGGCGGCCAGCTCGATGTCGCGGTCAATGATTTTTCGGGCGTCGCGCCGCTGATCAAGGATGGCCGCCTGCGTGCGCTGGCCATCACCAGCGACAAGCGGGTGCCGAACTTCACCGACATTCCGACGATGAAGGAAAGCGGCTTCGCCGAATTCGAGACCTATGTGTGGGCCTCGTTCTTCGTGCGCGCCGAGACGCCGGACGACATCGTGGCCAAGCTGGCCGAGTCGATGAACAAGGCCATGAACTCGGAAGAAGGCAAGGCGCATCATGCCAAGACGAGTGCTCCCCCGCTGTCGCTGATGCCCAAGGAGATGGGCGAGTTCCAGATGCGCGAGTACCTTCGCCTGAAGAAGGCGGCCGAAGCGGCGGGCATCAAGCCGGAGTAGGCACGGCGGGCGGTGCCGGCGCCTGAGTGCCGGCATCGTTTCGGCTCGAACGGCGCAACCGCCATTGCCATTGCGTGCGCCTTGGCCGCGCGTCAATCGGCAATGCGGCCCACGCCGGCGGCGCACACGGTCTAGACCGACCGCTCAATAGGCAGCGCAGCCCCCGCGGCGTTGAATAGCTCCTGCGCATCGTGCGTGACCAGGAGCCTTCAATGACCCCATCCTTCCCCATCGATTACCGTGCCGGCGCCCGGCAGGGTGCGGCTTCGCGCTGCGCCGGCCAGGGCATGACCGAGTACATCATCATCGTCGCCCTGATCGCGGTGGCCGCTATCGGCATCTACACCCTGTTCGGCCAGACCTTGCGCAACCAGACCGCAGGCCTCGCGCTGGAAGTCTCCGGCCAGGATGCGGCCGCCGCCATCACCAATGCGCAGACCAACGCCACCACCGCACAGACCAATGCCAATGTGCGCAAGGGGCTGGACACCTACAACGCGTCCAATCGCCCCTAGCACGCGGCCCGCCATTGCTCGCCCAGGCATTGCGCGCCATGTCGCTCACCATTCGGCTGCGCCCGCCCCCGTGCGCCCCTGGGCGGTCCGGCCAGCGAGGCCAGGTGCTCATGCTGTGCATCGCCCTGCTGTTCGCCGGCGTGCTGGGTCTGTACCTGATGTTCAGTGCCGGTCAGGTGATCGCCACGCGTGAACGCTTGAACAACGCGGCCGATGCCGCTGCCTACAGCGCCGCGCTGTGGCGTGCCCGGGTCATGAATTACCAGGCCTACGCCAATCGGGCCATCGTTGCGCAGGAAGTGGCGGTGGCCCAGGCCGTCACGCTGGTGTCCTGGGCGCGCTATTTCAGTGCCTTCACCGGCACCGCTTCGGCCCTGAGCGCCGGTTACCCGCCGATCGCCTCGGTGCTGGCCGTGAGCCGCGACCTGGCCCGCGGCGCCCTGGAACTGGCCGAGCAGGCCGCCGGCGAGGAGATCCCGGCACGCACCAACTACAAGCAGCTGCTGGGCGCCAGCCAGGAGGTCATGCAGCGGGCCATCGGCACTTTTGCCCTGGGCGCCGTGGCCAACGAGGTGGCACGTGCCAGCGATCCGCGGTTTTTTGCGTTCGTGATGCCCGATGCCCAGGCCGATCTGCCCACCCGCCGGTACGAAGGCGCCGAGCGGGCTCGGCTGCAGCGTGTCGTGACCGACTCGCTCGATGGCTTCACGCGCGGTCCGCGAGGCCTGGACCTCACCTTGTTTCCGCTGCCCAGCCTGTGCTTCGGCAATCCGCTGGCCGGGGTCGATACCTGGTTCCAGGAGCTTCACAAGCGGGGCGGCACGACCATGGCGCCCGACCTCGAACGCTGGGAGGCGGCCGACACCCACTCGCTGCATACCTACGTGCCGGTGCGGGGCCTCTTCGGCATCTTCCGTGGCTGCCGGCGGGTCGAGGCGCTGCCGCTGGGGTGGGGTGCCGCCGAGGCCGGCGTCGAATCGGGCGGACCCCTGCAAGCCGACCCCGGCGGTGCCCGATTCAATGCGGGGGCGGCCGGCATGGCCGAGGGCGAGATGATCGCTCGACCGGTGCCGGGCATGGCCACCTATGAAGGCATCGCGGTGGTGCGCGACCTCGACTACGGGCAGCTGGCCGATCCCCGGTTCCCGATCAGCCGGGTCGCGGTGCTGGCGCGCACCGAGGGCGCGGCAGCACGCACCGCCAATGCCCTGAACCTGGGTGCCGGTCGCTTTCGGCTGGCCGAGCGTTTCGCCGGCGGGCGCCTGTGGTCGTTGTCGGCCGCGCAGGTGTACTTCCGGCGGCCGCCCACCGATGCCGACCGCCTCGAATACGCGAGCCTTTACAGCCCGTACTGGCAGGTCCGGCTGGATGAACCGACCGCGGCCGAGCGCGCGCTCGCCCAGACCTATGTGCGCTGACCCGAGAGCGAAATGGCGCCATGCGGTGCGGTGCACCGGTCCCCTTGACCGAGCGCATCAGGGCGGCCAGGCCCTGATCGAGGCGCTGGTCGGGCTGATGGCGCTGGTGCCCCTGGTGATCGCCACGCTGTGGCTGGGCAAAGCGCTTTCCATGCGCCAGGCGGCCATCGAGGCGAGCCGGCTGCTGGCATTCGAATGCACGGTGCGTCCGGCCGATTGCACCGATCCCGACGGGCAGGCGCAGCTGGCCGATGAGGTGCGTCGCCGGGACCTTCAGCCGCGTCGATGCGCCGATCCGCAGCCACGACACCCTGGCCGATCAGCCGTCGGCGGCTGAACGCAACCCCTTGTGGGTCGATGCGGCCGGCCGGCCTCTGCTCGCGCGATTCTCCGATGTCGGCGTGCGCATCACCACGCAATCCTTCGATGCGGGGCTGGCCGTGGCGACCTCGCGCGAAAGCGCGCTGATCGGCAATGCGCTCAACCTGCTGTCCAACCTGGCGGGTCCGGCACGCTTCGGCCTGGGCATCACCGATGGGCTCTTCGTGGCCACCGTGCAAGTGCAGAGCGTGCCGCAGGCCGGCTTTCTCATGCCCTTGCCCGGCCTGCAATTTCAGGCCCGAACAGCCATTCTGACCGATGCCTGGAACGCGACCAGTCCTTACGGAGGCGAGGCCAGCAGCGTTCAGACGCGGGTCGATCAAGGGGCGCGCATCCAGTCCCTCTACGAGTCCAGCCTGGATGCGCGCTATCTGCCGGTGCGCGGGTTCATCACCCTGATGGATGCCATCCGCCTGGAACCCTCGGGCGGTGCCTTCCGCTATCACCAGAGCGACGTCGATACCGTGCCGGCGGATCGGATCGGTGGGCAGCCATGAGGGCGCGGGCAATGGGCGCACGTGCGGTCGTGCCGGGTGCATCGGGTGCAGCGGGCGCTTGTGCCGTGGTGCGCCGCCTGCTGGTCGGGATGATCGCCATGGTCGCGGCTGCCGCGTACCGGCCGGTGCCGGCGAATCCTGCCGACATCCCGCACACGAAAGCAGCCGCGCCTGCGCGTGCCGGCGATCGCCTGCCGGTCGCATTGCCTGCGCTGGCGCAGGTGCCGCTGCCCGATGGTCTGGAACCCAGGCGTGTGCTCGACGATGGCCGCATCGATGGACACGACATGGCCATGCACAGCCTGCTGAGCGCGCAGGGCTG
>JADJVQ010000048.1 GCA_016710525.1 Burkholderiaceae bacterium
CTTCCCTGGAGCTATTTCCTGGCGATGTCGGCCAACGAGCGGCTATGGGGCAGCAATCTGCAGCGCGAGACCGAACTGGCCGGTCCGGGTGCCTTTCGCACCGCCAGCGAAGAGCGACTGCGCGGGCGCACCCGCGAGGTGGTCGCGATGCCGCGGCTCAACGGCCGGCTGTCGGCGCGCGACACCGTGATCCTGCGCGGCATGTTGCTCGGCTCCGAATCGCACAGCCGCCTGGACAGCGCCTACAGCGGCCAGACGGGCACCGGCACGCCGATTTCCGGCACCACCCTGGAGTCGGCCGAGTCGCGTCGGCATCTGATCCAGTTGCGCGGCGATTGGACGAGGCGGCTGGCCAGCAGCCGTCTCGAAGTTCGCCTGTCCGGCGACACCGCCACCGAACAGCATGAACGCGAGCGCACGAGCAGCGCCGCGACCGGTCTCGCGCGAACCGATTCCACCACCTTGTACGGCGACCGGCGCCGCGAGCGCAGCCTGCAGACCTCGGCCAAACTGACCGGGACCGAGGGTTCGCACGTCTGGATGGCCGGCGCCGAACTCGAATTGCGGCGCCTGGACGTCACCACCTCGACCACGCCGGCCGGCGAAGCGGTCCAGGCACGCTCCTACGATTCGTCGCTCGCGCGGCGTGTGCTGTGGGGCCAGAACGAATGGGGCTGCCGGCCAGCACCACGCTCACCGCCGGACTGCGCCTCGAATCGCTGGCCCGCAGCAGCCGATTCGACGGCATCAGCCGGGACGAGAACCGCACCCAGTGGCAGCCTTCGCTGCACACCCGCACGCCGCTGGGCGACGGCCTGCAGTTTCGCAGCAACCTTGCGCGGACCAGCCGCATTCCCGCGCTGGCCGACACGATCGACCGGGTCACGCCCAGCCTTGGCGTGAACTCGCCGACGCGGCCCGACTCCGTCGGCAATCCGGCCTTGAAGGCCGAGAGCACCTTCAGCTTCGATGCCGGGTTCGAGAAGCGGCTGGCCAATCGGGGCCAGGCCGGCCTGAACGTGTTCGTGCGCTCGATCGACGAGCTGATCATCCGGCGCACCAGCGAGGTCAATGGCCGCTGGCTGCAGCGCCCCGAAAACCTCGGCCGTGCGATGGCCTGGGGCCTTGAGGCCGACGTCAAGACCGACCTGGCCGCGCTCGGGGCGCCGGGATGGAACCTGGGCACCACGGCCAGCCTGCTGCAGTCGCGGCTGCAGGGCGACCAGGGCTACAGCGGGCGCATCCCGGGGCAGGCGCATTATTTGCTGAACATCAACATTTCCCGGCCGATGCCGCGGGCCGGCGGATTCTTCGGCGGCGCGTCAGTGAACTTCACCGGCGCCTCCGACATCGGGTCGAACACCAGCACCCAGGGACGCGAGCACGCCTATGTCAGCGTCGACGCGTTTGTCGGCCAGGTAGTAGCAGGGCTCGGCTATTGGCGGCTGGGCTTGTCCAATCTGACCAATGCGCGCAAGAACCGCGAGCGCGTCGATGCCGATTCCGCCGGTGGACTTCGGACCGAACGTTCGGTGGAGCGCTACCAGACGCGCGTGTTCCTGTCGGTCGGCACCCGCTGGTAGCAGGCAGGGCAGGACCGGGCGCGCATGTTGCGGCCCGGTGTCGACAGGTACGGATGGCGCGGCGAGGACTTCCGCCCTCGCGGCCCGCCGTCAGGCGGCCGGCCGCCACTCCTTCTTGAGCCGCTTGGCGATCGACCAGCGGTGCACTTCGGAGGGGCCGTCATAGATCCGGAAGGCGCGGATGTCGCGGAAGATCTGCTGCACCGGCGAGTCGCCGGTGACGCCCAGGCCGCCCAGCACCTGCACGCAGCGGTCGGCCACGCGGTACAGCGCCTCCGACACCGCGACCTTGGCCATGCTCGACTCGGACGTGCCCGGGTGTCCCTGGTCCAGCACCCAGGCGCACCAGTCGATGGTCAGCTCGGCCTGCTTCAGGTCGATCTCGTTGTCGGCCAGCATGAAGCCGACCCCTTCGTGATCGATCAGCGGCTTGCCGAAGGCGCGCGCCGCTGGCAGGCATAGCCGATGGCGATGTCGTGGGCCCGCTTGGCCGATCCCCACCAGCGCATGCAGTGGGTGAGGCGCGCCGGCGCGAGTCGGATCTGAGCGTACTTGAAACCCAGATCCACCTCGCCCAGCACCTGCGAGACCGGCACGCGCACGTCTTTCAGGCTGACCACCGCATGGCCGCCCGGCATCGAGCGGTCGATGGTGTCCAGCGTGCGGATCGATGTGAATGCCCGGCACGTCCATGTCGGACAGGAACATGGTCGCCCCGCCGCTGGTGCGCGCCATGATGATGGCCAGTCCCGCGCCTTCGGCCCCGTGATCAGCCACTTGCGCCCGTTGATCACCCATTGATCGCCTTCCAGGCGCGCCGTGGTGGTCATCATCGAGGGGTCGGAGCCGGCGCCCTCGTCGGGCTCGGTCATCATGAACGCGGAGCGGATCTCGCCGGCCGCCAGCGGACGCAGCCAGCGCTCTTTTTGCGCCGGCGTCATCACCTTCTGGAAGATGTGCATGTTGCCCTCGTCGGGCGCCATGCAGTTCATCGCGACCGGCCCGAGCATCGAGTAGCCGCAGGCGCGCAGCACCGTCGCGGTTTCGCGGTGAGTCAGGCCATAGCCGCCCCATTCGGGCTCGACCTGCGGCGCGAGCAGGCCGGCGGCGCGCGCCTTGGCCTGCATCTCGCGGCGCAGTTCGTCGGTCGGTCCATGGTGGTCGATGCGCGGATCTTTTTCATAGGGGATCACCACCTCGCGAATGAATCGGGCGGTGCGTTCTTCGAGTTCCAGCTCGCGCTGGCCGCGGGCGAGTTCGATCATGGTCGTGCTTTCGTGAGTGAAACGCAGAAGGGGCGGATACCCGGTGGCCTGCGCCGCGTCCAGAGGACGCGGCGCAGGCGAGCATTCAGGCTGCGCCGCGCAGTTCGATGGGCAGCTCGGGATTGGCCGACCATTCGAGCAGCGAATTGTCGTACAGCGACCATTGCGGATGGCCCAGCATCTCGAGCACGAAGGCCGTGATGCTGGCAGCGATGCCGCCGCCGCAATAGGTGATCGCACGATCGGCCTGCCACACCCCGGCGGCCTGCAGCTGGGCGCGCAGGACATCGTCGGGCAGCAGCCGGTTGGTCAGCGGATCGATCATGTCGCGCGCGGGTGCACTGACGCTGTTGGGGATGCAGCCGGGGCGGCCATAGTGCGCCCCGCCGATGCCCAGGAATTGTTCGCGGCTCAGGGCGTTGATCACCCGCGTGGCCGGATCGTCGAGCACCGACAGCACGCCTTGCGCGTCGGTGATGCGTTCGGGCCGGCGCTGCACCCGGTACGGGGTGGGCGTCACCGCGGGCGGCGTCGCCGTGAGCGGCCGGCGCTCGTCGCGCCAGCGCTCGAAGCCGCCGTCGAGCAGGGACACGCGCGCATGCCCGGCGGTGTGCAGCACGTACCAGACACGGGTGACCGAGCCCAGGTAGCCGCTGCCGTACAGCACGACATGGTGCTCGTTGCCGATCCCCAGTTCGCCCAGCCTGGCCTCGATCTGGGCATCGGTCGGGAACGTGTAGGCATAGCGGCCGGCGGGGTCCGACAGGTCGGTGGCCATGTTCAGGTAACGCGCGCCGGGCACGTGCGCCTGCTGGTAATGCGCGAGTCCGCTTTCGACCCGGGAGGGTCCGACCGGCTGGGGGATCAGCTGCGCGCTGCAGTCGATGATGCGCAGGCTCGGATCGTCCAGGCGGGCGTGCAGCCATTCGGGGCTGACCAGCATCCGGGCGCGCTGCGAGTGCGGCTGAGGGGGCGTGTCGGTCGTCATGGCGCGACCTGGTAGTTGCCCGCCATCACCTGCACCGGCTCGCGCATGCCCTCTGCGGCCACGCGGGCCCGAAAGGCGCGCGCTTCGGCCAGTTGTTCGGGCGGCAGCCAGGTCCGGTCGTGGCCCCACAGGCTGGGGCCGTGGTGCATTTCCTGTGCCTGCCAGGTGGCGGGTTCGATCGCCCGGCCCCCCCAGCCGTATTCGACCATGAAGCTGTCGGGCGTGCGGGCGTAGAACGAGGTCATGAAGTCATTGGTGTGCCGGCCCAGCGTGGTGCCGATCCGCCCGGGTTCGGCCTGCGCGATGTCGTAGGCCTGGCCGACGTCATCCAGGTTCATCACTTCCATCATCACATGGTGGATGCCGCGCCGGCCGGTCTCGATCAGCGCCAGGCTGTGATGGCGGGGATTCAGATGAAAGAAGTAGGCCTTGAACGGCCGCACGCAGAAATCGCTGAGCCGAAATCCCAGCAGGTCCTGATAGAACCACAGCAGATCGTCGATGCGCTCGACGTGGAACACGACATGCCCCATGCCCATCGAATCGGTCCGAAACCCCGATATCGGCCGGCCGGCGCGGAAGGGCTCGCCTGCCAGCGCGGCCGAGTGAAAACTTCCAGCCGATTGCCGGCCGGGTCGCGAAACCAGATGCCCTCGGCGATGGCGCGGGCATCCCGCTCGGATGCGCTGAGAGGCTGCACCGCCACGTTGGCCTGGGTCAGGCGGCCGGCCAGTTCGGCCAGCGACGCTTCGTCACGTGTCTCCCAGCCGAAGTAGTCCTCGGCGAGCGGGTCGCTCGAAACCACGATGCGCTGCATCCGGTCGTCCATCCGCAGGCGCAGTCGGGAGCCCGAGCGCTCCGCCAGATCCAGTCCGAGCAGGCCGGGCGCATAGGCGGACCACTCGTCGAGCTTGTCGGATCGGATGCCGAGGTAACCAAAGGATTCGAGTGTCATGCTCACGGTTCTCCACGGATAAGGCGCCGGGTGCCAGCGGCCGGCAATTGCGGGACGGCGTCCGGGGCGGGCGCTAGATGCGGTCGAGGTAACCGAAGCTGCCGTGGTCGCGGACCTCGGTGGCCGCGTCGCGCAGCGCCGCCATGGCGGCCCGGTAGAACGACGAGGCCACGCTGACTCGCTTGACGCCAGCCTGCTCCAGTTCGGGCACGCTGAACGATTTGCCCTTGATGCCCGCCATGAAATTGACCGGCGCGCTGACGGCCTGGCAGACCGCGCGCACCGCGGCAAGGTCCGGCAATCCCGGGTGCGAACAGCACCTCGGCGCCAGCCTTCTCGAAGGCCTGCAGACGGCGGATGGTGTCGTCGAGATCGGCGCGGCCGTGCAGGAAGTTCTCGGTGCGTGCGGTCAGCACCAGGGGCACCGGCAGGCGGCGCACGGCCTCGGCGGCTGCGGCGATCCGTTCGACCGCCAGGCTGAAATCGAAGATCGGATGCGAGGGGTCGCCGCTGGCGTCCTCGATCGAGGCACCGGCAAGGCCGGTTTCGCCTGCCAGCGCAAGGGTCTGGGAAACGGTGTCGGGATCGTCGCCAAAGCCTTTTTCGAGGTCCGCCGACACCGGCAGGTCGGTCGACTGCACGATGAGGCGCGCGTGCGCCAGGGCTTCATCGCGGCTGACTTGCCCGTCGCGCCTGCCCAGTACCCCGGCGCTGGCGCCACTGGAGGTGGCCAGCGCCAGGAATCCCAGCCCCGCCAGTGCCCTGGCGGATCCGGCATCCCAGGGATTGGGCATGACGAACGCGCCCGCTGCCCGGTGCAGCGCGCGGAACCGGGCGGCGCGGGCGGCGGGGTCGGTGCTCATGCTGGCGTGAACATCGGCACCGGGGGGCCGCCCTCGGTGGGCTTGAAGACCACCCGAACCTTCTGGCCGATGCGCAGCGCATCGAGGTCGCAGTCGACGATGTTGGTCAGCATGCTGACCCCTTCGTCCAGGGTGACGTAGGCGATCGCGAATGCGATGGGGCCGGCGCGACGGGTGACGCTCACGCTGTAGATGGTGCCGGTGCCCGGGGATGCCTTGAACTCGGTGCGGTCGCTGCCGCAGTGCGGGCAGATCGGGCGCGGATACCAGTGGAACTGCTTGCAGTCGTTGCAGTACTTGACCACCAGTCGGCCTTCGCCGGCGGCCTTCCAGAACTCGGCGTTGTCGGGGTAAACGGTGGGCGCGGTCAGTTTGCGGTCTTGGGCCATCAGAGTCATCGATTCACTCCCGTTCCATGATCAGGGTGCCGCTGCCGTGGCGATTGCCCAGCAGGCCGCCGGTGCCGTGCGCGAGCGCCAGCTTGCAGTCCTTCACCTGGACCGCCGGATGCGCTTCGCCGCGCAGCTGGCGCACCGCCTCGATCACCTTGGTGATGCCGCCGCGGTTGGCCGGATGGTTGTTGCACAGGCCGCCGCCGTCGGTGTTGAAGGGCAGCTTGCCGACGCCGGAGATCAGGTTGCCGTCGGCGACGAACTTGCCGCCTTCGCCCTTCTTGCAGAAGCCCAGGTCTTCGAGCTGCAGCAGCACGGTGATGGTGAAGCTGTCGTAGATGGAGGCGTACTGGATGTCGCTGCGCGACACGCCGGCTTCCTCGAAGGCTGCCGCGCCCGAGCGGATCGCGCCCGAGTAAGTCAGGTCGACCTTGCCGCCGTCCTGGCCCTTGATCGCTTCGCCCGCGCCGATGATCTTGACCAGCGGGCGCTTGAGCGCACGGGCGATTTCGGGCTTGACCACCAGCAGCGCACCGCCGCCGTCGCTGACCACGCAGCAGTCCATGCGGTGCAGGGGGTCGGCGATGACCGGCGAGTTGATCACGTCTTCGACGGTGACCACTTCGCGCAGCATCGCGTGCGGATTGTGCTGGGCGTGGTGCGAGGCCGCCACCTTGATCCAGGCGAGCTGTTCGCTGGTGGTGCCGTACTCGTACATGTGGCGCGCGGCGACCATCGCATAGCTGTTGACCGTCACCTGGAAGTAGGGACTTTCAAAGGGCGAATCCGGGACATTGGCAATGATCGGGCGCGGCAGCGTGCCGCTGTGCGATTCGCTGCGCGGACGGCCGGCCAGTGTGATCAGCGCGATGCTGCACTTGCCGGCCGCGATCGCCTGGGCGGCATGCGAGACATGCAGCAGGTATGACGACCCGCCGACGTCGGTCGAGTCGACATGGCGCACCTTCAGGCCCAGGTAGTCGACCATGCTCAGGCCGCCCATGCCCGGCGCGTCGCCGGCACAGAAATAGCCGTCGATGTCGCGCAGGCTCAGTCCGGCGTCCTCCAGCGCACCCTTGGCGCACTCGGCGTGCAGTTGCGCGACCGTCTTGTTTTCAGCCTTGCGCGTGGGGTGCTCGAATGCCCCCGCGATGTAGGCCTTGCCCCGAATGCTCATGCTGGTGAATCTCCTTGGAATGGGCGGCGAATGTCCGGCGAACCCCGCGCGGCCCCGCACGGGCGGCGCCCGACGGCGTGCCGGACGCAGTCGGGTTCGATCCTATCATCGGCCCGCCACCCCGGGATTTCAGGGATGAAAACATCGACCGGGAGCGCGTGCCGCAAATCCTCAAAGGGTGAGGCCGCCGTCGACATGCAGGGTCTGGCCGGTGATGAAGCCGGCATCCGGACCCAGCAGGAAGGCGATGACACCGGCGATTTCATCGGGCAGGGCGATTCGGCCGATCGGTGTGATGGCGGCCACCTGCTGCCAGTAGGCCGGCACGAGGCCGGCTTCGACATGCTTGTCTTTGCGCACGAAGCCGGGCGCGACCGCGTTGACGGTGGTTCCAGTGGCGGCGACCTCACGCGCCGCCGCCTTGACCAGCGCTTCGACCGCCGCCTTGGCCGAGGCCGTGGCGGGGTACACAGCACCGGGCAGGTTGAACCGATGGGCGACGAACGAGCTGACCGCGACGAAACGTCCGCCCGGTGCGCGCGCCAGCATCGGCAGGGCGGCCTGCATCAGCCGGGTCAGGCCGACCACCATGAACTGCAGGACTTCGCTCAGGCGATCGGGGTCGAGCGTCATCAGGGGCTGGTCGAGCGCATACCCGGCGTTGGCGACGACCGCCCGAAGGGGGCGGCCGACCTCGCCAGCGGCGGCGAGCAGTTCGGCCACCGTGCCGCTGAGGGCCAGGTCGCCCACCACCAGCGTGGTCTGTGCGCCCAGGGCCTGGCAGGCGGCGGCCTCGCGTTCCAGGGCCGCGCGGTTGGATCCGGTATGCAGGACCAGGTGCCGGCCGGGGCCGGCCAGTCGTCGTGCCGTCGCAGCGCCAATGCCGGACGCCGCACCCGTGATCAGGGCCACTCCCATGCCGCACTCCCGTCGAAGAAGCTGTGTGAGGGGAGATCGTACGGCAGGAATGCCGGGTGCGGCAGATGCCGGCGCACGGCCCCGGGCGTGGGCCGGGGCGCGGGCCGGGGCGCGGGTCCTAGACGGTCACCCAGTGGGCGTACCCCTGCTGGAGCGCGCGGGCGCGCCGGTCGATCTGGGGCAGCAGGTGTTCGGCCGCGTCGAGGTTGCCGCTGCGCCCGGCCTGAACCATCTGTTCGGCCAGCTCCTGCAGCGCCAGGGCCGACAGATTGCCGGCCGATCCGGTGATGCTGTGGGCCGGCCGGATCAGGGCCGCGGCATCGCGCTTGGCCAATGCCGCCGTGATCGCCTGCATCTGCGTGGGCAGATCGGCCAGGAAGACGTCGACCAGGTCGAGCAGCAGCGCGCGATCGCCGTCCATGCGTTCCAGGGCTTGTGCCACGTCCAGGTCCGGCAGGTTCGTGCCGTCCTCGTGAGCGTGGCTCCCGGTGTCGGCCAGAGCGGTCTGGACGCCTGCCTGCGCGGCGCCCTCGCCACTGGCGGCGGCCTGCTCCAGCGTGACCTGCAGCTCGAAGGCGCTGCCCTTGGACGGTTCGCTTTGCACGGTGATCGTTCCTTCCATCAGTCGGGCCAGGCGGGCCGACAGCGCCAGGCCCAACCCGGCCCCGCCATGCTGGCGGGTCTGCGAGGCGTCGGCCTGAGTGAACGCATCGAAGATCATCTGCTGCTTGTCCTGCGCGATCCCGATCCCGGTGTCGTGCACGCCGAAGATAGCGGTGACCCGCCCGTCTGCGCCCGGCCGCGTGCGCACGCGCAGCGCGATACGGCCGTGCGCGGTGAACTTGACGGCGTTGCCCAGCAGATGGATCAGCGCCTGGCGCAGCAAGGCTGGATCCCCGATCAGCCGGTCGGTGGCCAATGGATCGATCGTGCATTCGAACTCGAGCGCTTTCGCCGCGGCGCGCGCCGCGATCTGCCTCGAGCAGCTGCCCAGCAGTTCGCTCAGCGAAAACTCCTGCCGATCGAGCATCAGGGTTCCGGCATCCAGGCGGGACAGTTCGAGGATGTCATTGACCATGGCCAGCAGATCGGCCGCGGACGAGCGCACGATCGAGAGGAACTCGCGCTGCTCTTCGTCCAGGTGTGTTTCCAGGGTCAGCTCCGTCATGCCGATGATGGCGTTCATCGGCGTGCGCAGCTCGTGGCTCATATTGGCGAGGAACTCGCTCTTGATCCGATCGGCGGCCTGGGCGGCATCGCGGGTCTGGGTCAGTTCGACGGCGATCCGCTGGTCCTCGGCGCGCTCGTTGCGTTCATGCGCCAGCAGGCGCTCCAGCAGCGCGATGCGCTCCTGCGCGGGTAAGGCCGATCCTGGCACGACGGTTCCTTTCAGCGCGTCCAACGTCAGTGAAAGCCAGTGTGGCTGCGCCGGCTTCGGCGGGAACCCGGGAACAGCCGGGTCAAACCCCTTCGAATTCGGCGCTCAGCGCGTCCTGGTGCTCTTCGTCCTGATAGCGCTCGCGGATGGCCAGCACTTCGGGCCAGGCCTGCATGAAGGCATCGACACATTTGGAATCGAAGTGCGTGCCACTGTGCTCGAGCAGGAATGCGCGCGCCCGCTCCAGGGGCCAGGCCTGCTTGTAAGGGCGCGCCGAGGTCAGCGCGTCGAACACGTCGGCCACCGCGACGATGCGCCCGACCAGCGGAATGTCGTCTCCGGCCAGCCCTTGCGGATACCCGCTGCCGTCGTACTTCTCGTGATGGCTGCGCGCGATCACCGCCGCCATGCGCAGCAGCGGCGAGGGGCTGTCGCGCAGGATTTCATGGCCGATGTTGGCGTGCTCGCGCATCACCGCCCACTCCTGAGGCGTCAGCTTGCCGGGCTTGAGCAGGATGTGGTCCGGCGTGCCGACCTTGCCGATGTCGTGCATCGGCGCGGCCTGCAGCAGCAGTTCCTGTTCCTGCGCCGTCATTCCCATGCGCGCGGCGATCAGGTTCGAGTAGTGGGCCATGCGCAGGATATGGGCGCCGGTTTCGGGGTCGCGGTATTCGGCCGCACGGGACAGCCTGAAGATCGTGTCGCGCTCGCGCTCGACGATCTCGCGGGTCGCCTTGCGCACTTCTTCGGCCAGCCATGACGCGCGGTCGGCCAGCTGTTTCTGGCCGCGCCGCAGCGCCAGCATGTTGCGCGAACGGGCCAGGAATTCGATCCGGTCCACCGGCTTGGTCAGGAAGTCGTTGGCCCCCAGGTTGAGCGCCTCGTAGCGGGTGTCGGTCTCATGGCTGGCGGTGATCATCAGGATCGGCACATCGGCGCGCGCCTGGTCGGCGCGCAGTGCGCTGATGAACGACAGACCGTCCAGACCCGGCATCATGTAGTCGAGCAGGATCAGATCGGGCTCGTTGGCCAGGCACCAGGCCAGGCCTTCGTGCGGATCGGTGAACGCGATCGCGACCGTATCGGGCAATTGCCGGACCATGGCGCGCAGCAGGGTGACATTGACCTGGTTGTCGTCGACGATGACGATATTCACGAGGATTCCTGGAGAGACCGGCAATACGGGCGCCGCTGACTGGCCGAACCGCAGTTGCGGCCTGTCATCGGGTATCAGGGGGACTATCGGCAGTTCGGGGCCGGTCTTTAGGCCGCCGATCGAGATTCGGGCCTTTCAGCCCGCCCGGCCGATGATCTGGGCGGTGGCGATCAGTTCGTCGAGCATGGCCATCGAGGCCTCGCCAGGCACCGAAAACGGGTCGAGCACGGCCTTCTCGGAATATTTCAGCAGCAGCGCGGGATTGATCTTGTCCAGGCGCACATGGCCCATCGTCCAGCTGGCGAAGCGCCGCTCGGAGACTTCCTGGTAGTGCAGCAGCAGCACCTGCTCGTGGCGGGGGTCGCGCACGATCGTGTTGTAGAGCTCGTTGACCGGGGCGCGGCCGCCTTCGAGGACCTGCATGAAAACATCGCCGCCCTGGCACAGCACGCCGGTAATGCCCAGGCGCGGGTTCTTCAGGCGCGACTGCTGCAGGATGGAATCGGTGATCTCGCCGCCGGCGCTCGGGCTGACACGGCTGGCATACAGCAGGTGGACTAGCATGGTGGGGACCCGTCAGGCGTTTTTTTGATTGAGGAGGGCAAGGAATTCGCGGCGCAGGTTCGGATCCTTCAGGAAGGCGCCGCGCATCACGCTGTTGATCATTTTCGAGTCATTGTCCTTCACGCCGCGCCATTGCATGCAGAAATGGTCGGCTTCCATCACCAGCGCCAGGCCGTCGGGCTGGACCCGGTCCTGCAGCAGGTCGGCCAGACGCGCCACCGCTTCTTCCTGGATCTGCGGGCGGCTCATCACCCATTCGGCAAGCCGGGCGTACTTCGACAGTCCGATCAGGTTCGAGTGCTCGTTGGGCAGCACGCCAATCCAGACTCGGCCCATGATCGGGCACAGGTGATGCGAACAGGCGCTGCGCACGGTGATCGGCCCGACGATCATCAGTTCGTTCAGGCGCTCCACATTCGGAAATTCCGTGACGCGCGGCATGGCTTCGTAGCGGCCCTTGAAGACCTCGCGCAAGTACATCTTGGCCACGCGCGCGGCGGTTTCGCGGGTGTTGTGGTCGCTTTCCGTGTCGATGACCAGGCTGTTCAGCACCTCGAGCATCTTGCCTTCGACTTCGGCCTGCAACTGCGCGAGCTCGTCGGGCTGGATGAACTGGGAGATGTTGTCGTTGGCGTGAAAACGCTCTCGCGCGGCGCGCAGGCGTTCGCGAATTTTTTGCGAGACCGGCACGCCGAGGTCGGTCTCGATCGGCGTTCCGGCTGGCTGGGAGGGCACGGTCATGGTGTCAGGGCTCGGTTCGGGGCCGTCACCATACCGTGTTCATCGCGTTCCCGACCGGGTTGCCATGGCGTGACCAAGGATTCATCGCCAGACCTGCCGGGTCGAAAACCACGGGGGAGCATCCGCTGTTCCGTGATTAAGGATCCCGGGGGCTCGGTACAGTCGAGACCACCGTGCGCATCGCGGACGTGCCGCGGTGCTTGTTGGCCGTCGTGCCTCCGCCCGGATTCGTCTGCCCGCTGCCGTGACGCCTTGTGTGCTGCCGTGACTCCCATCGACGCGACCGCCGCCACTCCCGAAGGCACCGCCCTGCTCAAGGCGGTGAGTGACCTGTCCGATCGCCGTCCGGTGGTCGCATCGCGGGCTATTTTCAACGAACGGGGCGTCAAGCTGATCGAACACGGCGCAGCCCTCGATGGCTCGCTCTACGACCGGCTGATCCAGCATCGGCTGTCGGCGCCGCTGGACGAATGCGTGGCGATCGAGCCATGTGTCGATGGCGAGAGCGTGCGCGCGGCCGCCCAGGATGCGATGCAGGCCTCGCCGTTCTTCGAGCAGATGGGGCCCACGGCGGCGATCCGCAATCGGATTCTCGAGGCCGTCAGTGCGGTTCCGCTGCCTCGCCCGATCGCGTTCCAGTTGACGCTGGTCCGTGAGGAACGTCCGGGGCTGTTCGAGCATTCGGTATGGATGGCGCTGCTGTGTGCGCATCTGGTCCGCGAGGGCGGCGCGCCGGGCCACGATGTCACCATGGCGGCTGCCGCCGGCCTGCTGCACGACCTGGGCATGCTGCACATCGAGCCGGATCTGCTGGCCCCGGGCAATACGCTGATCGGCGACCAGCGCAAGCCGCTGTACGCCCATTCGCTGACTTCCTCGATCCTGCTCGGGCGCTTCCATGAGTACCCGCGGGACGTGGCCCGTGCGGTGCTCGAGCACCACGAACGGATGGACGGGTCGGGCTATCCGCGCGCGCTGGCCGGCGAGCAGATCAGTCCGCTGGGACGCGTGCTGTCGCTGGCCGAGGTGGTGACCGCGATGTTCGGCCTGGATCGCCCTTATCCGGCGCAGCGCGTTTCCCTGCTGCTGCGGATGAGCCCGCGCCGATACGACCCGCTGCTGGTGCCGTCGATTCATCGGATGCTGCGCGCGCTGCCGGTGGCCGCCGACCTGCCGGCCGTGCCGGCCGCCGAATCGATCGAGCGCCTGCGCGCCCTGTCGGGCCTGCTGACCGACGGGCAATCACGGGTCGCCGCCTGTGCCACCCTGAGCCCGGGTCCGGGTTCGGGTTCGGGTTCGGGTCCCGCGATCCTGCAAAGCATCGCCGCGCAGATCGAGACGCTGCAGCGGATGCTGTTCGATGCCGGTATCCAGCTCGAGCAGCTTTCGATGCTGGCCGACACCGATGCGCAAGACCCGGCCGTGGCGATCGAGCTGTGGACCCTGGGCGAGGAGCTGCAGTGGCAGTTGCGCACGACTGCGCGCCAGATCCGACGCCGCTGGCGTGCCGGCGAGGGCGCGCACGCCTTGCCGGCATCGGTCCTCGAGTGGCTGGACCTGGTCGATCGCTGACGCCGCGTTTGCCGCGGGAACGGCGCCGCCCGGTTCGCTGGCGCACAGACCCGATCGCGAGACCGGCCTACCGTGGCGCTTCTACCCTTCGGGAGATGTTCATGCGATCGCGATTGCAAGGGTTCAATGCCCGCGGACTCAGCCTGCCTTTGCCCTCGCCGGCAGGGGTCGTGCTGGTCGGTTTCCTGATCGGTGCGCTGCCGGTGTGCAGTGTCGCGTCGGCGTCCGGCGTCGACCGCAAGGCGGTCCAGGCGCAATACCAGCGCGAACGCGCCGCGTGCCTGAGCGGCGAATCGCATCAGGAACGCAGCATCTGCCTGCGCGAAGCCGGCGCCGCGCGCTACGAGGCGCTGCGCGGTGGGCTGGAGACTGCAACGGGCTTGCACGAGCAGAACCGGTTGGCCCGCTGCGACCCGCTGCCGGTGGACCTGCGCGAAGACTGTCAGCGCCGGATGCGGGGCGAAGGCACGGTCAGCGGGTCGGCCGAGCAGGGCGGCGTCCTGCGCGAGCTGCGCACCACCGTGCCGGCCAGGTAGACACCATCACGAACGCCCGGATCGACGGCGCCCGCAGCCGCGGGCCTCAGCGCGCCCGGGCAAGCCCCTGGCTGTCGAAGCGCAGCTGGCATTCGCGCCGGCCATATGACCGAGGGTCCTGCACGAGCGCCTGGCCCGCGGCGATCGGCGACACCTCGTAGCCGAGGTCGTCCGCCCGCGCCTGGATGTCCGCCCAGGACAGGCCCGGGCCGAGCCCGCCGCAGAACGCGTGCATCTGGCGCGAGGCTTCAATCAGCGGCCAGAACGCCAGCGCATTGCCGGCCACCAGCACCAGGCCGATTGCGCCGTAGATCACCCATTTCATGGAGGAGGTCGCCATCGGGGTTGTCTCGGATACGTGGATTGGGCAGTGGGATCGTCGGGCGGTTCCACGGCAGTTTTCGGCAAGCAGAGGCGAGTGTCAATATGGCTGGACGGAAAAGTGTCCATTTGAATTGACGTCCAGGTGCGGGATGCGGTCTACTCTGACGAGCGTGCCCCCAGCAGACGAGGCCGCCCCTGCTGACGGGGCCGGGACGGCCTGCTGGCGGCACTGGATCCCTTCCTGCCGGAACTGTCCGCACCATGAATCGTTACAGCCACAAGGCGATGCAGACCTGGGTCAACCTCGGGCCACGGTTTCTGCCGTTCGCCGATGCGGCGACGCCGGACCTGCCGTTGTCCCGGCTGCTGCGCCTGTCGCTGTTTCAGGTATCGGTGGGCATGGCCCTGGTGCTGCTGATCGGCACCCTGAACCGGGTGATGATCGTCGAGCTCGATGTGCCGGCTTCCCTGGTGGCGGTGATGGTGTCGCTGCCGGTGCTGTTCGCGCCGTTTCGAGCCCTGATCGGATTCCGCTCCGACACCCATCGGTCCGCTCTGGGCTGGAAGCGGGTGCCGTTCATCTGGCGCGGCACGATGCTGCAGTTTGGCGGGCTGGCGATCATGCCGTTTGCGCTGCTCGTGCTCTCCGGAGGCGGCGAAGCGAGCCAGGCGCCGGTGTGGGTCGGCCAGGTGGCCGCGGGCATCTCGTTCCTGCTGGTCGGAGCCGGACTGCACACCACCCAGACCATCGGTCTCGCCCTGGCCACCGACCTGGCTCCGCCCGAGTCGCATCCGAAGATCGTCGGACTGATGTATGTGATGCTGCTGTTCGGCATGATCGTGAGCGCGGTCGTGTTCGGTGCGGCCCTGGTCGACTTCAGCCCCGGGCGCCTGGTGCAGGTGATCCAGGGGGCGGCGGTGACCACGATCGCGCTGAATCTGCTGGCGCTCTGGAAGCAGGAGAGCCGCGCGCGCGCACCGGCGAACCTGCGCCGTCCCGACCCGAGTTTCCGTGAATCCTGGGATACCTTCTGCCGGGGCGAGGGCGCCCGGCGCCGGCTGGTGGTGATCGGCCTGGGCACGATGGCCTTCACGATGGAAGACGTGCTGCTCGAACCCTATGGCGGACAGATCCTGAACCTGAGCGTGGCCGCCACCACCGTGCTGACCGCAACGCTGGCCCTCGGCGGGCTGTTCGGCTTCGGCGTGGCCTCGCGGGTGTTGAGCCGTGGCGCCGATCCCTATCGGATGACCGGGATCGGGACGCTGCTGGGCGTGCCGGCGTTCCTGGCGGTGATCTCGGCGGCGCCCCTGAATTCGCCGCTGCTGTTCGGCCTGGGCGCCTTCCTGATCGGATTGGGCGGCGGGGTGTTCAGCCATGGCACGCTGACGGCGACCATGAATCTCGCGCCGCCCGGACAGCGCGGGTTGGCGTTGGGCGCCTGGGGTGCGGTGCAGGCGACGGCGGCCGGTGTGGCCGTGGCGCTGGGGGGCATCATCCGCGACAGCGTGGGCGCGATGGCCGCCGGCGATGCGTCGGCCGCGGCGCAACTCGGCCAGGCGGCCGGTTACAACGTCGTCTATTGGATCGAGATCTGGCTGCTCGTGGCCACGCTGGTGGCGCTGGCGCCATTGCTGCGCCGGGCGAGGCGGCCGCAGTCGTCGTGAGCGCCCCTGTTGCGCCCTGGCGCGGCAGGAGGGCCGGGACCCGCGGGTCCCGGCCCGCGGCAGGAACCGCGGGGCGCGGGGCCGTTCTACTGCGTTTTCGGGGGTGAGCCCTTGACGTCGGCGACCGCGGTGTTCGATGCAACCACTTGAGGGGTCGGGGCGGCTTCGGCCGTCTTGACCTTCTTGTTGCCGCTGTAATAAGCCGGATACCAGTCGGTCTTGGTGAGCACGGCCGCATGAACGGCGAGGGCGATGATCGCCACGCCTCCCAGGAATGCCGGCAACCCCACCGTGGGCTTGACGACGAGCCAGATCTTGCCTTGGTTCATGGTCGGTTCCCCTCAGTGAAGCCAGGGCGTATAGATATACGCCAGCAGGTGGGCGCCGGCCGCGATCAGGCCGAACAGGCGGGTGCCTTCGATCACATGCCTGTGCAGCTCCTCGGCCTCCGGCAGGGTCAGGCCGGTTGGCCATACTCTGTTGGGATCGATTTCCATTGTGCTACCTCCTTCAGTCACTCAGGACGCTTCTCGTGCTGAACCCGCACGCGGGTGTTTCATGGCTTGCACAGCCACAAATTCGAGATCGGACCATTGGGATTCGGGGGGCTTGGGGCTGCCGGCGCGGCGCGGGCGGCGCTCGAGGCTTCCGAGGCTGTCGAAGAGAAGGGAACGCTGCCGGGGCCACCCGACCCGCGGGTGCTGCGCACGCTTGCCGTCGCGATGGGCGGATCACGCCGCTGTCTTCCTCGGCCTTGTCAACCTCGAGCGCCACGCGTTTCTCATGCGAAGGGTCTTGGGCTGGGCTCGGTCGAGCCCGTGGTTCGAATGAATGTAAGTCTACGCGTACACGTAGAGTTGTCAATCGAACGAGACATTCGGCTGAGCGCCGGACGCTTCCTCCGGGCACCCGGGGTCCGCCGGCACGCGGACGGACGACGCAGGGCTGAAGGGAAACACCTGGCCAGCCAGGGCCGTCAGGGCGCGGGCGCTACGTAGCGCGGCGATTTGGCGCGCCAAAAAGAAAAGGGGCCAGATCTTTCGATCTGGCCCCTCGGTACAACTGGCGCGCCCGGCAGGATTCGAACCCACGACCCCTTGGTTCGTAGCCAAGTACTCTATCCAACTGAGCTACGGGCGCTGAGCCACAGATAATAGCACGGCTTTTTCCTGTGTGTCACCTGGCTGTGTCGCCACCACGCACTGCATTTTCTGCCAGCAGTGCGGTCTTCATCAGATCGGCCATCGTGCGGGCGGCCAGCTTGTCCATGATGTTGGCCCGATGCGCCTCGACGGTCTTGATGCTGATGCTCAGGTCGTCGGCGATCTGCTTGTTCAGTCGGCCGGCTACGATCAGGACCAGCACCTGGCGTTCACGCTGGGTCAGCCGTTCGAGGCGCTCCTGCGCCTGGCGTTCGGCCTCGCTGTCGCGCTGCTGCGCGGCGCTGCGGGCCAGGCAGTTGCGCACGATCGAACACAGGTGGGCGTCGTTGAACGGCTTCTCCAGGAAATCGACCGCACCGCGCTTCATGCTCGACACCGCCATCGGCACATCGCCGTGGCCGGTGATGAAGATCAGCGGCAGACTGATGTCCCTGCGCAGCAGCTCTTCGTGCAGCTCCAGTCCGCTCATTCCCGGCATGCGGACATCCAGGATCAGGCAGGCTGCCGGGTCGCGCATGGCGCTGGCGGCGGCCGTGCGCAGGAAGGCTTCGGCGCTGTCGTAGGCAACCGCGGTGAAGCCGTTGGCCTCGAGCAGCCAGCGCAGCGAGTCGCGCACCGCTTCGTCGTCGTCGACCACGTACACGATCGAGTGCGCGGGCAGGACGGGGATCGTGGGATCTGACATCAGGCGGCCTGTGCGATTTCGTCCTGACCGGGTAGCGGCAGGGTGAAGCGGAAGGTGCACCCGGCCTCGGTGTTCGTGTCGACCCACAAGCGGCCCTTGTGGGACTCGATGATCGAACGGCAGATATTCAGGCCCATGCCCATGCCTTCCTTCTTGGTGGTGAAAAATGGTTGGAATAACTTCTCGAGTGCCGCCTGCGACAGGCCCGTTCCCGAATCGGCCACTGAAAATTCGAGCGAATCGGCCCGGCGGATCACCGTGACCTGCAGGCGGCGCCGGCGCGCGCCGGCCAGTGCTTCCAGCCCATTGCGGATCAGGTTCAGCAGCACCTGTTCGATCAGGATCGGATCGGCGAGCAGGCGCGGCAGGCCGGCAGGCACGTCGACCTCGATGCGCACTGCGCGCCGCTGCGCCTCGATTTCGGCCAGCCCCACGGCATCGGCGACGATCGTCGCGACTTCGCAGCTGCGCCGCTCGGGTTCGCTGCGTTTGACGAAATCGCGGATGCGCCGGATCACCATGCCGGCCCGCTCGGCCTGTGTCGCGGTCTTGCCGAGCATCTCCAGGGTCTCGGGCACGTCGGGAAGTTCGCCGCGCTCATGGCGGCGCCGGATGCGCATGCTCAGGCCCATGCAGTAGTTGGCGATGGCCGTCAGGGGCTGGTTGAGTTCGTGCGCCAGCGACGAGGCCATCTCGCCCATCGTCACCAGACGCGATGTCTGGCTCAGCTTCTGGTCCTGGTCGCGCTGGCGCTCCTCGGCCTCGTGGCGGCGGGTGACGTCGCTGGCCATCAGCATGCGGGCCTGGCGACCGTCGACCCAGCGGATGCTGCGCGAGCGAACCTCCAGCCAGCGTTCCAGCGCCGGGTGGTGCAGTTCGACAGGAACACTGTCGCTGGCGGCAATCGCGTCGCTCGCGAGCGCCTGCGCCGCCTGCGGATGGTCGTCGAACATCGACCGGAAAGCCCGGTTGGCGAACAGCGGCTCGCCGCCCGGCGTTTCATCGCCCGACTCATCCACCGGTTCGCTGGCCGCCGGCAGCACCCAGATGGCGGCGTCGAGTTCGTCCAGCACCGTCGTGAACCGTTCATGTGCTGCCGCCAGCGCGCCGCGGATGCGCTTGGGCTCCGTGATGTCGGTGATCGAGCTCATCCAGCCGGTCTGCAGCGCATTCCTGCCGACCAGGGGCGAGACGTACATCCGGGCGTCGAAGACGCTCCCGTCACGGCGATGCACCCTGACCTCGAAACCGGCGGCGGGCGCTTCGCCCTTGAGCACCATGTCGAGGTTGCTGTATTGCTCGGCGTCGTCGTCGGGCGGCCAGTACGGGTACGGAGCGATCTTGCCGACCAGTTCGTCGCTCGGGTAGCCGGTCATTTCGCAGAAGGCGCGGTTCACATACAGCACGCGGCCCTCCATGTCGAAGGCGCGCATGCCGGTAAGCATCGAGTCTTCCATGGCCTGGCGGAAGGAAGTCTCGGCGGCCAGTGCGTTCTCGGCCGACTTGCGTTCGGTGACGTCGTGGGCCACGCCGTACAGTGCCGGGTCCCGGCTGTCGGGGTCGCTGCGCAGCGACCATTGCAGCCAGCGCCAGCCGTGCGGGTGTTCGAAGCGAGCCTCGAAGTTGGCCGCCGCCGCTTCGCGTGCGGAAGCCCGCTGCAACGCCTGCTCGACCACCGCCCGCTCGAACGGGTGAGCCAGACTGGCCAGCGTGCGATTCTCGGCACTGGCGCCGAACAGGGCCCGGAACGCCGGGTTGACGCGTTCGAAGTTGCCGCGACCATCGAGCACGCACATCAGGTCGCCGGACAATCGAAACAGGCGGTCGCGTTCGGCTTCCGCATGCAGGCGGCGCCGGCCATGGCGCCACAGCAGGGCCAGGCTCACGGTGCTGGCGAGGGTCAGCCCGATCACCGCCAGCAGCAGGCTTCGCTCGAACAGCCGCGGCCGCGAGTCGAACACGTAGGCGCGCAGGCGCACGCCCCGGCCGGGCGGGTCGAGCGGCAGTTCGTAGCTGAGATTGGCCTCGTGGATGCGCCGCGGCGAGGAGCTGACCAGGACGTTGCCGCCCTGGTCGGTGAGCGCGACCTGGTAGCGCTCGCGAACCTCCGGGGTCAGGTCGACGGTGAGGATGCGCGACAACGAGTAGGCCACCACCAGCGAACCCGTGAAAACGCCATCGCGCATGACGGGCGAATACAGCTCGACGATGAGTTCATTGTCGTCGCCGAGGAACGGCGCCGAATAGGTCGGTCGGCGCCCGTCGCGCGATTCGTAATACGTGCCGAAGCCGGCCGAGTCGTCGACCCGGCTGCCCGGCGAGCGATTGGCGACGCCAGGCACCCCCCGGGCGATCAGCAGCCACTGGATGTGGCGGTCACTGTTGACGAACGACAGGTAGGCGATCTCGGCATTGCGCGCCAGAAAATCGCGTGCAAGCGTGCGTGGCGAATTGGCCGCCTCCGGCAGAGCCCATTCGGGCGCCGAGGCCATCACTTCTTCCTGATGTTCGCGCAGTTTCAGCCGGATCGACTGCTGCGCCCATTCGATGTCGCGGTACAGGGCCTGGCGCTGCTGGTCTTCTTCGACGCGGTGCAGGTACCAGAAGAAGCCGCTCATCAGCGCCGCGAACGCCAGCAGCCCTGCCGCGTGGGTGAGGGTGAACCACTTGATCGCACGAAGTTCGGCGCTCAGCGAGGTGTCGAGGGGTTTGGGCTGCATGACGCGCGCAGTGTAGGGGCGCACGGCCGGTGTCGTCCATGAGGTTCCTGGCGGGGACTTCACATGGCGCAAACCAGGCTACCACTATGTGAAATGTCATTGCACATAGTGCAAGTTTTGCTTGTGTTCGGAATACCCGGTCTCTAGAATCGATCCCCACAACGAGGGGACAGGCAGTCTATGTCCCAAACACTATCGCCCTCGGGGGAGACCATGTCCGCTGTTCCCAGTTCGCTGCCGGCCGCCCAGAATCCGGCTGATCCCGATCCCGTCGAAACCCAGGAATGGCTCGACGCCCTCGAGGCCGTACTCGACCGGGAGGGGCCCTCTCGCGCCCACTTCCTGCTCGAATCTCTGGTCGAAAAAGCCAGGCGTTCGGGTGCGTTCATCCCGTTCTCCGCCCACACCGCCTACATCAACACCATCCCGGTGCAGCTCGAAGAGCGCCCGCCCGGCAATGCCGAGTACGAGGAGCGCATCCGCTCGTACATCCGCTGGAATGCGATGGCCATGGTGGTGCGGGCCAATCGGCACAATCCGCCCGATGGCGGAGATCTGGGCGGGCACATCGCGTCGTTCGCCTCGCTCGCCACCATGATCGGTGCGGGCATGAACCATTTCTGGCATGCGCCTCACGAGGGGCATGGCGGCGACCTGGTCTACTTCCAGGGACATTCGGCGCCGGGCATCTACGGCCGGGCGTTCCTCGAAGGCCGGCTCACCGAAGAGCAACTGCTCAACTTCCGCCAGGAGGTCGATGGCAAAGGATTGTCGAGCTATCCGCATCCCAAGCTGATGCCGGACTTCTGGCAGTTCCCCACGGTGTCGATGGGCCTGGGGCCGCTGACGGCCATCTACCAGGCGCGCTTCCTGAAGTATCTGCACGCGCGCGGCATTGCCGATACCAGCAACCGGAAGGTCTGGGTGTTCTGCGGCGACGGCGAAATGGACGAGCCCGAATCGCTGGGCGCGATCGGCCTGGCCGCGCGCGAGAAGCTCGACAACCTGATCTTCGTCGTCAACTGCAACCTGCAGCGCCTCGACGGCCCGGTGCGCGGCAACGGCAAGATCATCCAGGAACTCGAGGGCGAGTTCCGCGGCTCGGGCTGGAACGTCATCAAGCTGATCTGGGGTGGCTACTGGGATCCGCTGCTGGCGCGCGACAAGGACGGCATCCTGCAGCGGGTGATGGAAGAAACCGTCGATGGCGAGTACCAGGCGTACAAGGCCAATGACGGGGCCTATGTGCGGCGTCACTTCTTCGGCAAGCATCCCAAGCTGCTCGAGATGGTGTCGCGCATGACCGACGACGACATCTGGCGCCTGAACCGCGGCGGGCACGACCCGCACAAGGTGTTCGCGGCGTTTTCGGCGGCCTCCAAGCACACCGGGCAGCCGACGGTCGTGCTGGCCAAGACGGTCAAGGGCTACGGCATGGGGCAGGCTGCCGAGGGCAAGAACCCGGCGCACCAGCTCAAGAAGCTGGATGCCCAGACGATCCGGGAGTTTCGCGACCGCTTCGGCATTCCCATCCCCGACGACAAGCTCGAGGAGCTGCCGTTCTACAAGCCGGGAGACGACGAGCCGGAGATGAAGTACATGCACGAGCGCCGGCGCGCGCTGGGCGGCTTCGTGCCGCAGCGGCGCCGCCAGGCCGACGAACAGCTGATCGTGCCCGAGCTGTCGGCGCTGCAGGCCGTGCTCGACCCCACCGCCGAAGGGCGCGAGATCTCGACCACGCAGGCGTTCGTGCGCGTGCTCACGACCCTGATCCGCGACAAGTCGCTGGGCCCGCGCATCGTGCCCATCGTGCCTGATGAAGCGCGCACCTTCGGCATGGAAGGCATGTTCCGTCAGCTGGGCATCTACGCGCCCGAGGGCCAGAAGTACACGCCGGTCGACAAGGAACAGGTGATGTACTACCGCGAGGACAAGGCGGGGCAGATCCTCGAGGAGGGCATCAACGAGGCCGGTGCGTTCAGTTCGTGGATCGCGGCGGCCACTTCGTATTCGACCAACAACCGCCAGATGCTGCCGTTCTACATCTATTACTCGATGTTCGGCTTCCAGCGCGTGGGCGACCTGGCCTGGGCGGCCGGCGACATGCAGGCGCGCGGCTTCCTGCTGGGCGGCACGGCGGGGCGCACGACGCTCAATGGCGAAGGCCTGCAGCACGAGGACGGCCACAGCCATATCCTGGCCTCGACGATCCCTAACTGCGTGTGCTACGACCCGACCTTCGCCCACGAGCTCGCGGTCATCATCCACAACGGACTGCGCCGCATGATCACCCAGCGCGAGAACGTCTTCTATTACCTGACGGTGATGAACGAGAACTACCCGCACCCGGGCCTGCGGGCCGGGGACGAGGAAGGCATCGTTCGCGGCATGTACCTGCTGCAGCCCGGCGCGCCCGGCACCACGCGCGTGCAGCTGATGGGCTCGGGTACGATCCTTCGCGAGGTGATGGCCGCGGCCCAGCTGCTCGACCAGGACTGGCACATCGGCGCCGATGTCTGGAGCGTGACCAGCTTCAACGAACTGCGCCGCGATGGCGTCGAATGCGATCGCTGGAATCTGCTGCACCCCACCGACATCCAGCGGGTGCCGTATGTCGCGCGTCAGCTCGACGGCCATGCCGGCCCGGTGGTGGCGTCGACCGACTACATGAAGCTGTTCGCCGATCAGATCCGTCCATTCATGCCCAAAGGCCGCGATTATCGGGTGCTGGGCACTGACGGCTTCGGCCGCTCGGACTTCCGGGCCAAGCTGCGCGAGCACTTCGAGGTCAACCGCCATTTCGTCGTGATCGCTGCCCTGAAGGCGCTGGCCGATGAAGGCGCCGTGCCCCTGAAGACGGTGGCCGAAGCGATCCGCAAGTACGGCATCGATCCCGACAAGTCCAATCCGCTCAACGCCTGAAAGCCGACGTCATGAGCCAGATGATGGAAGTGCAGATCCCCGACATCGGCGACTTCGATGAAGTCGAGGTGATCGAAGTGCTGGTCAAGCCGGGCGATACGGTCAGCGCCGAGCAGTCGCTGATCACCGTGGAGTCCGACAAGGCGTCGATGGAAATTCCCTCGTCCGCGGCCGGCGTCGTGCGCGAGTTGCGGGTGAAGATCGGCGACAAGGTCGCCAAGGGCAGTGTCGTGCTGGTGCTCGACGCCGCCGCGCAAGCTGAGGCGGCGGCGATGCCGCCGGCGAATGTACCGGTCAGCGCACCGGTCAGCGCACCGGTCGGTGCACCGGTCAGCACCGGTCAGTGCACCGGTCAGTGCACCGATTACCGCACCGGTGACCGCATCGGTCGGCGTTGCGGCAACGGCGCCCTCCGCCGACCAGACCGTGCTGGTGCCCGACATCGGCGACTTCGACACGGTCGAGGTCATCGAACTGCTGGTCAAGCCCGGCGATCGGGTGAGCGCCGAGCAATCGCTGATCACGGTGGAGTCCGACAAGGCCTCGATGGAAATCCCCTCGTCGGCGCAGGGCGTGGTCCGCAGCGTGCTGGTCGCGATCGGGGACAAGGTCTCCAAGGGGTCGCCGATCGTCGTGATCGCGACGGGGGAGCAGGCCGCCGCGGCTTCCGCTTCCGTCGCCTCGCCGTTGCCGGCCGCCGCCGATGCTCCGGTTCGGGCGCAGCCCGCTCCCGCGGCAGATCCTGCGCCGCCGCGCACGGCGTCGGCGGCGCAGGCCGGCGAGGGCGTGCCGGTATCCGATGGCCGGGTCCACCCGGTTCCGGCCGAGCTCCATGGGGCGGTTCAGGTGGTCAAGCCGCATGCCTCGCCGTCGGTGCGCCAGTTCGCGCGCGAGCTCGGCGTCGACCTGCATCTGGTGCGCGGCACCGGACCCAAGCAGCGCATCACCCAGGATGACGTGCGCTCGTTCGTCAAGGGTGTGGTGACCCAGGCCGCGAGCGCGCCGGCTGCGGCGCCGGCGCCCGCGGCGGCAGCGTCGGGCGGTGGCGCCGCGCTCGGCCTCATCGCCTGGCCCAAGATCGACTTCGCCAAGTTCGGCGCCGTCGAAGCCAAGCCGCTGTCGCGCATCAAGAAGATCTCCGGCGCCAACCTGCATCGCAACTGGGTGATGATCCCGCACGTCACCAATCACGACGATGCCGACATCACCGAGCTCGAGGCGCTTCGGGTGCAGCTGAACAAGGAGAACGACAAAGGCGGCGTCAAGGTGACGATGCTGGCGTTCCTGATCAAGGCCTGCGTGTCGGCGCTGCGCAAGTTTCCGGAGTTCAATGCGTCGCTGGACGGCGAATCGCTGGTCTACAAGCGGTACTTCCATATCGGGTTCGCCGCCGACACGCCCAACGGCCTCGTCGTGCCGGTGGTGCGCGATGCCGACCAGAAAGGCGTCTATCAGATCGCGCGCGAAACCGGCGAGCTGGCGGCCAAGGCGCGCGATGGCAAGCTCGGCCCTGGCGACATGCAGGGAGGCTGCTTCTCGATCTCCAGCCTGGGCGGCATCGGCGGCACCTATTTCACGCCGATCATCAACGCGCCCGAAGTGGCGATTCTCGGTGTCTGCCGTTCGTCGACGCGGCCCGTCTGGGACGGCAAGCAGTTCGCGCCCCGCCTGATCCTGCCGCTGTCCCTTTCCTACGATCACCGGGTCATCGACGGCGCGGCGGCAGCACGCTTCAACGCCCATCTGGGCCAGGTGCTCGCCGATTTCCGGCGGGTCTTGTTGTGAGTCGGGCCAGCACGAGTCGGGGGCGGAAATGAGCGAACGGATCGAAGTGCAGGTGCCCGACATCGGTGATTTTGCCGAGGTCGAGGTGATCGAGATGCTGGTCAAGGTCGGGGACGTGGTCGCGGTGGAGCAGTCGCTGATCACGGTCGAGTCCGACAAGGCCTCGATGGAAATCCCCTCGTCGGCGGCCGGTGTGGTGCGCGAACTGCGGGTCAAGGTGGGCGACAAGGTGTCCAAGGGCAGCGTGGTGGTGGCGCTCGACGCGCTGGGCGCAGGCGCGCCGGCCGGCGCCGCGGCGCCGGCCCCGCATGTGCCCGGCCTCCCGACGCAGGCGCAGGCTCGTCCGCCCGCGCCGGCCGCGGTGCACAGCCCGCCTGCCGGGCTTGCGCCTGGCGCCGCCCGCGGCCCGGCCCCGGTGGCCGACCTGAGCTGCGATGTGCTGGTGCTGGGCGGTGGCCCCGGCGGCTACTCGGCCGCGTTTCGTGCCGCCGATCTGGGCCTGAAGGCCATCATCGTCGAGCGCTACCCGACCCTGGGCGGCGTGTGCCTGAACGTCGGCTGCATTCCGTCCAAGGCGCTGCTGCATGTGGCGGCAGTCATGGACGAGACGCGCGCGCTGGCCGCGCACGGCATCACCTTCGCCGATCCCACGGTCGACCTCGATGGCCTGCGCGGCTGGAAGAACAAGGTCGTCGGCAAGCTCACCGGCGGCCTGGCAGGCATGGCGCGCACGCGCAAGACCGAGATCGTGCGGGGCTACGGCCGCTTCCTGGACGACCATCATGTCGAGGTCGAACTGACTGCCGGCGCCGGACAGGACAAGACGGGCGAGCGCAAGGTGGTGCGCTTTGCGAGCGCCATCATCGCGGTCGGCAGCCAGGCGGTCCGCCTGCCTTTCCTGCCCGATGATCCGCGCATCGTCGACTCCACCGGCGCGCTCGAGCTGGCCACGCGGCCCAAGCGCATGCTGGTGATCGGCGGCGGCATCATCGGCCTGGAAATGGGCACCGTGTACTCCACCCTGGGCGCAAGCCTGGATGTGGTCGAGATGCTCGATGGGCTGATGACGGGCGCCGACCGTGATCTGGTTCGTGTCTGGCAGAAGTTCAACCAGAAACGCTTTGGCCATCTGATGCTGCGCACCCGCACCGTGCGGGCCCAGGCAGAGCCGGACGGCATCCGCGTCTGGTTCGAGGGCGAGAATGCCCCGCCCGAGCCGCAACTGTATGACCTGGTGCTGTCGGCGGTGGGGCGCAGCCCGAACGGCGCCAAGATCGGCGCCGAGCACGCGGGAGTCCAGGTCGGCGAGCGCGGGTTCATCCCGGTGGACAAGCAGATGCGCACCAATGTGCCGCACATCTTCGCGATCGGCGATGTCGTCGGGCAGCCGATGCTGGCCCACAAGGCGGTCCATGAAGGGCACGTGGCCGCCGAGGTCGCGGCAGGGCACAAGGCGTACTTCGATGCCAGCGTGATTCCGTCGGTGGCCTACACCGATCCGGAAGTTGCCTGGGTCGGGCTGACCGAAGACGAGGCCAAGGCCAAGGGCATCGCGGTGCGCAAGGGCCTGATGCCCTGGGCGGCCTCGGGGCGGGCGATTGCCAACGGACGCGACGAGGGACACACCAAGCTGCTGTTCGATGAGCAGACCGGGCGCATCGTGGGGGGCGGCATCGTCGGCACGAATGCCGGCGACCTGATCTCGGAGGTGGCGCTGGCCATCGAGATGGGGGCCGATGCGGTGGATATCGGCCGCACGATCCATCCCCACCCCACGCTGGGCGAATCGGTCGGCCTGGCCGCCGAAGTCGCCGATGGGGTCTGCACCGACGTGGCGCCGCCGCGCAAGCGCTGAGCCGCTGGCTCAGCCTTGGCGCAGGCCCAGCCTTCGAGCAGGCTCCGCCTCAGCGCTGCCTCAGCCTTCGAGCAGGCGCCGCAGTTCGGCCTTGGCGACCTTCTCGAGGGTCGAGCGCGGCAGCGAGTCGACCACGCGCACCTCGCGCGGCCGCTTGAAGCCCGACAGGCGCTCGGTGCACACGGACTGGATGCGATCGGCCAGCGCGTCCCGCTCGACAGCGCCCGGCGCATCCGGATCGTGCAGCACGAAGGCCACCGGCACCTCGTCGTACATCGGGTCGCGCTTGGCCACCACGGCCACCTCGCGCACGCCCGGCACGGTGATGATCACCGCCTCGATCTCGGAGGCCGCGACATTCTCGCCGCCGACCTTGAGCATGTCCTTGGAACGGTCGGAGAAGGCCAGCGATCCGTCGGCCAGGCGTTTGACCCGGTCGCCGGTGATGAACAGGCCCTGGGCATTGAAAGAATCGTCCGTGGCCTGCGGGTTGTTCAGGTACTCCAGGAACAAGGACAAGCCGCGCACGCCGCCGACCAGCAGGTCGCCGGTTTCGCCAGGGCCGACCGGCTTGCCTTCCGGGTCGAGCACATGGATCTGATATTCGGGCGCCGGGCGGCCGATCGACATCGGCACGTTGTCGTGCTGGACATGGCCCACCGTGCCGTGGGTGATGGTTTCGGTCATGCCCCACCAGCCGATGGTCTTCACTCTGAAGCGCTCGTCGGTGGGCGGCGAGCACACGCCGGCGCCCCACAGCCGGTAATGGTGGGCGGGCACTTCCTGGTTCATCAGCGCGCGGATGCAGAACGGAATCACCGACAGCCAGGTGCAGCGATGGCGCAGCGAAACCGGCCAGAAGCGGCTGGCTGAAAAGCGCGGCTGCACCACGGCGCTGCCTCCGGCCCACAGCGTGGCAAGGATCGAATAGGCCTGCGCATTGGTGTGGAACAGCGGCAGCACGACCATGTGGGTGTCGGTCGGCTGCAGGTCCTGGTGCGCCGCATTGATCCGGGCGCCCCACAGGGCGTTGGCATGTGTCCAGACCACGCCCTTGGGGCGCGAGGTGGTGCCCGAGGTGTACTGCACCGAAAACCGCGCCCGCGGATCGTGAGGCCGGGCCGGCAGCAGCGCGGGATCGGCATCGATCCGATCGAAGCGCTGATCGAGGGAGGGCGCGCCGGCTTGCGCGGGCTCGCCATTGTCGGTGTCGGTGATCGCCAGCCAGCGCAGCTGCGGGCAGCTCTGCGCCACCATCGCGGCAAACCGGGGCTGCGTGATGCCGGCGATGGCCCCGCTGTGCTGGGCGAAATACGCCAGTTCGTCCGGACTGGATCGGGCGTTGGTCGTGACCGCGATCGCGCCGGCCACGGCGCAGCCCAGCCACGCGATGATCGACTCCGGACAGTTGTCCAGATGCACCAGAACGAAGTCGCCCGGGCGGATGCCGCGCTGGTGCAGGCCAGCGGCAAATCGGTACAGGCGTTCTGCAAAGGCCCGGTACGTCCAGGACTGGGGCGCGCCCTCGAAGGGTTCCCAATGAATGAAGGGGTGGTCGGCCCGCGCGCGTGCCTGCGCGTCGATCAGGGTTCGGATATCCTGGCCCTCGAAGGGCAGGATCTGCGACAGGGGGGCGTTTGCTGGCATGGTCGCAACAGTTTAGAGGCGCGGCGCGCGCAGGGGGGCGCTGGCGGGCTCCCGGCTTGGGCGGGCGGACCATTTCCGTGCAGAATGGCGGACTGTCCGCGGAGCGAGTTTCATGACATCAAAGACCAGGGTTTTCATCGATGGCGAGGCCGGCACGACCGGGCTCGGCATCCGCGAGCGGCTCAGCGGGCTGGACGGTGTGGAGATCGTGTCGATCGCCGCCGAGATGCGCAAGGATCCGGGGGCCAAGCGGGAGCTGATGGCCGCGGTCGATCTGGTCGTGCTGTGCCTGCACGACGACGCGGCGCGCGACACGGTCGCGCTGGCCGACGCCATGGGCGAGCGGGCGCCGCGCCTGCTCGATGCCAGCAGCGCGCATCGGGTCGCACCAGGATGGGTCTACGGGTTTGCCGAAATGGCGCCCGGCCAGGACGCCGCCATCCGCGATGCCGCGCGGGTCACGAATCCCGGGTGTTACCCCACCGGCGCCATCGCCCTGCTGCGCCCGCTGCTCGATGCCGGGGTGCTGCCGGCGGATTATCCGGTGTCGATCCCGGCCGTCAGCGGCTACAGCGGCGGCGGGCGCACCATGATCGAAGCCCATGAGTCCGGCCAGGCGCCGGCCTTCGAATGGTACGGGCTGGGCCTCGAGCACAAGCACCTGCCCGAGATCCAGAAATACTCCGGACTGTCGCGCCGGCCGATCTTCATTCCGTCGGTGGGCAGCTTCCGCCAGGGCATGCTGGTCACCGTTCCGTTGCACCTCGATCTGCTGCGCGGGCGACCCAGTGCGGCACAGCTGGTCGACATCCTGCGGGCCCGCTATGACGGCCAGGGCGGCGTGAAGGTGCTGGACGCCGAGCCCGAGGGGCGGATCGAACCCGAAGCCCTGAATGAGACCGATGGCATGGAGTTGCGCGTATTCGCCAATGAAGCGCGCGGCCAGGTGGTGCTGGTGGCCCGGCTCGACAATCTGGGCAAGGGCGCTTCAGGCGCGGCGGTGCAGAACCTGCGGCTGATGTTCGGAATCTGACACGGGCGGCCGGCTGCGGGCCCGGCGCGGTGCCCGATGCGGCCGACGTCCGTATGCCGAACGGGATAACCCTAGGCCTTCATCCCTCGAAAAACCATTACAGTTACCCGACTTTGAATCTGCCCTCGTTTCGCGGAGAGAACAGCTCGCCATGAAGAGCCTATTGCCATTTGCCCACGCGATCGACAAGTTGAACAACTTCCTGGGCAAACTAGCCGTCTGGGCGGTGTTCGTCTCGTGCATGGTCTCGGCCGGCAACGCCATGATCCGTTACCTGTTCGATTCCAGTTCCAATGCCTGGCTTGAACTGCAGTGGTATCTGTTCGCCGTCACCGTCATGCTGGGCACCTCGATGGTGCTGCGGGTCAATGAGCACGTGCGGGTCGACGTGCTCTATGGCCGGGCGACGGGCACCCGCAAGGCCAAGATCGACCTGTTCGGCATGATCGTGTTCCTGATGCCGGCCACGCTGCTGATGGTCTGGATGTCGTGGCCCTGGGCGCTGGACTCCTATGTCCACCAGGAGATGTCGAGCAACGCCGGCGGCCTGATTCGCTGGCCGATCAAGATCCTCGTGCCCTTGGGGTTCGCCCTGCTGTCGCTGCAGGGCATCTCCGAGATCATCAAGCGCATCTGTTTCCTCCTGGGAAGCTACCAGATGGACCTGCAGTACGAACGGCCGCTGCAGTAAGCCCGGCGACGTTCCAGCCCCACTTCTCGCGAGCGATTCACGATGATCACGATGCAAAACATGGCGCCGCTGATGTTTGCCGGCCTTGTCGTCGTCATGCTGATCGGCTTTCCGGTCGCATTTTCCCTGGCGGCGCTGGGCCTGTTCGCGGGCTTCATCTCGATTGAGCTGGGATTCTTCCCGGCGCAGTACCTGGCCAACCTGCCGCTGCGCATCTTCGGCATCCTGTCCAACGACCTGCTGCTGGCGATTCCATTCTTCACCTTCATGGGCGCCATTCTCGAGCGCTGCGGCCTGGCTGAGGATTTGCTCGAGGGCACTGGCCAGCTCTTCGGTTCGGTGCCGGGGGGCCTTGCGTACGCGGTGATCATCGTCGGCGCCATTCTGGGCGCGATCACCGGCACGGTGGCCGCCTCGGTGATCGCGATGGGCATGATTTCGCTGCCGATCATGCTCAAGTACGGCTACAACATGCGCCTGGGCACCGGCGTGATCGCCGCCGCCGGCACCATCACCCAGGTCATCCCGCCCTCGCTGGTGCTGGTGGTGCTCGCCGACCAGCTCGGCAAATCGGTGGGCGACATGTACAAGGGCGCCATCGGCCCGTCGATCGCCCAGACACTGATCTTCATCGTCTACATCTTCGCGGTCTCGATCATCAAGCCGCACTGGATGCCCCCGCTGCCCCCCGAGGCGCGCACGATGCGCGGCTGGGACCTGTGGAAGAAGGTGCTGTGGGGCATGGTGCCCTCCATCGTCCTGATCTTCCTGGTGCTGGGCACGATCTTCATGGGACTGGCCACCCCCACCGAGGCCGGGGCGATGGGCGCGGTCGGCGCGATGGGCCTGGCGGCCATGAATAAGCGCCTGACCTGGCCGCTGGTGCGCCAGGGCATGGAGTCCACCGCGCGCATCACCGCGATGGTCATCTTCATTCTGCTCGGCTCCACCGTGTTCTCGCTGGTTTTCCAGGGGGTCGACGGCGCGATCTGGATCGAGCACATGCTGGTGTCGATGACCGGCGGCACGGTGGTCGGCTTCCTCGTGGTGGTCAACCTGTTCGTGTTCTTCCTGGCGTTTTTCCTCGACTTCTTCGAAATCGCGTTCATCATCATTCCGCTGCTGGCTCCGGTGGCGGCCAAGCTGGGCATCGACCTCATCTGGTTCGGCGTGCTGCTGTGCGTGAACATGCAGACCTCGTTCATGCACCCGCCGTTCGGCTTCGCGCTCTTCTACCTGCGCGGCATCGCGCCCAAGGAGGTCAAGAGCTCGGATATCTACCTGGGCGCCATCCCGTGGGTGATCCTGCAGCTGATTCTCGTGGCGGTGCTGATCTTCTGGCCGGGCATGGTCACGATGTGGCTCGACAAGGAGGTCGCGGTCGATCTGGACAAGGTCAAGATCGAAGTCCAGTCGGTTGACGATGAACTCAAGCCGGGCGCGGACGATCCCGCGGCCAAGGACGGCGCGGCGAAGGGCGCATCCGCCGAACCCGGCAAAGCCGATCCCGCCAAGCCCGAGGAAGAGGAAGACCTGGGCAAGGTCCTGCAGAAGCAGATCGAGGACGAAGCCAAGAAGGCCGCGGGCAAATAGCGGCCGGCCCTGCGCGCCTCGCGCTGCGCCAGGCGCCAGACAAACGAAAGGCCCGGGGTGACCCGGGCCTTTGTGTTTTGGAGGGCTGATTCGGCGGGCGAATGGCCGAATCCGGTTTAGCGCCGGCGGGCGGTGCGGCCCGCCGCGAGCGCCTCCCGATCCGCCTTCAGCGGCGCGCGCTCGCCATGAAGTCGTCGAACGTGTTTTCGGTCACGCGGAACCACGAGATCTGATCGCGCTGGAAGCCGAAGTAGTGGTCGTGCAGCTTCTTGAAATCGGGGCTCTTCGCGGAGGTCTCGGCATACACCTCCTGGGTTGCCTTGTAACAGGCTTCCAGGATGGGCCGGGAGAACGGTTTGAGGACCGTGCCGCCGGCGACAAGTCGCTTGAGCGCCAGCGGATTGCCGGCGTCGTACTTGGAGATCATGTAGGTGTTGCCCTCTTCATTGGCGGCTTCCCAGGCCGCCCGATAGTCGGGCGGCAGCGCGTCGAGCGCTTTCTGGTTGACGATACTGTGCAGTGCCGGTCCGCCTTCCCACCAGCCCGGGTAGTAGTAGAACTTGGCGACCTTGTTGAAGCCGAGCTTTTCATCGTCGTAGGGCCCGACCCACTCGGCGGCGTCGATGGTGCCTTTTTCGAGCGCGGGGTAGATATCGCCGCCGGCGATCTGCTGGGGTACGACACCCAGTTTCGTGAGCACCTGTCCGGCGAATCCGCCGACCCGGAACTTCAGGCCTTTCAGATCGTCGACGGTGTTGATTTCCTTGCGGAACCAGCCGCCCATCTGGGCGCCCGTGTTGCCGTTGAGAAATGCCACCACGCCCGACTTGCGCGCGAATTCGTTGAAGACCTTGTCGCCGCCGCCGTGATGCCACCAGGCGTTGTACTGACGGGCGTTCAGGCCGAAGGGAATGGCGGTGGCCACCGCCCAGCTCGGCTCCTTGCCGAAGAAATAGTAGAGCGCTGTGTGTCCGGCCTCGATCGTGCCGTTCTGAACGGCATCGAGCACCTGCAGGCCGGGGACGATCTCGCCGGCGGCGTGCACGCTGATCTGGAACTTGTTGTTGGTGATCTGGGCGACACGCTTGGCGACAATCTCCGCAGCGCCGAAGATCGTGTCGAGCGATTTCGGGAAACTCGAGGCCAGGCGCCAGCGCACGGTGGGCTGGGCGCGAACAATGGCGGGGCCGGCGAGGGCGCCGACCGCGGCACCGGCAGTGGCGGTGCCGATGAACTTGCGACGTTGCATTTAACAAATGCTCCAAGAGAAGTGGAAGGGCAATAGCGATCGGCCGGCACTATAGCGGCACATCCCCGGGGTTCCAATCGGGGGTTTCCCGCGTTGGCGCCGGCGAGCCCTGGCGCGCCGTCGCGTGCGCTCGACCTGAACGCGAAAAAGGGCGCTCGAAGGCGCCCTCTTGACCTCTCGACCACTCCAGTCAGCGCGGCACGCTCAGGCGTGCCGCGCTAGCGAAGGTCAGCCGCGTCGCGTCATCGCCGATGCCATGAAGTCGTCGAAGGTGTTCTCGGTCACCCGGAACCAGCTGATCGATTCAGAGCGGAACTTGACCCAGTTGTCGTGGATCTTCTTGAACTTCGGATTCTTGGCGTTGTTCTCGGCGAACCATTCTTCGGAGGCCTTGAAGCAGGCGTCCATGACCGGGCGCGGGAAGGCCTTCAGGATGGCGCCGCCGGCGATCAGACGCTTGAGGGCGGCGGCGTTGCGGGCGTCGTACTTGGCCATGCATTCGGCATAGGCATGGCTGCAGGCCGCCTGCAGGATGGCCTTGTACTCGGGCGTGAGCGATTCCCAGGCCTTGATGTTGACGATCATGTTGGTGCTGGGGCCGCCCTCCCACCAGCCCGGGTAGTAGTAGTACTTGGCGACTTTGTAGAAGCCGAGTTTTTCGTCATCGTAGGGGCCGACCCATTCGGCGGCGTCGATCGTGCCTTTTTCCAGCGACGGATAGATGTCGCCACCGGCGATCTGCTGCGGCACGACCCCCAGCTTGGTCAGCACCTGGCCGGCCGGTCCGCCGCAGCGGAATTTCAGGCCCTTCAGATCGTCGACGGTGTTGATCTCCTTGCGGAACCAGCCGCCCATCTGCGCGCCGGTATTGCCGCAGATGCCGACGTTGTGAACGTTGTATTCGCGCAGGAATTCGTTCATCAGGGCCGCGCCGCCGCCGTCCATCACCCACGCCTGCTGCTGGCGGCAGTTCAGGCCGAACGGGACCGACGTGTCGAACGCGAATGTCGGATCCTTGCCGAAGTAGTAGTACATGGCGGTCTGGCCGGCCTCGACCGTGCCCGCCTGCACCGCGTCGAGCACCTGCAGCCCCGGTACGATTTCGCCGGCGGCATGGGCGCTGATCGTGAACTTGCCGCCGGTCATCGTCGTCACGTACTTGGCGATGGTCTCGGCCGAGCCGAAGAGCGTGTCAAGGTTCTTGGGGAAACTCGATGGCATGCGCCAGCGAATGGTTGGCTGGGCGCTGACGATGGCGGGGGCCCCAAGGATGACCCCGCCAGTGGCAGCCGTCGACAGGAACTTGCGACGCGACATATGTCTCTCTCCGGTTTCGTTTTTTCCGCGGTCGAGCAGACCGGGATAGGGTCAGATTAGCCTACGAAACTCGCCAGCGACAAGAATCGGGTTTTCCCTAGGAAACCGGAATCGCGCCCCGCAGAGCTGGGGCGCGAGCGTCAGGCCAGCCGCAATCGCGCGCGCTGGATCGCGGCCCTGACCTGATCGGGAGCCGTGCCTCCGACGTGCTTGCGCGAGGCCACCGAGCCCTCGAGTGTCAGGGACTCGAAGACGTCGTCGCCGATCTCGGGCGAAAAGGCGCGAAGCTCATCCAAGGACAATTCCGACAGATCGCGGTTCTTGCCGGCCGCATCGCGCACGGCGCGCGCCACCACTTCATGGGCATCGCGAAACGGCAGTCCCCGGCGGACCAGGTAGTCGGCCAGGTCGGTGGCCGTGGAGAAGCCCTCGAAGGCGGCCTGGCGCATGCGTTCGGCGCGCACCTCGATACCCGGGATCATGTCGGCGAAGATGCGCAGCGTTTCGTGCAGGGTGTCGACTGTGTCGAACAGTGGCTCCTTGTCTTCCTGGTTGTCCTTGTTGTAGGCCAGCGGCTGGCCCTTCATCAGCATCAGCAGCCCCATCAGGTGGCCTGTCACACGGCCGCTCTTGCCGCGCGCCAGTTCGGGCACGTCGGGGTTCTTCTTCTGCGGCATGATCGACGAGCCGGTGCAGAACCGGTCGGCCAGATCGATGAAGCCCACGCGCGGCGACATCCAGATGACGAGTTCTTCCGACAGGCGCGAGATGTGCGTCATCACCAGCGCGGCCGCCGCACAGAATTCGATGGCGAAGTCTCGGTCGGACACCGCATCGAGCGAGTTCTCGCATACGCCTTCGAAGCCCAATGTGCGGGCGACCCTTTCGCGGTCGATCGGGTAGCTGGTGCCGGCGAGCGCCGCCGCGCCCAGGGGCAGCCGGTTGACCCGGCGCCGGCAATCGGTCATGCGCTCGACATCGCGCGCGAACATTTCCACATAGGCCATCAGGTGATGGCCGAAGGTGACCGGCTGGGCCACCTGCAGATGCGTGAATCCCGGCATGATCGTGCCGGCGTGAAGCTGGGCGACGTCGAGCAGCGAGCGCTGCAGGTCGCACAGCAGGCGCACCGTGATGTCGATCTGGGCGCGCAGCCAGAGCCGGATATCGGTGGCGACCTGGTCGTTTCGCGAACGCGCCGTGTGCAGTCGTTTGCCGGCATCGCCCGCCAGATCGGTGAGGCGCTTCTCGATGTTCAGATGAACGTCTTCGAGGTCGATGCTCCAGCGAAACGAACCGTTCTCGATGTCGGTCCGGATGCGCGCCATGCCATTGCTGATCGCATCGAGATCGGCCTCGGACAGCAGGCCGCAGGCGTGCAGCATGTCGGCATGGGCCAGCGATCCCTGGATGTCGTAGAGCGCCAGGCGCTGATCGAAATCGACCGATGCGGTGTAGCGTTTCACCAACTCGGAAACCGGCTCTGAAAAGCGGCCCGACCACGCTTCGGACTTCTTGGCGAATTGATCTGTCATAATCGTCCGATTATAAGGGCCGATTCCCGTGTCGCTGCCAGAGGTTGATGCAACCTCCTCCACGGGTGACGACAGCCCCCGATTCCAAGCCACGAGAGGGATATGCAGCCGGCCAGCCAGCCGTCAGCCCCCACGCCAGATTCCCGCCCCGCGGGCGCTGCCGGGGCTGGCCCCGCAGCCCCAAGCGCACCGGGCTCGCCGTCCGGCGACAGCGCCGCGGTGGGCCGGCGTGTCTCCGACGGCGCGGCCACCCCGATCATTCCTGACTGCTGCAATCTGGGCATCACGGCGCGCATCCTGGTGCCGCTCAATCTGGGCGCGCTGCTGATCGCGGCGCTGACCGGCGCGACGGCCAGCGACATGCTGGTGCGCGCGCTGGCGATCGTCGCCGTACTCGAACCGGTCGCGATCGCGTCGCTGCTGACACTGTGCGGCGTGCGCAGGCTCACCACGGGGCGCTCCTATGCGGTGCAGTGGGCATCGGGTCTCGCCGTGCCGGTCGTGCTCACCTTCGTTGCCTGCCTGATCGCGATCCGCTACATGGCGCCGGAACTGACCGGGGGCGCCTGGCTGGGCTGGCTGTTGGTGCGCTGCCTGACCGCGGCAGCCATCGCCGCGCTGATCTTCGAGTTCTTCCGACTGCGAACGCTGTCGTTCGCGCCCTCGCTCACCGAGGCCCGGCTGCAGGCGCTGCAGGCCCGGATCCGTCCGCACTTCCTGTTCAACAGCCTGAACACCGTGCTCGGGCTGATGCGCGGCGACCCGCGTCGCGCCGAGTACACCCTCGAGAACCTCGCCGACCTGTTCCGGGTGTTCATGCGCGATACCCGCGAGCTCGTGCCGCTGGACGAGGAGGTCGTCACCTGCCAGCAGTACATCGCGATCGAAGAGTTGCGGCTGGGCGATCGCCTGCAGGTGAACTGGCTGCTCGACGACATGCCGGGCGATGCGCTGCTGCCCTCGCTGCTGCTGCAGCCGCTGATCGAGAACGCGGTTCACCATGGCATCGAACCGCGCACCGAACCGGGGCTGATGTCGGTGCGCATCGCGCGCGCCGGTGATCGCGTGCAGGTCGAGATCCTCAATCCGTTGTCTGAAAACCCACCGACCCGCTCCGGAAACCAGATGGCACTCTCCAACGTCAGAGAGCGCCTTATGCTGCTGTACGATATGGAGGCGGAACTCAAGACCGAGGCGATAGACGGTCAGTTCCGACTCCAGCTTGCTTTCCCCTACCGAAAAGAGAGGCGACGCCGCGATGTCCGACGCCATTTCAATCCTTATCGTTGACGACGAGCCCGTTGCTCGTTCGAGACTGCGCGAGTTGCTGGCCGATCTGTCCCCCGACTTTCCTCACCGGATCGTCGGAGAGGCGGCCAACGCGCCCGAGGCCTTGTCGCAGATCGACCTGTATCAGCCCCAGGTCGTGCTGCTGGACGTCCAGATGCCGGGCATGACCGGCATCGAACTGGCGCGCCATGTGTCCGCGCGCGCCGCTGCATCCGATACCCCCCGTCCGATGCCCCTGGTGATCTTCATCACCGCCTTCGAAGAGTTCGCCGTCGAGGCCTTCGAGGTCCGCGCGATCGACTACCTGCTCAAGCCGGTGCGCGCGCAGCGTCTGCTCGAGGCCCTGAAGCGGGCCGTCACACGGCTGCCGTCGGACCAGATCCAGGCGATCGACCAGCTGGCCAAGGCCACCAACACCCGGCGTCGTCACCTGAGCGTGCACGAGCGCGGCCGTGTCATCCTGGTGCCGCTCGAACAGGTCATCTACCTGAAGGCGGAGCTCAAGTACATCACGGTGCGCACGCGCGAGCGCGAATTCCTGATCGAAGAATCCCTGACCTCGCTCGAGGAAGAATTCGTCGACCGCTTCGTGCGCATCCACCGCAATGCGCTGGTGGCGCGGCCGTCGATTGCCGGGTTCGAGCGTGTCACGCCCTCGGGCGAGGACGACGCTGGCGACCCGTACTGGCAGGTCGTGCTGCGCGATGTCACCGAACGCCTGCCGGTCAGCCGCCGCCAGTGGTCCACCGTGAAGAACCTGGTGACCTGATGAGTGCGGCACCGGTGGCCGCCGGCGAACCTCGCCGGCTGGTGATTGCCTCGCGGGAAAGCCGGCTGGCCATGTGGCAGGCGGTGCACGTCCAGTCGCTGCTGCGCTCGCGTTACCCGGGCTGCGACGTGACGATCGTCGGCCTCACCACCGAGGGCGACCGGGTGCTCGACCGCGCGTTGTCCGAGATCGGCGGCAAGGGGCTGTTCACCAAGGAGCTCGAGGTCGCGCTGCTCGAAGGGCGTGCCGATCTGGCGGTGCATTCGCTCAAGGATGTGCCGATGGAACTCGCGCCCGAGTTCGCGCTGGCGGCCGTGCTCACGCGCGAAGATCCGCGCGATGCGTTCGTGTCCAACGACCATGCCGGTCTCGAATCCCTGCCCGCCGGTGCCCGCGTCGGCACCTCGAGCCTGCGCCGCGCGGCGCTCATCCGGCGGCGATTCCCGACGCTCGATGTGCAGCCGTTGCGAGGCAATCTCGATACCCGGCTGGGCAAGCTCGACCGCGGCGAATACGCCGCCATCGTGCTGGCCGCCGCCGGTTTGAAGCGCCTTGGCCTGGCCTCGCGCATCCGCGCGATCGTGCCCGAGTCGCTCAGCCTGCCTGCCGCCGGCCAGGGTGCGCTGGGCATCGAGTGTCTGGCCGCGCGCAGCGATGTGCGGACCTGGCTTGGCGCGCTCGCGCACGCGCCGACGTGGGCACAGGTCAGCGCCGAGCGCATGTTGTCGCGTGTGCTGGGCGGCAGCTGCCGGGTGCCGCTGGCCGCTTACTGTGTTGCCCGACCCGAAGGCGGGCTTCGCTTGCGCGCCTGCGTGGCCAGCGTCGACGGCACGCAGCTCGTCGAGGCCGAAGACGTCTGTGCCGAGACCGATATCGCCAGTGCCGAGGCGCTCGGCAATCGGGTTGCCCAGACGCTTTCCGACAAAGGCGCACGCGCCTTGCTGCCGGCGCCGGTCTGACCGGTGCGCGCGTGATGCGCGTCGTGCTGACCCAGCCGCTGCCGCGGGTCCAGGCGCTGGCACCGGCCTTGCGCATGCGCGGGCACGAGGTGCTCGAGCTGCCCGTGCGTCGCCTCGAGTCCCTGGCCGACCAGCCGGCGGTGAAGTCCGTGCTGGGCAATCTGTTCGCCTTCGACTGGGTCGTTTTCGTCAGCCCCGGCGCTGTCGATGCCGCCTGGGCCGCGCTGCCCGACCTCTGGCCGCTGGGCACCGGGGTGGCCACCGTGGGGCCCGGAACCGAGGCAACCCTGCTGGCCCGCGGGTTCGATCCGGCGGTCCTGTTCGAGCCGCTGGTCCGTCCGCGACAGCCTCCCTTCGACGCGGCAGCCCTGCTGCAGGAGGCACCGTTCGTGACGCCCGCCGGGCTGCGAATCCTGGTCGTGCGCGGCGAAGCCGGACGCGACGACTGGATCGAAGCCCTGCGACAGGCTGGCGCCGCCGTCGAGGTCGTGGCCGTGCACCGCAGCCACGCGCTGCCTCTGGCCGAAACGGGCATTCGCCAGGCCGCCGACTGGCTGGCCGAGGCTGCAAGGCGCCCGATGGTGTTTGTCTTCACCGCCCAGGACGCCATCGAACGTCTGGACGAGGTGCTGCCGGCGGCGGGGCGCGATCGGGCCCGGGCGCTGGCGGTGCATCCGCGGCAGGTCGCGGCGTTGCGCAAATGCGGCTGGTCGCGTGCGACCGAGATGCGTCCCGGTGAGTCCGGGCTGGTTGCCGGGATAGAATCCGCGGATCGGGCGTGAGCCCGCCGCGCATGCTGCCCGGGTCCGATGCGCTGGTTTTGTTTGCGTTCTTTTGGCGAGTTCGTTTTGTCTCAGCCCCCCCAGTCCGATCAGCCCGCAGTGCCTCCGGTGGCGTCGGCGCTGCCTGTCCCTGACCGCCGCCCCGAGCGTGCGGGGGTTGGCGGCCTGCTCAATTCGGCCGCGCTGATCCTGGGCGGTGCCGCGCTGGCGGCCGCGGTGGCGCTGTGGCAGCGCGCCGAATCGATCGGCCAGGAGGCCGCGCGCCGCCTGCAGGCAGGTGACGCGCGGGTGACCCAGCTCGAAGGCCAGCTCAAGCTCACCCAGGACCAGAGCCGCGATCTGCAGGCCCGTTCCGGCGTGCTCGAGAGCAAGTTGACCGAGGCGCTCGGCCAGCAGGCGCAGCTCGAGCGCATGTACCGCGACATCGCCCAGGACACCCTGGACGCGGTGCTGGCCGACGTCGAGAACTCGGTGGCGATCGCCTCGCAGCAACTGGTGGTCAGCGGCAACGTGCAGGGCGCGCTGGCGGCGCTGGCCGATGCCGATGGCCGTCTGGCCAGAATCCGCCAGCCGCAGGCGATCGGCATGCGCCGGTTGCTCCAGCGCGACATCGATCGGCTCAAGGCGCTGCCCAGCGTCGACCTGGTGGGCCTGGCGCTGCGCCTGGACGCGGTGACCTCGGCCATCGAGCAGCTGCCGCTGCTGGCAGGCCTGACGCCGGTGATGGACGGTGGTGCCGTTCCTCGCACGAGTGCGGCCAAGACGGGCGGGTTCAGCCTCGAAGGGCTGGCCTCCAGCGGCCGTCGCGGCCTGGACGCCCTGCTGGCGGAGGTGTCGCAGCTGTTCCGGGTCAATCGCGTCGATTCGCCCGATGCCTTGCTGCTCGCGCCCGAGCAGCAGTACTTCGTGCGTGAAAACCTTCGCCTGCAGCTGATGTCGGCCCGCCTGTCGCTGCTCTCGCGGCTCGAGCCGGTGTTCCGCAGCGACCTCGAGCGGGCCCTGACCTGGCTGGGCAGCTACTACGATCGCAGCCAGCGCCCGGTCGCCAATGCGGTGGCCACGCTGCGCCAGCTCCAGACGGCCCGCATCTCGGTCGAGCTGCCCTCGCTGGGCGATACGCTGGCAGCCGTGCGGACCGCGCGCAATGCGCGCGAGGGCACGCAATGAGAGGGTCGATGATCCGCGCGGCGCGCCCCACGCACCCGTCCAGGCAGGGCTGACGATGCGCTGGATTGTCTGGATCCTGTTGCTGGTCAGCGCGGCGGTGGGCCTCGCGCTGCTGATGCGGGTCAATCACGGCAATGTGGCGGTGCTCTGGCCGCCCTATCGGGTCGACGTGTCGGTCAACCTGGCGCTGCTGGTGCTGGGTCTGCTGTTTGTGGCGCTGCATCTGCTGATGATCGCGATCGGCAAGGCGCTCGACCTGCCCGAGCGGGTTCGCGACTATCGCGAGCGCCGCGGCCGCGACGCCGCGGTGATGGCGCTGCGCGACGCCATCCTGGCGCTGTTCGAGGGGCGCTTCGGGCGTGCCGAACGGCTGGCGCAGCAGGCGCGCGAGGACGTGCAGCTTGCCGGGCCGGCCGCGCTCATCGCGGCCCGCGCCGCCCACCGCATGCGCGAGACCGAGCGGCGCGACCGCTGGCTGGCGCAGGCCGAAACCGATCGCGGGTCGATGCACGCCGAACTGATGACGACCGCCGAGCTCGCGCTCGAAGAGCAGGACGCGGCGCGCGCGATCGCGAGCATCGAGCGCCTGCATTCGAAGGGCATGCGCCACATCCACGCCTTGCGGGTCGCCTTGCGCGCCTACGAACAGGCTGACGACTGGGACCACGTGCTCCAGGTGCTGCGCCAGCTCGAGAAGCGAGACGTGCTGCATCCGGCGGCGATCCGCGGCCTGCGGGTCCGGGCCTGCCGTGTGCTGCTGTCGCGCCGAGCCGGCGATGCCGAGGGACTGCGCTCGCAGTGGAGCCAGCTGCGAGCCGGTGAGCGCGATCTCCCCGAGGTGATCGAGGCCGCGGCGCTGGCGTTCGCCCAGGCCGGTGAATCCCAGCACGCCCGGCGCCTGCTCGAGGCGGGCCTGGCGCAGGAGTTCTCGCCTCGACTGCTGCATGCCTACGCCGGCCTGGCCGAGGTTTCGGCGCGCGAGCGCCTGCAGCAGGTCGAACGCTGGCGCGACGAGCACGGCGACGATGCCGATATCACGCTCGCGCTGGGGCGCCTGTGCATGGCCGAATCCCTGTGGGGCAAGGCTGCCGACTATCTGGGGCGCAGCGTGGCTTCGCGCGATGACGTCCAGGTGCAGCTGGCGCTGGCCGACCTGGCCGAACGGGTGGGCAAGATGGGGGACGCCGCGCTGCACTACCGGGCGGCCGCCCGCTGGAAGGCAGTCGCCGCCGAGTGATCGCCGCCGAGTGATCGCCGGCGATGCCGCAGTGGCCGCTGACGGCGCGGCTGTTCGGCGCGGCCTGCCCGGAGGGGCCTAGACGCAGCGCCCGCCGTCGACCTCCAGGCAGGCGCCGGTGATGAAATCTGCCTCATCGGAGGCCAGGAACAAGGCCGCGTTGGCAATGTCGCGCGGTTGCGAGAAGCGGCCCAGCGGAATCGTGCTGACGAATTTCGCCCGGATCTCGGGGGTGTCTTCACCCATGAAGGTGGCCAGCAGCGGCGTGTCGCCGGCAACCGGATTGATCACATTGACCCGGATGCGGTGGGGCGCCAGTTCGACCGCCATGGCGCGCGAGGTGACGATCACCGCGCCCTTGGTGCCGTTGTACCAGACCAGGCCGGGGCGCGGCCGCACGCCGCCGGTCGAGGCGATGTTGATGAACACGCCGCCGCCGTTGTCGCGGAAATGCGGGGCCATGTGCTGCGCGGTCCAGTACAGGCTCTTGACGTTGACCGCATACACGCGGTCGAACTCGTCTTCGGGCACGGTGAGCATCGACTGGTTGCGATGCGAGACCCCGGCGTTGTTGATCTGGATGTCGAGCCGGCCGTAGGCGGCCAGTGTCGCCTGCAGCAGCGCCTTGACGTCATCGCCGCGCGAGACGTCGGCGCGCACGAAGGTGGCCTGGCCGCCGGCCTGGCGGATCGCCGCGGCGACCCGTTCGCCATGGGCGCTGTCCACGTCGTTGACCACCACCTTCGCGCCCTCGGCAGCGAAACGCGTGGCAATACCCTCGCCGAAGCCGGAACCGGCTCCGGTGACGATGGCGACCTTGTCGGCAAGTCTCATGATTTTCCTCTGTCAGTCAGCGGTCTGGAATTCGAGAATGGGCGAGGCCGGGCGGGCCTGGCCCTCAGTCGTGGCGGATGGCGATGGTCTTCAGGTTCGTGAATGCGTAAAGCGCCTCGAAGCCTTTCTCGCGGCCGTGGCCGCTTGCGCGCACGCCGCCAAAGGGCAGTTCGACACCGCCACCGGCGCCGTAGTTGTTGATGAACACCTGGCCGCCGCGGATCGCGCGAGCCATGCGCATCTGGCGGGCGCCGTCGCGCGTCCAGACGCCGGCCACCAGTCCATAGCGTGTTCCGTTGGCCAGCGCGAGCGCTTCGTGCTCGTCCTGGAATGGTGTCGTGACCAGCACCGGACCGAAGATCTCTTCCTGGAAGAGCCTGTCGTCGCGGGGCACCCGGGTCAGCAGCACCGGCGCCTGGTAGAAGCCCGCGCTGGGCGCGTTGTCCTGGACCGTGCCCTGGGCGGCGAATCCCAGGCCGCTCGCCTGCGCGTCCGACAGATAGTCCCAGACCCGCTGCAGCTGGCGGCGCGACACCAGCGGCCCCAGGTCGAGGTCGGCCATCGCCGGCCCGGCTCGCAGCGCCGAGAAGCGTTCGATCAGCTGCTCCACCAGCGCGTCGTGAATGCCCCGCTGGATCAGCACGCGGCTGCCGGCCGAACAGGTCTGGCCGCCGTTCTGGATGATCGCGTTGACCAGCACCGGCAGGGCCGCCTGCAGGTCGGCGTCGTCGAAAACGATCTGCGGCGACTTGCCGCCCAGCTCGAGCGTGACCGGGCAGTGGTGCTGGGCACCGGCCTGTGCGACCCGCCGGCCGGTCTCGGGCGAACCGGTGAACGACAGGTGGTCGACGTCCGGATGTTCGGCGAGGGCCTGGCCGGCTTCGGCGCCCAGTCCGGTCACCACGTTGAGCGCGCCGGCCGGCAGGCCGGCCTCCGCCGCGAGCTCAGCCACCCGGATCAGGGTCAGGCAGGCGTCCTCGGCCGGCTTCACCACGCAGGCATTGCCGACCGCCAGCGAGGCCGCCACCGAACGTCCGAAGATCTGCATCGGGTAGTTCCACGGAATGATGTGGCCGGTGACCCCGTGCGGCTCGCGCACGGTCAAGACCGTGTAGCCCGTCTGGTACGGAATGGTCTGGCCGTGCAGCTTGTCGGCCGCGCCGGCGTAGTACTCGAAGTAGCGCGACAGGGCCTGGGCATCGGCGCGGCCCTGCTTCAAGGGCTTGCCGGTGTCGCGCGACTCGAGCTGCGCGAGTTCCTCGCGGTGCGCGTCGACCAGGCCGGCCAGGCGCATCAGCAGCCGCGAGCGCTCCATGGCGCTGAACCGGCCCCAGGCGCCTTCGAAGGCGCCGCGGGCGGCGTGCACCGCGCGGCCGACGTCGCCTGCGCGGCTGCGCGGGATGCTGGCGAATGTCTCGCCGTTGGACGGATCGACGACGGCGATCGTCTCGCCGCTGTCGGCGGGCGTGAGTTCGTTGCCGATGAAGTTCAGGTAGCGCTGGGGAGCTTGCAGCATGCGGTCTCCGGTCTGTCGAGCGTGGCGCGCGCGGCGCGTGCAACGCCCGAATCGGGCTTGGGAAATGGGGGCACTCTGTCGCAAAATTATCCGTCCTGCGGAACGATTGTTTTGCTGCATTGCACCATTCTGATTACAATTCGACGCCTCCTCTTGCTGCGAGCCCAGACATGAATCTCGACCGAGTCGATTCCGGACGCGACGTTCCCAACGACATCAATGTGATCATCGAGATCCCGATGGCGGCCGACCCGATCAAGTACGAGGTCGACAAGAAGACCGGTGCGCTGTTCGTCGACCGGTTCATGATGACCTCGATGCACTACCCGTGTAACTACGGCTACATCCCGCACACCATCGCCGATGACGGCGACCCGGTCGACGTGCTGGTGATCACGCCGTTCCCGGTCACGGTGGGTGCGGTGATCCGCTGCCGGCCGCTGGGCGTGCTGAAGATGGAAGACGAGGCCGGCGGCGACTCCAAGCTGCTGGCGGTGCCGATCGACAAGATCCTGCCCATCTACAAGCATTGGCGCAAGCACGACGACATCGCGCCCGAACGCCTGGCCACCATCCAGCATTTCTTCGAGCACTACAAGGACCTCGAGGCCGGCAAATGGGTCAAGGTGCTCGGCTGGGGCGGACCCGACGACGCCAAGGCCGAGATCCTGGCGGGCATCGACGCTTACAAGCAGGCGGCCGACAAGCCCCTGTTCTGACGCCGCGGGGCCGGGCACGTCGGGCCCGCAGGCTGGGCGACCAGGCGCTCAGACTAGGGCGGGCGCTGGCGAACGGCGAGCGCTCGTTCAGTTCGTCCAGGTACGAACTCACCATCGAGCCCTCGCGGGCCAGGAATCGCTCCACCGCATCGGCAAAGGCCGGTTCGCGCAGCCAGTGTGCCGAGCAGGTCGCCACTGGCAGGAAACCGCGCGCCATCTTGTGTTCGCCCTGCGCGCCGCCTTCGATCACCTGGATGCCGGCCTCGATCGCGGTTTCGATCGCCTGGTAGTAGGCGCATTCGAAGTGCAGGCAGGGGATCTGCTCGATCGCGCCCCAGTAGCGGCCGTAAAGACGGGTCTCGTCGCGCATCAGCAGGCTGCAGGCCACCGGCCGGCCGCCCCGCTCGGCGCGGATCAGGATCAGCGACTGCGGCATGGCGCGCGCCAGTTCGAGGAAGAACGCCAGGTTCAGGTAGGGCGTCGAGCCGTGCGCGGCGTAGGTCGCGTCGTAGCAGCGGATGAAAAAATCCCAGTCCGATGCCGAGATCTCGGCACCCGCCAGCCGGGTCACCACCACGCCTTGTTCGGCCACTTTGCGGCGCTCGGCGCGAATCTTCTTGCGTTTGGGCTGGGACAGCGCGCCCAGGAAGTCGTCGAAGTTCCGATAGCCGGCGTTCTGCCAGTGGAACTGCACGCCCTGGCGGATCATGAAACCGGCGCGTGACAGGGCTTGCGATTCGGGGTCGGGCGGAAACAGCACGTGGATCGACGACACCCGTGCGCCGCGCGCCTGGGCGATCAGCGCGCTGGCGAGCGCCTCGCGGGCCGCGTCGTCGCGGGCCAGCAGCCGCGGGCCGGCGACCGGCGTGAAGGGCACCGCGCACAGCAGCTTGGGGTAGTAGCGCAGGCCGTTGCGTTCGTAGGCGTCCGCCCAGGCCCAGTCGAAGACGTACTCGCCCCAGGAATGCGACTTGCGGTACATCGGCACCGCGCCGATCAGGGTCTGGTCGTTCCACAGCGTGAGATGCGCCGGCGACCATCCGGTTCCGGGACCGACACAGCCCGCGGTTTCGAGCGCGCGCAGGAAGGCATGCCGCACGAAGGGCGGGGCGCCCGCGGGCAGCAGGGCGTCCCAGGCCTGCGCCGGGACTTCGTCCAAGCCAGTCACGAGACGCGTGCGATAATCGATTCGACTGTCCGGCACCGGATTCCCGCTTTTCTTTCGACTCGATTCAGGCACATCCGCCCCATGACCGTACTCATCGCGGCCGCGCAACTCAATCAGACAGTGGGTGACTTCGACGGCAATGCCCGGCGCATCATCGAAGCCGCCGGCAAGGCCGCGGCTCAGGGTGCCCGCGTGCTGCTGACCCCCGAACTCTCGCTCTCTGGCTACCCCCCCGAGGATCTGCTGCTGCGCGCGGCATTTTATGACAGGTGCCAGCAGGGGCTGGCTCAAATCCTTGCGCAGTGTGCGGAGCTCGACCTCCATGTGGTGGTCGGCGCCCCTCTGATGCGCGACGGCGTGCGTCGCAATGCGGCGCTGGTGCTGCATCGCGGCGCCATCGTCGGCGAGTACTTCAAGCGCGAACTGCCCAACTACGATGTGTTCGACGAGCAACGCTACTTCGAGTCGGGCGGCGAGCCGCTGGTCTTCGAGGTCGACGGGCTTCGTCTGGGTGTGGTGGTCTGCGAAGACTTCTGGTTCGCACCGGCTCCGGCGGCCGCCAAGGCGGCTGGCGCCCAGGCGCTGCTGGCACTGAACGCCTCGCCTTATCACATGAACAAGCAGCACCTTCGGCTCGACGCGGCGCGCGAGAACGTCTGTTCGCTGGGCCTGCCGATGCTCGCGGCCAACCTGGTCGGCGGCCAGGACGAACTCGTTTTCGATGGCCTGTCGTTCGCGCTGTCGGCCTCCGGCGAACTGGTCGCGCAGGCGCGTGCGTTCGCCGACGATCTCCTGCTGGTCGAATTCGACTGCGACGCCGCGGGTGCGCAGGCGCGCCCCGGTCGCCGCGAACCGGCCATGGGGCTGGAAGAGCAGGTCTACAGTGCGCTGGTGCTGGGCGTGCGCGACTACCTCGGCAAGAACGGCTTCCCGGGCGCCCTCATCGGGCTGTCGGGCGGGGTCGATTCGGCGCTGGTGCTGGCGGTCGCGGTCGACGCGCTGGGCGCCGACCGGGTGCGGGCCGTGATGATGCCCTCGCGCTATACGGCCGACATCTCCTGGATCGATGCGCGAGACATGGCCGCCCGGGTGGGCGTGCGTTACGACGAACTGTCGATCGCGCCGGTGTTCGAGTCCTTCCTGGGCACGCTCTCCCAGGAATTCAGCGGCCTGGCCCAGGACACCACCGAAGAAAACATCCAGGCGCGCATCCGCGGCACGCTGCTGATGGCGCTGTCCAACAAGCATGGCTCGATCGTGCTCACCACGGGCAACAAGAGCGAGATGGCGGTGGGCTACTGCACGCTGTACGGCGACATGGCCGGCGGCTTCGCGGTGATCAAAGACCTTGCCAAGACCCTGGTCTATCGGCTGTGCGCGTATCGCAATTCGGTCTCGCCGGTCATCCCCGAGCGCATCATCACGCGTCCGCCCAGCGCCGAGCTGCGCCCCGACCAGAAGGATCAGGACTCCCTGCCCGAGTACGAGGTGCTCGATGGCATCATGCAGATGTACATGGAAGACAACCGCAGCAGCGCCGAGATCCTGGCAGCCGGTTATCCGCGCGATGCGGTCGACCGTGTGGTGCGGCTGATGCGCATCAACGAGTACAAGCGCCGGCAGGCGCCGGTGGGCATCCGCGTCACCCAGCGGGCCTTCGGGCGCGACTGGCGTTATCCGATCACCTCGAAGTTCCGAGATTGAGCCCGTTCAGGAGAAGACGATGAAACGAATCACCGCCATCATCAAGCCGTTCAAGCTCGACGAGGTGCGCGAGTCGCTCGCCGAGGTCGGCGTGAGCGGGCTCACGGTCACCGAATGCAAGGGTTTTGGGCGCCAGAAGGGCCACACCGAGCTCTATCGGGGGGCCGAGTACGTCGTCGACTTCCTGCCCAAGGTGAAGATCGAAGTGATCGTGGGCGAGGGCACGGTCGAGCGGGCCATCGAGGCGATCTGCAAGGCGGCACGCACCGGGCGCATCGGCGACGGCAAGATCTTCGTGTCCAACGTCGAAGAAGTGATCCGCATCCGCACCGGCGAGACCGGCGAATCCGCGGTCTGAGCCAGGCGTGGCCCTGACATGAGCCAACCCGCCTTTGTGCTGGTGCACGGCGCCTGGCATGGCGGCTGGTGCTGGGCCGACGTGGCCGGTGTGCTGCAGGCCGCGGGCCACCGGGTGTTCGCGCCCTCGCTCACCGGTCTTGCCGATCGGGCGCATCTGTTCGGCGCGCAGGTGACCCTGGCCACGCACGTCGAAGACGTGGTCCGCCTGATCGAATTCGAACGCCTCGACGGTTGCGTGCTGGTCGGGCACAGCTACGCCGGCAATGTCATCACGGGGGTGGCCGATCGCCTGCGCGATCGCATCCGGCACTATGTCTATCTCGATGCCGTCGTGCCGGACGATGCCGCGCGCCACTGGCGCTGGGCCGACTTCAACTCGGCATCCGATCGCCAGCAGCGTCTGGCCGCGATCGCCGGGCCGGGGGCGGGCATTGCCTTCCTGCCGCCGCCGCCCGAGGTTTTCGGGCTGACCGATCCGGCGCACATCGAGGCCGTGCGCGGCCGGCTCACCCCGATGCCCGCCGGCACCTACACAACGCCCATCGAACTGACGCAGGGCGGCTCCAGCGGTCTGCCACGCACTTACATCGGGGTCACCAACCCGCCGTTCGCCTCGATGGCGCCGATGTACGCGCGCCTGCCCACTGATCCCAGTTGGCGCTACCGAACCATTGCGGCCGGCCACGATGCCATGGTGTCTGCCCCGCAGGCGCTGGCCGCGCTGCTGCTCGAGTCACTCGAGACCCGCTGACCCCACCGCGCGGGCTCGGGCGCCGAACAGTCGCCGCGCGCCGCGGACCAGCAGGCGCAACATCACCAGCATCAGCACCGTGAAACAGGCCAGCGCTCCCAGCAGCACCCATGGATGTTCGGCCAGCAGCCAGGCGCCGCCGATCACCGCGGCGTCTTCGGCCAGCGACAGCGCGATGTTCGAGAACGGCTCCGGGCGAGGTGTTGACCAGCGCACGTGCGCCGGACTTGGCCAGGTGGGTGGTGGCGGTCAGCGATCCGCCCAGCAGGGCCGCGGCAGTCGCCACCGCGGTGCCCGAGTCGCCGAACACCGCGCCGGCGAGCGCCGCACCCGCCGGAATCCGAATGAGGGTGTGCACGGTGTCCCACAGGCTGTCCAGCCACGGGACCTTGTCGGCGAGCCCTTCGATGACCGTCATGAAGCCGGCCACGCCGATGACCAGCGGATGCTGCAGCACCTGCAGATGGTCGGGCAGCGGCCAGCCGCCGAATCGGGCGGCAAGGCCGCACAGCAGCACCACCAGGTACAGACGCAGGCCGGCGCCCCAGGCCAGCGCCGCAGCCAGGGCGAGATCGGGCAGATGGCGCATCAGGGTGTCGGTCATGGGTGGGCGGATTCCTCGTGGGGTCGCGACGCGTGTCAGATCGTCCGGCAGTGACAGGGTGCCAGTTTGACTGGAATCCGTCCGACCGGGACCTGGCCGCCGCCTGGCATCGATGAGCCGCCTGCAGCCTTCGCACGCGTTGCGGCCATGCCGTTCCCCGTCAACGCACCATTCCGTGTTCGCGCCGACCTGGCCCGCCTGGCGGGCGATGGAATGGCGCCGCCCAGCCTGGTTCAGAGCGACGCCGCCTATCCCGCCTACGCCCGCATCAAGCGAGCGCACCTGGGCGATGCGGCGCGTCCGCTGACCCGGGTCCTGGCCGGGGCCGATCCTGAACGGGTGATCGGTGCGCTGGCGGCGGCACTGAGCGCTGTGGCCCGCTCGCAGCCCGACGTGGTGGCTGCCGGGGCAGGTGGCGGGCAGGCGGGCGCCGGCATCGGGCCGACCTCCGATGCCGAGTTCGTGCTGCGGCGTGCCGCGCTCGGCCTCGCGATGGGCCCCGAGGTCCGGGTGCGCGCGCTGGCGGCCTGCGCCGAGCCGCTGGTGGAGCGGCTGGCCGCACTGCCGCCCGCCGATCGCGCGCTGGCGGCCTTTTCGCTGGCGGTCCAGGAGGATCTGGTGCTGATGGGCTGGCCGCAATGGCCTGCGGGGTCCGGCGATGCCGGGGTGTCGGGCCCGGGTCTGGTGGCGCTGGCGCTCTCGGTCGTCTTCCCCAGCGGCTGGGATCCGGCCGACAAGCTCGGGCGCGGGTTGTGGGAGATCCATGCGCCGGTGGCCGACGGGGCTCCCCTGCGCCAGGCCACGGCCGCGCTGTCGCGCGCCATGGTCGACAAGGGGCCGTTCGAGCGTTTCGTGTGGACCCTGGGCACCGATCCGGGGCTGGCTCGATGGCCGCAGCCATCGCCATCCCTGTCGCCCCCGATCGCCCGTCCCGCCAGCCAGCCGGCGCCGACCGACGCCGCCGATCTGTCCGACCTGGTGTTCCGCTGCGAGCGCCAGGTCACGCTGGGCTTGCCGGCGTTCGGGGCATCGCTGTTCCTGATCCGCGTCCATGTGGCGCCGCTGCTCGAGGTCTGCACCGACCCGCAGCGCCGCGCCCGCCTGGTCGCCTCGTTGCGTTCGATGAGCGACGACGTGGTGGCCTACAAGAACCTGCAACGGCTGCGCGAGCGGGTGCTCGCCGCCTGGGACTGACGACATGCCAGACACCGACCCTTCGCGCCGCGAGCCCAGTCGAGCCGACCCCGGCGCGCCGCGCCCTTTCCGATTCGGCGGCGTGCTGCTGGCGGCGGGGGAGTCGCGCCGGATGGGCGGCCCGAACAAGCTCGAGTTCAGACTCGACGGCGTGCCGCTGGTGCGGCGCACCGCCCGGACGCTGCTGGATGCCGGCCTCTCGCCGCTGGTGGTGGTGCTCGGGCATGCGGCCGAACGCATCGCGCCGCTGCTGCAGGGTTTGCCTGTGCGCATCGTGGTCAACGAGGACTACCAGGACGGTCAGCAGAGTTCGGTGTCCTGCGGCTTGCGTGCGCTGACCGATCCGCTGGACGCCTATGTCGTCTGCCTGTCCGACCTCCCGCTGATGACCGAGGCCCACTTGCGCGACCTGTTCGACGCGTTCGAAAAGGACCCGCAGCCCGCGATACTGATGCCGGTGCACGAGGGCCAGCGCGGCAATCCCGTCGTGTTCGATGCCGGCTTGCGCGACGCGCTGCTGGCCACTGCGGGCGGCGCGCGGGCGTGGATCGATGCGCACCCTGGCGCTGTGCGCCGCCACCCCGTGGCGCACCCGGGCTTCACCACCGACCTGGATACGCTGGACGACGTCGCCGCGCTGAAGAACCTGCCCGATGCGCCGCGGATCGAGCTTCCGTGAGCGGGTTCGATGTCGTGGTGCTGGGCGCCGGCGCGGCGGGTCTGTTCTGCGCCGGGGTGGCCGGGCAGCGCGGTCTGCGCGTGCTGCTGATCGACCACAGTGCGCGGGTGGCCGAGAAGATCCGAATCTCGGGGGGAGGGCGCTGCAATTTCACCAATGTGCAGGCCGACCGGCCCGAGTGCTTCATCGGCGCCCAGCCGGGTTTCGCGCGGCATGCGCTGCGCGCCTACCGGCCGGCCGAATTCATCGGCCTGGTGCGCCGGCACGGCATCGGCTACCACGAGAAGCACCGCGGCCAGCTGTTCTGCGACGACTCGAGCGAGCGCATCGTCGGACTGCTCACGCACGAGGCCGAGTCGGGCGGTGTGGCCTGGCGTTCGCCCTGTGCGATCGGCTCGGTGGCGGCCCTGCCGCCGGATGAACGCGACGGGGCGCGCTTCGAGATCGCGGCCGAGGGCGGAGCGGTTCGTGCCCGTTCGCTGGTGGTGGCCACCGGCGGCCTGTCGATCCCCAAGATCGGTGCGACCGATCTCGGATACCGGCTGGCCCGCCAGTTCGGTCATCGGATCGTCGAACCGCGCCCGGCGCTGGTGCCGCTGACCTTCGAAGCATCGCAGTGGCAGCCCTGGGTGCCGCTGGCCGGCGTGTCGCTGGAGGTCGCGATCCGCGCACCGGCGCACGCCGAAGCGCCGGTGTTCACCGAAGACCTGCTGTTCACCCACCGGGGCCTGTCGGGGCCGGCCGTGCTGCAGATCTCGTCGTTCTGGCGGCCCGGCGAGCCACTGGCGATCGACCTGGCGCCCGGTCACGGCGCCGACGAACTCGTGGCCTGGCTGACCCAGCGGCGCGAGCAGTCCCGCCAGCAGCTGGCCACGACCCTGGCCGAACGGCTGCCCAAGCGCCTGGTGGCGCTGTGGCTCGAGCAGCTGGCGGTCCAGGTGCCACGGCTGCGCCCCGAGGCCCGGCTGGCTGAACTGGGCAACCGCGACCTGCAGGCACTGGGCGATGCGCTGCGGCGCTGGACGGTTCAGCCCTCGGGCAGCGAAGGCTTTCGCAAGGCGGAAGTGACGGTGGGCGGCGTGGCCACCGACGAACTCGATCCGCGCACCCTGGCCTCGCGGCGCCAGCCGGGGCTGCACTTCATCGGCGAGGTGGTCGATGTCACCGGCTGGCTGGGCGGGTACAACTTTCAGTGGGCGTGGTCGTCGGGTTTTGCGGCGGCGCAGGGGCTGGCCGCCGCGGCGCGCCGCTAGTCAGTTGCCCCGCAGCAGCACCAGCAGCGCACCCGCGCCGCCATCGTTGGGCCGCGCCTGACAGAAAGCCAGCACCTCGTCGCGCTGCACCAGCCAGCGCAGCACCTTGCCCTTGAGCACGGGTTCGCGTGCGACCGATCCCAGGCCCTTGCCGTGGATCACGCGCAGGCAGCGGCGATGGCGCTTGATCGCCTCGGCCAGGAAGGCTGCCAGCGCATCGCGCGCTTCTTCGACGCGCAAGCCGTGCAGATCGATCTGGCCCTGCACGGTCCACTGTCCGCGGCGCAGCCGCGCGGTCACGTCGGGGCCAACGCCTTCGCGCCGGTACGACAGCGCATCGTCGACGTCGAGCAGCCGTTCGATGTCGATGTCGTCGGACATCGTCTGGGCCAGCGCCAGCTTTTCGTCGAGCTCGCGCTGGCGAGGCAGCGGCGGCGTCGGCTCGCGCGGGGTTTCGGCGCGCCCGGACCCCGGTATCGGCACGGCGTCGGCCATGGCGGTGCGGAACACCGCCGCCTCGCGGTCGCGGCGCGCCTTCTCCAGGCGCTCGCGCTCGCGCTGCTCGGCCAATGCCTTCGCATCGGCCTGCAGCTGGTCGCGCAGGCGGGCCAGTTCTTCGAATGATTTCATCGCCAGGCCCGGTGGGGCTCAATGCCCGTCCTGGGCCTCGAGGTAGCGTTGCGCATCCAGGGCCGCCATGCAGCCGGTTGCCGCGCTGGTGATCGCCTGGCGGTAGACGTGGTCCTGCACGTCGCCGGCGGCGAACACGCCGGGCACGCTGGTCGCGGTGGCCTGGCCCTGCAGCCCGCTCTTGGTGACGATGTAGCCGTTGGCCATCTCGAGCTGGCCTTCGAAGATGCCGGTATTGGGCGTGTGGCCGATCGCCACGAACACGCCCTGCAAAGCGAGGTCCTGCTTGGCGCCGTCGCGGCTGTCGCGCACCCGCAGTCCGGTCACGCCGGTCTTGTCGCCAAGCACCTCGTCGACCTCCTTGAACCATTGCACCTCGACGTTGCCGCCGCGGGTCTTTTCCATCAGCTTGTCGATCAGGATCGGCTCGGCGCGGAACTTGTCGCGCCGGTGAACGACCGTCACCTTCTTGGCGATGTTCGACAGGTACAGCGCCTCTTCGACCGCGGTATTGCCCCCGCCGATGACGCTGACTTCCTGTCCGCGGTAAAAGAAGCCGTCGCAGGTCGCGCAGGCCGACACGCCCTTGCCCATGAACGCTTCTTCCGACGGCAGGCCCAGGTAGCGCGCCGACGCGCCGGTGGCGATGATCAGCGCATCGCAGGTGTATTCGCCGGAATCGCCGATCAGGCGCACGGGCCGCTCGTCGAGCTTCGCGGTATGGATGTGATCGAAGATGATCTCGGTGCCGAAGCGCTCGGCATGGGCGAGGAAGCGCGCCATCAGCTCGGGCCCCTGCACGCCGTCGGCGTCGGCCGGCCAGTTGTCCACTTCGGTGGTGGTCATCAGCTGACCGCCCTGGGCAATGCCGGTGATCAGCGTGGGCTTCAGGTTGGCCCGCGCGGCGTAGACCGCGGCCGTGTAGCCGGCCGGACCGGAACCCAGGATGAGGAGTCGGTGGTGCTTGGGGGTGGACATGGACACTCGTTTCGTTGTGAAAAGCTCAAAAAATCATTGGCTTAGCCGCAATACTTCAGGCATGTTTTTGAATCGGCACGGCGTTCGTGCAAAATTATAGGGATTAAGAACCTTCGAGGTTGGTATGGCGCACGAAGAAAACAAGGCGTTCTTGCGCCGGGTGCCGTTGTTCTCCGGTCTGACCGAGCCTCAGCTCGAGAATCTGGCCGGCGGCAGCGCCCGACGCAGCTACCCCAAAGGTCGCACCATCGTGGCCGAGGGCGAGCCCTCGCAGTCGATGTACATCCTGCTGGCCGGGCGCGCCAAGGTGCAGCGCTCGGACTCCGAAGGCAAGGAAGTCATCCTGGCGGTGCTCAGTTCGGGCGAATTCTTCGGCGAAATGAGCCTGATCGACGACGCGCCGCGCTCGGCCAGCGTCATCACGCTCGAACCCTGCGAATTCATGGCGGTCAGCAAAGAGGCCTTCAAGGCGATGCTGGTGCAAAGCCCCGAGGTCACCATGGCCGTGATGCGCGGCCTGGTCCGGCGCCTGCGCGAAGCCGACAAGAAAATCGAAACCCTCGCGCTGCTCGACGTCTACGGGCGCGTGGCGCGCGTGCTGCTCGACTTCTCCGAACTGGTCGGCAGCGAGCGCATCGTCAAGAACAAGCTGCCGCGCCAGGAAATCGCCAAGATGATCGGCGCTTCCCGCGAGATGGTGTCCCGGGTGATGAAGGGCCTGGAGATCGATGGTTACATCGTTCCGATGCCCGAAGGCAAGCTCGTGCTGCGCGAAAGAAGCTGAGCAACTACATCAGTTGACGGGCCGCACCTCATGAGTCGGGCTGCTGCCGCAGCGGGGTCGGGCGCACGCCGCGGACTGGTCGTTGCATTCGCATTGCCGGAGCGCGCCGCGCAACTGCTGCGCGAAGCCCGCTGGATCCTGTTCATCGCGCTGGCGCTGTTCCTGGCGCTGATCCTCTTCACCTACGACCGCAACGACCCGGGCTGGTCGCATGCGGTGTCTTCGCACAGCATCCACAACGCCGGCGGGCGGGTCGGCGCCTGGTTCGCCGATCTGCTGCTCTACCTGTTCGGCCTGTCGGCCTACCTGTTCGTCGGTCTGGCGGTGTCCTCGGTGTGGCGCGGCTACCGTCAGCTTCGCCCCCGGCTGCCCGCCGAGCCGGTGCCCGCCGGCAAGGCCCGGCGGCGCAGCCGCGCGGCCATTGAAGCCGAGGCCGCCGCCCCGGCGCACGGCCGTTTTCCCTGGGAAGTCTGGCTGGGTTTCGTCGCGGTGCTGTTCGGCAGCGCCGCGCTCGAAGCCTCGCGCCTGCATTCGCTGGACGTTTCATTGCCGCTGGCGCCCGGCGGGCTGTTCGGCCTGCTGATCAGCGACCCGCTGTTCGCCCATGTCGGCGCGGTCGGCGGCACATTGGTGCTGTTCGCGGTGGTGGCCACCGGCCTGAGCCTGTGGATCGGGGTTTCCTGGCTGTCCCTGATGGAGATGATCGGCACCGGCCTGGAGCTCGCCTGGGAGCGGGCGAGCCTGGCGGTCGCTGCCCGCAAGGACCGGCGCATCGGCGAGGTCGCGATGGTCGAGCGCGAAGAGCAGGTCGAAGAACTGCGCCGCATCATCGACGACGATCCCGAGCCGGTGCGCATCGAGCGACCGGCCGTGCGCATCGAGCCCTCGGTGCGGGCCACCGCCGAGATGCAGGCGCCGCTGTTCGTCGACCTGCCTGCCGACACGCAGCTGCCGGCGCTGTCGCTGCTCGACCCGCCGCCAGTGTCGCTCGAGACGGTGTCGCCCGAGACGCTCGAGTACACCTCGCGCCTGATCGAAAAGAAGCTGGCCGATTTCAACGTCGCCGCGCACGTGGTGGCCGCCTATCCGGGCCCGGTCATCACCCGGTACGAGATCGAGCCCGCGACCGGCGTGAAGGGCAGCCAGATCGTCAATCTGTCCAAGGACCTGGCGCGCGCGCTGTCGCTGGTGTCGCTGCGGGTGGTCGAGACCATCCCGGGCAAGAACCTGATGGGCCTGGAGCTGCCCAATCCGCGCCGCCAGGCGGTGCGCCTGTCCGAGATCCTCGGCTCGCAGGTCTATGCCGACAGCGCCTCGGCGGTCACGCTGGCGCTGGGCAAGGACATCGCCGGGCACCCCATCTGCGCCGACCTGGCCCGCATGCCGCACCTGCTGGTGGCCGGCACCACCGGTTCGGGCAAGTCGGTGGGCATCAACGCCATGCTGCTGTCGCTGCTCTACAAGAGCGATCCGTCGCAGGTGCGCATGATCCTCATCGACCCCAAGATGCTGGAGATGAGCTCGTACGAAGGCATCCCGCACCTGCTGGCGCCGGTGGTCACCGACATGAAGCATGCCGGCAACGCGCTGAACTGGTGTGTGGCCGAAATGGAGCGGCGCTATCGCCTGCTGAGCAAGCTGGGCGTGCGCAATCTGTCGGGCTACAACGCCAAGATCGCCGACGCCGAGAAGCGCGAAACCCTGATCCCCAACCCGTTCTCGCTGACCCCCGACGCGCCCGAGCCGCTGGGCCGGCTGCCGCAGATCGTGGTTGTCATCGACGAGCTGGCCGACCTGATGATGGTGGTCGGCAAGAAGGTCGAAGAGCTGATCGCCCGCCTGGCCCAGAAGGCCCGTGCCGCCGGCATCCACCTGATCCTGGCCACCCAGCGCCCGTCGGTCGATGTCATCACCGGCCTGATCAAGGCCAACATTCCCACGCGCATCGCCTTCCAGGTCTCGTCCAAGATCGATTCGCGCACCATTCTCGACCAGATGGGCGCCGAGTCCCTGCTGGGCCAGGGCGACATGCTCTACCTGCAGCCCGGTGGCGGCGTGCCGGTGCGGGTGCATGGCGCCTTCGTCAGCGACGACGAGGTGGCCAAGGTGGTGGGCCACTGGAAATCGCTGGGCGAGCCGCAATACATCGAAGCGATACTCGAGGGTGGCGTGCCCAGCGAGGCCGACACAGGCAGCGCGGTGGGCTTCGGCGGCCTGCAGCAGACGCTGTCCGAGGCCGGCATCGACGGCGAAGCCGACGCGATGTACGACCAGGCGGTGGCCGTCGTGCTCGAGCACAAGCGGGCGTCGATCTCGCTGGTGCAGCGGCATCTGCGCATCGGCTACAACCGCGCGGCCCGCCTGCTCGAGCAGATGGAAAAGTCCGGCCTGGTGTCGTCGATGGCCACCAACGGCAATCGCGATATCCTCGTGCCCAAACGCGACGACTAGCGGGCCCACTTTCACCCCTCGCGCCTCGAAGCCTGCTGAGCGGCTCTTGCAGCGTGTCGCCTGACCATGGCGGGCGCTTGTGGCCGGTGGCGTGGCCACGACCGGCGCTCCAGGACGGTCTCGCGACATTTACCGACGGTTACCGCCGCAGGTGTCTGCCCCATGGGCATTGACGCGCGTTGACTGAAGTGGCCCGACATCCGGGCCAGGCGCGCCGGGCGTTCCCACTGGCCCCGGCTGACGGTTTCGAGGAGTGTGCATGAACCCGGTTTTTCGATCGCAACGCCGAACGCTGCTGGCGTGCGTCGCGAGTGTGTCGCTGGCAACACTGGCGGCGCGGCGTGCGGCCCTGGCCCAGGCCGCACCGGCTGGCCTGCGCCCCCGCGGCCCGGCGGCGGGCGGGCAGGCGCAGCTGCGCGAGTTTCTGGCCGGTACCCAGGCCGCCCGCGGTAATTTTACCCAGCGCACCCAGCGTGCCGGCGGCGGTTTCGAATCCGCCAGCGGGGTGTTCGCCTTCCAGCGCCCGGGGCGCTTCCGCTGGGAGGTGCGCAAACCCTTCGAGCAGCTGATGGTGGGGGACAGCGAAAAGCTCTACTTCCACGACAAGGACCTCAATCAGGTCACGGTGCGCAAGCTGGCCGACTCGCTGGGCGCCAGCCCGGCCTCGATCCTGTTCGGCTCCAACGACCTCGAGCGCAATTTCACGCTGAAGGAAGACGGCCTGCGCGAGGGGATCGCCTGGCTCAATGCGCTGCCCAAGAACAAGGATGCGGGATTCGACCGTATCCTGATCGGCCTGCGTGGCGGCCTGCCCGAGGCCATGGAGGTGCGCGACGCGTTCGGCCGCACCACCTACTTCGGTTTCAGCGGCTTCGAGCGCAATCCCAAACTGGAAGCGGACCTGTTCCGCTTCGTCGCGCCGCGTGGCGCGGACATCGTGGAGCAATGACATGACGCCCCCCGCCCGCATCGGCGACCCGATCGCCCAGGTCGATACCCCGGCCCTGCTGCTCGACCTCGATGCCTTCGAAGCCAACCTGCAGGCCGTGCACGGCGCGGTGGCCGGCGCCGGCCTTGCGCTGCGCGCCCACGGCAAGGCGCACAAGTGCGTCGAGATCGCCCGCCGCCAGGTGGCCGCGGGTGCGATCGGCGTGTGCTGCCAGAAGGTGGGCGAGGCCGAGATCTTTGTCGACGGCGGCATCCGCGACGTGCTGGTCAGCAACCAGGTGATCGGCGCGACCAAGCTGGCGCGCCTGGCCCGCCTGTCCCAGCGGGCCACGGTGGGGGTGTGCGTCGACCATCCCGCCCAGATCGAGGCGCTCGCCAAGGCCTTGCGCGAGGAGGGCGGCCGCATCGAGGTGCTGATCGAGGTCGATGTCGGCAGCGCCCGATGCGGCGTCGTGACGCCCGCCGAGGTGGTCGACCTGGCGCGCGCCATCCAGGCGCATGCGCCGATGATGACGCTGCGCGGACTGCAGGCCTATCAGGGCTCGGCCCAGCACAAGCGCACGCCACAGGCCCGCCGCGAGGCCATCGCCCAGGCCTGCGAGAAGGCCGCGGCGGCGCGCGACGCGCTACAGGCTGCCGGATTCGCCTGCCCGGTCATCACCGGCGGGGGAACCGGCACCTACGGCCACGAGGCCGCCTCCGGGCTGTACACCGAAGTTCAGCCCGGCTCGTATGTGCTGATGGATGCCGACTACTTCGCCAACGAACCCGATCCCCAGGCCCCGGTGCTGCGCCCGGTGCTCGAAGTGCTGTGCCAGGTGATCAGCGTGCGGCCCGGCCAGGTGGTGCTCGACGGCGGCCTGAAGGCCTTCGCGGTCGACTCCGGGCTGCCGGTGCCGCTGGCCGACGGCTGGCGCTCCGCCTCGATCTCGGACGAGCATCTGGTGCTTCGAACGAAACCCGAGGCCACTCCGCGGGCGATCGGAATCGGCGATCATGTCAGGCTGCTCACCGGCCATTGCGACCCCACGGTGAACCTGCACGACTGGCTCGTGGTGCATCGCGGCGGCCGGGTCGTCGACGTCTGGCGCGTCGATGCGCGCGGAGCGCTGTTCTGAAGCCCGCTGCCGATGCTCGCCGCTGGGCGCACTGCCGAGGCTCGCTGCCGAGGCGCACTGCTGAGGCTCACCCGATGAGGATTGCCTGATGTCGACCGCTCCCGCCGCCCTGGGCCGTCTGCCCGCCGACGTCCCGTCGGTGCGCACCGAAAACGCCACGATGGCCATCGTCGGCATCGCGCACGGCACCTCGCACTTCTTTCACCTGACGCTGGCGCCGCTGTTTCCGTGGCTGAAGGACGCGTTTTCCCTCAGCTACTCCGAGCTCGGGCTGCTGGTGACGGTGTTCTTCATCATTTCCGGCATCGGCCAGGCGCTGTCGGGGTTCCTCGTCGACCGCGTCGGCGCCTGGCCGGTGATGATGGGCGCGCTGGCCAGCTTCGTGCTGGCGGCCTGCGTGCTGGCCGCGGCGCCCGGTTATTCGGGTCTGATGCTGGGGGCGGTGCTTTGCGGCATCGGCAATGCGCCGTTCCACCCGGTCGATTACTCCATCCTGAACGCGCGGATCTCGCCGATGCGCCTGGGCAAGGCCTACGCCATTCATGGCGTCAGCGGCAGCCTGGGGTGGGCGCTGGCGCCGGTGCTGCTGGCCACCGTGGCGCAGTTCGCCGGCTGGCGCATCGCCTTCCTGGCGGCGGGCCTGGTGGCCCTGGCGGTCATGGGGGCGGTGTGGAAGTATCGGGCGCTGATGCAAGGAGTCGGCGGTGCCGGGTCGGCGGCCCATGCGGCCGCCAGCGCCCCGGGGGCCAGCACCTTCGGCTTCCTGCGGCTGCCCGCGGTGTGGATGAGCTTCGGGTTCTTTTTTTCCTGGGCCGCCGCGCTGGGCGGCGTACTGACCTTCGGCCCCGAGGCGGCCCGCGTGCTGCACGCGGTTCCCCTGAGCTGGGTGGCCACCTGCGTAACCGTGTTCATGCTGGGCAGCGCCGGCGGAATGCTGGTCGGTGGCTACCTGGTGGAGGACCCGTCGCGGGCCGATCGGGTGGTTGCGGTCTCTCTGGGCGTGGCGACCGTGTTCGCCCTGCTGATTGGCTGGACCGGATGGCCGGCCTGGACCGTGCCGCCGCTGTTCGCCCTGATGGGCCTGGGCATGGGGCTTGCCGGCCCGTCGCGCGACCTGCTGGTCAAGCGCGCCACGCCTCCAGGGGCCACAGGGCGCGTCTACGGCATGGTGTACTCGGGTCTGGACATCGGCATGTCGGTCAGCCCCACGCTGTTCGGCCTGATGATGGATGCCAATCACCCGGCCTGGGTGTGGGTGGGCATCGCGCTGTTCCAGGGGGCGCTGATCGGCAGCGCGCTGAACATCGGGCGCATGACCGGGCGGCGCCCGGCGGTGGCGGCGTGAGGCAAAGGCGGTGGTGAAGCCAGCCGGTGGCCGACGGCCCGCCCGCGCATGACAGGCGAACCCGAGCCGTCGCAGGCGTCGCTGTCGCTCGACCTCGAAGGGGAGGGCGATGGCGTGTCCCCTGCGGGTGAAGCAGGTTCGTCCGCCCGCGTCGGCCAGACCAGCCTCGCGGCCACCGAGCCCGTGCCGCTGGACGCCCCCCTGGCCGAGCGCCTGCGCCCGCGCCACATCGACGAAGTGGTCGGGCAAGCGCACCTGCTGGGCCCGGGTAAGCCGCTGCGCGTGGCCTTCGAATCGCGCCGCCCGCATTCGATGATCCTGTGGGGCCCGCCGGGCGTGGGCAAGACCACGCTGGCGCGGCTGATGGCCGATGCCTTCGGCGCCAACTTCATCGCGATCTCGGCGGTGCTGGGCGGTGTCAAGGACATCCGCGAGGCGGTCATCAACGCGCAGGCGGCCGCCGCGCAGGGCCGGCGCAGCATCGTCTTCGTCGATGAGGTGCACCGCTTCAACAAGGCGCAGCAGGATGCATTCCTGCCGCATGTGGAAAGCGGCCTGTTCGTGTTCGTCGGCGCCACCACCGAGAACCCGTCGTTCGAGGTCAACGGCGCGTTGCTGTCGCGGGCGCGGGTGTATGTGCTGCAGCCGGTCGACGCCGCAGCGTTGGGCGAACTGTTCGAGCGCGCGCTGCAACGCGTGGCCGAGCAGCCCGATCACCCCGAGGTGCCCGTGTTCGACGCCAACGCCCGTGCGCGTCTCATTGCCTGGGCCGATGGCGACGCGCGCCGGCTGCTGAACGCGATCGAACTGGTGCTCGACTCGGCCCATGCGCAGGGCGAGCACGCGGTCGATGAGGCGATGCTCGAGCGCACGTTGTCCCAAAGCATGCGCCGCTTCGACAACGCCGGCGACGCGTTCTACGACCAGATCTCGGCGCTGCACAAGTCGGTGCGCGGCTCGCACCCCGATGCCGCGCTGTACTGGCTGGTGCGCATGCTCGATGGCGGTGCCGACCCGCGCTACCTGGCGCGCCGGCTGGTGCGCATGGCGATCGAAGACGTCGGCCTGGCCGATCCGCGCGCGCTGCGCCTGGCGCTGGATGCGTCCGAGGTTTACGAGCGGCTGGGCTCGCCGGAAGGCGAACTGGCGCTGGCACAGGCGGTGCTGTACCTGGCCTGCGCGGCCAAGTCCAATGCCGGCTACAACGCCTACAACACCGCGCGTGAGTTCGTCTCGCGCCAGGGGTCCGACCCCGTGCCGGTGCACCTGCGCAATGCGCCCACCAAGCTGATGAAAGAACTGGGCTACGGGCACGCCTACCGCTATGCGCACGACGAGCCGCATGCGTATGCGGCCGGCGAGACCTACATGCCCGATGGCCTGCGCGAGCCGGCGTTCTACCAGCCCACCGACCGCGGGCTGGAAGGGCGCATCGGCGAAAAGCTGAAGTGGCTGCGTTCGCTGGACGACGAGCCGCCGGGCTGAGCGCGCATCCCGCTGCCTCGCGGCGCCCCCTGATACCATCGCTGTCCTTTCCTCCCAACGGGCCCCGCGCCGGGCCCCCGCTGCCATGCTCGATCCGCAATTGCTCCGAAAGGACCTCGACGCAGTCGCTGCCAGACTGGCCGACCGCGGCTTCACGCTCGACACCGACTGGTTCCGCTCGCTGGAGGCCGAACGCAAGGCCGCCCAGGTGCGCGCCGAAGCGCTGCAGTCGCGGCGCAATGCGCTGTCCAAGCAGATCGGCGCGATGAAAGGCAAGGGCGAAGACACCACCGCGCTGATGGCCGAAGTGGCCGGCATCGCCGACGAGCTGACCCAGTCCACGCAGACCAACGAGTCGGTGCAGGCGAGGCTTGCCGAGTGGCTGCTGACGGTGCCCAACGTGGCCCACGAGTCGGTGCCGGCGGGCAAGGACGAACACGGCAACCAGGAAGTGCGCCGCTGGGGCGAGCCGCGCGTGTTCGGCACGAAGGCGCCGCGCGATCACGTCGACGTCGGCGAGCCGCTGGGCCTGGACTTCGAGACCGCCAGCAAGCTGTCGGGCTCGCGCTTCGCGCTGCTGCGCGGGCAGATCGCGCGCATGCACCGGGCGCTGGCGCAGTTCATGCTCGAGCTGCACACCACCGAGCATGGCTACACCGAGTGCTACACGCCGTACATCGTCAACGCGGCCACGCTGCGCGGCACCGGCCAGCTGCCCAAGTTCGAGCAGGATTTGTTCGCGGTGAAGAAGGGCGGCCAGGAGGGCGACAGCGAGCCGCTGTACCTGATCCCCACCTCGGAAGTGACGCTGACCAACATCGTGCGCGGCGAGATGCTGGCCAACGACCAGCTGCCGATGAAGTTCACCGCGCACTCGCCGTGCTTCCGGTCCGAGGCCGGCTCGTACGGGCGCGACACGCGCGGCATGATCCGCCAGCACCAGTTCGACAAGGTCGAGATGGTGCGCATCGAGCGCCCGGAAGACAGCTATGCGGCGCTCGAGCAGATGGTCGGCCACGCCGAGACCGTGCTGCAGCGCCTGGGCCTGCCGTACCGGGTGATGCTGCTGTGCACCGGCGACATGGGCTTCGGTTCGTCCAAGACCTACGACCTGGAAGTGTGGCTGCCGGCGCAGAACACCTATCGCGAGATCTCGTCGTGCTCGAACTGCGAGGCCTTCCAGGCCCGCCGGCTGCAGGCGCGCTTTCGCAATGCGCAGGGCAAGACCGAAAGCGTGCACACGCTGAACGGCTCGGGCCTGGCCGTGGGCCGCACGCTGGTGGCGGTGCTGGAGAACTACCAGCAGGATGATGGGTCGGTGGTGGTACCGCCGGCGCTGCGGCCGTTCATGGGCGGGCTGGAGCGGATCGGGCCGGCCTGAGGCGGGCGCAACACCCGGCGGGCGCCGATGCGCTTAGCGCTTGCCGAGGTGGGCCCGGGTTTTGCTATAATCGAGGGCTTCGATTGCGAAATCCTTGGGGCCAGGCACAACCGGCCCCAACGGCAGCAGACACACCTGGAGAGGTGGCAGAGTGGTCGAATGCGCCAGACTCGAAATCTGGTTTAGCCTTTCAGGTTAACGTGGGTTCGAATCCCACCCTCTCCGCCAG
>JADJVQ010000049.1 GCA_016710525.1 Burkholderiaceae bacterium
ACGCTCGCTGACTATCGCCGGGAGGCGCCGTGCGGTGGGCATCGAGCGCAGTGTGTAGGTGCACCTCTAGCATCTGTAACCGAGCTGTCCTCGCTGGTCGAGACGCTGGAGGACAACCGGGACTGGATGCGTGGCGTTGCCGTCATCGACGAGTCGATCAGCGATGCCGAACTGCACCGCCTCGATCGGGCCGGTGTGCGCGGCGTGCGCTTCAATGTGCTGTTCAAGGGGGGCACGCCGCTGGCAAAGGCCCGCTCGATCGCCCAGCGGATCCGGCCGCTGGGCTGGCATGTGCAGCTGCTGATCGACGTGTCGGCCCAGGCGGCGCTGTATGAAGACTGGAAGGATTTTCCGGTCCCGGTGGTCGTCGACCACATGGGACATCTGGACGCCCGCCTGGGCGTCGCGCACCCCGGCTTCCAGGCGCTGCTGCGGCTACTGGCCGAAGACCGTTGCTGGGTCAAGCTCTCGGGCGCTTACCGGATGTCCGCGCTCGGCCACCCCAACGACGGCGATCTGGTCGATGGCGTGCCGGATTGGCTGCCGACGGCTGCGCTACAGACCCAGGTGTTGGTGCACAATCCGGCCCGCCTGTACGGTTTCGACTGACCCCGCCGCGCCCGCGCGGGCAGAGTATCCCCCTCAAAAGAGCCGACACCGTTCGGTCGATCCATTCACAGGAGACATCATGAAGCGATCTTTTCTAACCCTCGCCGGCGCTGCGCTGGTTGCCGCCGCCTTCGGACAGGCCGCGCCCGCGCTGGCCCAGTCCAAGCACGTCATCAAGATCGGCTGGGTCACGCCCGACAGCCCGCAGGACCCCTACGCCACCGGAGCGCGCGCCTTCAAGCAGGCCGTCGAGCGCCAGTCCAATGGCCGCATCGAGGTCCAGCTCTATCCCAATCGCCAGCTCGGCGACGAAAAGCCCATGCTGGAAGGCCTGCGCTTCGGCACCGTCGACGCGGCGGTGATCACCAATGCGGTGATCGCCCAGATCGAGCCCGGCTTCCAGGTCAATGACCTGCCTTTCCTGTACGCCAACGAGGCGCAGGCGCACAAGGTGCTCGACGGCAAGGTCGGCGTCACGCTGGCCAAGCGACTGGAGAGCAAAGGCATCGTCAACCTGGGCTTCATGGAAGGCGGCTTTCGCCACATGATCAACAACGTGCGCCCGGTGACCAAGCCCGATGACGTCAAGGGCGTGAAATTCCGCGTGATGCAAAACCCGGTGTTCATCGACATGTTCGCCTCGCTGGGTGGCAATGCGGTGCCGATGGCCTGGGGCGAAACCTTCACCGCCGTACAGCAGGGCACCATCGACGGCCTCGAGATCCCGATCGCGGTGATCGACTCGTCCAAGTACAACGAGGTCACCAAGTTCCTGTCGCTCACCAACCATACCTATTCGATGATCGCGCTGATGATCTCGAAGAAGTCGATGGACAAGCTGCCCGCCGATCTTCAGGCGGTGGTGCGCGAGGCGGGCCGCACCGCGGTCGGTGCGCAGCGTCTGGCGGCGGGGGCCAACGCCAAGAGCCTGGTCGATACGCTGACCAAGAAGGGCATGAAGGTCAATTCGGTCGGCGACATCGCGGCCTTTCGCACCTCGGTCAAGCCGGTGTACGAGAAGTTCAAGGGATCGATCGGCCCTGAGCTGATGAACGAGGCGCTGGCCGCGGTCAAGTGAGCCTGCTTGCCCGGTTCAATGCGGGCAGCGCGCGCGTGGTGCGCGCGCTGATCGTCGTGATGGTGCTGGTGATGACCTGCGCACTGGCCGCGCAGGTGTCGCTCCGCTACGGCCTGAACATCACGCTGTCGTGGAGCGAGGAGCTGTCGCTGGGGCTGTTCACCTGGACCGTGCTGCTTAGCGCGGCACTGGGCGTGCACGAGGGCTTTCACGTGCGCATGGCGCTGGTGCTCGACACATTGGGCAAGACGCCGCGCCGCGAGTCCGAACGCCTGATCCACCTGGCCACCATGGCGGTGGGCGTTTTTCTGGCCTGGGCCGGGTGGCGCTACGTGGCCGACACACGCGGTTCGGTCTCGGCAGCCATCGGCTATCCGATCGAGTTGTTGCATGCCAGCGCCTTCGTCTGCGGCGTACTGATCGCCTGTTACGCGCTCGAGTCGGCGCTGACAGGCCGTGTCGACGAGGCCGCGCCGATCGATCCGGAACATGTCTGAAACCGCTCTGATCTTGTCGCTGGGGTTCGGCGTACTGCTGATTCTGGGCGTGCCGTTCGCCATCGCGCTGCTGCTGACCACCGCCACGGTGCTGGTCGTGGCCGACATCGAACCCATCTTGCTGGCGCAGACGCTGATCGCGGGCACCCAGTCGTTCAGCCTGCTGGCGATCCCGTTTTTCATGCTGGCCGGCGAGATCATGTCGGCCGGCGGCCTGTCGCAGCGGCTGATCCGGGTGGCCGATGTGATGGTGCGCCACCTGCCCGGCGGCATGGGCCATGTCACGGTGGTGTCGGCCTGCATTTTCGCGGCGATCTCGGGGTCGGCGCCGGCCACCACCGCGGCGATTGGCGCGATCCTCATTCCGGCCATGGTCGCGCGCGGCTACGACAAGGCCTTCGCGACCGCGCTGGCGGTCAGCGCCGGGGTGCTGGGGCCGCTGATCCCCCCCTCGATTGCCGCCGTCATCTGGGGCGTGATTGCCGAACAGTCGATCGCCCGCCTGTTCATGGCCGGCGTGGGGCCGGGCCTGCTGCTGGCGCTGGGACTGATGGTGATTTCCTGGGTGCATGCACTGCGCCACGGCATCGCGCGCGAAAAGCGCGCCACCTGGCCCGAAGTGCGGACGGCACTGCGCGAAGGCATCTGGGCGCTGGCCGCGCCGCTGATCGTGCTGGACGGCATCTACGGCGGAGCCTTTACGCCGACCGAAGCGGCCATTGTCTCGTGCGTCTACAGCCTGCTGGTCGGGGTGTTCATCGAAAAGCGGATGACCTGGCACCAACTGCCCGACGTCATCCTGCGCGCGATGCGCATCACCGCCGTGGTGATGTTCATCATTGCCGCATCGACCGGCTTCGGCTGGCTGGTCGCTCAGGAGCAACTGGCACTGCGCATGGCCAGCTGGCTGTCGGAGGGCATCTCGAAGCCCTGGGTCATGCTGATGCTGGTCAACATTTTCCTGTTCCTGATCAGCGCGGTGATGGACGAGATCGCGGTGATGGTGATCGTCGGGCCGCTGTTGATCGCGCTGGCGCAGAAGTTCGGCATCGACCCCATTCACTTCGGCTCGATCATCGTGACCAACGTGGCGATCGGCATGGCCGCGCCGCCGATCGGCTACTGTCTGTTCGTCGGCATGGCCATCTCGGGGCTGTCGCTGGGCGCGCTGTCGCGGGCCATCTGGCCGATGGTGCTGGTGATGCTGGCGGTGCTGTTGCTGACCACCTACGTGCCGGCGTTCGCGTTATGGCTGCCGGGGCTGATCTATCGGTGACGGAGGCCGCATGACCGCGCGTGAGCTCGACCAGATCGAATCGTTGCTCGCCCCACTGCTGGAGGCGCTCGACGCGCTGGGCCAGGTTGCCCGCCGGCTGCATCCGCCAGCACTGGCTGGCCTCGTGGCCGACGCGTCACGCGCGCAGGCTCGATGGCAGACGGCGTGGTCGGTCAATCCACCCTGGCCGGAGCCCTGGGCCCTGCTGGGCGCGCAGCTCGACGCCTGCGCCACCGAGGCCATGGCCGCGTTCGAGGGCCTGCGCGCCGCGACGGCGGGCAGCGATGCGCTGGCGCAGGCGTACCGCGCGCTGCGTCATCTGCCGCGTGCCCTGGAGGCGCTTTACCCGCTGGCCGGACTGTCCGGTTCCGTGAACCGGTTCTTCCTCGACCCGGCGGGTCGTGCCGACGAGGCGCTGCAGCGCCGCCTGCTGGGCGAGGCGCCCGAGCACACCGGTCTGATGGCGTTCGGCGATTCGCCGGGAAGCCGGCAGGGTGTCTGGGTCTATGTGCCAGAGACCTATCGCGCCGATCGGGACTGGCCGCTCGTCATGGCCCTGCATGGCGGCGGCGGCCGGGGCCGGGCCTTCCTGTGGAGCTGGCTGCGCGACGCGCGTGCGCGGGGCGCGATCCTGGTGGCGCCGACCTCGTTGGGCCCGACCTGGGCGCTCGCCGGCGACGACGAAGACAGCCCGCATCTGATGCAAATTCTCGACTTCGTTCGCGAGCACTGGCGGGTCGATCCGGCGCGGCTGCTGCTCACCGGCATGAGCGATGGCGGGACGTTCTGCTATGCCTCGGGGCTGGAGCCGTCGTCACCGTTCACCCACCTTGCGCCGGTCAGTGCGGCTTTTCATCCGATGCTGGCCCAGATGGCGGACCCCGCCCGCCTGCGTGGGCTGCCGATCCACATCGTGCATGGAGCCCAGGACTGGATGTTCCCGGTCGCCATGGCGCGCGAGGCCGCGCAGGCGCTGTCGGCCGCCGGTGCGCGGGCCAGCCTGCGCGAGATCGCCGACCTGAGTCATGTGTACCCGGGTGAGGTCAACGGATCGATTCTCGACTGGCTGGATCAGACCGCCGGTACAACGCGCGACCAGCGCTGAACGGGACGCGCCACGGGCGCGGACCCGGGCGCACCGCCCGATAGGCGCGCACCAGATTAGACCCACCATTCCACTCGGAATGTCGACCGGCGCCCCCGACGGGGGCAAACTGTGTCGATGAACGCCAACGACCTGCCCACCGATCTCCAGTCCCTCTTCGAGGGTCAGCGTGCCGCGTTTGCGGCCGCGCCGTACTCGCCCTGGGAGGCGCGTGCGAATCGCCTGCGGCGCCTGCTCGACCTGGTTCGCGACAACGAGGCGGCCATCAAGCAGACGATCGACCAGGACTTCGGTGGCCGGCCGGCCATCGAGACCGACGTGGCCGAGATCTGGCCTAGTCTCGAGGAGATCAAGGGCGCCCTGCGCCATGGCAGGGGCTGGATGAAGCCGCGCCGCGCCGGCGTGGGCAAGTGGTTCCTGCCGGCCTCGGGACGCGTGATGCCGCAGCCCCTGGGCGTGGTCGGCATCCTGGTGCCCTGGAACTACCCGCTGTACCTGGCCATCGGGCCGATGGCCGCAGCGCTGGCCGCCGGCAACCGGGTGATGGTCAAGTTGTCCGAGGCCTCGCCGGTGTTCGCGGGCTGCTTCCAGGCGCTGTGCGCGAAGGCTTTCGGTGCGGATGAGGTGGCGGTGATCACCGGCGGGCCCGATGTCGCCGCGCAGTTCAGCGCGCTGCCCTTCGACCACCTGCTGTTCACCGGCTCGACCACGATCGGGCGTCACGTGATGGGCGCCGCGGCGCGCAACCTGACCCCCGTCACGCTGGAGCTGGGCGGCAAGTCGCCCACGGTCATTTCGCCCGAATACCCGATGGAGCACGCGGTCCAGCGCATTCTGGCCGGCAAACTGATGAATGCCGGACAGACCTGCATCGCACCCGACTACGTGCTGCTGCCCAGGGCTCGTATCGATGAGTTCGTCTCGCAGGCGCGCCGCCAGACTCGCGCCATGGTGCCCGGCGGACTGGCCGACCCCGGCTACTGCAGCGTGGTCAACGATCGGCAGTACCAGCGCCTGACCCGCGACCTGGACGAGGCCGTGGCCCGCGGCAGCCGTGCCGAGGTGCTGTTCGACGATGCAGCCCGCGACGATGCACGCCACCGGCTGGCGCCCACGCTGCTGATCGATCCGCCCGCTGACAGCGGTGTGATGCGCGACGAGATCTTCGGCCCCGTGCTGCCGCTGGTGGGCTACGGCCACATCGACGAAGCGCTGGCCTACATCAAGGCCCGCCCGCGGCCTCTCGCGCTGTACTGGTTCGACCACGACCGGCAGCGCGTCGCGCGCGCAATGGAAGAGACCCACGCCGGTGGCGTGTGCGTCAACGAGACCCTGCTGCACGTTGCCCAGGAGTCGATGCCGTTCGGTGGGGTCGGACCTTCGGGCATGGGTCACTACCACGGGCACTGGGGCTTTGCGACCTTCAGCAAGATGAAGCCGATCTTCCAGCAGTCGCGGCTGAACGGCATGAAGCTGTTCCTGCCGCCCTATAGCCCGCTGGCCAGGCGGGTGCTGGGGTTGATGAAGCGGTTTTGAGGCGGATGTCGGGGGCGGGCCGCGATGGCGTTGGCGCAATAGGGGCCAGGGCCAGTCAACGGGCCGCAGTAGCAGCCTGCTGAAACGCTCGATCCAACCCGTTCATCCACTCCGACTTGGCCGCCTGCGCGGCGAAGCTCGCCTCGAACCCATTGCGCAGCACCGCATACGCCTGCCGCGCCCCCAACTGCGGCAACGCCTCGAAGGTGGCGATCAGGTTCTCGTTCAGGTAACCGCCGAAGTACGCCGGATCGTCACTGTTCAGCATCACGCACAGCCCGGCCTCGAGCAGCGCCGGCAGGTTGTGCTGAGCCATCGTGGGGAACACGCGCAGCTTGACGTTGGACAGCGGGCACACCGTCAGCGGCACGCGTGCATCGGCCAGCCGGCGCACCAGCGCCGGGCTCTCCAGGCAGCGCACGCCGTGGTCGATGCGTTCGACCTGCAGCACATCGAGCGCGCCTTCGATGTAGGCCGGTGGCCCCTCTTCGCCCGCGTGCGCCACGCGGTGCAGGCCGAGCGCGCCGGCGCGTTCAAACACGTGTTTGAATTTTTCCGGCGGATGACCGCGTTCGCTGCTGTCCAGGCCCACGCCGATGAACTGGTGCCGGTATGGCAGAGCCGATTCGAGCGTGGCCAGCGCGTCGTCTTCGCTCAGATGGCGCAGGAAGCACAGGATCAGCGAGGCGCTGATGCGCAGTTCCGCATGCGCGCGCTGGCAGGCGTGGTGCAGCCCGCGGATGACGATGCCGATGTCGACGCCGCGGGCGGTGTGGGTCTGCGGATCGAAGAAGATTTCGGCGTGCACGATGTTGTCAGCCGGCGCTCATCGAAGTAGGCCCAGGCCATGTCGAAGAAGTCTGCCTCGGTCAGCAGCACGCTGGCGCCGGCGTAGTAGATGTCCAGGAAGCTCTGCAGGTCGGTGAACGCGTAAGCGGCGCGCAGGGCGTCGACGCTGGGGTAGGCCAGTGCCACGCCATTGCGCCAGGCCAGCGCGAAGATCAGTTCGGGCTCCAGCGAGCCCTCGATGTGGATGTGCAGCTCGGCCTTGGGGGCGGCGCGCAGCAGCGCGGGCAGGCGCTCGCGCGGGATGGCGTCGAAGTCGATGGCGTTCATGGTCAGGCTCCGGGTGAGGGGGAAATAGGCCGCGGGCGGCCGCGTTATCGCGATTGTGAATAAGATCACGCAATTGAGCTCCATGATCGACCCAACCGACTTCCGCAGGCAGACTGCCGCCCCATGAACCTGCAACAACTGCGCTACTTGCGGGAAACCGCGCTGCGCGGCCTGAACCTCACCCAGGCCGCGGTGGCGCTGCACACCTCACAACCGGGGCTGTCCAAGGCAATCCGCGAGCTCGAGGACGAACTGGGCGTGCAGATCTTCGTGCGCCAGGGCAAGCGCCTGACCGCGATCACCGACGAGGGCCACGAGGTGCTGGCCATCGCCGAGCGTTTGCTCACCGAGGCCGAGAACCTGAAATCGGTCGGCCGCGAGCTGCGCGGCGCCGACACCGGCGTGCTGCGCCTGGCCGCCACCCACACCCAGGCCCGCTATGTGCTGCCGCCCGCGGTGGTGCGCCTGCGCGAGGCGTTTCCGGGTGTGCGGCTGCAACTGCGCCAGGGCAGTCCGGCGCAGATCGTGGCCATGTTGCGCGCGGGCGAGGTCGACCTGGGCGTGGCCACCGAACTGCTGGGCAAGATCGACGAGCTCGAAAGCGAGGCGCTGTTTTCGTGGCATCACTGCGTGATTGCGCCCTCGGCCCACCCGGTGCACCAGCATGAACGACTCGACCTGGCGCTGCTGGCGCGTTACCCGCTGGTCACCTACGACGCCCAGTTTGCCGGGCGGACCAGCATCGATGCCGCGTTCACCGCAGCCGGCCTCACCCCGGACGTGGTGCTCGAGGCCGCCGATGCCGACGTGATCAAGGCCTACGCGGCCCTGGGCCTGGGAGTGGGTATCGTCACCGAGATGGCGATGCGCCCGGAAGGCGAGGGCGATCTGTGGCGCGTGGGCTCGGCGCCGACCGATCTGTTTCCGCTGAACACCACCCGGGTCGCCTACCGCAAGGGTCGCTTGCCGCGCCGCTACGAGCGCGCCTTCATCGGCTGGCTCAAGGAAGAGGGCACGCAACTGGCGGCGCCGCGGCAACAGGGCGGTGAACTGTCCGCCCCCTCAAACCCGCCGCTGGCCCGGGACATCCCCCGACCAGAAGGCCCGCCCGCTAAAATCGACCTATGAAACCTGCCGCCTTCACGCCCCGCGCCTTCACGCCCCGCCAATCGCCCGTTTCGCCGCTCGAGGCCACGCTGCGCGACCTGCTCGCACGCCGCATCCTGATCCTGGACGGCGCGATGGGCACGATGATCCAGCGCTACAAGCTGTCCGAGGAGCAATACCGGGGCGAGCAGCTGGCCGACTTCGCGCACGACGTGAAGGGCAACAACGAGCTGCTCTCGCTGACCCAGCCGCAGGTGATCGCCGAGATCCATGAGGCCTACCTGGCGGCGGGCTCGGACATCATCGAGACCAACACCTTCGGCGCGACCACCATCGCCCAGGGCGACTACCACCTGGCGCACCTGGCCGCCGAAATGAACCTGGCCTCGGCCCGTCTGGCGCGCGCGGCCTGCGACAAGTTCAACACGCCGGACCGGCCGCGCTTCGTGGCCGGGGCGCTGGGACCGCAGCCCAAGACCGCGTCGATCTCGCCGGACGTGAACGACCCGGGTGCGCGCAACGTCAGCTTCGACGAATTGCGCGTGGCCTACGCCGAGCAGACCCGCGCGCTGATCGAGGGCGGGGTCGATGTGCTGCTGGTCGAGACCATCTTCGACACCCTGAATGCCAAGGCGGCCTTGTTCGCGATCGACGAGATCATGGCCGAGCGCGAGGCCGCCGGCCTGCGCCGCCTGCCGCTGATGATCTCGGGCACCGTCACCGACGCGTCGGGCCGCATCCTGTCGGGCCAGACGGTCGAGGCCTTCTGGAACTCGATCCGCCATGCGCGCCCGCTCACGGTCGGGCTGAACTGCGCGCTGGGCGCGGCGTTGATGCGCCCGTACATCGAAGAGCTGTCGCGCAAGGCGGATACCTTCCTGTGCGTGTACCCCAATGCCGGGCTGCCCAACCCGATGAGCGAGACCGGCTTCGACGAGACGCCGGCCGTGACTTCGTCAGCCTGCTGGGCGAGTTCGCGCGCGCCGGCTTCGTCAACGTGGCGGGCGGCTGCTGCGGCACCACGCCCGAACACATTGCCGCCATCGCGCGCGAGGTGACGCCGCTGGCTCCGCGCGCCGTGCCGCAGATTGCCCCGGCGATGCGGCTGTCGGGCCTGGAGCCCTTCAACATCGACGACAGCTCGCTGTTCGTCAATGTGGGCGAACGCACCAACGTGACCGGCAGCAAGGCCTTTGCCCGGATGATCCTGGCCGGCCAGTTCGACGAGGCGCTGGCGGTGGCGCGCCAGCAGGTCGAGAACGGCGCGCAGGTCATCGACATCAACATGGACGAGGCGATGCTGGACTCCGCCGCGGCCATGACGCGCTTCCTGAACCTGCTGGCCTCCGAGCCCGACATCGCGCGCGTGCCGATCATGATCGACAGCTCCAAATGGAGCGTGATCGAGGCCGGCCTGAAGTGTGTGCAGGGCAAGGGCATCGTCAACTCCATCTCGATGAAGGAAGGCGAGGCCGAGTTCCTGCGCCAGGCCGAACTGGTGCGCCGCTATGGCGCGGCGGTGATCGTGATGGCCTTCGACGAGCAGGGCCAGGCCGACACCTACGAGCGCAAGATTTCGATCTGCGAGCGCGCCTACCGGCTGCTGGTCGAGCAGGTGGGCTTTCCGGCTGAAGACATCGTCTTCGATCCCAACATTTCGCGATCGCCACCGGCATCGAGGAGCACGACCATTACGCGGTCGACTTCATCGAGGCCACCGCCTGGATACGCGCCAACCTGCCGGGCGCGAAGGTGTCCGGTGGCGTGTCCAACGTGAGCTTCTCGTTCCGGGGCAACGATCCGGCGCGCGAGGCGATTCACACGGTGTTCCTGTATCACGCGATCCGCGCCGGCCTCACGATGGGCATCGTCAATGCCGGCATGGTCGGCGTCTATGACGAGCTCGCGCCCGAGTTGCGCATCCTGGTCGAGGACATCGTGCTGCACCGGCCGCCCAGCCTGGCGGCCGATCTGCCGGCCGATTCGCCCGAGCGCGGCAAGAGCGCGACCGAACGCATGATCGAGTTCGCCGCCACCCTGAAGGCGGGAGGCGCGCGCAAGGAAGAAAACCTCGACTGGCGCGGCACCGCCCGAGGCGCCGGTCACTGTCGAGCGGCGCCTGGCGCACGCGATGATCCACGGCATCACGACCTTCGTGGTGCAGGACACCGAAGAGCTCTGGCAGACCATCAGCGCGCGCGGCGGGCGGCCCATCGAAGTGATCGAAGGCCCGCTGATGGACGGCATGAACATCGTCGGCGACCTGTTCGGCGCCGGCAAGATGTTCCTGCCGCAGGTGGTCAAGAGCGCGCGCGTGATGAAGCAGGCGGTGGCGCACCTGATTCCGCACATCGAAGCCGAGAAGCTCGCGATCGCCGCCCAGGGCGGCGACGTGTCGGCGCGCGGCAAGATCGTGATCGCCACCGTCAAGGGCGACGTGCACGACATCGGCAAGAACATCGTCACCGTCGTGCTCCAGTGCAACAACTTCGACGTGGTGAACATGGGCGTGATGGTGCCGTGCTCGAGATCCTGGCGCGTGCCAAGATCGAGGGCGCCGACATCATCGGCCTGTCGGGCCTGATCACGCCGTCACTGGAAGAGATGCAGTACGTGGCCCGCGAGATGGAGCGCGACGAGTACTTCCGCATCCGCAAGATCCCGCTGCTGATCGGCGGCGCCACCACCTCGCGGGTGCACACCGCGGTCAAGATCGCGCCCAATTATTCGGGGCCGGTGGTTTACGTGGCCGATGCCCTCGCGCTCGGTGCCGGTGGCCCAGCAGCTGATCTCGCCTGACTCACGGTCCAAGTTCGTCAGCGATCTGCTGAGCGACTACGACCGGTGCGCGGTCAGCACGCGCCAAGGAGGCCCGAACTGGTGACGCTGGCGCAGGCCCGCGCCAACAAGCCCGCGCTGGCGTGGCGGATGCCCGCCGACGACCATCCGGGCGAGGCCGCCCCATCCATTTGTCAACTATCACCCGCCCAAGCCGCGCTTCATCGGCCGGCGGCTGTTCCGCAACTTCGACCTGGCCGAAATCGCCCGCTACATCGACTGGGGGCCTTTCTTCCAGACCTGGGACCTGCACGGCGCGTTCCCGGCATCCTGAACGACGACGTGGTGGGCGAGTCGGCGCGGCGCGTGTATTCGGACGGCCGGGCCATGCTCAAGCGGGTGATCGACGGGCGCTGGATCACCGCCAATGCCGTGGTGTCGTTCCTGCCCGCCAACACGGTCAACGACGACGACATCGAGATCTACACCGACGAGTCGCGCAGCACGAGGTCGCCTTCACCTGGCACAACCTGCGCCAGCAGGTCGCCAAGCGCGAGGGGGTCGACAACAAGTGCCTGGCCGATTTCATCGCGCCCAAGGCGATCGATGGCGTGCCCTCGGGCATCGCGGATTACATCGGGATGTTCGCGGTGACCACCGGCATCGGCGTCGAGCGCAAGGAAAAGGAGTTCGCCGACCTGCTCGACGACTATTCGTCGATCATGCTCAAGGCGATCGCCGACCGGCTGGCCGAGGCCTTTGCCGAGTGCCTGCACGAGCGGGTGCGCAAGGATCTGTGGGGGTACGCGTCGGACGAGCAACTGGGCGTCGATGGGCTGATCGCTGAGAAGTACCGCGGCATCCGGCCGGCGCCCGGTTATCCGGCCTGCCCCGAGCACACGGTGAAGCGCGCGATGTTCGAGCAGATGCGCTGCGAGGAGATCGGCATGCTGCTCACCGAGAGCTACGCGATGGCGCCCGCCGCCAGTGTCAGCGGCTTTTATCTGTCGCACGAACGCGCCGAGTATTTCAATGTTGGGCGCATCGGTGAGGATCAGCTCAAGGACTACGCGCACCGCGCGGGTCGCGAGGAAGACGAGCTGCGG
>JADJVQ010000050.1 GCA_016710525.1 Burkholderiaceae bacterium
CATCACCGTGCACAGTCGGCGAAAGATCACATCGTTGTTGGCCGCGATGAGCACATCGGTGCCGTCACCCGCCCGGTAGAGATTGTTCGGGGCGAGGTTCTGCAGACGAGACCCATGCCGTCCGGCGACAATTCCGAGCCGGTCGTAGGCGGGGACGTCAGGCTCGAGCAGGCTGAACGCCGCTTCGAACAGCGACACGTCGACGACCTGACCGAGGCCGGTGCGATCCGCCTCGATCAGCGCGAGGGCCGTGCCATAGGCAGCATAGAGCGCACCCAGGTAGTCGGTCAGTGCGACGGCGGCGCGAGGCGGCGGGCGGTCCGGATCACCGGTGACGTGGCGCAGTCCGCCGTAGGCTTCGCAGATGACACCGTAGCCCGGTTTGTGGCGGTTCGGTCCGTCCTGTCCGTAGCCGCTGATTCGAGCGAGCACCAGCTTCGGATTCTCGGCTGCGAGCACGTCGTGTGACCGAGCTTCTCGAGCGTTCCGGGTCGAAAGTTTTCGACGACCACGTCGGACTGCTTGGACAGCGCGCGGGCGATCCGGACGCCCTCGGGTTGCTTGAGGTCGACCGCGATCGAACGCTTGTTGCGAAGGATGCTCGCTGCGTACAAAGAAACGTCGCCTTCGTGAGACGCCATCTGCCGGACGGGGTCGCCATCGAGCGCCTCCACTTTGATCACGTCAGCGCCGTAGTCGGCCAGCAGCCGCGCGCAGGCCGGGCCGGCGATCGTCGTACACAGCTCCAGCACGCGGCGTCCGGCGAGTGGGCCCTGCGGACCCGGTTTCAATCGTTCGAACACCCTTACGCTCCAGTGAATTTGGGCTGGCGCTTCTCGCGCCAGGCGGCCATGCCTCTTGCGCGTCAGCGGTATCGTCAAGCGGATTGCGCAGCGCGCACGACAACTCCATCGCCGCATCGGTATCGATGTCGACGGATCGGCGGATCAGCTGGCGGGCGGCGCGCACGCCGGCCGGGCTTGCGGAGGCGATATCCGACGCGATGGCGTCGGTCTCTCGCTGGAGCGCTGTGTCGGGCACCACCACTTCAACGAGACCGAGCGAAAAAGCCTCTTCCGAACTGAAGGTTCGTCCTGTCAAGGTCAGCAGGCTGGCGCGGCCACGGCCAATGAGCTTTGCCAGTCGCACCGGAGCGCCTGCGCCCGGGAACGCGCCAACGGTGCGTACCTCTGACAGCGCGAAGCTCGCACTCGTTCCGGCGATTCGCAGATCACAGGCCAGCGCGAGCTCCAGGCCGCCGGCCATCGCGGGACCGTTGATCATCGCGATCACGGGCATGGGCAGACGGTCGATCTGCTCGATCACCCGTAACAGCGTGTCACGCTGGCGGCGAGCCTGCGAGGGACCCGCGGCAAGGCGCTCTTTCAGGTCGCCACCGGCGCAAAACGCTGTGCCGCGCCCGGTCAACACGACAACCCGCACGTCGGCGGCGTGCTGAAGGCGGGTGACGCATTCCAGGAGTTCTTCGACCAGCACGGTGCTTATCGCATTGCGCTGGTCGGGCCGATTCAGGCAGATCCTCAGCACGTGCGGCGCGGTCGTGCCGACTTCGAGTGTCGTCCAGTGAGGCATCGTTTTTCTCGATTGCAGGTTCGTCCGGTCCACGGAGTGGCGGCAGGGGGGCGGGCATGCCGAGTCAACGATGCCAGCGCCATTGCATGCGGGTCCAATGCTTAAAACGTCTTGTATCGATACGAAAAACACATAGAATCGATCGATGGATTTGCGCGCCCTTCGATTTTTTGCCCACGTGGCGGAGACCGAAAGCGTCTCGCGCTCGGCCAAGGCGCTGCATCGCTCTCAGCCGTCGGTCTCGAGAACGATTCAAGAACTGGAGTCCGAACTCGGCGTAGCTCTCTTCCTGCGTGAAGGCCGGCGGATTACTCTGGCGCCCGAGGGATGGAGCCTGCTTCGCGAGGTGAGGCGGCTGCTTGCTGACGCGGACGCGGTGGCGGACCATGCACGACGGTTGGCCGGCGGCAAGACCCTGGTGCTACGCGTTGGAGGCGCAGCCAACACGATCGAACGCGTGCTGCCCGGCCTGATCGTTGGCTATCGTTCCGAATGTCCGAATGTCCGAATGTCGAGGTGTCCATCGTTTCGGACAGCGGCACAGCGCTGATCAGCCTGCTGGAGCGCGGCGAACTCGATATCGCGCTCACACGCTATACCGAAAGCGACACGCTGCAGTCCCTTGCGCTGTATCCCACTCACATCGTCGCCGTGCTGCATCGCGAGCATCCCTTGGCCAGACGTCGTTCGATCGACGTCGACGCACTGTCCGGTGAAAGCCTTCTGATGCCGCCAGCGCCCTTCACGAGCCGCACCTTGTTCGATGCCGCCTGCCGGGAACGCGGCCTGCGCCCGCGCGTCGCGCTCGAGTCGGATGACTTGAACGCGCTGGTGGCGCTCGCGAACGTGGGGTATGGCGTGGCGGTTGTCCCGTCTTCGGTTGCTCTTGATCGGCGTTCGGTCGCGGTCCGGCTCATCGGCGCGGGGGACCGGATGCTGTCGGCTTCCACGGCTGCGGTCTGGGATCGCAGAAGGGCGCCGGCCCACCTGCGCGCATTTGTGAACTTGGCGGAGGACCGATTGCGCCACGAGTATCCGGGGAAATTTCTGGCGCCGAGTGCGGCGCGCAGCGGACTGTCGCGCCTTCGCCCTGCTTCACAGTAGGTGCGCGAGACTTCAGCTGCCGGGGTGCGAGGCACGCCGCCGGCACGCTGAAGGGCGTTTCGACCCCGTGCTTCGCGTCCGGATCGCCACGCGCATCGCAAGCTGGCGCGCATTCATCGTGTCAATCGCGCCGGAGGCAGACGGCCTCGGAAAACGCCGCATTTGCCCGCCCAAGGCGTTTGCGGTTTCACAAGTCTCGCAATGGATCACGTGTCCTGCCCGCCGGTCAGGTTTATCCGCCTGCCAGGGTACGCCGATCTGTTCCTATCAGTATCATTGGACGGCGACGGCCCCGCAAGCAGCCGGACCGGTCAGACGCCGGTATCGATGCCTGTCTGTGTCGACCCGCCTTCGACCCACTGCAGCAGGCAGCCGTTCCGAATTCCGGAGCGCACCAAGGAGATTCACCATGGCAGCAGACACCCTGGACGACCTGGGCTTTGCGCCCGAATGGGACCAGCCGGTCCCGTACATCCGCCGCACCCACGAGTGGTACAACACGCTCGGCTACGGCAATCCCTACCGCTACGCCCAGTTCGCCGACGTGCCGTTCACCCGCTTGCGCAAGCCCCTGTCGCAGTCGCGCGTGGTGCTGCTGACCACGGCCGCCCCGTACCAGCCCGACAAGGGCGATCAGGGTCCGAAAGCACCCTACAACGCGGCCGCCAAGTTCTACTCGGTGTATTCCGGCGACACTGCCAAGGATCACGATCTGCGGGTCTCGCACGTCGGCATCAACCGCGACCACCTGACCGACGACGCCAACACCTGGTTCCCGCTGCCCGCGCTGCGCCGTGCGGCCGCCGCCGGGCGTATCGGCTCGGTGGCGCCGCGCTTCTTCGGCGTGCCGACCAACCGCAGCCAGCGCCACACGATGGAAAGCGACTGCCCCGAGGTGCTGGCGCTGTGTCAGGCCGATGGGGCCGATGTGGCGGTGCTGGTGCCCAACTGCCCGGTGTGCCACCAGACCATGAGCCTGATGGCCCGTCACCTGGAGGCCAACGGCATCCCGACCGTGGTCATGGGCGCGGCCAAGGACATCGTCGAGCAGTGCGGCGTGCCGCGCTTCGTGTTCAGCGACGTGCCGCTGGGCAACTCGGCGGCGCTGCCCCACGACCGGGCCTCGCAGGATTCCACGCTCGAGCTGGCGCTGGGCCTGCTCGAAGGGGCGGTGGCGCCGCGCACCACGGTGCAGAATCCGCTGCGCTGGAAGGGCTCGGCCGAATGGCGGCTGGACATCATGAACGTGTCGCGCCTCACCCCCGAAGAGATCGCCCAGCGCCGCGCCGAGAACGACAAGATCAAGGCGGTTGCGCAAGGCGTGCGCGACGCCACCCTGAAATCGACGGTCTGATCCCATGGCCAAAGCATTTGCCGGCGTTCGCGTCCTCGATTTCACCCGCTTCCTGGCGGGCCCTTTCGGCACCTGGCAGTTCGCGCTCCAGGGCGCCGATGTCATCAAGATCGAACCGCCCGAGGGCGACGACGTCCGCCAGGGGCAACTGGCGCCGCAATGGGCCGAGCGCGGCCTGTCGCCCGCCTTCATGGCGATCAGCACCAACAAGCGCAGCCTGCGCCTGGACCTGAAGAAGCCCGAGGCGGTCGAGATCATCAAGCGCCTGGTGCGCGATGCCGACATCGTCTGGGAAAACTTCCGCACCGGCGTGATGGACCGCCTGGGCCTGGGCTACGAGGTGCTGTCGGCGATCAACCCCAGGCTGATCTACTGCGGCGTCTCGGGTTTCGGCACCAGCGGTCCGCTGCGCGAGACGGCCACCTTCGACGGCCGCGTGCAGGCGATGTCGGGGTTGATGACGCTCAACGGCGATCCGTCCGGCGGACCGATGCGCGCCGGGTTTGCGCTGGCCGACGTCGGCGCGGGCATCACCGCCGCGTTCGCGGTGTCCAGTGCGCTGTACCAGCGCACGCACACGGGCAAGGGCCAATTGATCGATGTGGCGATGTTCGATTCGCTGCTGAGCCTGATGGCCTGCCAGGTGGCCGACTACACGGTGGCCGGCCACCATCAGGAGCAGTTCGGCAACAGTTCGACCAGCCGCAAGGCGACGGCCGACCGCTTTGCCTGCGGCAATGGTTACATCGTGCTGGCGGTGCTGACGGAAAAGCAGTTCGCATCGATGCTGCGCGCGCTGGGCCGGGCCGATGCGCTGGGCGATCCGCGCTGGGCGACCTGGGCAACGCGCAGCGAGCACAAGGCGGCGCTGCGCGAGCTGATCGAAACCGCGATGGCCGAGGGCACGCCGGAAGAGTGGGCCAACCGCCTGAACGCGGCCGACGTGCCTTGCGGCAGCATTCTCACCATCGCCCAGGCCGCCGATCATCCGCAGCTGGCGGCGCGCCATATGATCCAGGACGTGCAGACGCCCTTCGGTTCGGTGCGGCTGCCCGGCGCGGGCTTCGGCATGGCCCACGACGGACCCGGCATCGACCGGGCGCCGCCGGTGCTGGGTCAGCACACCGACGAAATCCTGGCGCAGGTGGGTTACAGCGCCGATGAGATCGCGGCGCTGCGCGCCAACGGGGTGACCTGAGGGGCGCGCAGCCGCTCGCGCCGTCGCGCACGCGGCCGCTTGCGCCGTTGCGCACGCAGCCGCTGCGCCGTTGCGCACGCAGCCGCTCGAAGACCGCTCACCGGGCCTGACGGCGGGCCCTCGCTGCGCGAGGGTTCCCTGCGGTGCTCGCCGTCCGGGGCGGGCGTGCAAACTCGGCCCTGTGGGCCTCAGACAAGCACGCCCGGCCGCGCGTTGCGCGGCTGCCCCCGGTCGGCTGCGCTCCTCGGCCGCGCCGACAGGCCCGGTGAGCGGTCTTCGAGCGGCTGCGCGGATGGACCTCGCGGGCTCGCCCGAAGGGACAGGGAGAGAGCCTCGCGCCGGGTGAGTGGGGGGAGCGCGCCCGTGCCGGTGCTTGCGTCAGCGGGCGCCCTTGTGGCCGATCTGGCCGTCGTTCTTGTGCCGGCCAACGACTTCTTCGGCTTCGGCCTTCTGCTTCGACTTGTTGACTGCCTGCTTGTGCGAGGGCGGTGTGTTCGCGGGCTGCGGCGGTTCGCCCTGGGCGGGCTGGCCTTTGAGGGGCTTCTTCATGAAGACCTCCGTTCGGGTGGATGGCGGGCCGGGTCGCGGCGACACCGGCTCTGCCAGCCTATAGCTCCAGAGCCTTCGAACATTTGAGCGGCCTCACCTGATCAGACCGATTTCGCAATCGCCCGATAGACCTGGATCAGCAGCCGCTCGATCGACTCATCGACGGCCAGCCGCTGCGATCCGAACCGTGCAATGACCAGTCCCGCCTTAGGCGCGACGTAGACCTGCTGCCCATGAACGCCGAGGGCGCGAATGGCGCCGTGCTCATCGTGCGAATTCCACCACTGGCTGCGATACGACCAGCCCTCGAACATGTCGTAGCCCGCGCGCGCGAAGGCCTCGCGATCAGCGCCGCGGTGCAGGTCCTCGAAGACCTCGGCGGGCAGCACCTGGCGCCCGTCGATCCTGCCAGCCTGGCGAACCAGTTCGCCGAATCGCGCCAGGTCGCGCAGGGTCGTGCACAGGCCGCCGCCCGACGCGGCCATGCCGGTGCTGTCGACGGCGATGCAGGCGTCCTCCTCGGCGCCCAGGGGCTGCCAGATGCGCTCGGACAGCAGTTCGGCCATCGGCTTGCCCGTGAGCCGCTGGATGATCCAGCCGAGCACTTCGGTATTGGGGGTGACGTAGCTGAACGCCTCGCCATGCGTGCCGGCGGCACGCAGCGTGGGCAGGAACTCGGCGATCGAGCGCGGGCCCCGGTACCCGGGCGGCCGGGGATACGAGCCGGTGGCTGTGCGCGACGGAATCACGTCGGAATTCGGGTCTTCGTAGTCCTCGTTGAAGACGACGCCGGTGGTCATGTCCATCACCTGCCTGACGGTGGCGGTGCTCCAGCCCGAGCCTTCGAGTTCCGGAAGGTACGAAGGCACCCGCCGGGCGGGATCGAGAACGCCTTCGTGGACGAGCGTCGCGGCCAGCAGACCGACGAACGACTTGGTGACCGAGAAACACCGGTGAAGCGTCTGGGGCTTCAGTTCGCCCCGATACGCCTCGAACAGCAGCCGGCCGTCGTGAAGCACGGCCAGCCCGTCGGTGTCGGTGCGCCCGAGCACGTCGTCCAGCGACATCTGGCCATGCTCCGGCACCTCGAAGCGCAGGTTCGCCAGCGACTGTGAAGCCGGTGCGAAAGGTCTTGCACCACCATTGCCGCGCCGTACGCCGGCGGTGGGAACGAGTTCTCGCCAATGGCTGTAGACCCACTTGTGCGCCGGGTAGGCCAGTGTGGCCAGATCCTCGAAGCGGATGATCCGGTCGGCCGCTGGCGGGAAACCCTGCATCCAGGCGTGAGGTTCGGGAGGGGGCATCGTTGTCAGTCCGGGCGTGTGGAGGCCTGACTATTGCACAGAGCTGCCGCTCGAAGGTTCGTGCGCGATGCCGCTCGAAGACCGCTCACCGGGCCTGACGGCGGGCCCTCGCTGCGCGAGGGTTCCCTGTGGTGCTCGCCGTCCGGGGCGGGCGTGCAAACTCGGCCTTTCAGGCCTCAGACAAGCACGCCCGGCCGCGCTGTGCGCGGCTGCCCCCGGTCGGCTGCGCTCCTCGGCCGCGCCGACAGGCCCGGTGAGCGGTCTTCGATCGGCATCGCCGACAGACCGTGCGCAACACACCCTCGCGGCGAAGTGTTGGTGGGTGGATCGTCGGTTCGTCAGACTGTCGCCGATCGCTGCCAGCCTTGTCTGCGCGTGCTCCAGAGGCGGCGCCCATTGAGTCGTCTCGGAGCGACCATGGCCCGCCGACCCGCCGACCCCAGGATCACCGGGACCGACCTCTTCCGCACGACCCGCCGCCGCCCGAGCTGTCGATCGATACCGCTCGCCCCGGCCTGTCGGCGCAGCCGAGGAGCGCAGCCGACCGGGGGCAGCCGCGCAACAGCGCGGCCGGGCGTGCTTGTCTGAGGCCCACAGGGCCGAGTTTGCACGCCCGCCCCGGACGGCGAGCACCGCAAGGAACCCTTGCGCAGCAAGGGCCAGCCGTCAGGCCGGGGCGAGCGGTATCGGTCGACAGCGCCGCGCACGCACCGCGGATGGATCAGTCCGCGTAAGTCGGATCCATCTTGTCCAGCTTGCGCAACAGCGCCGGCCACTCCCGCTTGCCCAGCTTCAGCCCGCTGATGGCATCGTTCGTGAACTTCACGGATTCCGGCGACGGCATCTGCAGCTCCGTGTTGCACGACAGCGCCATCACCTGCAGCTGGCACGCCCGCTCCAGGCGCCACATGTTGTTGAAGCACTCCGGAATGGTCGGGCCGACGGTCAGCAGGCCGTGATTGCGCAGCACCATGGCCTCGCGCATGCCCAGCGAGGCGACCAGCCGTTCCTGCTCGTCCATGCGGATCGCGACACCTTCGAAGTCGTGATAGGCGATGTCCAGGAAGCGCATCGACGACTGCGCGATCGGCAGCAGCCCGGTCTTCATCGCCGACACCGTCATGCCCGGCAGCGTGTGGGTGTGGATGATGCAGCCGACGTCGTGGCGGGCCTTGTGGATCGCGCTGTGAATGACGTAGCCGGCCCTGTTGATGCCGTACTCGGTCGCGTTGAAGAGGATCTTTCCTTCGACATCGATCTTGATCATGCTCGAGGCGGTCATTTCCTCGTAGAGCATGCCGTACGGGTTGATCAGGAATTCGTCGTGGGTGCCGGGCACGCGCATCGAGATGTGGTTGGCGATCATTTCGGTCATGCCGAAATGCGCCATCAGCCGATAGCACGCCGCGAGGTCGACACGGCATTGCCATTCTTCGGCACTGACCTGGTCGCGCACGGACTTCACGAGATGGAGAGCGGGGGCGTTCATGGGCGAGCCTGCCTTTCGGGAGACGACGGAGTCGAAGTTGCGGGGGCAACCTCGAGCATACCCAATGCCGCGCGGCCGCGTGCGGCTGGAATTCCGGTTCGGCGCCGGCCAGCCCGAATCCGTGGGCCGGTCGGCCGCGCGGATCGCATCGGCGCTTCGGGCGGATCGCTTCAGTGCCCGTCAGCGGTCCGACTCATCCCTCGTGATGGCCGGCCCCAGAAGCCGCTGGCGGCGGGCGAGCATCGGCGCCCAGGCCGCACGGTCGATCAGGTGCTCCGGCGGCTGGGCGTGCAGCAGGACGGCCTCGAGCGCGCGGATCACGCTGGCGCCATTGCGCGCGGCGGCATCGGTGGTATGCCCGGCCAGGTGCGGCGTGACCACGAGATTGGGCAGTGCCGGGGGAAGTTCGCCATGCTGTCCCTGGCGGTCGGCGATCACGTCCAGCGCGGCGCCCGCCAGGCGACCCGCGCGCAGCGCATCGATCAGCGCGGCTTCGTCGATGACCTCGCCGCGCGACGCATTGACCAGAAACGCACCCGGCTTCATCGCGGCGATGGCCCGGGCATCGACCATGCCGCGCGTCTGCTCGGTCAGTGGCACGCAAGGCACCAGCACGTCGGCCTGCGACACGCAGGCCTGCCAGTCGAGCGCCTGGACGTGCGCCGGCAGCTTGCCGGGCGAGCGGACGAAGGCGGTCACCCGGACCCCGAAGCCGAAGTGCAGCATGCGGGCCAGTGCGCTGCCGATCGCGCCGCAGCCGATCAGTCCGACCTGGCGTCCGCTCAGGTCGTGCGCACGGCCCGAAAACGCGGTGCGGGTGGCGCCCCAGCCGCGTTCGCGCATCGACGCGCCGATCTGCGGCAGGCTGTGGGCCAGTGCCAGCATCTGCGCCACGCACCATTCGGCCACGCTGATCGCATTGCCCCCGGGCACGTTGCTGACCGTGACCTGGTGGCGCGCGCATTGCGCCATCGGAATCACGTCCAGGCCGACTCCGTGGCGGGCCACGTGCAGCAGGCTGGGCGCACGCTCGCAGATGTCCTCGGGCAGGTCGTCGCGCACGACGAGGGCATGCGGGTCGAAGCCGCTGGCGGCCTGCCCGATGCTCACGGGATCGTGGCCGGGCGAGTTCAGGATCTCGAACCGCCCGGCCAGCGCGCGCTCGACCGGCTCGGTGAGCCGCTTGGTGATCAGCACGCGGGGACGGATCGGCGCGCGCATCATTCGGCCTGCACGCCGGTTTCCTGGATCACGGCCCGCCACTTGTCGATCTCGGACTTGACGAAGGTGGCAAAGCGCTCCGGCGTGCCGCCCATGGGGTCGGCGCCATTGCCGATCAGCTTGGCCTGCAGCGCCGGATCGCGGAACGCTTCGTTGACCGCGCCGTTGATGGCCTCGACAACCGCGCCCGGCGTGCCCTTGGGCGCGAACAGGCCGAACCATGAGCCCGAGTCGAAGCTGGCCAGGCCTTTTTCCTTGAGGGTCGGGATATCGGGCAGGGCGCGCGACCGCTCGTCGCCGGTCAGCGCCAGCGCGCGCACGGTGCCGGCGCGGATCTGGCCGATCACGGACGGTGCGGTGGCGAACATGAACTGGATGCGCCCGCTGACCAGGTCGCGTAGCGCCTCGGCGCCGCGGTAGGGCACGTGCTGAGGTTTGGTGCCCGTCCGGATGCCGAACAGCGCACCGGTGAGGTGCGCGGCCGTGCCGACGCCGGTGGAGCCGTAATTCAGCGAGTCCGGGTTGCGCTTGAGGTAGGCGATGAATTCTTCGACGGTGTTGGCCGGCACGCTGGGATGCACCACCAGGATGTTGCTGACATCGGCGACGAAGACGATCGGCACCAGGTCGGTGAGCGGGTTGTAGGGCAGCTTCTTGATCAGCGTCGGACTGACCGCGATCGGTCCGACCGAGGCGCACAGCAGCGTGTAGCCGTCGGGTGCAGCCTGCACCGCGAGCGTGGTGCCCAGGTTGCCGCCGGCGCCGGCCTTGTTCTCGGCGATCACCGACACCTTCCATTTGTCGGTGAAGCGCACCGCGAGTTCGCGCGCCAGGATGTCGGTGGTGCCGCCCGCGCTGAAGGGCACGATGATCTTGATCGGACGCGACGGATAGGCGCTCTGGGCGCGGACCGCGGGCGCGTACAGGGCGGCGGCCAGCGCGCTGGCGCCGCACAGCCAGCGGCGGCGCGGGATGCTGTCGGGGAACGAGTACATCGGTGGTCTCCTGATGATGGCCCTGGGCGGGCGATGCGGCCGCCTCGGTCGGGCGGCTTGGGGGTGAGGTCTGCGCGGTGCACGGTGGCGCCTCGGCCAGACCGGTGCGGACGGCGTGAATCGCGAACGGCGTCTCGCGCGGATCCGGCCGGCCGCTCGAGCGCCGCCCGCGCCCTAGAAGGGGAACGGGGCCGCGTGCCGATCGAGCTCCCACAGCCCGGTCAGCCAGCTGCGGGCCCGGGCCTCGCCCAGCGTCGGGCTGCACAGCTCGAGAAACTTGTCGTCGAGCTGACGGTCGCTGAGCGGAGCGTCGGGGTCACCGATCCGGGTCGGCTGGAAGAAGGATTCGCTGCGTCCGCTGCGCTCGGTGAGCGTGACGTGGGCGGCGCGCTGGCCCGGGAATGCCCGGTCGATCGCCGGATCGACGCTGACCGAAATACGGGCCATCAGGTCGCGGATCTGGGGGCTGGCCAGGCGCTCGGGCGACATCGCATCCAGGCGCACGCTGCCGTGGATCAGCGCGCTGGCCACGACATAGCGCAGGCTGAACTTGGCCTCGGCCTCGGTGCGGGGGTGTTCGATGTTGGCCACCTCCAGCGCCGCGCCATAGGTGGCGACCGCCACCGAACGGATGGCCGAGGCGTCGATGCCCATGCGCTCGCGCAGCACCAGCGCGCCGTCGATGGCCGCGAAGGTGTGGCCGCAGCAGCCGTGGTTCTTGAAGGTCATCGCGGTGATGTTCCACTGCGAGCCCAGTCCGGTCAGGGCAGCGCTCCAGTCGGGCGAGTCGCTCATCGCCACGCCCATGCCCGAGGCGCCGTCGAGCACGTCGAGCGAACCGATCACGCCGGCGCCCGCCATCCGGGCGGCCTGCACGCCGGCCTGCGCCGCGTGCCCGGCGTGCAGCGGCTTGGAATGCGAGTCCATCTTGAAGGCCTGCTGCAGACCGGCGGCGAAGGTGGCGACGGTGGCCAGCGCATGGGCGTGCTGGCCGGCCGACAGGCCCAGCAGCACGCCGGCCGCGGGCGTGCTGCCGAAGCAGCCGATGGTGCCGGTGTTGTGCCAGTAGCGGTAATGCGCGCGGCCCATCACCGCACCGATGCGCGTCGAGATCTCGTAGCCGGCGATCACCGCGCGCAGGAAGGCCGGGCCGTCAGCGGTGCGGGCTTGCGCCAGCGCCAGCGCGGCGGCGATCGTCGGCGCGCCGGGATGGTAGATCGCCTCCTTGTAGATGTCGTCGAACTCGACGGCGTGGGCGGCCGTGCCATTGATCAGCGCGGCCACGCTGCTGCCGGCCGGGCGGCCCAGGATCAGCCGGGCCGGGCCGCGATCGAGCTCTTCGGCGAAGGCTTCCTCCATCAGGCGGGCGGGCGCGGCGCCGGCACCGGCCACAGTGCAGGCGGTCCAGTCGATCACCGCGCGCTTGGCGTGGTGCAAAACCTCGGGCGGCAGCGCACGGCTGGCCATCGAGGCGGCGAATTCGCCCAGTGCGGGCAGCAGGGAACTCATCGGCGCGCTCATTCGCGATAGGAGGGGTCGAGCCGGTCGGCCAGGCGGCGCATCGCCGGCCACTCGAGCACGCCGTACGGGCGCCGGGTGCCGGGCTTGTAGGCGTGATTGGTCCTGGCGATGACATCGGCCGGCGGAATGACGAGGTCGTCGCCGGTGGCGCTGGCCATCAGCTGCGCCCGGCAGGAGCGTTCGATCCGGTAGGTGTTGTTGAAGGCCTCGGCGATCGAGCGGCCCACGGTGAGCACACCGTGATTGCGCAGGAACATCACATCGCAGTCGCCCAGATTGCGCACCAGGCGCTCGCGCTCGGCCAGTTCCACCACCACGCCTTCATAGTCGTGATAGGCGATCTTGTCGAAGCGCATGGCCGTCTGGGTCATCGGCAGCAGGCCCCTGGCCAGCGACGACACGGCCATGGTCGCCAGCGAATGCGTGTGGACCACGCCGTGCACCTGCGGCATCGCCTCATGAATGGCCGCATGGATCACCCAGCCGGCCGGGTTGAACTTGTAGCCCAGGCCGGGCGGGAACTCGGGCTCCCAGAGCACCTTGCCGGCGATGTCGATCTTGACCAGCGAGGACGCGGTGATCTCGTCGTAGGTCAGGCCGAAGGCATTGAGCAGGAAGGACTCGGTGCCGGGGATCTTCACCGAAATGTGGTTGTAGATCAGGTCGTCCATGCCGAAGTGCTTGACCAGCCGGTAGGCGCAGGCGCAGTCGACGCGGGCCGCCCACTCCTGCGCGCTGACCTCGCCTTTGATCGACTTCAGGCGCAGCGGCGGATAGTCGGGATCGGGGCTCAGGACGGGGTACCCGGACTTGATGTCGGCCAGCATGGCCTTGGCATCATGGGAAGCTTGGTCGGCGGGGCTCGGTCGGTTCATCGGAGGGTCTCCGGTCGGGATGCGAATCGGTTGCGGGGCCGGGTGGCCGGGCGCGGAGCGTGGCGGCGCCGCGCCCGGTTCAGGCGGCGTCGCTCGACGCGGACGTGAACTCGTCCGAGGTGTCGGGCAGGGGCATGGCCAGCACCTTGTCGATGCGCTTGTTGTCCATGTCGACGATCTCGAAGCGCCAGCCGCCCCAGTCGACGCGGTCGCCGGTGGAGGGCACGCGGCCCAGCAGCAGCATCGTCATGCCGCTCAGGGTCTGATAGCGGCCCTTGTCCTCCTCGGGCAGCGCCGCCAGTCCCAGCCGGTCCTTGAGCTCGGGCAGCGGGATCAGGCCGTCGAGCAGCCAGGAGCCGTCCTCGCGCTGCATCGCCCAGGCGTCTTCGGCGCGGTGCGGCTTGAATTCGCCGGTGATGGCCTCGAGCACGTCCTGCAGCGTGACCATGCCCTGGATCTCGCCGTACTCGTCGATCACCAGCGCCATGTGCACGTTGTTGGAGCGGAAATTCTCGAGCAGCTCCATGCCGGTCTGGGTCTCGGGCACGAACACGGCCGGCTGCAGGTCGCGGGCCAGGTCGGCCTCTTCGCCGCGCAGGGTCTGGGCGAGGATCTGGCGGGTGGTGGCGATGCCCAGCACGGTCTCGGGCCCGCCCTTGCACACCGGGAAGCGGCTGTGCTCGGCGCGCTCGATCTTCTGCAGGTTGACCTCGAGCGGATCCTGGATGTCGAGGTAGACGATGTCGGCGCGCGGGATCATCAGCGAGGTGATCTGCCGATCGTCCAGCCGGAACACGTTGCGCACCATCTGGTGTTCATGGCGCTCGATGACACCCGCGTCCGACCCTTCGGCCAGCATCGCCTGGATGTCCTCCTCGGTCACCGCCGCCTGGGCGTCGTTGCGAACCCCGAACAGGCGCAGCATCAGCATCGTCGACAGGGTGAGCAGCCGCACGAACGGCTTGGTCATCATCGCCAGAGCCTGCAGCGGGCGGGCCACCACGCGCGCGATCGGCTCGGGGTTGATCTGGCCCAGGCGCTTGGGCAGCAGTTCGCCCAGCACGATCGAAAAGTAGGTGATGGACAGCACCACCAGCGCGGTGGCGCCGATTTCGCTGAACCCCTTGGCCAGGCCGAGCTGCTGCAGCCAGATCGCGAAGGGCGCGGCCAGCGCCGCCTCGCCGACGATGCCGTTGAGCACGCCGATGGAGGTGATGCCGATCTGGATGGTCGACATGAACTGCGTGGGATCCATGCCCAGCGTCAGGGCCGCCGCCGCGCCGGCATCGCCGGAGTCGGCCATCTTCTGCAGTCGGGTTCGCCGGGCGGTGACCAGGGCGATTTCGGCCATGGCGAAGACCCCGTTCAACAGGATCAGGCCGAACAGAAAGGTGATTTCCATATCGGGGGCGCCAGGCACCCTCGGTTGTGACAGAAAGCGGATTGTCTCAGGCGGAAGGCCGGATACGCAAAGCCGCCCGGCGCCCTACACTGGAATCCCGTCTTGCCGAACGCCAGGAAACGCCCATGATCGAACATCACCTCGAGATCCCGACCCCCGACGGATCGATGAACACGTTCTACGTGCATCCGGACGAGGGCGGCCCGCATCCGGTGGTGCTGTTCTACATGGATGCGCCCGGCAAGCGCGAAGAACTGCACGACATGGCGCGCCGGATCGCTTCGGTCGGCTACGGCGTGGTGCTGCCCAATCTGTACTACCGCCAGACCCGCGAATTCGTCATGGAGCGCACCGAAGAGGGCTTCAAGCGCATGCGCGACATGATGGCGCACCTGAGCAACGCGCTGATCGCGCGCGACACCGGCGCGCTGCTGGCGTTCGTCGATTCGCGCCCGGAGCTCGATCACTCCCGGATCGGCGCGGTCGGCTACTGCATGAGCGGCCCGTACGTGGTGACCGCGGCCGCGAACTACCCCGAGCGCTTTTCTTGCATCGCAGCAATCTACGGTGCGCGCATGGTCACCGACGAACCGGATTCGCCGCACCGGGTGGTCGACAAGCTCAAGTGCGAGTCGTACTTCGCCTGCGCCGAGATCGACCAGTACGCGCCCAAGGAAATGATCGACACGCTGGAGGCAGCGCTGAAGCAGGCCCGCGCACGCTACCGGCTGGAGTGGTATCCGGGGGCCCAGCACGGTTTTGCGTTTCCGCAGCGCCAGGGCATCTACGACAAACCCAGCGCGGAACGGCACTGGGTGCGGCTGTTCGGGCTGTTCCGGCGCACGCTGGGGGCTTGATCGGGGCCCCACGGCCGCGAGCGGCGGCGTTCGTGCCCGCCGCCGGCGACGGGCACGAGCTCAGTCGTCGAATCGGCCCAGCCTGACCATGGTATTGCCGATGCGCAGGTGCGCTTTCGAGGGCATCACCAGCACCGTGCGGTCGTAGGGCGCGCGGATGGTCTCCTCGCCATCGTAGGCGATCGGGTCGCCGGCGCGCTCGATGACTTCCAGGCCGCGATAGTCGCCCGCGAACCGGAACGACAGGCTGCGCGCGACCACCGCGTGAGTGACTCGCACGACGCGCGGGGCGTCGTCGTCCTGGCCGCCTGGGGACGGCAGCGCGCGGGCTGGAGCATCGCCCGTCCAGGCCGATCGGCCATAGTCCAGCACGCCGGTCACGTCCAGAAATCGCCGGACCGTCTCGCGGGCGACGTCGACACTGGCCCGCTCCCAGTGCTGGCCGCATTCGATCAGCACCGCGGTGCGCGGCGAGGCGGGCTGCGAGTACCCGCCATGCTCGATCATTCGCGGGCCGGCTGGATGACCGGTGTCGATCAGCAGATGGCGCGGCACGCCCATCCTGCGCGCCATGGCCGCGCCCTTTTCGCCGCCGCGCCCGGCGACACCGCAGACCATCAGCGGCGGGCAGGGCTCGCGCATCGAATGGATGTCGAGCAGATAGTCGGCGCGGGCCACGAAGCCGCCCAGTTCCCGGGCGCGGCGCAGTTCGACCGAATCGCGCGGGCCGGACAGCACCTCGTCGGACCAGACGCGGTTGTAGTCCTCGTCGACGAAACGGCTGACGTCCGGATCGGCCGGATTCCAGTTCGCGTAGGCCTGGGTATTGGCAAAGGCGACGGTCAGCCGGCCTGCGGCGGGCCGCAGGCCGGCGCGCAGCAGTTCGTCGAGCACGATCGCCCCGCACAGTTCGTTGCCATGGGTGAGCGCCTGCAGCATCACGTGCGGCCCCGGCTTGCCGGAGTCGAACGAGCTGACATAGTCGACGCCGATATTGCCGGCGCGGTGCACGCTGATGTCGGGCGCGGCGAGTTCGATCGGCGGGAGCGGGTCAGGCTGGGTGGTCATGGTCGGGCGGCCCCTGGCGGATGGGTGTGGCGCACCGGGTCGGGAAGGGTGCGCGATCGGGTCAGGGGCTAGGGTATCGCGCCTTTTGTTATCCTGGGGCGCAGTGTGCGCTCCGGGACGGGCCGGCGGTTCGGCTCGAGGAGTAGCGGCAAGGATTTCCCATGAGCGACGTGTCTGTCGATCGCACCCGTCGGGTGCGTCCTGTTCTCGAATACCCCTGCGGTGAGCCGCCGGCCGCCGGCGCGGTCACCGAAGTGGCCACTGGCGTGCTGTGGATCCGCATGCCGCTGCCCTTTTCGCTGGCCAATATCAATCTCTGGGCGATTCGCGACGGCGAACAATGGGCCATCGTCGACACCGGCATCCAGACCTCCGACACCGCGACCGCCTGGCGCCAGGTGCTGGCCGGTCCGCTCGAAAACCGCGGCCTGAGCCGGGTGATGGTCACCCACATGCATCCGGATCATGTCGGGATGGCCGGATGGCTGATCCGCAAGTCGGATTGCAGCCTGTGGATGACCCGGCTGGAATACCTGAACTGCCGCGTGCTGGTGGCCGACACCGGCCGCGAAGCGCCCGACGACGGGGTGCGTTTCTATCGTCGCGCCGGCTGGGGCGATGACGCCATCGAGTACTACCGCACGCGCTTCGGCGGTTTCGGCAAGAGCACCTACAAGCTGCCCGACAGCTTCCGGCGGCTGCGCGATGGCGAATCCCTCACCATCGGCGAACACCAGTGGCGGGTGGTGGTGGGCAACGGGCACTCGCCCGAGCACGCCTGTTTTTATTGCCCGGACCTGAAACTGCTCATTTCGGGCGATCAGGTGCTGCCGCGCATCTCGTCGAACGTGTCGGTGTTCCCGACCGAACCCGATGCCGACCCGCTGGGCGACTGGATGAGCTCGCTGGCCCGGATCAAGCGCGAGGTGCCCGACGACGTGCTGGTGCTGCCGGCCCACAACGAACCGTTCCGGGGCCTGCATGCGCGCCTGGACGATCTGATCCGTGGCCACGAGGTCGGCCTGGAGCGCCTGCGCCGTTCGCTGCGCGAGCCGCGCCGGGCGATCGACGTGTTCGGCGCATTGTTCGCCCGCAAGATCGAGGGGGACCAGCACCTGCTCAGCATGGCCACCGGCGAGAGCCTTGCGCACCTGAATTACCTGGTGGCCCGCGGCGAGGCCGTCGTCGAGCGCGACGAACAGGGCGTCAACTGGTACCGGGTCGCCGCGCCCGCCTGAGGGCCGGGCAGGCCGGCCGACCCCTGGGGCAGGAAACCCTCGCATGAGCTATCCCGATCGCCTGCTGCTGCGGGGCGCCTGCGCGCTGCTGGGCGATGAGCTGCGCTTCGAGCCCGCGCCGCTCGATGTGCTGATCGAGGGCGAGTACCGCGGGCTGGCCGATCGCTATGCGGCGGCCGAGGCCTCCTCGGCCCCGGTGATCGAAGCCGTGGCGGCCCTTTACCGGCGTTCGCTGGCCAGCGCGATCCCCGCCGACACTCATCGGGCGCGACTGTGACGCCTGCGCTCGATTCGCTCGCACTGATGGGGGTGGTGCTGGCGCTGGGCTTCAAGCACGGCTTCGATGCCGACCACCTCGCTGCCATCGATGCCACGAGCCGGCTGAATCGGCAGGCCGGACGCGACAGGGCGGCACGCTGGAGCGGCGCGCAGTTTTCGCTGGGGCATTCGCTGGTGGTGCTGCTGATCGCACAGATCAGTTACCGCGCAGGCGGTGTATTCCTGCCCGACTGGCTCGACGCCACCGGCGCCTGGCTGTCGATCGCCTGTCTGACGCTGGTCGGCCTGCTGAGCATCCGCACGGCCGGTCATGCCGCGCCCCGTGCGCACGCGCTGCCGCGCTGGCTGCGTCCGCTGGCCCCGCTGACCGTCTCGCGTTGGGGCGCGGCGGTCACCGGCGCACTGTTCGCGCTGTCGCTGGACACCCTGTCGATGGCGGCCTGGTTCGCGGGCAGCGGGGCGCGTATCGGCGGCGCCGGCATCGTGTTCCTGCTGGCACTGGCCTTCGGTGCGGGCATGCTGCTGGCCGATGGCGTGGCCGGCTGGTGGGTCAATCGCCTGGCCGGCGCCGCGGCGCTGCAGCGCGAGCGGGGGCGGCGTTACGCCGGCTGGCTGATCGGCGTGGGCGCCCTGGTCACCGCCGGACTGGGCGTGGCGCGCCAGTTGGCCGCGCCGCTGGACCAGTGGGCCGATGGCCATGCCCTGCTGCTGGGGCTGGGGCTGCTGGCAGCCACCAGCGTGCTGCTGCTGGCCGGGCGCCGGATGGCGCCGAGCACACCGTCTACACGTCGCCCCGAGTGAGGTCTTCCGGGTCCTGACCGGCCTGATATCGGGCCAGGTTGCGCGCCACCTTGGCGACCAGCGCTTCGCGGATGTACGACGAAATCGCCGAGGTGTGCGGCGAGATGCGCACCTTGGCATGGTGATACAGCGGATGGCCGGCCGGCAGCGGCTCGGGGTCGGTGACGTCGAGCGTGGCGCGCGCGAGCTGGCCGGCGTCCAGGGCGGCGATCAGGGCCGTCTGGTCGACCAGGGTGCCCCGGCCGATGTTGATCAGGTGCAGCCCCCGTTTCGCGCAGGCCAGCACCTCGGCATTGACCATGTGCCGCGTTTCGGGGGTGGCGGGCGCAGCAATCACGACGTGGTCGCATAACGCAAACAGCTCGCTCAGGCTGGCCGCGCGCTCGATGCCGGGCAGCGCAAATGCAGCGCTCGTGCGGCGCAGGGCCCGAACCTTCATGCCCAGCGCCAGGGCCTTGGTGGCCAGCGCCAGTCCGATCGGACCCATGCCGACGATGCCCAGCGTGGAGTCTCGCAGCATGCCCAGCGACGAATGTTTCCATTGCTCCGGACCCTTGACCCACAGGCGGGGCAGCTTCTTGGCATGCTCGAAGAGCGCAGCCAGCACGTACTCGGCGATCGGTTCGGCACCCACGCCGCGCCCGGTGCTGACCTTGGGCACTTCGAACACCCAGGGCGGGTAGCTGTCGATGCCGGCCGAGATCAGCTGGATCCACTTCAGATTGAACGGCCAGCCGGGCGGACGCACGCGCAGCGGCGAGGCGGGGTCGCGCGGGTAGCTGGCCGACAGCAGGATGTTGACCTCGGGCGGCAGGCTTGCCGGCGCACCAGCCGGCAGGCTCAGCCACCGCACCTCGGGCATCTCCTGAGCGAGACGCTTGTCGACGATCTCGCCGAACTGCGTCGCGATCACCAGCTGGCTCATGCCGGGGCCCGGGGCGTTGTTGTGCGGCAGCCGCGCATCAGCGCCGCTCTCGCAGGGCTTTCCAGACGATCGCCGGGGTGAAGGGCATGTCCATCGGCGGCACGCCGGCGCGGCGCAGCGCATCGCTCATGGCATTGACCAGCGCCGGCAAGGAGCCCGAACAGCCCGACTCGCCCACGCCCTTGGCGCCCAGCGCATTGAGCTTGGTCGGCACCAGGTGGTAGTCGGTGCGGATGTGCGGCACCCAGCCCACGCGCGGCATCACGTAGTCCATGAAGCTGCCGGTCAGCAGCTGCGCGGTATCGGCATCGTAGATGGCATGTTCGCCGAACACCTGGCCGGCGCCTTGCAGCACCCCGCCATGGACCTGGCCCTGGACCAGCTGCGGCGAGACCACGAAGCCCAGATCGTCGACCGCGTTGTAGGAAATGACGTCGGTGACACCGGTCGCCGGATCGATTTCGACCTCGGCCACGTGGCAGCCATTGGGAAAGGTGGTGCCGGAGACGGATTCGCCTTCGCAGTCGAGCGGATGCGGGGTCGGCCCGCGCAGCGACGCCGCCAGGTCGAGCAGCGAGATGTGATGCTCGCCGGCGTGGAAGGCGCCGTTGCGGTATTCGACCGTGCCCTCGGGATGGGCCAGCGCACGCGCCGCATGGGGCCGCGCGCGCGCGATCAGGTTGCCGATCAGCACCTTGAACGCGCTGCCCGCGCCGTACAGCGAGCGGGAGCCGCCGGTCCCGTTGCCCATCAGCTCGGTGGCCGGGTCGCTGGCGTGATAGCGGATCAGTTCGCGCGGGATGCCCAGTCCGTCGGAGACGATCTGGGCGAACGACGTCTCGTGGCCCTGGCCCGACGGGCCGGTCACTCCGTACAAATGGACCAGGCCATCGCCGCGGAAATGCGCCGACACCATGTCCTTGGGGGCGCCGCCGGCGCCCGAGGCCTCGAGATAACAGCCAAAGCCGATGCCGCGCAGCCGGCCGCGGGCCTCGCTGGCGGCGCGGCGCGCCGGGAAGCCGGCGTAGTCCGCCTGCTTCAGGGCCTTGTCCATGACCGCGGCGAATTCGCCGCCGTCGTAGACCGTGCCGTTGGCCGTGGTGTAGGGGAAGGCGCTGGGCGGGATGAAATTGCGCCGGCGCAGGGCCACCGGATCGAGCCCGTGTTCGGCTGCGGCCTGGTCCATCAGGCGCTCGATCACGTAGGCGATGTCGGGCCGGCCGGCGCCGCGATAGGCCGAGACCGGCACCGTGTTGGTGAACACCAGCGTGGAGCGCGCGTACAGCGCCGGCACCCGGTAGACCCCGCCCATCGTCACCGTGATGTTCTTGGTGCCGATCATCGACTGGAAGTAGACGGTGTAGGCGCCCAGGTCGGCCTGATCCTCGAACCGGAAGGCCAGGATGGTGTTGTCGTCGGCCAGGGCAACGCTGGCCTCGAGCGTGAGCGCGCGGCCGTGCCAGTCGCTCAGGAAGACCTCGGAGCGCGAGCCCACCCACTTCACCGGCCGGCCGAGCTTGCGCGCGGCCAGCATCACCAGGATGTGTTCGGGATAGGGTCCGCCGCGCAGGCCGAACGAGCCGCCCACATCCTGGGCGACCACTTCGATGCGGCTGGCGTCGAAGCCGGTGACCGCGGCCAGCGACGAGCGCATGCCCAGCACGCCCTGGGTGGGGGTGTACAGGGTGAAGTGCTCGCGGGCGGTGTCGTAGGTCGCCAGACACGCGCGAGGCTCCATCGGGGCGCCGATCAGGCGCTGGCTGTGCACCCGCAGCGTGGTGGTGCGGGCGGCCTTGGCGAAGGCGGCATCGACAGCGGCACTGTTGCCGGCTTCGAAGACCAGGCCGACGTTGCCCGGATGGCTGTCGTGCAGCTGCGGTGCGCCGGCGGCGAGGGCGGCGTCGAGCGAGGCGACCGCGGGCAGCTCTTCGTAGTCGATCTCGACGAGCTCGGCGGCATCCTGGGCGGCCAGCGCGGTGTCGGCGATGACCATCGCGATCGGCTGGCCGACGAAACGCACGCGATCGGTGGCGAGCACGGGCAGCGGCCGCTTGGCCTGCGGCTTGCCGTCGGTGCCGACCAGCGGGGGGCCCGACGGGATCTCGTGAAAGCCCGCTTCGGCGACATCCCAGGCGGTGAGCACCGCGACCACGCCGGCGGCGGCACTGGCCGCGGCGGTGTCGACCTTGACCAGCCGTGCATGGGCGCGGTCGGAGCGGACCACGAAGGCGTGCAGCTGGCCGCTCAGGTTCCAGTCGGCGGTGTACTTGCCCTGGCCGGTGACCAGGCGGAGGTCTTCATGGCGGGCGGGGACCAGATCGCTGGCCCGCGAGTCGATGATGGCGCTCATGTGCGATCTCCGTGACCGGCCGCCGACGGGGCGGCGGCCAGTTGCGCGGCGGCCGTCTTGACCGCCGCGACGATGTTCACGTAACCGGTGCAGCGGCACAGGTTGCCGGCAAGGCCCTCGCGGATCTGCTCGTCGGTGGGCGCCGGGTGGCGCTTGAGCAGGTCGACGCTGGCCATGATCATGCCGGGGGTGCAAAAGCCGCATTGCAGGCCGTGGCAGGCCGAGAAGGCCTGCTGCACGGCATGCAGCCGGTCGCCCTTGGCCAGGCCCTCGATCGTGACGACCGAGCAGCCTTCGGCCTGCGCGGCCAGCATGGTGCACGACTTGACGGCCTGGCCGTCGACGTGGACGGTGCAGCAGCCGCATTGGCTGGTGTCGCAGCCGATGTGGGTGCCGGTGAGTCCGAGCTGGCTGCGCAGCAGGTCGGCGAGCAGGGTGCGCTGTTCGCAATGCACCGTGCGGTGTTCGCCATTGACGACGAGTTCGATCTTCATCGGAGGTCCTTCGGGGTCAGGCGGCGTGGCCGGTGATGTGGGCCACTGCGCGCACCGTCATCAGCTGAGCGAGATGGGCGCGGTATTCGGCTGGGGCATGCTGGTCGGCGTTCAGGCCGTCGGCCGGCAGGGTCAGGGCCTGGATAGCGGCGGTGGAGAAGTCCCTGGCCAGCGCGGCCTCGGCGGCTTCCCAGCGAAAAACGCAGGGACCGGCGCCGGTGACCGCGACCCGCACGCTGTCGTCGAACTGGGCGACGAACACGCCCGTCATCGCGTAGCCGGAAGCGGCGTGCGCGAACTTGGCATAGGCGGCGCGGCGGGGCCGCTCGAAGCGGATCGCCGTGATGATCTCGTCGGCTTGCAGCGCGGTGGTGAACATGCCCTGGAAATAGTCATCGGCCGCGATGCTGCGGCGATCGGTCGCGATCTCGGCGCGGCAGCCCAGCACGGCCGCCGGGTAGTCGGCTGCGGGATCGTTGTTGGCGATCGCGCCGCCCAGCGTGCCGCGGGCGCGGACCTGCGGGTCGCCGATCTGCCCGGCCAGGGCGGCCAGCGCCGGCAGCGACGCGAGCACGGTGGCATCGGTGGCGATTTCGCCATGGCGATTGGCCGCGCCCACGATCAGGCTCTGGCCGTCGAGCCGGATGCCGTGCAGCTCGGGCAGCCGCGCGATGTCGATCAGACATGACGGGGCCGCCAGGCGATGCTTCATCGAGGGCAGCAGCGTCATGCCGCCGGCGAGCACCTTGGCCTGCGGGTCGGCCTTCAGGCTGGCGACAGCCTGAGCCAACCCGGCTGCCCGCTGGTAGGTAAACGGATACATGGGGGGCGCCTCTTTCGGAAAAGTCGCCGACACGGGAGGTACGACGACGAGGGGATTGCGACATTAACACCGACCGCGGCGCCCGGTGAGCGGCCGGCGTTCCAGGACCCGTGCCGCGCGCCGTGGCGGTGCGCCGGCCCCGCCGGGGCGGCCGGCGGCCACGCTATGCTTGGCGCCTTCTCAGGCGAGGACGGGCCGCGGGCGGATGACGGAATCGACACGCAATACCGGCGAACCCGGCGCTCGCGGCGGGGATCGTCTGCCTGGAATCGACATGCTGCGCGGACTGGCCGTGGCCGGTGTGGTCTGCAATCACCTGGGCGCCTACCTGCAGGTGCAGGTGCCTTGGATCGGCCGGCTGGGCGGGCTGCTCGGGGTCGAGCTGTTTTTCGTCATCAGCGGATATCTGATCGCAGGCAGCTGCGCGGCGCTGCCCCTGGGCCCCTACCTGGTGCGGCGGGCATTCCGGATCTTCCCGGTCTATTGGGCGGTGGTGCTGGCGCTGACCGCGCTCGGGCCGGTCGGCCAGCGGCTGGCGGGCGCGCCGGCCGGCGACTGGTTCGCCTTCCTGCTCAACCTGCTGGCGCTCTCGCACCTGTATCCGCCGGCGCTGGCAGGCTTCGACGTGACCGCGGTGAGCTGGTCGCTGACGGTGGAACTGGGCTGGTACCTGGTCGCGCCGCTGCTGGCGCTGCTGTGGGGCATGCGCCCGAAGACGGGGGTCGATGCGCGGCAGGGCGCAAGCCGCCTGGCGCAGGCTGCGCCGGGGCCGCGCGCCCCGGCTGGCCGGAAGGCGGTCACGGGCACGGTTCTGGTGTTCGTGGCCGTGTCGGTGGCCTGGGTCTGGCTGGCGCAGCGTGGCGCCTTCGATCGGGTGTTCCTCGAGCTGCTGTGGGCCGGGCAGGTCGGGCCGATGACCGACTTTCTGCGGTATGCCTACCTGGTCAATGCGGCGCCCGCCCATCTCGTTTTTTTTGCGGCCGGAGCTGCGCTGGCGACCTGCGCACCTGCGGTGTCAGGTGGGCCCGCGATTCCCGAGAGACCCGGGGCGGCCGGTTTGCCCGATGTGCCGGCTGCTGTGGCTGTCGCGGCCGTGCCAGGCGCGCGCTTCAGGCGCCTGGGGCCGTGGCTGGCGGCGGCCGCCATCGCGCTGACGCTGCCATGGGCCGACCGGGTCAACGCGGTCCTTAACCTCAATCCGTCGCCGCTTCCGGTACTGGGCCTGGCCGCGCTGTTCCTGCTGATCCATCGGGTGTCGCCGACGGCCGTCGGCGAGGCTCTGTCGCGCCGCGGTGTGCCGACGCCGCTGGCGCGATCGGGCAGGGCACTGGCCCGGGTCCTGGACCGGATCGGGCTGGTCTCGTATCCGATCTACCTGATCCACGTTCCGGTCATGCTGTGGATCAAGGAGCGATGGCCGGCAGGCAGCGGGCTGGCCGCGCTGGCACAGGCCGCGGGGGCCCTGCTGCTGACCTGGCTGCTGGCCGAGCTGCTGCATCGGTGGGTCGAGCGTCCGGGCATCCGGGCAGGTCGTCGGGTGCGCCTGGGCAGAGGGCGCGCGGTCGGGGCCTGATCCCTCAGCGGTCGGCTGGGCCGGCTGAACGGCCTGTAGTTCGTCCGATGTCGGCCGTTATGTTCGTATGGCCTTAATCGTCAGTTGCATGCGTCGCTGGTTTCCGGGAAGTTCCCAGCGTGTGGCGTGGCTGGGCTGGCTGGCCGGTGCGCTGCTGGCGCTGGCGGCCCTGACTGGCGCGGGCCTGGGCGGACTGGCCGTGGCACAGACGGTCGGTGCGCCGCCGGTGCGCGGACCCGGTGCCATGCCAGCCTCGGCGGCCACCGTGCTCAGTTCGACCGGCGAGACCGTGCTGCTGCGCGAAGGAGCGCTGCTGTCGCCGGCCCGCCCGGGCACCACCCTGACCAGCGGCGACCGGGTCACGACACGGGCGGACGGGCGGATCGAGCTCCGGTTCTCGGATGGCGCGGTGGTGGCCCTTCAGCCCAACACCGAATTCCGCATCGACTCGTACCGCTTCGACATGGCCGAGCAGAAGAACTTCATGACGCTCGTGCGGGGCGCGCTGCGCACGGTGAGCGGCGCGATCGGCAAACGCAATCGCGACGATTACCGGATGAGCACGCCGAGCGCGACCATCGGCATCCGCGGCACCGAGTACGAGGCCAATGAAACCGTCTGCCCGCCGCGCGGCTGCGAGGGCGGCTCGCGTCCGGGGCTGCTGCTGCGGGTGATCCAGGGCCGCGTGGCGGTCAGCAACGAGGCGGGCAGTGTCGAAGTGCCCACGGGCGGGGCGATACAGGTGGCCGATCGGCGCACGCCGCCGGCGCCGCCGCCGCGCGGGTTGCCGCCGAATGCATTTACCAGCACCGTGACCCAACCGGCCGCGGCCGGCGCGCCTGCATCATCGGGTGCGTCCGCGGCATCGGCCGGGCAGGCTCCGAATGCTCCGGTGGCGGCACCGTCTGGCGCCGGCGCATCGAGCACCGCGCCGCCGGCTCCGGTACCGCCAGCCCCCTTGCCGCCAGCGTCGGGGTCGACGCCGCCGATGCCTGCAGCTCCGGGCGCGCCTGCCGTGCCGAACGCCCCGGTCGTTCCCATCGCCCCGGCGGTGCCGCTCACTCCGATCGAGCCGATCCTGCCGCTGGGGCCGGCCCCGGCTCCGAGCGGTCCGGCAGGCGGCGCGCTGTTGAATCCGCGCCATGGCATCGCACCAGGACAGCGCAGTTCGGCCGGGTCCTGGTCGATACCGGCCATGCTGCTGGCGGCGGGCGCCGCACCGCTCGATGCGTGGGCAAGCGCCGGCACCATCAGTCCCCGGCTGCCACCGTACTGATGGCGGGCCAGTCCGGCCCGGCGGGTCGCGCTCAGCGCGCGCCTGCGCCCTGGAGGATCCGGATCATCTCGGCGTAGCCGCGGGCCCGCGCCAGGGCCAGTGGCGTGCGGCCCTCGCGATCGGCCAGGCTCAGGCTGGCCCCCGCATCGACCAGGGCACGCAGGGTCGCGACATGGCGCGGGCCGCCGTCGCCCAGCACGATCGACTCGATCAGCGCGGTCCAGTGCAGGTTGTTGACATGATCCAGCGGCGCGCCCGCCGCGATCAGCTGGCCCACGATGCCGGCGTGGCCCAGGTGGGCTGCCGCGATCAGGGCGGTGCCGTCGTATCGGCTGGTGATGAGCCTGGCGCTCGCGCCTTCGGCCAGGAGCGCTCGCAGCGACTCGCCGTCGTCGGCGACGGCGGCGATCGTCACCGCGTCGTATCGGTCGTTGTCGAGGGCGCTCGGGTTGGCCCCGGCGCGGGCCAGCGCACGGATCGCGGCAGGGTGGCGGGCGAAGGTCGCCACGTGCAAGGGCGTGCGGCCGTGGCCGTCGCGCCCGTTCAGGTTGGCGCCAGCGGCGATCAGCTTCCCAAGGGCCGGCAGGTCGCCGCGGTGCGCGGCGGCGTGCAGTCCGGAATAGCGCGCGATCTCGTCGGCCCCCGGGCCGGTCTGTGCCCGCGCCGGGGGGCCGGCCAGAGCAGCGACCGCCAGGGTGCCGCAGGCAGCCAATGCGAGCAGTGCGAGTCGGGCGGCGGGCCGCGGGTCGGCGAGGCGTTTCATTCGAGTCTCCGGAAGGACGGTGCGATGTCTGTGCGCGCTTCGCTGCGAACTTCGGACGATACCCGTGACGGGCCCGGCAGTGCGCCGGGCGGATGCCGCCCGCGCGCGGCAGGCGGGGCTCTTCGTCGCGACAGTACACTGCACCCATGCTCAGCACTGCCTTCACCTGGTGGGGAACCGCCGTCACCTGGCTCGAGATCGTCGCCTTCGCCCTGGCCTTCGGCTGCGTGGCCTGCAATGTCATCGAGAGCCATTGGGGCTGGCCGCTGGCGATCGCCAGCTGCGCGCTGTATGCGTGGCTCTTCTATGCCAATCGCATCTATGGCGATGCCTCGCTGCAGGTCTTTTTCGGGGCGACCTCGGCCTGGGGCTGGTGGCAGTGGCTGTTCGGGCGGCGCGCGGGCGACCCCGCCGGAGAGCGCCTGCGGATCACTCGCCTGCAGCCCGGGACGGCGCCTGTGCTGAGCATCGCGTGGCTGGCGATGTGGCTGCTGCTGGGCGCCGTTCTGGATCGTTTCACCGACACCGACGTGCCCTATCTCGATGCGTTTCCCACCGCCGGCAGTGTGATCGGACAACTGCTGCTGGCGCGCAAGTACCTCGAGAACTGGTGGGTCTGGCTGCTCGTGAATGCGTCGAGCATTGCCTTGTTCGGCTACAAGGCGCTGTGGCTGACCGCCGTGCTGTACGGACTGTTCATGCTGCTCTCGCTGGCGGGGCTGCGGCGCTGGCGGCGCAGCCTGCGGGCGGTGCAGCCATGAGCCAGGTCGGCGGTCCGCGCCCGGGCCCTGTCTCGCAGCGGGCCGCCACCGGCGCGCCCGTGCGCATCGCGGTCATCGGCGCCGAGTGCACCGGCAAGAGCAGTCTGTGCGAAGCGCTGGCCGAACGGCTCCCGGGGCTGTGGGTGCCCGAAGCGCTGCGCGAGTTCTGCGACCGGCACGGACGCACGCCGCGCGCCGACGAACAGGCCGGGCTGGTGGCCGAGCAGATCGCGCGCGAAACGGCGGCCCGGGAGCAGGCCCGGATGCGCCGGCGCGAGTGGCTGGTGATCGACTCGAGCCCGCTGGCCACCGCTCTGTACAGCCTCGAGCTCTTCGACGATGACAGCCTGCTGCCGGCTGCGATCGCGCATCAGCGTGGCTATGACCTGACGCTGCTGGCCGGCATCGACGTGCCCTGGACCGCCGACGGCATCCAGCGCGACGGTCCTGGCGCGCGAGCCTCGTTTCATGCCCGGCTCACGGCCGTGTTGTCCGAGGCGCGGATCGCCCACATCGAATTGAGCGGCGCCTTGCCCGCTCGCGTGGGGGCGGCACTGCGGGCCGCAGGGCGTCCGGCGCCCACGGTATAATCGCCGTTCACGCTAGGGGTCCCGTACAAATCTGCGGCCTTCATCGGCCGCAGTCCGGCAGTCCGGACGGGTGAGAAAAACCCTTGGAACCTGATCGAGTTAATACTTGCGCAGGGAAGCGTTGAAGCAGTCATCGCGCCGTCCAGGGCCTTTTTCCGTCCGGACGGCCGCGTGCTTCACCCGCCGACCTGCCATCGCTTCGCGAAGAAGGAAACGATGGCTACCAATCTGCTTGTCACTGCACGCGCCGGCCTGAGCCGGTCCGAACCGCGCCTCGACCCTCGCCGGCTGCGCCGCTGGCCGCGGGCCCGTGCCTGCCTGCTGGCGCTGACCACGGTCGGCGGCCTGGCCCAGGCCCAGACACCCGCCGTGCTGCCCGAGGTCCGGGTCGTCGCCCGGCCGAACCCGCCCGCCACCGAATCCGCCTCGGTGGGCGGCCTGTCCGGCGTGCCGCTGGCCGAAACCCCGCAGGCGATCTCGGTGATCCGGGCCGGTACGCTGCGCGACCTGGGTGCGGGCGGCCTGTCCGGCGCGATCAAGGCCGAGACCTCGGCCAGCGATTCGTACAACACCGTCGGGTACATCGAGTCGCTGCAGGTCCGCGGATTCCTGCTGAACAACGCGCTGAATTACCGGCGCGACGGGCTGCCGGCTTCCAATCACGCGCCGATCGGATTCGAGAACAAGGAATCGATCGAGATCCTGCGCGGCGCCTCGGGCATCCAGAGCGGAACCAGCGCGCCGGGCGGGCTTGTCAATTATTCGCTCAAGCGCCCCACCGACTCGCCGCTGCGCGAACTGTTCTTCGGCCTGTCCGAACGCGGCAGCGTGCTGCTGCATACGGACCTGGGCGGGCGCACCGGCGTCGATGGCGTGATCGGCTATCGCGTCAATCTGGCCGCGGAGGAGCGCCGCCTCGAGGTTCGCGACGCGCCCGGCAATCGGCGCTTCGCGAGCGCGTTCTTCGACCTGCGCCTGCCCGATCGATCGCGCCTGGAGCTCGAGTTCGAACATCATCGCGTCTCGCAGATGAGCGTGCCCGGATACGGGCTGCTCGACAGCAACGGCGACGGCGTGGCCGACACCCTGCCGGCGCCGCTCGATCCGCGCCGCAACCTCGGCGCTCAGACGTGGGCGCAGCCCTTCGAGAGCCGGGCATCGGCTGCTTCGATCGCCTGGCGCAAGACCTTCGCGCAGCACTGGAACCTGGCGGTGCGCTATGGCTGGCAGGAGATCCGCACCAACGACCGGCTGGCCTTTCCGGACGGCTGCAGCACCGGCCCCAATTACGTGTATCCGGGCCTGTGCGGCAACGGCGATGTCGATGTCTACGACTATCGCAGCGACAACGAGAAGCGCGTCAACCAGAATGCCGAGATCACCCTGCGCGGTCGATTCGACACCGGCGCGCTGCGCCACGAGCTGACCCTGGGTTTCCTGGAGGCGCGTTACCGCGAACGCTACGACCCCCGTCAGGCCTACAACTTCGTCGGCACCACCAACATCTTCTCGCCGGTGGCACTGCCTGCCGACGGCACACCGCTGGACCTGAACACGCTGCAGGACAGCCGCTCGCGCGATGTCTGGATCGGCGACGTCGTGCGCCTGCCGGGCGGCTGGTCGGTGTGGGGTGGCGCGCGGCATTCGCAGCTCGAACGCTCGAGCATGCGCACCGACGGCAGCCGGGCCGTGTCGTACGACCAGGGGCTGACGACCGCCTGGGGCGCGCTCGGCTGGCAGCCCTGGGCCGGTGGGTTGGCCTATGTGTCGGCCGGCAGCGGCATCGAATCCGAAGCGGTGCCCAATCGCGCGAGCGTGTTCACCAACCCCGGTGCCGTGCTGCCGGCGCTGCGCAGCCGCCAGGCCGAGGCCGGCTTCAAGCAGGTGCTGCCCAGCGGCGGGCTGTTCAGTGCCGCGCTGTTCGAGATCCGAAAGCCGTTCTCGGACGACATCGCCCAGGCCGACGGCCTGGTGACGCGCGTGCCCGGCGCCCGCGAGGCGCGCCACCGAGGTCTCGAGCTGGCCTGGTCCGGACGGCCGATCCCTTCGCTGTGGCTGCAGGCGCAGGCCACGCTCATCGATGCGAAGGTCGTCAAGGCGGTCGACCCGGATCAGGTCGGCAGGAAGACCACCAACGTGGCGCCGTTCAGCGCGAGCATCTTCGCGGCCTGGCAGGTGCCGGGCATCGATGGCCTGCAGTGGCTCAATCGGGTCACGCTGTCGGGGCGCAAGCCGGTGACGCGCGACAACCAGGTCGAGCTGCCCTCGTACGGTCAGTGGGATACCGCGTTCAACTATCGCCAGCGCATCAGCGGGCGCAGCGTGACCTGGCGCGTCGGGGTCGACAACGTGCTCGACCGGCGCTACTGGAAGGACGCGCCCACGCAATACTGGGGCGGGGTCTATCTGTTCCCGGCGTATCCGCGCACGTTCCGCACGTCGGTGCAGATGAGCTTCTGAGGGACCGTGATCAGCGCCGGCCGCGGTTGCGCGCCTCGGCCAGTTGGGCCGACGAGTACTTGCCGATGTCGGGTACGGTTAGCTTCTGGCCGGGCTTGATCAGGTTGGGGTTAGAGCCGACAACCGCGCGGTTGGCGTCATACAAGATGGGCCACAACAGCACGTCGCCCCCAGCCGGCCGGTGATCAGTGACAGACTGTCGCCCGAGACCACGGTATAGGTCTTGCCGTTGCCTCCGCCACCCCGCCGCCGGTTCCGCCCGCGCGCCACCGCCCGCGCGCCCGCAGGGACCGGCCGCCGGCGCCCGGCACTGCCGATGGGATGGATCGCAACGGTGCCCGGCAGGGCGCGCACGACGTAGCGGGTGTTGGGGTGACTTGCCAGGAAGGTTTTCACCGGAGTTTCGCGGAAGCCCCAGACCGGCGCCACGTTGTACTCGAGCAATGCGCCGCGGATCACCATCATGCAGTGCTTGCCGGGTTTCCAGATGATGAATTCGCCCTCGAGATTTTCGGCGAAGAACAGCTCCAGGTCGGCACCCGTAACGCCCGGGTTGGCCTCCGTGCCTTCGAGGTCACAGGGCTGCGCGCTCAGGCAGTCGGCAACTTTGCTGCCGTCGCCGAACGCGCCCGCGCCACTCGAATAGGCCGCATGCACGTCGAACGCCGAGGTGACGAAGGTCGTGCAATCGAGGCCGCGCTTGCCGGGGTTCGTCTCGAGCAGGCCGTCGTAGATGAAATAGTGCCGGTTGCCGATGCACGGCGTCAGGTAACGGCCCTCGCCGATCGGATTTTCGATCGTGCCCACCCAGACGTACGGGATGCGCGGGATCGACGTGCCCAGTCGGCGCAGCGCGCCGCTGCCTGGATACAGGGGCTGTCCGTAGGGTTGCACCGGCGAGATCAGGTTGGAGGTGCCGGAGCGGGCGACCACGGTGAAATGGCCCGGTGTCATGCGACCGTTCTCGTCGGTCACCCAGAGCTCGGTCGGCCCGCCTGGCGTGACTCGTAATGCCTGGCAGGGGACCGCCTGCGCCCAGCGGTTCATGTTGGCCAGGCATTGCAGCAAGGCAGGCAACTGGGTATCGACAAAATTGAGCGACGGGCCCATCGCAATGCAGGGCCCATCTTCGTTCGAGGCCACCTGCAGCAGCGCCCGTTCACCAGACTGCAGGGCAGGGTTGGCCATGGACCGAGAACTGGTAGGCACCGTTGCGATAGGCGATGCGCGAGATGGTGGACAGGGTGATGCCGGGAAGCGCCTGTGGACCTCCAGAAGAAATGCGGGAAGAAGGATGCGTGCGTCACGAGGATCGGGGCGAATGGTGGCGGCCGCCCGACTGGGGTCAAGGCTTTGTCCACCAGTATGCTGCGGCGGGCGTACGCTACCGAAAGGGCCAGAAGTGATCAAGTGTCGGATTCTGCCGGTCGGATGCCCCGCTACGGGGCCGACGGGTTCTATGATGGGAGTTTTCGATGGACCGAAATCGACTCATGGAACGATCACGGTGGGGCCGATGCCCTGACGAGCCCGCTGCAACCGGGCGAGGAAGCCTACGACGCGAAGCAGGCCGATCGCTGGGCAGGGTCTCGTGGTTGCGATGGCCCCTGCGTGCCCTGATCTTGCTTGCCCTGCTGCTGCTCGGACCTCTGGTCACCCTCGTGTTCGGTCCGATCGATCTCGGCCTGCAGTGGGCTTCCGCGAGCAGGGCCGCCACTGGCCTTGCACCCGACCCGGCCCGCGAGCCGCGCGCGGTGATCCAGTTTTACAGCGCGCGTGCGTTCCACTGGCGCGGCGCCTTCGGCGTGCACACCTGGATCGCCGTCAAACGCAGCGGCGCCGCCCGCTACACCGTCTACCAGGTGATCGGCTGGCGGTTGTACGGAGGTGGATCGTCAGTAAGCGTAGGCGAAGGCGCGATCCCCCGATGCGCGCTGGTACGGAGCGCCGCCGCAGGTGCTGGCGCAGCGCATCGGCCCCGATGTCGATGGCCTGATCGACCGCCTGGAAGCGGCGGTGGCGGCCTACCCGTACGCCGACCGGTACCGTGTCTGGCCCGGGCCGAACAGCAACACCTTCATCGCCTTCATGGCGCGCGCGCTGCCCGAATTGCGTGTCGACCTGCCGGCCAACGCGATCGGCAAGGACTACCTGGCGCCGGGCACCTGGGTCGACCGGCTGCCCAGCGGCACCGGCTGGCAATGGTCCGCGGGCGGCCTGCTGGGCGCCTCGCTGGGCCGCGTGGAAGGGCTCGAGCTGAACCTGCTGGGCCTGTCGGCCGGCATCGATTTCAATGACCTCGCGCTGCCTGCCAGGGCTCGGCCGGGCGCGCCCTGCGCTGACCTCGGGCGGCGCGCCGGTGGGATCTGTCGGTCATTGCAGCCTCATCCTGCGGGAGCCAGACCATGGACCTGTCCGAACTTCGTTCCTTCACATCGCGCAAATGGGATCAGGACCTGATCCCGCGCCTGGTCGACTATGTCCGGGTGCCGGCCAAGTCGCCGGGTTTCGATCCGAGCTGGGCTGCGCACGGCCATCTGCAGGAGGTCATCCAGGCGGCCGAGCAGTGGTGCCGGGCCCAGCCGATCGCCGGCATGACGCTCGAGATCGTCAGCATCGACGGCCTCACGCCCTGCCTGTTCTTCGACATTCCGGCCACCGGCGGCCTGGGCAACGATTCGTCGGTGCTGTTCTACGGTCACCTCGACAAGCAGCCCGAAATGACCGGCTGGCGCGACGGCATGGGCCCCTGGATGCCGGTCATCGAAGACGGCAAGCTGTACGGCCGCGGCAGTGCCGATGACGGCTATGCGGTGTATGCGGCGCTGACCATCATCCAGGCGATCGACGCGCAGCAGGTGCCGCGCCCGCGCTGCGTGGGCCTGATCGAGACCTGCGAAGAAACCGGCAGTCCGGACCTGCCCGCGTACCTGAAGCTGCTGACGCCGCGCATGGGCAATGTGAAGCTCGTGGCGGGCCTGGACTCGGGCTGCGGCAACTACGACCAGCTGTGGGTGACGACCTCGCTGCGCGGCCTGGTGGGCGGCGTGCTGACCGTGGAGGTGCTGAGCGAAGGCGTGCATTCGGGGATGGCCAGCGGTCTGGTGCCCTCGTCGTTCCGGATCGCCCGGCAACTGCTCAACCGGATCGACGATTCGGCCACCGGCCGGGTGCTGCTGCCCGAACTGCATGCGCCGATCCCCGACGAGCGTCTGGCCCAGGCCCATGCCGCTGGCGCCATCCTCGGCGATGCGGTCTGGAAACAGTTTCCGTGGGTGGGCTGCTCGCACGAGCCGGGCGCCGATCCCGGCGCGCACGACAAGCACGCCCATGCCATGCCCACCACGACCGATCCGGTCCAGGCCATCCTGGCGCGCACCTGGCGCCCGGCGCTGTCGGTGACCGGTGCGGCCGGCCTGCCCTCGATCGACTCGGCCGGCAATGTGCTGCGGCCCAAGACGTCGCTGAAGCTGTCGATGCGCCTGCCGCCCACCGTCGATGGCGAGCAGGCCACCCGCGCCATGAAAAAGGCGCTGGAAACCGATACGCCCTACAACGCCCGGGTCAGCTTCAAGGGCGACTGGGGCGCCACCGGCTGGAACGCGCCGGCCACCGCGCCCTGGCTCAAGGGGCTGCTCGACGATGCGTCGCGCTCGGCGTTCGGGCGCGAAGCGGCCTGGATGGGCGAGGGCGGCACGATTCCGTTCATGAACATGCTGGGCGATTTTTTCCCGCAGGCGCAATTCCTGATCACCGGTGTGCTGGGTCCGCAGAGCAATGCCCACGGCCCCAACGAGTTCCTGCACATCGGCTATGCCAAGCGGCTCACCGAGGCGGTCGCCCGGATCGTGGCCGGGGTGCGCTGAGCGCGCCGCGCACCTCGATCTCGACCTGATCGAGCGTGGCGCCGGCGGCATCGCGCAGTGCGATCCGGTGCATGCCCGGCATCGGAAACCACGCCAGCTGCGCGCCGCGGCCGGCTTCGCGGCCGTCGATCCACCAGCGGGCCTGGCCGGCTTCCCGGCTGCGGTGGGCGCGCAGCAGCACCCGCTGGTTGGCCGGCGGAATGTCCGGGTCCAGGGCGATCCGGGTGCCATCGGGCGGATAGGCGATGCCCGCGCGTTCGGCGCCCCCGGCCAGCGCGACCACGCTCATCTGGGTTCCAGCCAGGAACAGCTCGTCGCGATCGGCTTCGGCGACATCCACGAAGTGCACGCGCTGGCGCACCAGCGAAGGCGGCACAGCGGGCGCCTGCGAGGGCTGGCGTGCATGGAGCCAGGCCATCACTTCGGCCCAGACGGGCGCCGCGCCGCGCGCCCCCGAGACCTGGCGCATCGGCAGTCCGGCGGCATTGCCGACCCACACGCCCACCGTATAGCGCGACGAGAAGCCGGCGCACCAGTTGTCGCGCATGTCCTTGCTGGTGCCGGTCTTCACGGCGCTCCAGCTGCGGGTGACCAGCGGGCTGTCCCAGCCGAAGGTGGCGGCGCGCGCGTCGCGGTCGGACAGGATGTCGGCTACGATGTGGCTGGCACCCGCGGACAGGGCCTGGACCGGACTCGCGACCTGGCCTGTGGCGAGCCCGGCGCCCGGGCTGTCCCGCACGCCGGGCAAGGCGCCCTCGGGGGTTGCGCGGGCGGCGCCCGTCCGCCCGCCGCGGGCCAGGGCCCGGTACGCATTGGTGAGCTCGATCAGGGTCACGTCGGCCGATCCCAGCGCGAGCGAGTTGCCGTAGTGTTCACCGGTCTTGTCGACCGAGGCCATGCCCAGCGAGCGCAGCAGGCGTGCCATGGCTTCGGGCGTGACCATCGCACCGACCCGGACCGCGGGCACGTTCAGCGAAGAGGCCAGCGCGCTGCGCACGCTGACCCAGCCGCGAAACTGATGGTCATAGTTCTGCGGCAGGTACAGCCCGCCCCCGGCGGGCAGGTTGGCGGCGCGGTCCTCGAGCAGCGAGGCTGCGGTAAGGCGCTGCTCGCCGATCGCCATCGCGTACAGGAAGGGCTTGAGGGTCGAGCCGGCCTGCCGGGGTGCGAGCACCGCATCGACCTCGCTGGCCGCCGACAGCGACCCGGACGATCCCACCCAGGCCAGCACCTCGCCGGTCGCGTTCTCGAGCACCACCACGGCGCCGTCCTGCGCGCCCCGGTCGGCCAGATCGCGCAGGTGGCGGCGCAGCGCGTCGCGGGCCAGCCGCTGCAGATTGCCATCGAGCGTGCTGCGCCGCTGCTGGCCGGGTTCCTTCAGCAGGTGCCGCGCCAGGTGGGGCGCCAGTCCTTCCTGCAAGGGCGAGCCCGCCACGCGGCGCGCCAGCACCAGCTTGGCTCGGCCTTCCAGGCCCCCGCACAGCGCCTGCAGCTGCTGCTCGCGCAGCAGCAGGCAGGCCCGCTGGGCCACCCTTTCCGGGGCGGCGTTGGGACCTCGCACCAGTGCCGCCGCCAGCGCCGCCTCGGCCGCATCCAGGCCGATCGGCGCCTTGCCGAACAGCAGCTCGGACAGCGCGCCGATCCCCACCAGTTCGCCCCGAAACGGCAGCAGATTCAGGTAGGCCTCGAAGATCTGCGGCTTGCGCCAGCTGCGCTCCAGCGCGAGCGCCATCATCGCCTGGTCGACCTTGGTCGCGAGGCTGCGCCGGCCCTGGCCGGCGTGTCCGTCGAGCAGCCCGGCCAGCTGCATCGTGATGGTGCTGGCGCCGCGCGGGGCACGCGGTCCGCCGGCCGCGCCGACCGCCTCGCTCAGCGCCGAGCCGACCGCCAGCCAGTCGATGCCGGCGTGTTCGAGAAAGCGCCGGTCCTCGGAGATCAGCAGCGAGCGGCGCAGAGCCGGCGACACCTCGTCGATGGGCACCCAGGCCAGCTTGCGCAGGCTGTTGTCCAGGCGCAGGGTCTGCAGGGGGCGGCCCTGGCGGTCCAGCAGCACGCCTTCGGAGGACTTCCAGCCGGCGCGCACCTGTTCGAAAGAGGGTGCGGCGGACGCGCTCGTGCCGATGCAGGCGAGTGCGATGGCGAAGGTGAATGCGGACACCGCGCTGGTCAGCCGCGCGATCGTGAGCACGCCGCCGACCCGTCGCGCGATCGCGAACACGCCGCCAATGGTCGCGCGATCAGGACCACCGCGCCGGCCATCGGCGCGGGCGCGCTGCCCGGCCCGATCGGCCGCCGCCCGCTCCGGTGCACGATGCCCGCCCGGCAGAGGCCAGCGGCTGAGGGCGCCGGACATGCCGGGCGCGCCTAGGGCTTCACCGACAGCACGGCATTGGGCGCCTCGCCGAACACATCGGGCGCGTACATGGCCTCGACGCGCGAGGGCGGCAGCCGGAATTCGCCCGGCTGGTTCAGGCGCATCACGTACTCGAACACCTGGCGCCCCGGCGACAGGCGCTCGAAGTAGGCATGCACCGCCGCAGCTTCGCGTTCGATGAAGGTGGGGGTGGGCCGGTTCTCGCTGCGCTGGACCGCGGCGGCGGCCGGGGCGGCGACGATCGTCGTGTCGCGCGCAAGTCCCGAGCCCAGCACCGTGGCGCCGGGGGGCAGCGGGTCGGCGATCACCACCCAGGGCATGGCGGCGGTGCCGTCGACGATGACCCGGACGCGGACCAGGTCGCCGCGGCTCCAGGTGGTCGGATCCCGCCGTTCGACGGCTTCGAGCACGCGGCTGATCCGGTAACCGCTGGCGACGGGCTCGACGAGCGGCACCGCGGCCATCACCTGCGCCTGCAGCCAGGGCTGGCCGGCCCCGCTGTGGCTGAACTGCGCGTTGCTCGCGCCCTCCGGCTGGGGCAGGTCGAACTGCACGGCGCCGGCGCTCCACGCGTGGGCACGGCTGGCCGCCGCGAGCCGCACGCTGGTCTGGCCATCGACCTTGGCCTGTTCGAACTTCGCGGCGAATCCGCGCACGGCGACGGCGCCCCAGGCGTTGGCGGTGGTGCTCGACCAGGCGCCCTGGCGCTGACGGGCCAGCAGTCCGCCGACCAGTTTCGCGGCGTCCTCGCGCCAGGCGTCACGGCTGCCCGCGTGCACCAGCAGGCGGGCCATGGCCGCGTCCCCATTGGACAGCAGCCACCACGGTTCGTCGTCGCGCTCGGCCGCCAGCACGAGGCGCGTGCCGCTGGCCACCAGCCGAGCCCGCAGGATCTGCTCGGCCTGCGCCAGCAGCGCGTCGCGGCGCGGCAGGGTCGGCACGCCCTCGAGAACCGCCACCCAGTCGAGCACCGCGGACAGCGGCAGCCGTTCGGGCGCCAGTTCGAGCGCGGCGACCTGAGCCATCGGCGCGCGGCCGTGGCGCGCCAGCACGGCCAGCGCGGCCAGCCGGCGTTCCTGCGAATCGGGCCGCAGGAACCAGCCGCTGCGCTTGATGCGGCCCTCGACGAACGCGGCCAGCCCGCCCAGCAGGCGATCGCGCATGGCGGCGGGTATCTCGAGACCGGCCTCGCGCGCGACCGTGAGCAGGTAGGCGGTCAGCGCTTCGCTGCCGGCCGCGGTCTCGCCCTCGCGAACCGGGAAGAACTGCGCCAGGCCGTCCGAATCGACGTACGAGGGCAGATCGTCGACCAGGCCCTGCCACAGCCCGGCATCGGCCAGTCCGACCGCGCGCGAGGTCCGCTGCTCGAGGCAGCGGTAGGGGTAGCGCTGCAGCCAGTCGCGCACGCCGGCGAGCGATCCGGCGATCGACGGCGACAGCGAGACCCGCAGGATCGAGCGCCCCGCGATCGCGCCCGGCGGCGTGGCCAGCGCGATGCCGGCCTGGCCGTCGATCTGCATCAGCATCGCCTGGCGCACGGTGAGTGGCACGGCCGGGGCCACGGTTTGCTTCACGCGCAGGCTGTCGCGCTGGCCGCCGGGTTCGCTGGCATCGATCTCCCAGGTGAGCTGATCGACCGAGGCCGGCACCACCACCGGCAGCGGCACCAGCTGCGAGGCGCCCGCGGCCAGCTCGATGCTGCGCTGGACGCTGGCGATCGGGGCCGCGCCGGCGGCGCCCGCCAGGACCTTGGCACTGACCGCCACCTTCATCGGCTGGGTGCTGTTGTTGCGCACGGTGAGCGCCACCGGCAGGCTGTCGCCGTCGCGCACCACCAGGGGCAGGCCGGCCACCAGCTGCAGCGGCTGGGTGCTGCGCACGGTGGCCTCGCCGGTGCCGAAGAAGCCCTGGTCGGCATCGGCGATCGCCACGATCCGAAACCGGCTGAGCGAATCGTTCAGCGGCACTTCGATCTGGGCTCGGCCCTGCGCATCCACGGTCACCGACGGATTCCAGTACAGCAGGGTGTCGAAGAGCTCGCGCGTCGGATTGCGCCCGCCATCGCCCCCGGCGGCGACCGCCTTGCGCCCGAAGTGGCGCCTGCCGACGACCTGCATCTGCGCGGTCGCGGTTTCGACCCCGTAGCTGCGCCGCTGCAGCATCGCCTCGAGCACCTTCCAGCTGGTATTGGGCAGCAGTTCGAGCAGGGCCTCGTCGACCGCGGCAACCGCCACCTGGGCGCCGGCGGCCGGGGTCTTGCCATCGGGCAGACGCACGTCCAGGCTCACCTTGACCTTCTCGCGCACCTTGTACTGTTCGCGCTCGGGGGCGACCTTGACCGCCAGGCGCGAGCCGTCGATGCCCACCGTCAGTTCGGTCAGGCCCATCCGGAAGGCCGGCCGGGCCAGGTCGACCGTGGCCGTGGGGGCGATCCGCGCCGCGGGCAGTTCGCCCGAATGTCGGAACTCCTGCCACCACTCGATCGGCGAACGCCAGCCCCAGGTGAAGATCGAGTACCAGGGCACGTCGCGCAGGCGGCCGCGGATCGGCATCACCGAGACGAAGACATTGGGTCCGTACTCGGCGCGCATCGGCAGCTCGAAGCTGGGGTTGCGTCCGCTCAGCTCGATCACCCGCGAATCGATCACGCCTTCGCGCTCCACCGTGACCAGCGCGGTGGCCAGGCGAAACGGCATGCGCACCTGGAACCGCGCGTTCTCGCCGGGCGCCAGGCGCTTCTTCTCGGGGATCAGATCGATGCGGTCCTGGGCCTGCGCGTCGAACCAGAGTTCGCCGCGCCCGGCCATCCAGACCGACGCGCTGGCGCTGGCCAGCCGTCCGCCGTCGTCGGCGGATTCGGCCACCAGGACCAGCTGACCGGTCTCGCCCGGGGCCAGCTTGGGAGTGATTTCGCAGATCGCCACGCCGCCGGCTTCGGTCTGGGCTTTGCAGAGTTCGCCCAGATCCTTGGACTGGTGCTGGTTCTCGTACGCATAGAAGCCGCCGACCAGGCGCTTGCGGTGCGAGATCGTCTTCTCCAGCCGGCCCAGCACGCGAACCGCTCGGCCCTTCTGGGGACGGCCGCTGGTATCGAGCACCGCGACCCGCAGGCCGATCGATTCGCCCATCGCCGCCCAGCCATCGGTCTTCACGCCGACGACGAGCTGCGAGGGGTACATCATCGTGCTGCGCGAGACGCTCTGGATTTCGCCGGACGGATCGGCAAAGGTGGTCTCGACGTCCAGGCGGTGCGCAACCGAGATCACCGGCAGCGCCGGCACCCGCACCCGCGCACTCCCCTGGGCGTCCAGTTCGGCCGCCAGCTTGTCGAGCACCAGCCGGTCGCGGTGGATGCCGCGCGCCGCCAGCCGTTGCGCCGCGGCCTGCGCGCCGCCGCCTTGCTCCGGGTCGTCGCTGTCGCTGCGTTCGAGATCGTCGCGCTCGAAACGGAATGCGTCCCAGCCCTCGAAGCTGGGCGACTGGGCCTTCATCTGCGCGCTGACCTTGATCGGCAGACGGGCCGCCGATCCGCCCGACAGCCAGGTGATCCGCACGTCGGCGGCGGCTTCGCGCGGCGCGGGCGGCAGCACGGGCGGCAGGACCACCTGGGCATCGAACACCGGCAGCCGGAAGGCCTCGACCCGGAAGCTGCCGGTCATCTGGGCGCCCGACCACAGCGGTGCGGGCCGCCGCGCCGCGGGCTTGCCACTGGGCGCGGGCTCTTCGGGATACTCGAGGAACACCTCATAGCGGCCCAGGCGGGCGCCCGGGGGCAGCTTGAAGCGCGTCTGCGCGGAAGCTCCGCTCCAGGCGATCGGCAGCTCCCAGGACTGTTCGGAGCCGGTGTGCACGATCTTGATCTGGCGCGGCAGCCGGTCGTCGGCGGGGCGGGACAGCCCCTTGGAGGAGGTGCTGCGCACGAAATGTTTCATCGACACGGTCTCGCCGGCACGCAGCAGCATCCGGTCGAAGACGGTGTGGGCGGCGATCTGGTTGTCGTCCGAGCCGAGCGTGGGCACCTCGAAGCGCCAGGGCTCGATGCCCTGGGACCAGCCCGACCAGGCGAACGACAGGTCCTCGCGGCCCTTGGCATCGCGGGCGCGGGCCGAGACGAAATGTCCCGGCCGGTCCTCGCCGCAGTCTTCGCCGGGGGAGGCCAGCGGCCCTGGCACGCGCGCGATGCCCTGCGTGTCGGTGCTGCCCTGCCACAGCGGCTTGCCGTGGCAGTCCGAGATGCGCACTGCCGCGCCGGCCACCGGTTTGCCCCGGTCCAGGCTGGTCACCCAGACCAGCGCATTCTCGGGACTGCGCTTGTAGTGCACGGCCAGGTTGGTGACCAGGGCCGCCGTGCGCACGTACATGCTGGCATTGCGATCGAGCAGCGCGCGGCCCAGCTTGCGCGATTCGATCTCCAGCACATGAAACCCCGGTTCGGGCAGCGGCACCCCGATCACCTCGAAGGGCCAGTCGCCCGGCGCGGCCGGCTCGGGCAGCTTGAGCACGCGCGCAGACGCTTCGCGGTTCAGCAGCGACAGCGTGCGCGACTCGATGGTCGGCTGACCCTCACCCTGGCGCCCGGGCGCGCGGGCGGCGCGACGCGGGGCCTGGCCTGTGAGACTGCGTGCCTCGTCCTCGTCGATGTCGCGCTCGTGCAGGCGGATGATCTTCGAGAACCATTCGATGATCTGGGCGTCGTCCTGGACCTTGAGCTCGCGCACCGTGCCGCGGCCCGGTTCGTTGCTGCGCATCAGCAGCGCGCGTTCGACCTTGCGCAGCGTCAGCGGCATCGCCGGCGCCTCGTCGTTTTCGATGATGCCGAACGGCGCGACGGCAAACTTGGCCAGCGGCGGGAATGCCGCGGTGCGGCTCTTCAGCGGAAAGATCGCGGCATTGACCAGCGGGCGCTCGTCGGCATCGCGCACGTCCTTCGGCAGGATCACGGTGAAGTCGGCCGACTCCGGGAACGGGCCCTTGAAGACGGCGGCGTCGGCGGTCGATTCGTTGTCTTCGCCCGCCAGGGCCGGTTTGCGTTCGCCATCGGCGAAACGCAGACGCACGGCTTCGAGCGTCTTGCGCGGCACCGGGGAGCTGAACTCGATGCGGACATCGCCCAGCGGGGTGCAGGGCGCGTTGCTGTTCTCGCGCAGGCACGACAGCGAGCCGCTGAACGCGGCGCGCACCTTGTACTTGAGGACCTGCGCCTTGCGGGTCGTGATGCCCGATGGCGTGGCGATGCCGGCATCCCAGACCAGTTCGACCGCGGCATCCGGCGGCAGGGTGCGAGCGCAGGTGAGCACCGAGACGTCGGTTTCGCGGGAAGCGTAGCGCTTGACCAGCAGATCGCGGTCGGCGCCCTCGATCAGCCGCACCGCGATCCGCTCGCCGAGGCCTTCGACCCGGCACCAGGCGCGCTGCAGGATCGAGTCGCTGCGCGCGGTGCCGGTCAGCGACACGATGAACGCCTGGTTGTCGGCGATCCGGTTGCCATCGGACGGCACGGCCCTGACGATCGCCGGCCCGCCGGTGGTGAATTCGTAGCGGGTGCTGCCCTCGATGGCATTGCCGGCCACGCTGCGCAGCGCCGTCTTGAGCCGGAATGTGCAGCGGGCCCCGGCCCTGGGAACCCGCTCGAAGTCATAGACCCATGTCTTGGGGTCGACCCAGCGGCCCTTGCCGGCGGTCGGGCAGTCGACCTCGAACGCGTCGGCCGCGCCGCTGTCTCCCAGGCGGACCATCGGTTCGCTGAACACCGCGCGTGCCTGGCGCACGATGCTGATCTCGCCTTGCGGCGAGAACATCTGCACCCCGGCCCCTTGCGCCGCCCCGGCAAACGCCGCCGCCGCCAATGACCAGCCTGCCCAGCGCAATACGGTCTTCAGGGTTCTCATCGGCAAGGGGCTCCGGGTGCAGTCGGGGTGAGAAATGTGCGATTTTGCACGTTGCGAAGGCCCCGCGCACCTCGCCTGGCGTGCGGGCCGGTGCTGCCCCGGCGGATGTCCGACGAGCGGCATGCGGAAGTTGCCGCGCCGCTGCGCCCGCCGGCCGTCTCAGATCAGCCCGAAGGCCCCCGCCAGCGCGCCTGCCGCGATCAGCCACAACGGATTGAGGCGCGTGCGCCAGATCAGCAGCGCGCTGAGCAGGGTCAGCAGCAGCCCGGCCGGCCGATGGGCCGTGGGCGCGGCCAGGACCCAGCCGGCGGCAAACAGCAGACCGATCGTGAGCGGCACCGTGCCCTGGCGGAAGGCCTTGACCGCGCGGTGGTCGCGCCAGCGTTCGGCGCCGCGGTTGGCGATCAGCGCGACCGTGGTGGAGGGCAGCAGGATGCCCAGCGTGGTGGCCAGGGCGCCAGCCCAGCCGGCGGCATTCCAGCCCATCACGGTGACCAGCAGGATGTTCGGGCCGGGCGAGGCCTGGGCCAGCGCGATCGAGGCTGAAAACTGGGCCTCGGTCAGCCAGTGATGCTGCTCGACCATCAGCCGATGCATTTCGGGGACGACGGTGATGCCTCCGCCGATGGCCAGCAGCGAGAACAGCAGGAAACGGGTGAACAGCTCGATCAGGTCGGCGTCGCTCACGGCGCGCTCCGGCGCCAGGCGATCGCGATCGACACCGAGCCCAGCCCGAGCAGGACCCAGACCAGCGGCCAGCGAAGCACGCCGACCATCGCGAAGGCGGCCACGACGAAGATCCAGCCGAGCGGGCGCCCGCGTTGCGAGACCGACAGCTTGATCGCCATCGCGATCACCAGGCCGGCGCTGACCGCCGACATCCCGCCCAGCATCCGTGCCACGATCGGCTGACCGGCCAGGCCGCTGTACAGCGCGGCCAGGCAGAGCACCAGCGCCAGCGGTGCCGCCATCATGCCGGCGAGGGCCGCGAAGGCGCCGCGCAGACCGAAGAACCGGTCGCCCACCATCAGCGCCAGATTGCAGATGTTCGGCCCGGGCAGTACCTGGGCGAGGGCCAGCATCTCGACGAACTGGTCGTTGCTCATCCACGCGCGTTGTTCGACCAGCGTGCGCTGGGCGAACGGCAGCACGCCGCCAAAGCCGCGCAGCGCCAGCCCGTTGAAGACCAGGAACAGGTCGGTCGGGCTGGCGGGCGGTCGCCCGGCAGGCGTGAGCGCTGGGGGTGTGGCGGCGGTCATGGGGTGCATTGTCCCATGGCCAACCGGGAGGCCTTGGTCCCCGTGCGGGGCTTGGCGCAGCGTCGACCGGTGCGCAGGCGCTCTGGCGCCGGCCGCTCAGATGACAGTGCTCAGGCGCAGATGCTCAGGTGCTCAGGCGCAGGTGCTCAGGTGCGCAGGTGCTCAGGTGCCGGCGCTCAGGCGCCGGCTGCGGGCGCGGTCAGCCGGTCGTGGGCGGCTTCGCCGGAGGATTCTGCGATCAGGCGCGCCACGGGCAGCACGAGCGTGAACACGCTGCCGTGGCCCAGCGTACTTTCGATGCGCAGCTGGCCGCCATGGTGCTGCGCGATGTGCTTGACGATGGCCAGGCCCAGCCCGGTACCGCCGCTGTCGCGCGAGCGGCCGCGATCGACGCGGTAGAAGCGCTCGGTCAGACGCGGGAGGTGCTCGGGAGCGATGCCGATGCCGCTGTCGCGCACTGAGAGGCGGCCCTCGTTGTCGACGATGCGCCAGCCGATTTCGATGCGACCCTGGTCGGGCGTGTAGCGCACGGCGTTGATCGCCAGATTGCGGATCGCGCTCTCGAGTTCGATCGGCGAGCCCAGCACCAGAGGCGGTGCATCGAGCCGGTAGCCGATGGTGTGGCGGCCCTGGGACAGGGCCTGAGCCTCGGCGCCGACGGCCCGGATCATCGAGTGCACGTTGATGCGTTCGGATTCGGGCGGGGCGCTCGAGCTTTCGAGCGTGGCCAGCGTGAGCAGGTCTTCGACCAGCCGCTGCATCGTGCGGCTCTGCTTCAGGATGGTCGACAGGTACTCGCGCTGGGCGGCCGGTTCGAGTTCGAGGTCGAGCAGGGTCTCGGCGAAGCCGCCGATCACGGTCACTGGCGTGCGGATCTCGTGGGACACGTTGGCGACGAAGTCCCGGCGCATCGCGTCCAGGCGGGCCTGTTCGGTCAGGTCGCGCGAGATCAGCAGCTTGTGGTGTTCGTCGGAGCGGTGCAGGCGCAGCTCGAACAGCCGCCCGGGGCGGGTGGGCAGTGGCAGGACGGGCGGGCGCGAGTAGTCGTCGCCGTCGAGGTAGTTGATGAACTCGGGCTGGCGGATGAAATGGTGCAGCGGCCGGCCGGTGCCGACGATGCCGTGCATCTCGTGCGCGGCGTCGTTGCACCACTGGACGTGGTTGTATCGGTCGAGGACGACCAGGCCGTCGGGCAGGCGATCGACCGCACGGTGCAGCTGTTCGAGTTCGGCGGTCAGGCTTTCGCGCGTTTCGCGGTCGGTCTTGACGAACCGGGCGAGGCGGTCGAGCAGCGGCTGCCAGACCCCGCCGATCTGGGGCAGCGCACGCTGGCGCGGCAGCGCCGCCCAGAAGTACAGGCGGGCCATGACCAGCGTGACCAGCAAGGCCTGGATCACCAGCGCGATGGCCAGCCAGCGCGCGGCCATGGTGTCGCTGACGAAATACGCCAGGGCCGCCGCAACGATCAGGGCGATCGCGGTGGGCAGAAATGCGCGCAGCCAGATCACGCCGGCAGCATCCGATAGCCACCGCCGCGCACGGTCTCGACCAGCCGGTCGTGGCCGCTGGGCTGCAGCGCCAGCCGCAGCCGCCGGATGTGCACGTCGACCGTGCGTTCTTCGATGTAGACGTGGTCGCCCCAGACACTGTCGAGGAGCCGGGCGCGCGACAGCACCCGGTCGGGCTGGGTCATCAGGTAGTGGAGCAGACGGAACTCGGTCGGGCTGAGATTGATCGGGGCGCCTTGCGCGGTGACCCGGAAGGTGACCGGGTCCAGGCGCAATCCGGCGATTTCGAGGGCTTCGTCGGCTGCCGCGGGGACTGCACGGCGCAGCATGGCCTTGACCCGGGCGAGCAGTTCGCGCGGCGAGAACGGCTTGGTCACGTAATCGTCGACGCCGACCTCGAAGCCGGTGAGCTTGTCGCCCTCCTGGGCCCGCGCGGTCAGCATGATGATCGGCATGCCGCGCGTGCGGGCATCGGCGCGCAGGCGGCGAGCCAGGTCGATGCCCGAGGTGTCGGGAAGCATCCAGTCGAGCAGCAGGAGATCGGGCAGGGCAGCGTCAATTTGCTGGCGGGCGGCAGCCGCGTCGTGAGCCAGAACGGGAGTGTATCCCGCGTGACGCAAATTGACTGCGATCAGCTCGCCGATGGCGGGTTCGTCTTCGACTATCAGTATTCGTGCGGTCACAAGCGTCAGATTATGACGGCAAGTTGACGGTTTGATGACGGCGCCGGCGGCGGCCGGCGGCTGACCGCGGCTGACCGAGGCTGACCGAGGCTGACCGAGGCTGACCGCGGCGCCCGCCCGCGGCCGGCCGTGCGGCGGGCTCAGCCCGGCTCGGGCACCGGCGGCGCCGGCGTGCGGCCATAGATGTCGGAGAAACGAACGATGTCGTCTTCGCCCAGGTAGTCGCCGCATTGCACCTCGATCATCACCAGGTCCATGACGCCGGGGTTCTCGAGGCGGTGCTTGGCGCCGATCGGAATGTAGGTGGACTCGTTGGCCGACACCAGGAAAGTCTGGTCGTTGCAGCCGACTCGCGCGGTGCCCGAGACCACGATCCAATGCTCGCTGCGGTGATGGTGCATCTGCAGCGACAGGGACTGACCGGGCTTGACCTCGATCCGCTTGATCTTGAAGCGCGGACCCTCCTGCAGCACGGTGTAGGTGCCCCAGGGGCGCGCAACCGTGCGGTGCAGCCGGGCGGCGTCGTGGCCCCGGGCCTTCAGCCGGGCGACGACCTCCTTGACGTTCTGGCTGTCGTCCTTGTTGGCCACCAGCAGCGCGTCGGGGGTGTCGACGATCAGCAGGTTGTCGATGCCCACCGCCGCGACCAGCCGATCCTCGCTCTGGATGTGCGAGTTGCGCGAGCCGACCAGCAGGGTTTCACCCACGGTGGTGTTGCCGTCGCAGTCGGCCTCGAACTGTTCGGACACGGCCTTCCAGGAGCCGATGTCGCTCCAGCCGAAGCGCGAGGGCAGCACCAGCACGCCCGATGCCTTTTCCATGACCGCATAGTCGATGGAGATGTTCGGGCACTGGCCGAACACCTGCGCGTCCAGCGTGACCCGCTCGGCGCTGGCGCCGGCCTGGCTCGCCAGCCAGGCGGCCCGGGCGGTCTGCAGCACCTCGGGCGCGTGGCGCGACAGTTCGTCGACCAGGCGGTCGGCCCGGAAGCAGAACATGCCGCTGTTCCAGACGAAATTGCCGGCCTGCAGGAACTGCAGCGCGCGTGCCGCATCGGGCTTTTCGACGAAGCGCGCGACCTGGCGCGCCTCGGTGCCCGCCACCGCGGCGCCGGTCTCGATGTAGCCGAATCCGGTTTCGGGCGCGGTCGGCTGGATGCCGAACAGCACGATCGATCCGTCGGCGGCGCAGCGCGCGGCGTCCCGCGCCGCCCGGGCGAAGGCGTCTTCGTCGGGGATCAGGTGGTCCGCGGGCAGCACCAGCAGGGTGGCGTCGGGCGATTGCGCCAGCGCCCACAGCGCGGCCACCGTGATCGCCGGCGCGGTATTGCGTCCGACCGGCTCGAGCAGCTGGGTGATCGCCAGTCCGCGGGCCTGCGGCAGCGCGGTGATCTCGTCGCGGGTCTTGAAGAAGTATTCCTGGTTGGTGACGACCGCGGCACGGCCTGCGTCGGCCAGCGGCAGGGCGCGGATCAGGGTGCGCTGCAGCAGGCTGTACGGGCTGCCCAGCTTCATGAACGGCTTGGGCATCGCCTCGCGGGACACAGGCCACAAGCGGGTGCCGGATCCACCGGAAAGGATGACAGGTACCAGCATGGAGACTCCCTTTGGGCAAGCGCTTATCGATCGGGCAGGGCATCCGACGAGCGGCCCGCCATGCCCGATCGGCAACCCTTTAGTTTACGGAACCGTCGCCCGGCCCATGCGACACTTCGCACGAAACAACCGCCGCAGTGTGCGGCCAGGGAATCACAGTGACAAAAACGCAGCGACAACCGGTTCTGGTGACCGGCGGAGCGGGCTACATCGGCTCGCATACTGTGCTTGAACTGCTGCTGGCCGGCTACCCGGTGGTGGTGCTGGACAACCTGAGCAATGCCAGCCCCGAGGCGCTGGTCCGCGTCGAACGCATCACCGGTGCTCGCGCCCCGCTGGTGGTCGGCGATATCCGCGACGAGGCGCTGGTGACCGATCTGCTGGCGCGCCATGACTTCGGCGCGGTGCTGCACTTCGCCGGCCTGAAGGCGGTGGGCGAGTCGGTGGCCAAGCCGCTTGCGTACTACGACAACAACGTCACCGGCACCCAGGTGCTGCTGCGCTGCCTGCAGCGCACCGCCGTGCGGCGGTTCGTGTTCAGCTCGTCGGCGACCGTCTACGGCGACCCCGAATCCGTGCCGCTGTCTGAAACATCCCGCACCGGACCGACCAACCCGTACGGTCGCAGCAAATGGATGATCGAGTTCATGCTCGGCGATCTGGCGGCCGCAGAGCCCGGCTGGGCGATCGGCATCCTGCGCTACTTCAATCCGGTGGGTGCCCACTCGAGCGGCCTGATCGGCGAAGACCCGGCGGATGTGCCCAACAATCTGATGCCCTTCGTGGCCCAGGTCGCGGTCGGCCGCAGGGAGCGGCTGAGCGTGTTCGGATCCGACTGGCCGACCGAAGACGGCACCGGCGTGCGCGACTACATTCATGTGGTCGATCTGGCGCAGGGACACGTCGCGGCGCTCGAGCGGCTGAATCGCCAGGCCGGCGCGTTCACGGTCAACCTGGGCACCGGACGCGGCTATTCGGTCCTGCAGATGATTCGCGCCTTCGAGAAGGCCAGCGGGCGCAAGGTGCCTTATGACCTGGTCGCCCGCCGGCCCGGCGACATCGCCGAATGCTGGGCCGATCCGGCCATGGCGCACGCGCTGCTGGGCTGGCGCGCGACCCGCGACATCGACACGATGTGCGCCGATGTCTGGCGCTGGCAGAGCGGCAATCCGCTGGGCTATCGCCAGCCGGACGCCGTCGCCTGAACTAATCGGCCAGGTTGAAGAAGCTTCGGCGCCCGCGCAGTTCGACGATCTGGCGCAGCAGCATCGCGAAGTCTTCGTCGCGCTCGATGGGATTGAGCCGCTCGGTATTGACGATCATCAGGGGCGCGGCGTCGTAGTGGTAGAAAAAGCGGCTGTAGGTCTCGACCAGCCCGCGCAGGTAGGGCTCGGAAATGTTCGACTCCATCGGGATGCCGCGCCGGCGGACCCGATCGATCAGCGTGTCGGGCTGGGCCTGCAGGTAGATGACCAGGTCGGGCACTGGGGCCTGCGGACGCAGATTGTCGAAGATCTGCTGATACAGCATGAGTTCGTCGTCATCGAGCGTCAGGCGCGCGAACAGCGGGTCCTTGTCGAGCAGGAAGTCGCCGACCACCGCCTGCGAGAACAGGTCGCGCTGCGACAGGTCGCGCAGCTGATTCACGCGCTGGAACAGGAAGAACAGCTGGGTGGGCAGCGCGTAGCGGCGCCCGTCGCGATAGAAGCGCTCCAGGAACGGGTTGCCCTCGGGCTCTTCGAAGACCGGCTTGGCGGCGAAGCGTTCGCCGAGCTTGCGCGCCAGCGAGGTTTTGCCCACGCCGATCGGCCCTTCGACGACGATGTGGCGAAAGCGCTCGAACGGCGAGCCGCCAAGGGGACCGGGCAGGCCGCTCATGCGGTCATGGGGGGGTGTCCGGCCGCCATCCCGCGGGCGGGATGTGAGGCCGGCCGATACCGGGTCTGCTGCGAAGGCGATGGTCTCATGCGCGAAAGATAAAGTAGACCGCACCCATCAGGCACAGCGAAGCCCAGAGATAGTCGAGCCGCAGCGGCTCGTTCATGTAGATCACCGCGAACGGCACGAACACCGACAGCGTGATGACTTCCTGGATGATCTTCAGCTGGGCCAGCGAAAAATGGCCGTAGCCGATGCGATTGGCGGGAACCTGCAGAAGATACTCGAACAGCGCGATGGCCCAGCTGACGAGGGCCGCGATGTACCACGGGCGCGACGCCAGATTCTTCAGGTGGCCGTACCAGGCGATCGTCATGAACACGTTCGAGGCCGCCAGCAGCAGCACGGTCTGCAACGGCACCGGCAGGTTCGCCAGAAAGTTCATGCCTGCTCCGTGCGGATCACGGACGCCCGGCCGCGGGTTCCTGGCGCTCGGCCAGGCGCACGCAGATCTGGTCGCGGCAGGCCGCCAGCAGCGCCTCGACCGGGCCGGCTCCAGGCACGAGCAGCCCGGGATCGATCTCGGCCAGCGGGGCCAGCACGAAGGCCCGCTGGTGCAGGCGCGGATGCGGCAGGCTCAGGCGAGCCGAATCGAGGCGGGCAGTGCCGTGCATCAGCAGGTCGAGATCGAGCGTGCGCGGCGCATGGCGATGGCTGCGCTTGCGCCCATGGTCGTTTTCCAGGACCAGCAGCGCCTCGAGCAGCACCAGCGGCGCCAGGCCCGTGCGCACCCGCGCGACCGCATTCAGGAAGTCCGGTCCTTCGGCGTCCAGCGGCGCGCTGCGGTAGCGCGACGAAACCTGCTCAAGCACGGTGTCGGGCAGCGCGCCAATGGCCGACAGCGCACTGTCCAGCGTGGCTTGAGCATCACCGAGGTTGGCGCCCAGGCCGATCCAGGCGGGCACCGTGCCGCTCAAGCCGGGCCGCCCTGCGGATCGGCCGGGTTGCGCGCCGGCGCGCGTTCGCCGCCGCCTGCGTTCGAGCCGCTGCCGTCGCTCGAGCCGCCGCCATCATTCGGGTCGCCGCCTTCGGAGCCCGCTGCGCCTTCGGCGCGCGCGGCCGGGCGACGCCTGCGCCGGCGCTTGTTCGCGCTGGCCGCGGAGCGCGGCCCGCCGCCGGCCGCGGCTTCGGCGATCAGGTCCTGGCGCTCGTTGGAGTCGCCATCGGCATAGCGCGTCCACCAGGCGCCCAGCTCGGCCGACGCTTCGCCGGCATCGCAGCGCAGGATCAGGAAATCGTAGGCGGCCCGAAAGCGCAGGTGCTCGAACAGGCGCTGCGGCGCGGTGCCGGTGCGCCGTTCGAAGCGCGGCTGCAGGGCCCAGATCTCGCGCATGTCGGCAATGATGCGCTTCTGGATCGCGAGCTTGGCGCCCTGTTCGTCCATCACGCGATCGATGGTTTCATGCAGCGCAGGAATCGCCTGCTCGCCCGCCTGCACGCGTTCGTTCCAGCGCACGCGCACTTCCTGCCAGAGCAGCGTCGCGAACAGGAAACCGGGCGAGATCGACTTGCCTTCCAGCACCCGTTCGTCGGTGCGCGTCAGGGCCACCCGGATGAAACGCTCGCCATCGGGCTGCTCGAGGATCACGTCGAGCAGCGGCAGCAGGCCATGGTGCAGGCCCTCGTTGCGCAGCTGCTGCAGGCTCTCCAGCGAGTGGCCCGACTGCAGCAGCTTGAGCATTTCATCGAACAGGCGCGCCGCCGGCACGTTGTGGATCAGCGAAGCCATCTCGCGGATCGGCGCCTTGGTGCCGGGCTCGATGGCGAAGCCGGTCTTGGCCGCGAAGCGCGCGGTGCGCAGCATGCGCACCGGATCCTCGCGATAGCGGGTGGCCGGATCGCCGATCATGCGCAGCACCCGGCGATGGATGTCCTTCACGCCGTCGTGGTAGTCGATGATGGCGTCGGCCACCGGGTCGTAGTACAGGGCGTTGATGGTGAAGTCGCGACGCGTGGCGTCCTCGGCCTGGGTGCCCCAGACGTTGTCGCGCAGCACGCGGCCGTGCTCGTCGGTCAGGGCATCGGTCTGCAGCGCCCGGAAGGTCGAGACCTCGATGGTCTCGCGGCCGTACATCACGTGCACGATCTGAAAGCGTCGCCCGATCACCCGGGAACGGCGGAACAGCTCGGTCACCTGCGCCGGTGTCGCGTCGGTGGCGACGTCGAAATCCTTGGGCTTCAAGCCCAGCAGCAGGTCGCGCACGCCGCCGCCGACCACGAAGGCCTTGAAGCCGGCCTTCTGCAGGGTCTCGCAGGTGCGCATGGCCGAATGCGGGACTTCGGCACGCCGCACGCCTTCGGCCGACGCGCTGTAGCGAACGGGTTCGCGCGGCACCGCATGGCCATGGACATTGATGTGGTGACCGTCGGTGTCGGCGGCGGCTGCAGCGGGCGATGCCTCGCCGCGGCCGAAGAGTTTGCGGATGAATTTTTTGATCATTCGAACAAGGCCAGGGTGCGCCAGCCGCGCGCGAGCGCGACCGCCGCCAGCTTGCTGTCGGGGTTGGTGGCGACCGGGTCGGTGACCCGTTCGAGCAGGGCGATGTCGTTGGCAGAATCGCTGTAGAAAGTCGAACGCGGGAAGTCCGACAGCCGGGTGCCGCGCGAGGCCAGCCACTGGTCCAGACGGATGATCTTGCCCTCGCGGAAGCTGGGCACGCCCGTGGGCTTGCCGGTATAGCCTTCGCCGGAGCGCTCCACGAGCGTGGCGATCAGGTGTTCGATGCCGAATCGCTGCGCGATCGGCGCGGTGACGAACTCGTTGGTGGCGGTGATGATGGCGCACAGGTCGCCCCGGTCGCGGTGCCGGGCCACCAGGGCGTGGGCAGCGGGCCGCAGCGCCGGCGCGATCACTTCCGCCATGAACTGGTCGTGCCACTGGCGCAGCTGGGCCGGGGGAAATGCCGCCAGCGGCGCCAGCTGGAAGGCGAGAAACGCGCCGATGTCCAGCGTGCCGGCCTGGTAATCGCGATAGAAGCGGTCGTTCTCGAGCTGCTGATGGGCCTCGTCGACGGCGCCGACGCGGGCCAGGAAGCGGCCCCATTCGTAGTCGCTGTCGATGGGCAACAGGGTGTGGTCGAGGTCGAAGAGGGCTAGATCCATGATTTCTAAAGCATTTTACCAGTGGGCTCGGCCAGCCATTCGCGCAGAAGCGGCAGCGTGAGCGGACGCTTGCGGGCCAGCGCGTAGCGGTCGAGCGCTTCGAAGGTGGCCAGCAGCACCCGCATGTCGCGCGAGTGATGGGTCAGCAGCCACGGTATCAGGTCGGCCGACAGCGCCACGCCGCGAGCCTGCGCGGCCTGTCCGAGCGCCAGTGCGCGGGCCGTGTCGTCCAGGACCTGCAGTTCGAACACCAGCCCGGCCCCGAGCCGCGAGCGCAGGTCGTCGCGCAGCGCGAGCGCCAGCGGCGGACGGTCGCCGGTGGTGACGATCGCGCGCTGCGGCTGCGCCGCGGCGGCGATGAACTGGCGGAACAGCGCGATCTGATCGTCGGGCCCGAGCCGGTGCACGTCGTCGACCACCAGCAGGCTCGGCACCGCAGGCTCGGTGCCGTCGGCCGCAGGGCCGATGCCGACCGCGTCGGCCAAGACGTCCGATGCCTGGCTGCCGGATGCCAGGCTTCCGATCGGTGCGCGCCCGGAGCCTCGCCGGTCGAAGCCTGCCCGGCCGGCGCGAGCCCGCCCGCCAGGGCCCGCGCCAGGTGGCTGCGCCCGCATCCGGGCAAGCCCCAGAGGTAGATGAAGCGGTGCGCGCGCTGCCCGTCGCGCAGCGCGCGCAGGTGCTGCAGGCATTCGCGGTTGGCGCCGGCGACGAAGTTCTCGAGCGTGGGGCCAGCTCGGGCAGCAGGTCGAGCGCGAGCTGGCTCATCGCTCGCGGGCGTAGAACTCGCTGGCGAGGTAGGCGCGATGCACGCGCCGAGCCCCCACGGCCAGCATCGCCGACAGCGGCAGCGCCAGCAGCACGCCAACGAAACCGAACAGCGTGCCGAAGGCCAGCAGCGCGAGAATGACCGCCAGCGGATGCAGGCCGATGCGCTCGCCGACCAGCCGCGGCGTGAGCACGACACTCTCGAGCGCCTGGCCCAGGCCGTAGACGACGGCCACGGCCATCAGCCCGGGCGCGGGGCCCAGTTCGAGCATGCCGGTGATGAGGGCGAACACCAGTCCGAGCGCAAACCCCAGGTACGGAATGGCCACCAGCAGCCCGGTGAGCACGCCGATCGGCAGCCACAGCGAAAACCCGGCCAGCAGCAGCCCCAGCGAGTAGTACGCCGCCAGCGACAACATCACCAGCAGCTGGCCGCGCAGGTAATGGCCGAGCAGCTCGTCGATCTCGCCCAGCACATCGCCGGCCGGGTCGCGCCAGCGCGGCGGGATCAGGGTGCGCATACGCCCGACCAGGTCGTCCCAGTCGAGCAGCAGATAGAAGGTGAGGATCGGCACCAGGAAGACCAGTCCGATGATCTGCATCGCGGCCGACCATCCCGAGCGTGCGTAGTCCAGCACGGTGGCCGCCCAGTCCTCGCCGGAGCTGGCCATCTGGCGGCTGAACCAGGCGCGGATTTCGGCGCCGTTCAGGCGGATGTCCAGCCCGAAGGTCTGCTTGAGCCAGGGCAGCAGCCGCTCGGTCACCGCCTGTACCAGCGCAGGGAACTGCTGGCGGATCTGGCCGATCTCGGTCTGCACGATCGGCACCAGCACCAGGGCGATGGCGACCACGGACAGCAGCGCCACCAGCAGGACCAGCGTGGTGCCGATCGGGCGCGGCACCCGGTGGCGGGCGAACCAGGCCACGCCAGGCTGCAGCACATAGGCCAGGATGCCACCGGCCACGAAGGGGGTGAGCACCGGGCCGAGCGTGGCCAGGGCCCACAGCAGCAGGGCGCCGACCACCGCCCAGACCAGGGTCTGGCGCTGGCGAGCATTCAGGGGCACGTTCAGTTGAATCCGATTCTTCAGCGGGCTGGAAGCGCGATTCTAGTCCAGCACGGGCGTCCGGCCGCCTTTGCGCGGCGCGTGGGGGGCCGCCTGCCCGCCGGCGCCGCTCGCGCGCTTGAGGTCGGCGAACGCGGCGAAATCCCAGCTGCGCATCGCCAGCAGCAGCGTGAATCCTTCGCGCTGATCGGGCCGCAGCTTCTGGTCGGCCAGGTGCTGCTGGGCGAAGTCCTGGCCCAGACGCTGCAGCCGGTCGGTGAAACTTTGCGCCACGCCGGCGGCGACCGAACCGTGCACCAGCAGCAGGGTCTCGGCCTCGCCATCGAAGCCGCCGGCAAAATAGTCGGGCACCGCTTCTTCGCGGAAATAGCGCATCACCGGTCCGTGCGAGCGCCAGCGGAAGGTGCGTGCCAGCTTGAGCCGGTAGCGATTCAGCGGACGCAGTTCGATCACGCCCAGCCGATCCAGCTTGACCATCGCGCGCACCAGTTCGGGCTGGGAGATGTCGTACTCGGCGGCGATCTGGTCGAAGGTCCATTGGCTGAGCACGCAGATGGCGGCCAGCAGCAGCTTGCGGTCGGCGACCAGCGCTTTTTCGGTCTCGGGCGAGAGTTCGGCCAGCAGCGGCTGCGCGTCCGCCACCCGGCGCGCGAGTTCGCCGAAGTCGAGCTTGAGCACCCGCAGGATCTCGTCGATGCGCGACAGCGGCATGTCGCCGCGCGCAAAGATGCGCTTGATGCTGGATTCGGCCATGCCCAGTCCGCGAGCCAGGTCCGCGTAGGTGAAACCGGCCGACTTGAGTTCGGCCTTCAGGGCCGCGACGAGATCTCGGGTCGTGCTCATGGATCGAAAATCGATACTTTCTGTGCTTCAGAATATACCGGGGATCATATCGTGGTGCCCGGCTTGCGTCGCGCGGTACAGTCAGGGCATCGTCGCGCTGCGACACCGGAGGGGAAGCCATGAGTCTGCCATCGTCCAATGCGCCTTCAACGCAACCCGGCAGGGGCGCGGGCGATTCCGGCGGGAACGCCGCCAGCGGGGCTGTGGACCATGCGCATCCCGAACATGCGCCGGCGAGCGGGCATGGCCAGTTCGCGCTGCTCGGCCAGCGCCGCTTCGCGCCGTTCTTCTGGGTGCAGTTCCTGGGCGCGGGCAACGACAACCTGTTCAAGTTCGCCTTCACCGTGCTGGTGACCTACCAGACGGGCGCGGCAAGCGGCCTCGACCCCAAGCTGGTGGTCAACCTGATCGCGGCGCTGTTCATCCTGCCCTTCCTGCTGTTCTCGGCGACCAGCGGGCAGCTGGCCGACAAGTACGACAAGCGCCGGCTCATCGGCTTCGTGAAGTCGCTTGAAATCGCGATCATGGCGCTGGCCTTCTACGGTTTCATCGGGCCCCATGTGCCGGTGCTGCTCGCCTGCACCTTCCTGATGGGCGTGCACTCGACCCTGTTCGGGCCGGTCAAGTACGCCTACCTGCCGCAGCACCTGAGCGAACGCGAGCTCACCGGCGGCAACGGCCTGGTCGAGATGGGCACCTTCGTGGCCATCCTGCTGGGCAACGTGGCCGGCGGGCTGCTGATCGCCATCCCTGGCGAAGGCCCGCGCTGGGTGGCGCTCGGCTGTGTGGCGGTGGCGGTGCTGGGCCGGGCGCTGGCGCATTTCGTGCCGGTGTCGCCGGCGGTCGATCCGCAGCTGCGCATCAACTGGAATCCGTTCACCGAGACCTGGGCCAATCTGAAGCTGGCGCGCGAGAACCTCGTGGTGTTCCGTTCGCTGCTGGGCATCTCGTGGATGTGGTTCCTGGGCGCGATCTTCCTCACCCAGTTCCCGTCGCTGTCCAAAGATGTCCTGCACGGCAACGAGCAGGTGGCCTCGGCCCTGCTGGTGGTGTTTTCGGTGGGCATCGCGATCGGCTCGCTGCTGTGCGAGACCCTGAGCCGGCGTCACGTGGAGATCGGCCTGGTGCCGCTGGGCGCGATCGGCATGACCGTCTTCGCCGTCGACCTGTACTTCGCCTCCAATGCGGTGCCCGGCGCGGCGGGCGTTCCGGGCGGGGGCAATTATTCGGTTGGCCAGTTCCTGTCGGTGGCGGCGCATTGGCGGGTGATCGTCGACCTGGCGCTGCTGGCGCTGTTCGCGGGCCTGTACAGCGTGCCGATGTACGCGCTGATCCAGTCGCGGGCGCAGGCCAGTCACCGGGCCCGCATCATCGCGGCCAACAACATCCTGAACGCGCTGTTCATGATCGCCAGTTCGGTGCTCGCGGGCGCGCTGCTGTCGGCGGGATTCACGCTGCCTCAGCTGTTCCTGATCACCGGACTGATCAACGCGGTGGTCGCCGCCTACATCTTCCTGCTGGTGCCCGAATACCTGCTTCGCTTCGTGGCCTGGATCGTGTCGCGGCTGCTGTATCGCTTCAAGGTGCGTGGCGACGACGCGATCCCGGTGGCGGGCGCCGCCGTGCTGGTCTGCAATCACGTGAGCTTCGTCGATGCGCTGCTGCTGATGGCTGCCAGTCCGCGGCCGGTGCGCTTCGTGATGGATCACCGCATCTTCGCCATGCCGGTGCTGGGCACGCTGTTCCGGCTCGCCAAGGCGATCCCGATCGCGCCGCAAAAGGAGAATCCCGAGGTCTACGCGGCGGCCTTCGTGGCGGCTTCCCAGGTGCTGCGCGAGGGCGATCTGCTGGCGATCTTTCCGGAGGGCGGCATCACCCGCGACGGCACGCTGGGCGAGTTCCGGGGCGGTCTGGCCAAGATCCTGCAGAACGCGGCTGCCGAGGGCCTGCAGGTGCCGGTGATTCCGATGGCGCTGCAGAACCTGTGGGGCTCGTTTTTCTCCCGGGTCGATGGGGCCGCCATGAGCCGGCCGTTCCGGCGCGGCATGTGGAGCCGGGTCGGCCTGAACGTGGGCGTGTCGATGAGTGCTGCCGAGGTCACGCCGCAGGGCCTGCGCACCCGCGTGGCGGATCTGCTGGCCGAGACGATTCCATCGGTTCCGGCGGCCGGCGATTCCGCCTGATTCATCCCCGGTCGGCCCGGATCGGGCCGGCCGGTATCGTTTGGCGATACCGGCCGGATTTCAATTGTCTACTTTGTATCGCTTCATTGCCCCTGTGTCCGATTGGGTCGAGTATCGCCTCCATTGCAACCCCACATGACGGAGCAACCCATGACAGCCAGCCTTTCGAAGCGTCCCGAATCTGCCCGAACCGCCCCCTTGCGCCGCGCGCTGGTCGCGCTGAGCCTGGTCGCGGCGATCGGCGCCGCCGCCCCGCAGCATGCGCTGGCCGGACCCAACGACGCCTCCCTGCTCAGTGCGATGTCGATGCTGCCGGTGGCGGTGTCGGTGGCCGCGCCGGTGATGGTGCTGACCGAGGGGGCGAAACTCTCGGTGAAGGCCGTGGAGTCGACCGCCCAGGGTTCGCTGCTGGTCCTCGAACGCGCGTCCGATGGCGCGCAGGCGTCGATCGAGCTGTCCGGCAAGGTGCTCGACCGGGCGTCGGTGAAGGTCGGTTCGGCGGTCGAGGCCAGCGCCATCGGCGCGGGCATGATCCTGAGCGCTGCCGGCACGGTGATTGCGTTCGTTCCCAACGAAATCGGCCGCGCGCTGCTGCACCATGAACCGATCACCCGCTGACATGGCGCGCCAGGGCATGTCCGGCCCGCAGAACCCCGGCCTGCGCCGGCCCGCCGATTCCGGTGGGCGCCGGCCGCCCGCGACGCTCCTTGCGCTGCGGCGCCACCTTGCCCTGGGGCGCCGCCTTGCCCTTGGGCGCCGCCTTGCCATTGGGCGCCGCCTTGCGGCAGCGGCGCTGCTGGCGCTGGCGGGTCTGTGCGCGGCCACGCCGGCCCTGGCCGGGCGCAGTTGCGAGGCCAAGCCGATGCGGGCCGAACGGGTGATGAACGGACTCACGCTGGCGCAGCGCACGGCTGCCGTGCTCGACCAGCAGGGCGCCAGCGTCGCGCTGATCGCGCGCATCGGCCAAGACCTGAGCCGCTACGGACTGACCTATTCGCACCTGGGGGTGGCGTTCAAGCGCGACGGTGTCTGGCGGGTGGCGCACAAGCTCAACGAGTGCGGCACCGCCGAGGCCGGGCTGTTCTGGCAGGGGCTGGGCGAGTTCTTCCTGGACGACCCGTTCCGCTTCGAAGCCGGCATCCTGATCCCCACGCCCGACGTGCAGCAGGCCCTGGCGCCGGTGTTCAGCGCCCGCGACTCGGTGCTGCGCCTGCACGAGCCGCGCTACAACCTGGTCTCGTACCCCTGGTCGCAGCGCTATCAGCAGTCCAACCAGTGGGTGCTCGAGACGCTGGCCATGGCGCTGTCGCCGGGCATCGACAACCGGATCGCCGCCCAGGCCTGGCTGCGCGAGCGCGGCTACCAGCCCACGGTGCTGCAACTGAGCACCGCAACGCGGCTGGGCGCGCGGCTGACCGCGGCCAATGTCGCCTTCGACGACCATCCCGGCGAGAAGCGATTTGCCGGGCAGATCGAGACCATCACGGTCGAATCGGTGTTCGCCTTCGCCGAGCGCGCCGGGCTGGGACGGCGGATCGCCCCGGTGACGCCCTGAGGCCGGTACCGCCATGAGGCCGGTACCCGGACGCGCCCGGCTACAATCGCGGTAACGGCCGCCCGCAGGACACTCTCGCCTGGGCGGTCCTCGCCGCCGGTGCGCGGCTTCCCGCCTCGCAACGGGACTGCAAAGCCAACCCATGAGCACCCCACTTTCGTATAAAGACGCCGGTGTCGACATCGATGCCGGTGATGCCCTGGTCGACCGCATCAAGCCGCTGGCCCGGCGCACGATGCGCGAGGGCGTTCTGGCCGGCATCGGCGGCTTCGGCGCGCTGTTCGAGGTGCCCAAACGCTACCAGGAGCCGGTGCTGGTGTCGGGCACCGACGGTGTGGGCACCAAGCTGAAGCTCGCGTTCGCCCTCGATCGCCACGACACCGTGGGCATCGACCTGGTCGCCATGAGCGTCAACGACATCCTCGTGCAGGGTGCCGAGCCGCTGTTTTTCCTCGACTACTTCGCCTGCGGCAAGCTGTCGGTGGACACCGCGGCGCAGGTCATCGGCGGCATCGCCACCGGCTGCGAACAGGCTGGCTGCGCCCTGATCGGTGGCGAAACCGCCGAAATGCCGGGCATGTACCCCGATGGCGAGTACGACCTGGCCGGCTTCGCGGTCGGGGCGGTCGAGAAGTCGCGCATCATCAACGGACGCACCATCGAGCCTGGCGACGTGGTGCTGGGCCTGGCATCCAGCGGCGCGCATTCCAACGGCTATTCGCTGGTCCGCCGGGTGATCGAACGGGCGCACGGATCGCTGGCCTCGCCGCGGCTGCGCGACGATTTCCATGGCCGCTCGTTCGCCGACGCCGTGATGGCGCCCACCCGCATCTATGTCAAGCCGATGCTCGAGCTGATGCAGCACCTGCCGGTGAAGGGCGTGGCCCACATCACCGGTGGAGGCCTGGTCGAGAACGTGCCGCGCATCCTGGGCGAGTCCTTGCAGGCGGTGCTCTACCGGGACGCCTGGAAGATGCCGCCGCTGTTCGCCTGGCTGCAGCAGCAGGGCCAGATCGCCGACGCCGAGATGCACCGCGTGTTCAATTGCGGCATCGGCATGGTGGTGGTGGTGGCGGCCGACGATGCCGACGAGGCCATCACGCGCCTGACCGGCCTGGGCGAGCACGTCAGCCGGATCGGCGAGATCGTCGATCGGCCGGCGGGTGCCGCGCAGACCGAGGTTCGCTGACATGACCCTCGGACGGGGCGCCGGTTCCGCTGCCCCGTCTGGCGACACGACATGCAAGACGGCGCGCAACGGCCGGGCTCTGCATCGCGGATGAAGGCGGCGGATCGCACGCCCGCCGGGTTCCTGTCGTGCGCCCGCCGCTGGCTGCTGGGCCTGGCTGGTGCCGCGGTGTTGGGGCTGCCGTTCGCGGCCTCATCCCGGCCGGGGTCCGCTGTGGTGATGGCGCAGGGACCTGCGCCGGTGACTGCGCCAGGCGTCGCGCCGGGATCTGGGCAGCGATCGGCCCCCGAGGCTGCCCCGCCTGCCGATGACGCCGAATCGGCGCCGCCCGGCCCGCTCGACACATCCACGCCCGGCGGTTCGCGGACCGGCCCGCGGCGGGCCAATTACCGGCTCGAGATCGAGGCGCCGGCCGAACTGACCGAGGCACTTCGCACCCGCACGCTGCTGGGGCGATGGCGCGACGACCCCGAGTTCTCGCCGGAGCAATTGCCCCTGTTCGTGGCGCGCGGCGAGGAAGAGGCCCTGGCGGTTGCCCAGGCGGCCGGCTTCTTCTCGGCACGGGCGGCAGTGACCCTGGTGGCGCCGGCCAGCGCGAACGGCCCGCCGACGGTGCGGATCGTGGTCGATGCCGGCGCGCGGACCACGGTTTCCGGCTTCACGCTGACCCTGGCCGGAGCAGCCCGCGGGCTGCCGATCGAACGGCGCCTGGCCGATGACTGGCCGCTGCCGGCGGGCACTTTCTTTCGCACCGCCGAGTGGGATCTGGGCAAGCGGCTGCTGATCGAATCGCTGCAGGCCGACGGTTATCTGCGGGCGCGCATCACCGAGAGCCGGGCTCGGGTCGATCCCGAACTGACCTCGGCGGTGCTGGCGGTGACGGTGGACAGCGGGCCGCGGCTGCTGTTCGGGCCGCTGGTGATCAAGGGCCTGAAGCGCTATCCGCGTTCGATCGTCGATGACCTGCGGCCGTTTCGCGAGGGCGATGCGTATTCGCTGGATGCCGCGCTGCTGTTTCAGCAGCGCCTGCGCGCGGCCGGGCAGTTCGGCTCTGCCACTGTGCTGCCCGATCTGACGGCGATCGAGGCGGACGCAAGCCTCGAGCGCGTCCCGGTCGTGGTCGATCTGTCCGAACGCCAGCAGCAGCG
>JADJVQ010000051.1 GCA_016710525.1 Burkholderiaceae bacterium
GTGAACAGCCGGAATGCGTCGATCGCTTGGCCGACGGCCATCGTGCCGCCATCCACCGTGTGGCAGCCGAGCGCACGCGCTGTGCGCAGCAGCTCGGTCTCGAACGGGAAATAGACGATCTCGGCCACCCACAGGCCAGGACGCAGCAACGCCCCGGACAGCGGCAGCCCTGGCAGCTTGCTCATCCCGGTCGGGGTCGCGTGCACCAGACCGCTGGCTCCCGCAATGCTCCGGCAGCGTCGGGGTCGGCAGCGGCCCGCGCGCCCGGGTAGACGAGATTCAAGGCGGCGGCCAGCGCCCGGGCGCGTACTGGGTCCATGTCGACGATGCGCAGCGACGCCGTGTCCATGCGCAGCAGCGCATGCGCGATGGCGGACCCCGCGCCACCGGCGCCTGAGGAGCACCACGCGCGACAGATCCGCGCCGGGCAGCGCGCGCTCAGACCCCAGCGCCACCCGCTGCCGTCGGTGTTGGTGTCCGATCGCGCGCCCGTCGCGAACCACCGTGTTGACCGCGCCCATCGCCCTGGCCTCATCGGAGAGCTCGTCGAGCTGCGCGAGCACCGCCTGCTTGCAGGGGTAGGTGATGTTCAGCCCGGCAAAGCCCATCCACTTCGCGGCGGCGATCAGCGTCGGCAGCGCGTCGGGGCCGACGCCCGCCCGATCGAGGTCGATCAGCTGGTAATGCAGGCGCAGGCCATGCGCCGCCGCTTCGGCCTCGTGCATCGCCGGGGTCAGCGAGCGCTGGATGCCGGCGCCGATCAGGCCGACGAGGCTGCGCGCAGGGCAAACCGATCGGGGCGTGACCATGGCGGCAAGGGGGAGTCGAGGCAGGCGGCATGCGGGCGTCTCGGGATCGGATGGCTGCGCAGTATGTACCGCATGGTTCACAAACGGCAATGTCCTCGAACCGTATCAATGCTGGCCTCAAGGTGATCGGCAGGGTTCCCGGCAGGTTCGCGGCACTGCAGATTGACGCACGTTAACTGACTGGTACATTATTCCGGCCTACCTAGACGAAGGCCGCCACCGGCTCACCAGGAGACAAATCCCATGTCGCACTCACTCCAACGCCGCTCTCTTCTGGCCGGCACGGCCTCACTCGCCGCCGCCGCTGCGGCCCCCTGGGCGTCCGCGCAGGGGAAGATCACCCTGACCTATTCCGACACGGTGCCCGAACAGGATCCGCGCGCAGCCATCCTGCGCGACGTGTTCGGCAAGGCGCTCGGCGCGGATTTCGAGTTCAAGCCGTACTTCGGCGCCACGTTGTTCAAGCAGGGCACCGAGCCAGTCGCGATGCAGCGCGGCAACCTCGACATGGCCAACCTGGGCGCCTTCGACGTGACCAAACAGATCCCGGCCTGGAGCCTCGTCACGACGCCCTACCTGTTCCGTGACGCCGCGCACATGAAGAAGGTGTTCGGCAGTGAGGTCGGGCGCGAGTTGTTCAAGATGATGGAGGACCAGATGGGCATCAAGGTCCTCTCGGTGCCTTACATCGGCACGCGCCACCTGAATCTCAAGCCGAAGAAAAAGATCACGACGCCAGCCGATCTGGCTGGCATCAAATTGCGCATGCCGCCCGGCGAAGGCTGGCAGTTCGTGGGCACGGCACTGGGTGCGCCAACCCGGTGCCGGTGGCCTACCGAGACCTACACCGCGCTGCAGACCGGGTGCCATCGACGCGCAAGACAACCCGATGAGCGGCACCAAGTCGATGAAGTTCTACGAGGTGACCACGCAATACGTCCTGACCGCGCACCTGGTGGCCAACAATCTGTTCGCGATCACGACGAAGAAGTGGAACGCCATGACGCCGGCACAGCAGAAAACGGTGCAGGGCGCAGCCGACCGCTTCGCCGACGCGATCACGGCGCAGATGGAAAAAGACGAGGCCGAAATGGCCGCGTTCTTCAAGGCCCAGGGCCTGGACGTCTACGCGCCCGACGTCGTCGCCTTTCGCAAGCACGTGCTCGACGTCTACGCGAAGTCCAAGTTCGCCAAGGACTGGCGGCCGGGCATGCTCGAGCGGATCAACGCACTGTGATCGCCTGGCTTCGGCGGGGCGCCGAGGCTGTGCTCGTACTGATGATGGCGGCGATGTTCGTCGCTTTCATCCTGCAGGTCATCTTCCGCTACGCGCTCAACCTGCCGGTCGGCTGGACTGACGAGGTCTGCACCCTGGTCTGGCTGTGGGGGATTTTGTGGGGCGCGTCGTTCGTGCTGTGCAACCGCGAAGACATCCGCTTCGACATGGTCTTCAGCCACCTGCCACGGCCGGTGCGGCGCGCCTGCACGGTCGCGGCCAGCGGTTGTGCCGTGCTGCTGCTGCTGGTGTCGCTGCCGGCCACCTGGTCCTATGTCACCTTCATGAAGGTGGAGTCCACGGCCAGCTTCGGCATTCCGCTGAACTGGGTGTTCTCGATCTACGTCGTGTTCGTCCTGGCCATGGTCGTGCGTCACGCCGGCATCGTCTGGGACGCGCTGCGCGGGCGCCTGATCGAAGATGGCCATCGGCTGGGCGACGGGGGCTCGGCCACGTGATCGGACTGCTGTCGCCATTCGGATGGTGCGTGCTCGGCATCGGCGTGCTGAGCCTGCTCGGACTGCCGATCGGGCTGTCGATGATCGGCGGATCGGTTCTCTACCTGGCCATATCCGGACAGGACATCGGCATCGCGGCCGAACAACTGGTGCAGGGCCTGACCAACACCTACACGCTGCTGGCCATCCCGCTGTTCATCCTCGCCGCCGAGATCATGAACATGGGCTCGTTGAGCGACCGGCTGCTCGCCTGGTGCAACGCGCTGGTCGGCCGCTTTCGTGGCGGCATGGGCCATGTCAACGTCGTCTCGTCGTTGATCTTCTCGGGCATGTCGGGGTCGGCGATTGCGGACGTCGTCGGCGTGGGCAAGCTGACGATGGACATGATGACCCGGGACGGCCGTTACACCCCGGCCTACGCGGCGGCGATCACGGCGGCCACCGCCACCATCGGCCCCATCATTCCTCCGTCGATACCACTGGTGCTGTACGCGCTGATCTCCGACACCTCCATCGGCTACCTGTTCGCGGCCGGCGTGATTCCGGGCCTGGTGATGACGCTGGTGATGATGCTGCTGAATGGCTGGCTCGCGCACCGGCGCAACTTTCCGGTGGAACCGGCGGTGCCGATGCGCGAATTCCTGCCGCTGACGTGGCGCGCTCTGCCGGCGCTGATGATGCCGGTGGTGCTGCTGGGGGGCATCTACAGCGGCGTCATGACACCGACCGAATCGGCCGCGGTGGCGGCGCTGTATGCGCTCGTGATATCGGCCGTGCTGTACCGCTCGGTCACCGGTCGCGGCTTGTACGGCTCGCTGCTGAACAGCGGCCGCCAGATGGCCTCGGTCGGCATCCTGATCGCCGGCGCACTGGTCTTCAACTTCGTGGTCACGAAGGAAGACGTGCCGCAGACGGTGAAGGTTTTTCTCGAAGGCTTCAACCTGGGACAGGTCTCGTTTCTGCTGCTGGTCAACATCGTGCTGCTGGCGCTGGGTGCGCTGCTCGAGGGCGGCACGATCCTGCTGGTGATCGTGCCCATCCTGATTCCGACTGCCCAGGCGCTGGGCATCGACATGGTGCACTTCGGCCTGGTCGTCACGGTCAATCTGATGATCGGACTGATCACGCCCCCATACGGGTTGCTACTGTTCATCGTCGCCAGCATGGCCAGGGAGCCGCTGACGGCGGTCATCCGCGAGACCGTCCCCTACATCGTCGTGCTGATCGCAGCGCTGCTGTTCCTGACTTTCGTCCCCGATTCGGTGCTGTGGCTGCCCCGGCAGCTGGGCTACAAGGGCTGACCATGATCAATCCTGAACTGACCGCCTTTCTGGCCGACTGGGCCGCCGCCTGGGCCCCGCTGCCGGCCAGTGCGGGTCCTGCGGAACGCCGGGCGCACTTCGAGGCCGTGGCCGCGGCGACGCGCCAGCCGACGCCGCAGGGCGTCACCACGCAGGAACACTGGGTGGCTCGCGATGGCCGGCGTGTCAGGGTTCGCGTCTTCAGGATCGCCTCGGCGACGCCGCAGCCGGCGCTGATCTACCTGCACGGTGGCGCCTGGACGCGGGGCAGCCCGGAGACGCACTGGGACATCACCGCCGGTCTCGCGGCACGCACCGGGCGCGCGGTGTTCAGCGTCGACTACGCGAAGATGCCCGAGCATCCGTTCCCGGGTGCGGTCAATGACGTGCGCGCCGTCATGGCGTGGCTGTTCGAGGAGGCCGGCGCGCAGGGAGTCGATCCCGCGCGCATCGCGATCGGCGGCGACAGTTCCGGCGCCAACCTCGCCGCGGCGACGACGCTGGCGTTTCGCGACACGGCTTTCCGCATCGAGCGGCAACTGCTGGTCTACCCCGCCTGCGACTTCAACACCGATCGCCCTTCTTACCGCGAGAACGCCGACGGCCCCATTCTCAATGTGGCATCGATGCCGATGGTCAATGCGGCGTACTGCCCGAACCCCGCCGACCTGAAGAATCCGCTGGCGGCGCCGCTGCTGGCCGACAGCCACGCCGGGTTGCCGCCGGCCTACATTGCGGTGGCCGAGCACGACCCGCTTCGCGACAGTGGCATTGCCTACGCCGATGCGCTGCAGGCCGCCGGCGTGCCGGTGACACTGGACCGCGGCCCCGGCCTGATCCACAGTTATCTGCGCGCACTGACCTATTGCGCCGACGCAAGGGCAAGCTTCGAGCGGATGGCGCTCTGGCTCGGCGACGCACGCCCCTGACCCGCACGGCCCGCAACCCGTCTGGCGCGCCTATTCGCGCTCCCACCCGCGCATCTACTTGCGCATCTACTTGCGCACCTACTTGCGCACGAAGCGCACGATCATCTCGATGATGCTGTCGCGCCGCGCGATGATGGCCGCCGGCGTGTCGAGGTCGCGCTGGAAGATCAGCGAGAAGGTATAGCGGTTCGCGACGTTGAACACCGACAGCGCGCTGATCGACCGGTGAAGATCGACCGGGTCGATGCCGCCACGAAACAGCCCGGCCTGGAGGCCACGCTGCAGCACCCGCTTCAAACCGTCGATTGCCGGCACGTTGAGCTGCTGGATCGCCTTGCTGCGGCGCAGGTACTCGGCACGGTGGATGTTTTCGGTCATCACCAGCCGGATGAAGTCGGGGTTGGCGAGCTGGTAGTCGACCGTGAAGCCGATCAGCCGGCGCAGCGCATCTTCAGGCGGCAGATCGTCCAGGTGCAGGTCGGATTCGATCGCGCGCATGCGCCGGTAGGCCTCTTCGAGCACCGCGAGGTACAGGCCCTCCTTGCTGCCGAAGTAATAGTAGATCATGCGCTTGCTGGTACTCATCGCCTTGGCGATGACGTCGATGCGAGCCCCCGCCAGCCCCTTGTCCGCGAACTCGCGCGTGGCGACCGACAGGATATCGGCCATCGTCCGCTCGGGGTCGTGGGTACGCGTCGGAGCCTTCGCCGCACCCGTGCGGCGGCGTTTCTGTACCGTTTCGTTCATTTGCGCAGTGTAGAGGACGGACCGGGTCGCCTAGCGAGCGGAGTGTCGTGAGCCGCTACGACTTCGCTCGCAATCCGGGTGGCCGCGCGTGGCCCCAGCATGAACCAAGGCGCGTCCCTCACAGGCCGTCCAGCGATCTGCGCAGTTCCCGCAGGTAGTCCTCGTGCTGATGCACATCGTCGTGGCCCGCACCGGGCACGATAAAGGCTCGGGCACGCGGCGCGAGCGCCTGCAAAGCGCGGCTGTGCGAAGCCGGGATCAGGGCATCGGCCTCGCCGTGCAGCAGCAGCACCGGCCCATCGATCAGGGCGATCACCTGATCGGTGCGCAACGGATAGCGCAGCAGTGCCGCCGGTACCCAGGGGTAGTGCTGAGTCGCCAGCGCCGCCATGCTGCGGTAGGGCGACACCAGCACGGTCAGATCGGGACGCAGTTGCGCAGCCAGCGGTACCGCGAGGCCGGTGCCCAGCGAGCGCCCGAAAAACACCACCCTCCGATCACGATATCGGGGCGCGACGCGCTCCCAGACCGCCCTAGCATCGGCGTGCAACTGGGATTCGCTTTCGATGCGTCCGGTACTCTTGCCGTAGCCCCGATAATCCATCATCACCAGATCGAAGTTGGCCTGCCGATAGAAGTCGGTGGCCGGGAACCAGCTGCGCAGGCTGCCCGCGTTGCCGTGCAGATAGAACACCACGCCTTTGGGCGACGGTAGGCGCAGCTCCAACACGGACAGACGCGCGCCCGGCACATCGACCATCGACTCGTGCACGTCGGGCGCTGTCGGCAGCACGGCGTCCTCGGAGGCACCTCGGGGTAGAACAACAAAGCCTCCTGGCGCAACCAGAGCAGGGTCAGCACGGCGGCATAGGCCAGCACCAGGCCGCATGCCAATGCGATCAGCATGAATGCAGGCCCGCGGGTCGTCATGATCGGGGTCTCCTCGTTTTCGTCAGCTTAGGGCGTGTTCACTGTCGTGTCTTCGGCGCGATCCGGTAGGTGCGCAGGCCTTGCACACCTTCGCTCACCTGGGCGCCTATGCGCCGAGGCGCACCCGCTTGAAGCACAACATACAAGTTACCTATACTGTAAGTTGTGATCAGCCCGCCCATTCCGCCCGACCAGCCCGCATCGCCTCTGTACGACAGCCGGCGCGCGCGTCGAACCCAGGTCGAGCGCAGCGCCACGACACGCGCGCAACTGCTGGCCGCCGCCGCCGACATCGTTCGCGAGCGCAGCTACCAGGCCGCCACCATCTTCGAGGTGGCCAAGCTCGCCGGCGTCACGCCGGGCGCGCTGCAGCACCATTTCGGCTCGAAGGCGGACCTGATGATGAGCCTGCTCGAGCACATCCTCACGTCGGGCGGACCCGGCGCCATCGTCTGGCCCGACCCCACGCTGCCGCTGAGCGAGCGCGCCCGCGCCTTCGTCCACGCGCTGTGGGCCGGCGCATACGAGCCGCCGCGCTTCCTGGTGGCCTGGGGCATCTACTTCGGCGGTGTCGACGACGATGCGCTGCGCGCCCGAATCCTGGCGATCCGCCAGCGCCTGGGGGCGGAACTGACGCAGCGCACCCTCACTTGTTTTCCCGAGCTTCGCGGTTTGCCCCGGCCCCAGGCATTCATCGACCTGCTATTGGCCAGCCTGCGCGGACTGGGCGTGTCGAGACTGTTCGACTCGGCCGAATCACGATCCACTGGCGCCATGCCCCCGGCGCTGGACGAACTGGCCGTCCTGATCGAACAGCGATGCCTGAATGCGTCGCCCTGGCAACCGTCGCCGCCCCGGACGACATCCCCACGAAGTTCCACCCGACGCAGGAAAGCGCCATGACCCTTCTTCGCGACACCCTCGCCTCGTCCACACGCCGGCGCCTGCTGGCGGCGCTTGCCCTGGCGGGCGCCTGCCAGCCGGCGCTGGCTGCCTTCCCCGAGCGGCCGATCACGGTGGTCATCCCCTATCCGCCCGGCGGCGCGGCCGATGTCGGGGGCCGGATCATCGCGCGGCACCTGGCCCAGCATCTGGCCGGCAGTACCGTGGTGGTCGAGAACAAGCCCGGCGCCGGCACCGCGCTTGCGGCGGCCGCGGTGGCACAGGCCAAACCCGACGGCTACACGCTGTTTTATTCGGGCAACACCACGTACACGATGAACCCGGCGCTGCGCGCCAAGGTGGGCTACGACCCGATCCGCAGCTACGAACCCATCGGCATGATCGGCACCGTGGCGCTGGCCCTGATCGCGCACCCGTCGGCACCCGCCAAGACCCTGCCCGAACTGATTGCGCTGGCCCGCAGCCAGCCGGCCAAGGTCGTGATGGCCTCGTTCGGTGCCGGCACCTCGTCGCATTTCGTCGGTGAACTGTTTAAGAACCAGGCCGGCATCAGCATGGTTCA
>JADJVQ010000052.1 GCA_016710525.1 Burkholderiaceae bacterium
AGCGCAGGCGGTCGGCGTCGACATAGGCATCGATCTGGGCCCCGGTGCGCGGCTCCTGCACCAGCAGTCCCAGCGGCGTGAAGCGCTTCTTGAACGCTGCTTCGCCCATCGCCTTGTGCACCGAGGCGCGCAGCTTTTCCATGATCTCGGGGGGCGTCCTGCTGTGCACCGCGATGCCGCCCCAGGTGGCGCCGAACAGCTTCGGAAAGCCGGCTTCGGCGACCGTGGGAACGTCGGGCAGCGCCGCCATGCGCTTCTCGGTGGTGACCGCCAATGCCCTCAGCTTGCCCGCCAGGATCTGCGGCGACGCCTGCGCCACCAGCGTCACCATCAGATCGACCTCGCCGGTCATCACGGCCATCAGGGCCTCGCCCGACTTGCCGTTGTACGACACCTCCTGCATCTCGAAGCCGGCCTGCTCCTTGAACATTTCGGGCACCAGGTGAAGGTTGCTGCCGGTGGCGATCGAGGCGTAGTTCAGCTTCTTCCTGCCGCTCTTGGCATAGGCCACGAACTCCTTGAGCGTGGTGGCCGGGATCTTGGGGTTGATCGCGAACACGTAGGGCCCCTCGTAGACCACCGCGATCGTCCTGATGTCGCCGGGCGAATACGGCATGCGCTTGTACAGGAAGACGTTGTTCAGCATCGCGCCGGTGACCAGCGCCATCGAATACCCGTCGGCCGCGCCATTGGCGACCAGTCCGATGCCGACCATGGTGTTGGCGCCCGGGCGGTTTTCCACGGTCACCGGCTGGCCCAGGTCCTTGGCCATCGATTCGGCCAGCGCGCGACCCACCGGGTCGGCTATCCCGCCGGGCGAATAGGGCGACACCAGGCGAAGCGGACGGGTCGGGTAGTCGGCGGCCAGCGCGGGCAGCCGGGATGCGGCGGCGCCGAGGGTCAGCAGTGCCAGGGCATGGCGACGTGTGGCTTGCATCAGGTCTCCTCGTAGGTTGGGGTGTGTGCCCACGGGGTTGAGGCCGATCGAGTCGGTCACTCGAAGGCGATGTCGCCCAGTTCGGCGATTGGTATGGCCGTTGGGCATCAGGCGGTCCCCGTCGGTGCCACCTCATGGATCCGGAGCGAATACGCCTTGACGTGGCGCTCCATGCGCCGTCGCGCGGCTTCGCCGTCGCGCAGGCGGATGGCCCGCAGAATGCTGCGGTGGGCCTTCAGCACCAGGCGTCGCACGTCGCTGGTGGCCACATGTTCGCTGCGCGAGGACTCGTGGATCAGGCCCGCGATCGAGGCCATGAAGGCGCGCAGCAGCTCGTTGTGGCTGGCCACCGCCAGGGCCCAGTGCCACTGCACGTTCTCGGCGATGAAGGCAGGAATGTCGTCGGCGGCCGCCTCCATGCGGGCCGTGATCGCGTCCAGCGCCGCGAGATCGTCGTCATGGCGATTCAGGGCGGCCAGTTGCGCGAGCATCGGCTCGAGCGCCTCGCGGGTTTCGATCAGCGTCTGGGTCGACACGCCGCGTCCGCGTGCGAAGGAACCGACCTGCTGGGCGAGCAGGTTTTCGGAAGGCTGGCAGACGAACGAGCCGCCGTGCCGTCCCGGACGGGTGCGCACCAGGCCCTGGGCCTCGAGGATTCGCAAGGCCTCGCGGACCGAGCCGCGGCTCAGTCCGGTCTCGGTGACGAGGTCGCGTTCGGCGGGCAGCGGCTCGCCCGGCGCGAAGCCGCCGGAGAAGATCTGCAGGCGCAGGCGGTCGGCGAGCACATCGCACGACTTCGGCACTTCGACCATGCCCACTCTGTTCATGCCCACGGGTTCCTTCTGCACGCGGAAAACGTACCCAGCCGTCTTGTTTCAGTCAATGGTTTTACCATAAGCTAAACACAGACCAACGGGCCCGGAGGGAAATCATGGAATTCGGCTATACCGACGAACAGCTCGAGATCGAGCGCGCCGTCACGGCGATCTGCAAGCGCTTCGATGCCGACTACTGGCGCACCAAGGATCGCGATGGCGGCTTCCCGCTGGACTTCCATGCGGCGTTCGCAAAAGCGGGCTGGCTGGGCATCGCGATGCCCGAAGAGGTGGGCGGCGCCGGCCTGGGCATCACCGAGGCGGCGATCATGATGCGCACCATTTCGGCTTCGGGCGCCGGCATGTCGGGCGCCTCGGCGATTCACATGAACATCTTCGGCCTGCACCCGGTGGTGGTGAACGGCACCACGGAACAGAAGCAGCGCTGGCTGCCGCCGCTGATCGCCGGCCAGCACAAGGCCTGTTTTGGTGTGACCGAACCCAATACCGGGCTGAATACGCTCAAGCTCAAAACCCGCGCCGAGCGCCGGGGCGATCACTACGTGGTCAATGGCCAGAAGGTGTGGATCTCGACCGCGCAGGTCGCCGACAAGATCCTGCTGCTGGCGCGCACCGCCGATCCCGATCCGAAGGCGCCGTCCAGGGGGTTGAGCCTGTTCTACACGGACCTGGACCGCAGCCGCATCGAAGTGCGCGAGATCGACAAGCACGGCCGCAAGGCGGTGGACTCCAATCAGCTGTTCATCGACGATCTGCGCATTCCGGTCGAAGACCGGATTGGTGAAGAGGGCCGCGGCTTCGAATACATCCTGCACGGCCTGAATCCGGAGCGGGTGCTGGTTGCGGCCGAAGCGGTGGGTCTGGGGCGAGTCGCGCTGGATCGCGCGGCTCTGTATGCGAAGGACCGGGTCGTGTTCGATCGCCCGATCGGCCAGAACCAGGGCATCCAGCATCCGCTGGCCGAGCGCTGGATCGAACTGGAAGCGGCGGATCTGCTGACGATGCGCGCCGCCTGGCTCTACGACCAGGGCAAGCCTTGCGGGAAAGAGGCCAATGCCGCCAAGTATTTCGCGGCCGAGGCGGGGTACAAGGCCTGCGAGACCGCGGTGCTGTCGCACGGCGGCATGGGCTACTCGCGCGAGTTCCATGTCGAGCGTTACCTGCGCGAGGCCATGCTGGCGCGGATCGCGCCGATCTCGCCGCAGCTGATCCTGAGCTTCATCGCCGAGAAGGCGCTGGGCCTGCCGAAATCGTACTGAGGAATCGCCGTGACCCCTTTTTCGAATCCGAGGCGGCTGACTGCGCGCCTGCTGGCGCGGGCCGCCCTGCTGACACTGTTGACAGGCGTGGCTGCCCAATCGGCTGCGCAACCCTATCCTTCCAAGCCGGTGCGGATCGTGGTTCCTTATCCGGCGGGGCAGGGTACCGATGTCGCCACCCGGTATGTCGCCGAACAGCTGTCTCGGGCGATCGGCCAGAACTTCGTGGTCGAGAACCGGCCTGGCGCCGGGGGCAACATCGGCACGCAGTCGGTGGCCCGCGCGCCGGCCGACGGCTACACGCTGCTGATGGGTACCAACGGCACCCACGCGGCGGCGCCCTTCCTGTTCCCCAACCTGGGCTTCGATCCGCGCGCCGATTTCGACGCGGTCGCCCTGATCGGCATCCTCCCGCTCACCATCGTCACCGCGGCGGCCAATCCGGTGGACAGTGTCGAGAAGCTGGTGGCGGCCGCACGCGCGAAGCCCGATGCCATCAACATGGCGTTCACCACCACCACCTCGCGCGCGGCGCTCGAACTCTTCAAGCAGCAGGCCAATGCGCCGGTGTTCGGCATTGCCTACAAGGGCAGCGCGCAGGCGATCACCGACCTTGTCGGTGGCCAGGTGGAGTACATGGTCGACACCATCGCCTCATTGCGCACCACGGTGGTCGGGGGCAAGCTCAAGGCGCTGGCGGTCACTTCCTCGGCGTCCGGCGAACTGCTGCCGGGCGTGCGTTCGGTCGCCGAGCAGGGCGTGCGCGGATACGAGCTGACGGGCTGGAACGTGCTCTATGCGCCAAAGGGCACCCCGCCCGAGGCGGTGGCGGTTCTGGCGGGCGCGATCGGCAAGGTCATGGCGCTGGCCGAAACCCGTCAGAAGCTGCTGCAGCTGGGCATCGAGCCGCGCATCATGGTCGGTGCCGAACTGAACGGCTTTCTTGCCGCCGAGCGCGACAAGTGGGGGCAGGTGATCCGCTCGGCAAAGATCACGGTGGAGTAGGGCGCGTGGTGTGAACAGGTCGGCGGGGGGGGGGGGGGGCGGTCGGCGCAACGCTGGAGTTAGAATTTGTCCCATGCCCCACATCGATCCTGAACGCCTGCTCTCCGACCTGCGTGACCTGCGCAGCATCGGCGCACAGGGCAAGGGCGTCGTGCGTCCCGCATTCAGTCCGAAGGACATGGAGGCGCGCGGCTGGCTCAAAGGGCGCTACGAAGAGGCGGGGCTCGACGCGACGATCGATGGCGTTGGCAACGTGATCGGGCGCTCCCGCAATCCCGGCAAGGCGCTGCTGGTAGGCTCGCACTCCGACACGCAGCCCACCGGGGGATGGCTCGATGGCGCGCTCGGCGTGATCTATGGCCTGGAGGTGGTGCGCGCGCTCGCCGCGGATGACGCCACCTGCCACCTCGCGGTGGATGCGGTGTCGTTCCAGGACGAGGAGTCGCGTTTCATGGGCTGCCTCGGCAGCCGTTCCCTGACGGGCACGCTGTCGCAGGAGATGGAGCAGCGGGCGGTCGACCATCGCGGTGTGACGCTCGCCGAGGCGCTGCGCGAAGCGGGTCTGGCCGGCGTGCCGCGCCAGCGGCTTGCGCCTGGCCGCTACGCCGGTTTTGTCGAAGCGCACATCGAGCAGGGCCCGGATCTCGAAGACAGCGGGCGAAAGATCGGCGTCGTCTCGAGCATCGTCGGATTGCGCGGCATCCGCTTCGCGTTTCGCGGGCAGCAGAATCACGCCGGCACGACCATGATGGCGCGCCGCCGCGATGCGGCCAGCGCACTCTACGAACTTGCCCATCGCATCAACCAGGAATTCCCGCAGGCCGCCGGCGAGCGCACCGTCTGGACCATGGGCCGCCTGCGCATCGAGCCGAATGCGCCCTCGATCGTGCCGGGGTATGCTGAACTCGATCTTCAGTTCCGCGATGCCTCCGAAGCTCCGCTCGACGCGTTCGAGAAGATCGTCGCGAGGCTGGTGGCGGACATGAATGCGCGCGGTGGCGTCAGCATCGAGGCGGTGCCCTCGCGCACGCCGATCCCGCCCACGCGCATGGATGCCGGGTTGCAGGAACACATCGCGCGTGCGGCGGAACGCCACGCGCCGGGCCGGTGGCAGCACATGCCCAGCGGCGCTTTCCACGATGCCGGCTACGTCAGCGCAAGCCTGCCCTCGGCGATGCTGTTCATTCCGTCCATCGGCGGCATCAGCCACGATTTTGCCGAAGACAGCCGCGATGAGGACATCGTGCTCGGCTGCCAGGTGCTGGCCGACGCGGTGGCGTCGATCCTCGCCGCGGCCAATGCCGCGCCGGGCCGCAACCCTTGAGACGCCCCCAGCCGGCGATGACATCGCGCCGGGCCGTCCGCCACTGACGATTCAGAATGGGATTGTCCCCAAGGGAGTCAACGTGCAAATCCCCCTGCTGGCCCGGCTTCTCGTCCGCGCGCTCGTCGCCATCGCGTGTTTCTGGTCGGCGCTTGCCGCCCATGCCCAGGCGCCCGAGGTCGTCACCGCCTTCTCCGGCCCGGCACCGAACGGGCTGTACGCATTCGCAAGCTGGACGCCCAGGACACTCGCCGAGCTGATGCAGGGCAACAGGACCGGCGAAACAGTGAACATCGTCGGCCATCTGTTCCTGCCACCCGGCGGCGACAGGCTGCCTGCCGTGGTGCTGGTCCATGGGTCGGGCGGCATCTACAGCGCGGAGCTCGACTACTGGCCCAAGCGGTTCAACGCCGCTGGCATCGCCGTGTTCACGCTCGACATGTTCGGTCCGCGCGGCGTGCGCAGCACCGCCGAAGATCAGTCGCAGGTGCCGTTCACCGCGGATGTCGCTGACGCGTTCGCCGCGCTCAGGGTGCTCGCCACGCATCCGCGCATCGACCGGCAGCGGATCGCCATCATGGGCTTTTCCCGCGGCGGGACGGCGGCGCTGCGCGCGTCCGTCGAGAGAATCATCGCCTCCCAGAAGCTGCCGGACGGGCTTCGGTATGCCGCCGTCGTTCCGACCTATGCCGGCGGCTGTGCCGGGGTTTTCCGGCTGGTGGCCAAGCCCGGCGTGTTCTCGAAGGCGCCGATGCTGTTCATCCATGGCGACGCCGACGATTACACGCCGATCGGGCCGTGCCAGGACTACGCCGACAAGATCGGCAAGGCTGGCACGCCGGTCGAATTCGCGGTGATCGAAGGGGCGCATCACAAGTTCGATTCGGACGACCCCAAGCGCTACTACCTCCGAGGCGCAACGCGCACGAAGGCCGATTGCCCGCTCGAAATCGACATCGACACCCTGTACGCGTACGACCGAACGACGGGTGCGCGACTTCAGGGAGAGGCCTACACGGGGATGTTGAAGCACTGCGGTGCGCTCGGCGCCACCACCGAGGGCAGCAGCCGGGCGCGCGACAAGGCCGCGCAGGCGGCGGTCGATTTTCTGAAGAAGACCTTCGGGAACTGAGCGCGCCAGCGAGCGCGCGCCCCCGCCATCGAATCGGGTCGCGCTGTGTTCAGATCACGAGGCCTCAGGCGGCCAGGGCCAGGCCGACCTGGCTGCCCACGTCGAGCGCCTGCAGCCGCGGCAGCACCGTGCGTGAGAACAGCTGCATGTTCTCGACGGCCAGGTCGTAGGGCATGCCGCCGTACGAAAAGACGGTGACGAAGCCGCCGGCGTCGATCCGGCCGCGGATGCTCATCATGCTGTCGTAGACCTGTGCGGGCGTGCCCCAGACCTGCAAGTCGGCCAGGAAGTTCACGAACGCCTCCTGGCCGTGCTTTTCGATGTTGCGCGCCAGCGCGCCGTAGTACTCGTAGCCCTTGATGTCGGCCAGGCCCTTGTTGGCGAACTCGTAGTGCTGCAATGCCGATCGGCCGTAGCCGCGAATGTACTTCTGGTGCATCTCGGCCGCGACCGAAGGATCTTCATGGCAGGCCACGAACGACACCAGCAGCGGCTTGGGCGCCTCCTGGCCGCCATTCATTTCGCGGTAGATCTCGCGGTACATGGCCAGCTCTTCGAGCGTCTTTTCCCAGGGCTTTTGGGCGATGATCATGATGCCGATGCCCAGCCGCGCCATGATCCGCGAGGACTCGGGCGACACGGCCGAGGCGTAGACCCGGCCCTTGAAGCTGGCGAAGGCGGCCGGCCGGATCTCGACGCGCTTCTGGTGCAGGTGCTTGCCCTGGTATTCGATCACGCCGGTGTCCAGGCCGCCGATCAGGGCTTCGGCGTACTCGACGAAGCGCTCCCGCGATTCGTTCATGTCGACTCCGAATCCGTCGAATTCGATGCGGCCCAGGCCACGCCCGATGCCCAGCACGGCGCGCCCGCCCGATACCTGGTCGACGAAGCTGACCTCCTCGGCGACGCGCACCGGGTGGTGCCAGGGCAGCACCATCACCATCGAACCGAGCTTGACCCGCTTCGTGCGCCCGGCCATGTAGGCCAGGAACTGGGCCACGTTGGGGCACATGGTGTAGCCGTCGAAGTGGTGCTCGGGCGTCCAGACCGAATCGAAGCCGAGCGGTTCGGCCCGATCGGCCATGCCGAGTTCGTGCTGATACACCTCCCGGTCGGTTTTGCCGGCCAGATTCTGAAAGAACGTGCTCATTCCGACGTGCATGGCTGCCTCCCGGGCGTTGGGCCGGTCCAGCGTAGCGGGCGCTCCGTGGCAGGGTCAAGCTGTCGTATCCTTGCGGCCATCCATTTCGAGAGGTGACTCATGAGCATTCAGACAATCGGAATCATCGGCGCCGGCACCATGGGCAACGGCATTGCGCAGGCCTGCGCGGTCGCTGGTTTGAACGCGGTGGTCCAGGACGTCAGCGAGGCGGCACTGGAGCGCGCGCTGAAAACCGTGTCGGGATCGCTCGACCGCTCGGTGCGCAAGGGCACGCTGACCGAGGCCGACAAGGACACCGTGATGTCCCGTATCACGACCAGCACCTCGGCCGATTCGCTGGCTGGCACCGACCTGATCATCGAGGCGGCCACCGAGAACGAGGCGATCAAGATCAAGATCCTGCAGAACGTGGACGCCATCGCGTCCCCGAGCACGATCATCGCCACCAATACGTCGTCGATCTCGATCACCCGCCTGGCTGCCGCCACCGGCCGGCCTGACCGGTTCGTCGGCATGCACTTCTTCAACCCGGTGCCGGTGATGGCCCTGGTCGAGATCATTCGCGGGCTGCGCACTTCCGAGGCCACTGTCGAGGCCGTGGCCGACCTGGCGCGCAAGCTGGGCAAGACCCCGATCGGCGTGAAGAACAGTGCCGGCTTCGTGGTCAACCGGATCTTGTGTCCGATGATCAATGAAGCGGTCTTTGCGCTGCAGGAGGGCCTGGCCAGCGCCGAGGAGATCGACGCCGGCATGCGCCTGGGCTGCAATCACCCGATCGGCCCGCTGGCGCTGTGCGACCTCGTCGGCCTTGACGTGCAGCTGGCGGTGATGGAAGTGCTGTACAGCAATTTCAACGACTCGAAGTACCGTCCCGCGCCCTTGCTTCGGGAGATGGTCGACGCCGGCATGCTCGGGCGCAAGACCGGCCGCGGCTTCTACACCTACGACAAGTAGGCGCGGCGATGGCCGGGCCCGATGTCGACTTCTGGGCGGGGATGTTCGCGCGCGGCGCGATGCCCTGGGACCGTGGCGAGGCCAACCCGGCGCTGGCCGGGCTGATCGAGCAGGGCGTGCTGCGCGCCGGCATGCGCATCGTCGTGCCCGGTTGCGGCAGCGGCTACGAGCTGCCGGTGCTGGCGCAGGCCGGGCTGGACGTGATCGCCCTGGACTACACGCCGGCGGCGGTCGAGCGTGCGCGGGCCCTGGTCGCCACGCTGCCGGCATCCGTGGCGGCGCGGGTCCGTGTCGAACAAGCCGACGTGCTGCAATGGAATCCGCCGGCGCCGGTGGACGCCGTGTACGAGCAGACCTGCCTGTGCGCGCTGCATCCGGACCACTGGGTGGACTATGCCGCGCGGCTGCGCGACTGGCTGGCGCCCGAGGGCCTGCTGATCGCCCAGTTCGTCCAGGCGCAGCGCCCGGGCGCCGCCGAGGGGTTCGTCGAGGGGCCTCCCTATCACTGCGATATCCACGGCATGCGCGCGCTGTTTGCCGGTCGCGACTGGATCTGGCCGAAGCCGCCGTATCCGCGCGCCCAGCCCAAGCCCGGACTGGCTGAACTGATGGTCTTGCTCAGGCCGGCGCCCCGAGCACGCTGAATCCGCCCGATTGCGTCAAATATCCCCAGATGGTGCGGGTCGGTCAGCCCCGGGTAAGCTGACTGAGTTTCGATACGCCACCTTGGGTGGCACAAAAGAATACAGCTGTGCGCAGCGGAGACAGAACAATGGGAGACAGTCCGGGCGATGCCGCGCAGGTGCGCGAGCTGGGAAACACCACGTTTCCGCGGCTGGCGTGGCGGCATGCGGCCGAACGGCCACAGGCGCCGGCACTTCGCGAAAAAGACCTCGGCATCTGGCAGACCCTCACCTGGCACGACCTGAAAGTGGAGGTGGAGGCGATTGCCGCAGGGCTGTCGGCCCAGGGCCTGACGCGCGGCGCCCATGTCGCTCTGGTGGGCGAGAACCGGCCGCGACTGTACGCGGCGATGATCGCGGTGCAGGCGCTCGGTGCGGTGCCGGTGCCGATGTACCAGGACGCCGCCGCCCAGGAGATGGTCTTCGTCTTCGAGAATGCCGAGATCCACTATGCGATCGTCGAGGACCAGGAACAGGTCGACAAGATGCTCGAGGTACGCGATCGCTATCCGGCGCTCGGCTGCATCGTCTATGACGATCCGCGCGGCCTGCGCAACTACGATCGCCCGGAGCTGTTCAGTTACGAAGGACTGCTGGAGATGGGGCGCGGACTGCTGAAAAGCCACCCCGGATTCGTTCAGGCCGAGATCGACAAGGGGTCGCCCGAGGATGCCGCCTCGATGTTCTACACCTCGGGCACCACCGGGTCGCCCAAGGGCGTCATCCATACCCATCGCAACCTGATTTCGATGTCGACCGTCGCCTCCCAGATGGAGAAGCTGACGTCGGCCGAAGAAGTGCTGGCCTATCTGCCGATGGCGTGGATGGGCCAGAACATCTTTTCGTACGCGCAGTGGCTGATCAACGGGTTCACCGTCAACTGCCCGGAGTCCCAGGCGACGCTGACCGCCGACATGCGCGAGATCGGACCCACCTACTATTTCGCCCCGCCCCGCGTGCTGGAAGCGCTGCTCACGCAGGTGACGATCCGGATGGAGGACGCCGCGGCCCCGAAGCGGCGCCTGTACGAGTACTTCATGGCGGTGGCGTTGCGGGTGGGCGGCCGGATTCTCGACGGCGACGGCTCGGTCGGCCTGGGCGATCGCCTGCGCTACGCGATGGGCAAGCTGTTCGTGTACGGGCCGCTGCGCAATTCGCTGGGCATGAGCCGGGTGCGCCTGGCCTACACCGCTGGCGAGGCGATCGGCCCCGACCTTTTCGTGTTTTACCGCTCGCTGGGCATCAACCTGAAGCAGCTCTACGGCTCCACCGAAACCGCGGTGTTCGTCTGCGTGCAGCCCGATGGACAGGTGCGCGCCGATACCGTCGGACCGCCGGTGCGCGGGGTCGAGGTCAAGGTGTCCGGCAGCGGCGAACTGCTCATCCGCAGCCCGGGGCTGCTGCGCGAGTACTACAAGAACCCCGAGGCCACGCTCGAGGTCAAGGATGCCGACGGCTGGTACCACACCGGCGACGCGGGCTATCTCGATGCCGACGGGCACCTGCGCATCATCGACCGGGCCAAGGATGTCGGCAAGCTGGCCGGGGGGCAGATGTTCGCGCCCAAGTACGTCGAGAACAAGCTCAAGTTCTTTCCCTTCATCAAGGAGGCCGTGGCCTTTGGCGACGGGCGCGATCGCGTGATGGCGTTCGTGAACATCGACTTCGACGCCTGCGCCAACTGGGCGGAGCGGCGCAATCTGTCTTATGCGGGTTACGTCGACCTGGCCTCGCGGCCCGAGATCCGTACGCTGATCCAGGAATGCATCGAAAAGGTGAATGCGGACCTGGCGGCCGATCCGATGATGAGCGCCTCGCAGGTCTCGCGGTTCCTGATCCTGCACAAGGAGCTCGATGCCGACGACGATGAACTCACGCGCACGCGCAAGGTGCGCCGGCGCTTCATCGGCCAGAAGTACCAGGTGCTGACCGACGCGCTGTATGCCGGCCTGCCGGAGCAGTACATCGAGACCCAGGTGCGATTCGAGGACGGCAGGGTCGGGTCGGTGTCGGCCACGCTGCTGCTGTCCGATGCCAAGACATTTGCCCCGGCGCCGGCCCAGCGCCGCGCCGCCTGACCCTCGCCGACCGGGATAAGAACGATGAACAACCGCAAGATCGGCGAGGTGGTCCTCGACCTGAAGAACATCTCGCTTGCCTTCGGCGGCGTGAAGGCGCTGACCGATATTTCCTTCGACGTCCGCGAGCATGAGATCCGCGCCATCATCGGTCCCAACGGCGCCGGCAAGAGCTCGATGCTCAATGTGATCAACGGCGTCTACACGCCGCAGCAGGGCGAGATCATCTTCCGCGGCCAGCACTTCCACAAGATGAGTTCGCGCAAGGTGGCCGAGATGGGCGTGGCGCGCACCTTCCAGAGCCTGGCGCTGTTCAAGGGCATGAGCGTGCTCGACAACATCATGACCGGGCGCAACCTGCGCATGAAGTCGGGCATCCTGGCACAGATGATCCGGCTGGGGCCCGCCGAGCGCGAAGAGATCGCGCACCGCGAGCATGTCGAACGGATCATCGACTTTCTGCAGATCCAGAGCTTTCGCAAGATCCCCGTCGGAAGGCTGCCGTATGGGCTGCAAAAGCGGGTCGACCTGGGGCGCGCGCTGGCCATGGAGCCCAGTCTGCTGCTGCTGGACGAGCCGATGGCTGGCATGAACCTCGAGGAAAAGCAGGACATGAGCCGCTTCATCCTGGACGTCAACGACGAGTTCGGCACCACCATCGTGCTGATCGAGCACGACATGAGCGTGGTGATGGACATTTCCGACCGGGTCGTCGTGCTCGACTACGGCAAGAAGATCGGCGATGGCACCCCGCACGAGGTGCGCAACAACGAGGACGTCATTTCGGCGTATCTCGGCGTGGCGCACTGATCCGCCGACTCACAATAAGGCAATGCCGCGATGAATCTCGGATTCCTACTCGAAGTGGCCCTGGGCGGACTGATGGCCGGGGTGCTGTATTCCCTGGTCGCGCTCGGGCTCGTGCTGATCTTCAAGGCCTCGGGGGTGTTCAACTTCGCCCAGGGCGCGATGGTGCTGTTCGCGGCGCTGTCGATGGCGCGCCTTTCCGAATGGATCCCCGGCTGGCTGGGCATCGAGAACCTGTGGCTGGCCAACGGGCTGGCCTTCGTGGCCTCGGTGGCGATCATGATCGTGCTGGCGATGGTGATCGAGCGCATCGTGCTGCGCCCGCTGGTCAACCAGGAGGGCGTGGTGCTGCTGATGGCCACGCTGGGCGTCACCTACTTCATGGACGGGCTGGGCCAGACGCTGTGGGGATCCGACATCTACAAGATCGACCTGGGCATCTCCAAGGACCCGCTGCTGCTGTTCGAAGGCACGTTCCAGGGCGGTGTGCTGGTCAATCGCGACGACATCGTCGCCGCGGTGATGGCCACCGTGCTGGTGATCGTGCTGGCGCTGTTCTTCCAGAAGACCGCCACCGGGCGCGCGCTGCGGGCGGTGGCCGACGACCACCAGGCCGCGCAGTCGATCGGCATTCCCCTGAACCGCATCTGGGTGATCGTCTGGGCGGTGGCCGGCTTCACCGCGCTGGTCGCCGGCATGGTCTGGGGCAGCAAGCTGGGGGTGCAGTTCTCGCTGGCCATCCTCGCGCTCAAGGCGCTGCCGGTGGTGATCCTCGGCGGCTTCACCTCGGTGCCGGGGGCGATCGTCGGCGGCCTGATCATCGGCCTGGGCGAGAAGCTCTCCGAGGTGTACCTGGGGCCGATCATCGGCGGGGGCATCGAGAACTGGTTCGCCTACGTGCTGGCCCTGGGTTTCCTGCTGGTTCGTCCGCAGGGATTGTTTGGAGAAAAGATCATCGACCGCGTCTGACGCGCGCCGACGATCTTTCGACGAGGACGACATGCTCTATCGTGAGAACGGCCAGTTCAAGGCAAGCTACCGGGCCGATCAGCAGATCTTCCCGATCGCCCAGGACCGGGTGGTGGTGCTGCTGTTCATGGTCTTCGCGTTTGCCGGCGTGCCCCTGCTGGCCAGCGAATACCTGTTCAAGGCGATCCTGATCCCGTTCCTGATCCTGGCGCTGGCGGCGATCGGCCTGAACCTGCTGGTCGGCTACTGCGGCCAGATCTCGCTGGGCTCGGGCGCGTTCATGGCGGTGGGCGCTTATGCGGCCTACAACCTCACACAGCGCATTCCGGGCCTGAACGTGGTGGTGGCGTTCATCCTGGCGGGCCTCATCGCGATGATCGTGGGCATCCTGTTCGGCGTGCCCAGCCTGCGCATCAAGGGGCTGTACCTGGCGGTGGCCACGCTGGCGGCGCAGTTCTTCTCGGACTGGATCTTCACCCGCGTGAAGTGGCTGAGCAACGATTCCACCTCGGGCTCGGTGCAGGTGCCGGTGATCGAACTGTTCGGCCTGAAGGTCGAGAGCCCGGTCGAGAAGTACTGGTTCGTGCTGGTGTTCGTGTCGGTGTTCGCACTGATGGCCAAGAATCTGGTGCGCGGACACATCGGCCGATCGTGGATGGCGATTCGTGACATGGACGTGGCCGCGGCGGTGATCGGCATCCGCCCGATGCACGCCAAGCTCACCGCGTTTGCGTTGAGCTCCTTCTTCATCGGAGTGGCCGGAGCGCTGTGGGGCTTCGTGCACCTGGGCTCCTGGGAGGCGCTGGCCTTCGATGTGAACCGCTCGCTGAACCTGCTCTTCATGATCATCATCGGCGGCATGGGTTCGATCCTGGGCAGCTTCCTGGGCGCCGCGTTCATCGTGGTCCTGCCGATCCTGCTGAATCAGGTGCCCGCCTGGCTGGGCATCCCGCTGTCGACGACGATGACCTCGCATCTCGAGTTCATGATCTTCGGCGCGCTGATCGTGTTCTTCCTGATCGTCGAGCCGCACGGGCTGGCCCGCCTGTGGTCGATCGCCAAGGAAAAGCTGCGACTCTGGCCGTTCCCGCACTGATGCGGTCATCGCTCGCTGCCCGCCGCGCGTTTCATCTGTTCCCGAACCAAACCAAGGAGACACAGGCAAGACAACCCGCCAGTCCCTGACGGTCGCCACGATGGCCGCAGCTGGCTTGCTGGCCGCGCTGGCGCCGCAGGCACCCGCGTTCGCCCAGGCCAAGGAGCAGTTCATTCCGGTGCTGTCGTACCGCACCGGCGCCTATGCGCCCAATGGCATCCCGTCGGCCAACGGCTTCGTCGACTACCTGAAGCTGATCAATGCCCGCGACGGCGGCATCAACGGCGTGAAGATCGTCTTCGAAGAATGCGAAACCGGCTACGCCACCGACCGCGGGGTCGAATGTTATGAGCGCCTGAAGGGCAAGGGCCCCACCGGGGCGGCCGCCTTCAATCCGCTGTCCACCGGCATCACCTTCGCGCTGACCGACAAGACCTTCACCGACAAGATCCCGCTGGTCACCGGCGGCTATGGCCTGTCGGCTTCGGCCGAAGGCCGCGTGTTCAAGTACAACTTCATCCTGGGCGGCAGCTACTGGGTGGCGGCCGACATCGTCATGCAGGCCATCGGCGCGCGCGAAGGCGGCATGGACAAGCTCAAGGGCAAGAAGATCGCCTACGTCTATCACGACTCGCCGTACGGCAAAGAGGCGATCCCGCTGCTGGTCGAGCGCAGCAAGATGCACGGCTTCGAGCTGCTGCAGCTGCCGGTGACTCACCCGGGCGTCGAGCAGAAGGCCACCTGGCTGCAGATCCGCCAGCAGCGGCCCGACTATGTGCTGCTCTGGGGCTGGGGTGTGATGAACTCCACCGCGGTGAAGGAGGCCGTGGCCACCGGTTATCCGCGCGACAAGATGTACGGCGGCTGGTACGCGGGCGCCGAGCCCGATGTGCGCCCGGCGGGCGATGCGGGTAAGGGCTTCCACGCGGTCACCGCGCTGTCGCCGGCTGGCCGCGGCAAGGTGCACGACGACATCCTGAAGCTGTTGCACGGCAAGAACCAGGGTACCGGGCCGAAGGAAGAAGTGGGCGAAGTGCTCTACAACCGGGCCTTGGGCCACGCGATGATGACGGTCGAAGGCATCCGCCGCGCGCAGGAGAAGTACGGCAAGAAGCCGCTGACCGGCGAGCAGGTGCGCTGGGGTCTGGAGAACCTGGCGATCGACGACAAGAAGATCAAGGCGCTGGGATTCGAGGGCTTCATGCTGCCGCTGTCGACCAGCTGCGCCGACCACATGGGCGTGTCCACCGCGATGATGATGCAGTGGGACGGCACCAAGTGGATCGCCGACAAGAAGATCTGGCAGGCCGACATGGCGATCATCAAGCCGATGGTCGATCAGGCGGCCAAGAAGTACGCGGCCGAGAAGAAGATCCAATACCGCGATTGCGCGAAGGACGCGGGCTGACGCTAGGCGGTGCGACGGTCCGCCCGTCCGGCCCTGGCGGCGTCGTCGCTGCCGGGGGCGGTTTTTCAGAGTGCATGCCCCGGGGCGTGCGATCCGAAAAACTCCAGGAAGGATCCAGACCGTGAGCCAGGCGCTGCTGACTGTCAACGGCATCGAAGTCATCTACAACCACGTGATCCTGGTCCTCAAGGGCGTCTCGCTGAGCGTCCCCGAGGGCAAGATCGTGGCATTGCTGGGCGGCAACGGGGCGGGCAAGACCACGACGCTGCGGGCCGTGTCCAATCTGCTCAAGGGCGAGCGCGGCGAGGTCACCAAGGGCTCGATCGAATACCGGGGCGAGCGCATCGAGCGCCTGACGCCGGCCGACCTGGTCAAGCGGGGCGTGATCCAGGTGATGGAGGGGCGCCATTGTTTCGGCCACCTCACGGTGGAAGAGAACCTGCTCACCGGCGCCTATACCCGCGGGTTGTCGCGGGGCGAGCTCGCCAGCGAACTCGAGCGGGTCTATCACTACTTTCCGCGGCTCAAGACACGGCGCGCTTCGCAGTCGGGATACACCTCGGGCGGCGAGCAGCAGATGACCGCGGTGGGGCGCGCGCTGATGGCCAAGCCCAACATGATCCTGCTGGACGAGCCCAGCATGGGTCTGGCGCCGCAGATCGTTGCCGAGATCTTCCAGATCGTGCGCGACCTCAACCAGAAGGAGCAGGTCAGCTTCCTGCTGGCCGAGCAGAACACCAACGTCGCACTGAAGTACTCGGACTACGGCTACATCCTGGAGAACGGCCGCATCGTGATGGACGGCGCCGCGGCCGACCTGGCCGACAACGAGGACGTCAAGGAGTTCTACCTGGGCGTCTCGCAGGAAGGCCGGACTTCATTTCGCGACATCAAATCGTACCGGCGGCGCAAGCGCTGGCTCTGAGGCGCCGGCTGCGCCGCGGATCGCAGCGCGCTGGCGCATGCGTCGGCGTTCAGGCGACCGCCAGCGCCGGGTAATCGGTGTAGCCCTGCGCACCAGCCAGGTAATACGTCTCCGGCCGGGCGCTGACCAGCGGCGCGTCGATGCGCAGGCGATGCGGCAGATCCGGATTGCCGATGAAGGGCACGCCGAAGGCGACCGCGTCGGCCGCGCCGCTGTGCACCGCCTGCAGGGCCATGTCGCGCGTGTAGCGGTTGTTGGCGATGTAGCTGCCCCGAAAGCGCTTGCGCGCCAGCGCGAAGTCAAAGCCGTCGAGATGGCGGCTCGCGCCGGTCTGGCCCTCGACGAAGTGGATGAAAGCGATGCCGCGTGTGTCCAGCGCGTCGACCAGCGTGCCGTAGGTGGCCTGCGGATTGGAGTCCTGCGGGCAGTTGTTCGAGCCGGTGACCGGCGAAAGCCGAATGCCGACGCGGTCACGGCCGAACACCGACACGCAGGCGTCGACCACCTCCAGCGCCAGGCGCAGCCGGTTGGCGATGGACCCGCCGTAGGCATCGGTGCGCCGGTTGACCGCGTCGCGGATGAACTGTTCGAGCAGGTAGCCGTTGGCGCTGTGGATCTCGACGCCATCGAATCCCGCGCGCCGGGCGATTTCGGCGGCCCTGCGCCAGTCGTCGACGACACCCGCGATTTCATGGGTCTCCAGCGGCCGCGGGGCGACCCGCTCCTGCTTGCCGGACGGGGTGCGCACGATGCCGCCCGGGTTGATCGCCGAAGACGACACCGGCAGCGCGCCGCCGGGCTGGAACTCGGGGTGTGAAACCGCGCCGACGTGCCAGAGCTGCGCCACGATCCGCCCGCCTGCCGCATGCACCGCGTCGGTGACCAGCTGCCAGCCGGCCTGCTGGGTCGCGCTGTACATGCCCGGGGTGTCGACATATCCCTTGCCCTGCGGCGAGACCTGGGTGGCCTCGCTGACGATCAGGCCGGCACTGGCGCGCTGTGTGTAGTACGTGGCATTCAGCGCATGCGGCGCGTCGATGCCGGGCAGTGCATGGCAGCGGGTCAGCGGCGCCATGAAGATGCGGTTGGCGCACTCGATCGCGCCGATGCGAACCGGCGAGAACAGCGAAACGGGGTCGGTCGTGGCGGAGGTCGACATGAGCGCGGGCCGCCCGTGGGCAGCCTGGCAAAGGGTGGTGGGCCGGCGAGGATAGCAGCGCCCTGCGTTTGCTGCAGGGTGCTGCCGTGCACGGTCAGCCCGTGATCGGCCCGTCGCGCTTATCCCGTCGCGCGCTTATCCCGTCGCGCTCATGCCGCCACGCCTATCCCGCCACGCTCATCCCCAGGGACCGCGCAGCGCCTGCACCGGATCGGCCAGCGACTGCCAGCGCACCAGCTGCGCCGAGTGCCGGTCGCGCCGGCCCATCAGCGGCATGATGCCGGCGTCGACCCAGCGCGCGGCGATGTGCTCCGAGAGCAGCGACTCGGTGCTGGTTCGCATCTGCACATCGCCGTCGCGGTCGCGGTAGCTGAACGCCGGCAGGTCGGTGATCTCGCGCTGGGCGTCCAGGTTGAGGTCCCAGCTGTCGTCGCGATACGCCAGCGCGGCCAGCATCGCGGCCAGTGGCGCGGGGCTGCCCCACAGGAAGCCGCCCGTGTCCGACGGATCGGTGATTTCGTCGAAGGTGAAAGCCTCGATCGGATCGGACTTCGCGCCATAAGGCCGGCGCAGCATGATCCGCCCTGCGATCACGCCGATCGCAGGGGCGCAGGGCAGGCGGCGTACCGACTGCCAATGCGCGGTGATCTGCGGGTCGGGCGAGCGCCAGGCCGGTGGATTGCCCAGGGAGGCGCCGTCCGGGCTGCCCAGGATCGCGCCGTCGATGCCCGCGAGCAGGGCTGCGCCCGCGCCCGCGACCAGGCTGCCCAGTGCCGCCAGCAGCGCGATGTCGGCGGGACTGGCGTCGAGCATGTCGTCGAGCGCGACCACTGCCCAGCCTTTGCTGTCGCCGCTGCCGGCGTGGGCTCCCAGCAGCAGCCGTCCGGTCGCGGAATCGCCCAGCGCCTGGGCGTGCGCCCGGATGTCGGCGAAGAGCTCGGTCTTGGTGATATCGAGAAGGTGGATCTCGATCTGCTCTTCTCCCCCGACTTCCGAGACCAGGCGTTCCACGCTGCGCCAGGCTGCCTCGAGCCGCCGGAAACCGGGGTCGTGCAGGACCTGGCGCAGCAGCTGCGCCAGGGCGCCGTCCACCGAGGCGGTCAGGGCCTGCTGACGGGAGTCGGCGCCGGGCCGGATGTGCGGCGCGACGATGTCTCGGATCATTCCCTGCACGAGCGAGCCGGCTCCGCCGGCGGGTGCGGCTGCCTGGGGCTTGCGGCCCAGAAGGCGTTCGATGTCGCTGGCGGCGTCGCTGGCCGGGGGCGTGGCCGGTGCACCGGCCGCGGGCGGGGCGCCGGCCGGGCTCGCGCCCAGGGCGGCGGCTGCGCGCTCGAAGCGGGACGGGTCGGCGAGTTCGGCGCGCAGGCTGCGCAGGGCGCCGAACAGGGGTACCCGGCGCACCAGGGAATCGGGATGGAAATCGTCCAGCGTGGAGATGTCGAGCGGATTCTCGGCGCCGCGAATCGACAGCGTCACACGCGGTGCCAGGCGGGCGAACACCCGCTCGAACGAGTCGATGTCGACCCGCTGGGTCTTGCGCTGGGCCAGCTCCGACGGGCGCAGCGCCGACGTGCCGCTGAAATCTCCGCAGATCAGCATCCGGAATGGGGCATCGGGTTCGCGGCGCCGGCCGGCGGGTGAGCGGGAGAATCCGATATCGAAGGGCAGGGGGTTGTCCGGCGTCATGGGCGATCCTTCGTCGGCAAGGGGGGAGAGCTGTCGGCAAATGGACTGGCAGCCTGGGTCGGGCGCTGCCGGTCGCGGTCAGCGGCAGTATGATCCAGGCCGCATGTTTCGTCCTCCCCTGCTCCGCTGCGCCGCCTGCGGCCGATTCCGCGCCTTGGGCGTGAGATCGCCATGTGGCTGATTGCCTACGCCCTGACGGGCGCTGTGGTGGGATTTCTCGCCGGACTGCTCGGGATTGGCGGGGGCATGACGCTGGTGCCGGTGTTTTCGGCCATGTTCCAGGCCCAGTCGCTGTCGGTCGACCACACCGTGCACCTGGCGCTGGCCACCGCGATGGCCTCGGTCGTCTTTACGTCCAGCTCCAGCGTGCTGGCCCATCATCGGCTGGGATCGGTCGACTGGTCGATCGTGCGGCGCATGGCGCCCGGCATGGTCGCCGGCAGTCTGCTGTCGACGCTGGCAGCCGGCTGGCTGTCGCAGCGCGTGCTTGCGCTGGGATTCGCGCTGATCGTCTATGGCGGGGCCACCCAGATGCTGCTGGGGCGCAAGCCTGCTCCCGGACGCACATTGCCGGGCCCGCTGCCGATGACCGCTTTGGGCCTGGGAATCGGCGTGATCTGCGGCCTGGTCTCGGCCGGGGGCGCGTTTCTCACGGTGCCGCTGATGCTGGCCTGGGGTGTGGCGATGCGCATGGCCATCGGCACTGCGGCCGCGGTCGGAGTGCCCGTGGCAGTGGTCGGCATGGCCGGCTACGTGATCTCCGGATGGCGGGTGCCCAACCTGCCCGAATACTCGCTGGGCTTCGTGTACCTGCCGGCGCTGCTGGCCATCGTCGCGGCGAGCGTGCTGACCGCGCCGTTCGGTGCGCGCCTCGCGCACAAGCTCCCGGTGGCCACGATGAAGCGGGTGTTTGCGCTGCTGCTGTATCTGCTGGCGACCAAGATGGTCGTGTCGTACTGGTGAGGTGTCGAACATGAAGCAAGCGCCCGGGGTCTACAGCTTCGATGGGGTCACGCCCGTGATCGACCCCAGCGCCTATGTGCATCCGGGTGCCACGCTGATCGGTGACGTGATCATCGGACCGGGCTGTTTCGTGGCCGCGGGTGCGGTGCTGCGTGGCGATTTCGGGCGCATCGTGATGGAGCGTGAATCCAACCTGCAGGACAACTGCGTGGTGCACACGCTCAGCGATTTCGACTGCGTGCTCGCCGAGCACAGCCACATCGGCCATGGCGCGGTCGTGCATGCCGCCCATGTCGGGCGCGGTGTGCTGGTCGGCATGAACGCGGTGGTGATGGACCGCTCGCGCATCGGCGAATTCACGATGGTGGCGGCGATGTCGTTCGTGAAGATCGGCGCGCAGATCCCGCCGAGGGTGCTGGTGGCTGGCGTGCCGGCCAAGGTCGTGCGCGAACTCTCCGAGCAGGACATCGCCGGCAAGGCGCGCGGCACCGCGCTGTACGTGGAACTTGCCCAGCGCTGCCTGGCCGGCGAGCGGCCGGTCGAACCGCTGGCGGCGGCCGATCCGCAGCGCCTGGCCAGCCGCACCCGCTGGGTGCGCTGAGCGGCGCGCCGGGCACGCGCGAAAACCTCAGGCGGGCGCGCCGGCCGCGGCACCCTCAGGCAGGCGTGCCGGCCGCGACACCCTCAGGCAGGCGCGCTGCGTTCGCCCTCGCCGGCCTCGTACTGCATCATCACCACGTCGAGCCAGCGCTCGAACTTCCAGCCGGTGGCGCGCAGGATGCCGGCCATCTTGAAGCCGCAGGCCGCGTGCAGTGCGATCGATCCGGTGTTCCTGCTGTCGCCGATCACCGCCAGCACCTGGCGGCAGCCGCGTGCTTCGCAGGCGGCCAGCAGCGCCTGCAGCAGCTGGCGGCCCACGCCCTGGCCGATCGCCTGGGGCGCGATGTAGATCGAGTCCTCGACCGTGAACCGGTAGGCCGGCCGCGCCCGGAAAAAATTGGCGTAGGCATAGCCGATCACCAGCCCGCCGCGTTCGGCGACCAGGTAGGGAAACTGGTTGCCCAGCACGTCCGTGCGGCGACGGGTCATTTCATCGAGGCTGGGCGGATCGAGTTCGAAGGTGCCGGTGCCGTGTGTCACGTGATGCGCATAGATGGCCTGGATGGCCGGCAGGTCTTCTTCGCGGCTGTTGCGGACCTGCAGCGCCGACGCGGCAGGTCCGGGGACTGTATCGTTCATGGCGGCACTCGGAAGAGGTGTGGAAAACGACTGGAGAATACGATGGATCTGGAGCTGGGCAACAAGGTGGTGGTGATCACGGGCGGCAGCAAGGGCATCGGCCTGTCCTGCGCGCATGGCTTTCTGGCCGAGGGCGCACGAGTGGCGATCGTGTCGCGCGACGCCGGCAATCTGGCACGCGCCCAGGCCGAACTGGCTGCGGCATTCCCGTCGGCTGCGGGGGCGTCGCCCGCGCGCCTGCTGACCGTGTCCGGTGAAATGAGCGACCCCGCCGCCACGGCCGCGATGATCGAACAGGTCGAAAGGGCCATGGGCCCGATCGATGTGCTGGTGACCTCGGCCGGCGCGGCGCGGCGCACGCCGCCCGACGAGCTGACACCGGCCGCCTGGCGCGCCGCGATGGATGCCAAGTATTTCAGCTACGTATTTCCGATCGATGCGGTGATCAAGCGCATGGCCGCGCGTGGCACCGGGGCGATCGTCAATGTGATCGGGGCGGGCGGCAAGGTGGCCAGTCCGGTGCACATGGCCGGAGGCGCCGCCAATGCGGCACTGATGCTGGTGACCGCCGGCATGGCCAATGCGTATGCCGCCAAGGGCATCCGGGTCAATGCGGTCAATCCGGGCCTGACGCTGACCGAGCGCCTCAAGGAGGGCATGCTGGCCGATGCGAAGCTGGCCGGTATCACCCCGGAAGAAGCGCTGATCCGTGCGAAGGCCAAGCTGCCGCTGGGCCGCATCGCCACGCCGGAGGAGATCGCCAACGCGGTGCTCTTCCTGGCTTCATCGAAGGCCAGCTACATCTCCGGAGCCATCGTGGCGATGGACGGCGCGGTCCACCCGATCGTGGTCTGAGCGCCGGCGCCCGATGGTGGGCGCCTCCTTGCGGGCCGCCGGCCAGAACGGGTGTGAACCGATGGCCGGCGTGCGAAACGGCGGTGAGGTCAGGCGGCCTTGTTCGGCGTGATCAGGTACTTCGCGCCCGTGGCGTGCTTGCCGTACACCGCAATGGCGTCCAGGCGCAGTGCGTCGGCCAGCGACACCTCGCGGGTGTAGGTGCTGGCGAAGGTCGTCTTGAGTTCGGCAACCACCCGCTGGCGCAGCTGCTGGCCGGCCTCGAAGCCGATCTTCTGCAGGAACGGGGTGAGCAGCCAGCCGCCGACCGACCACGCCATCCCGAAATTGCGGTTGATCTCGGTGGGGCCGCGATCCAGGCCGCCGTAGATGTAGACCTGCTTGTGCGTGCTCGACCCGTAGCGGCTGTATTCCTTGGCCGTCAGGTTGGCCGCCGCTTCCATGCAGCCCAGGATCTGGCCGGCCAGCTTGCCCCCGCCGATGGCGTCGAAGGCGATGGTGGCGCCGGTGGCCACCAGCGCGCGGGTCAGGTCGTCGAGGAAGGTGGGCACGCTGGAATTGACCACGTGCACCGCGCCGATCGCGCGCAGGATGTCTTCCTGCTCCTGCTTGCGCACGATATTCACCAGCCCGATGCCGTCCTTCAGGCAGATGCGGTTGAGCATCTGGCCCAGGTTGGAGGCGGCGGCCGTGTGGACCAGCGCCTTGTGGCCTTCGCGGCGCATGGTCTCGACCATGCCCAGCGAAGTCAGCGGATTGACGAAGCAGGATGCGCCCTCGGCGGGCGTGGTGCCTTCAGGCAGCACCAGGCACTGCACCGCCTTGATGCTGCGGTACTGCGCGTACATCGCGCCGCCCAGGATGGCGACGGTCTTGCCCAGCAGCGCCTGCGCCGCCTCGGACGAACCCGCCTTGACCACGACGCCGGCCGCTTCATTGCCCACCGGCATCGACTGATCGACCCGCCCGCCCATGCCCTTCATCAGCTTCTCGGGCACGGTGGCGGTGATCACCGGGCGCTCGGGCGTGCCGCCGGCCTTGGCGGTGCTGAGATCGGCCGCGCCGAACAGCAGGCCGAGATCCGAGGGGTTCATCGGCGAGGCCTCGATTCGCACCAGCACCTCTTCGGGGCCCGGCTCAGGGGTGGTGATGCTGGCCAGGGAAATTTCGAGCTCGCCGCTGCTCTTGATCAGCGAGCGAAGCTGCAGCGAGGTGGCGGGAATGGATGCACTCATGGTCTGTCTCCGTTGGGTTTGTCGGCGAGTATAGGTGCTGGGCGCGCTGGCTGCCGAGGCGATGCGGCCGGGCTCAGGCGCCGGCCGGTTCCGCATTGAGCAGGTCGCCATTGGCGGCCCGCCCGAGCTGGCCCTGCGCGAGCAGGTCGTCGGCGGCCCATTGCAGCGCCTGGGCCAGTGTCATGCCGAGCTGGTCGGCTGCGCCACGCATGATGGTCGCGCCCGCGGTGGTCTCGATCAACCCCGTCATCGGCAGCTGTTCGAATTCGAGCATCAGGAACTTGATCAGCGCCTTGATCGAATTTCGGGCGTTGCGTCGCGGGTCGGCACGCAGCGCGGCCAGCCGGCCCCGTGCCCGCTGCAGGGCATCCGGCACGTCATGGAACACCCGTCCGTGGCCGGGGAGCACGGTGCGCACCGGCAGCGAGGCGATCAGCTCCAGCACGTCGTGCTGCTCGCGAAATCCGGAGTCGCCCGACAGCTCGGGAAAGATGATGCCGAAGCCGTTCTCCCACAACGCATCGGCCGAAATCAGCAGCTGTTCGTCCGGGCAATGCAGGATCAGCGAATGCGGGTCGTGACCCGGCGCCGCGAGCGCCTGCCAGTCCAGCCCGCCCAGGCGCAGATGCTCGCCGGGCGTGATCGCGCCGTCGGCACAAAACCGTTCGCAGCGCTGGCCGGTGCCGCGAAAGGTCAGCCGTGTTTCGTCCCAGAGGCACACGGTGTCGAACTCGGCCTGCGGGACTCGCACCCGGGCGCCGCTGATCCGCGCCAGCAGGGCATTGCCGCCGCAGTGATCGGAGTGCAGATGGGTGTTCAGGATGTGCCGCAGTGCGCCGATCGGCAGACCCTCGCCACCCAGCACATGGGTGACCAGGGCTAGCGTCTGGGCGGCGTGTTTGCCGTATCCGGTGTCGATGAGCGTGGCGTGGCGGTTCCCGGCCTGCCCGTCGAAGCCGATGATCTGGTTGCACGACAGCCAGTCGCGCTGGATGAACCGGATCGAGGCCGGTAGTGAGGGAACGCTCATGGCGGGCTGCTAATGGCGGTAGAAGGTTTCGACCTCGCGGAAGGCCTCGACCAGGGTCTTGTTGCCGCCATGCACCGCCTTGAACGGGCCACGGCCCGTCATCACGACCAGGCGCGGCACCAGGGGCATGCGCACCAGCCGGACCCGGGAGATCTCGTGCCAGGCGAACTCCTTGGGGGTGAGCCAGTCCTGGCGGATGCCCCGGCCATCGATGGTGGTCTTGCCGGTCAGGATGTACCAGGTGCTCATCAGCAGCACCCCACCGCCCGCGGCCATCAGCATCAGCACCGGCCAGGCGACGTCGGGGCGCTTGAGCAGCACCTGTCCGCCATACAGCAGCAGGCTCGCCACCGTGCTGGCCGTGGTGGCCCGCGCCCAGAGGGTATAGGAAGGACCGCTGACCGCCTGCGCGAACCGGTGCTCCGGCAGCACGCTGGCCGGTTCGGTCGAGTCGTCGGGGGCGCTCATTTGACGCCGGCGGCCCGTTGCGCGCGGCGTATCGGCAGCGCGGTCCAGATCGCGCTGCGCTGCTCGTCGGGCATCGAGCCCCACTGCGCAATCTCGTCGAGCGTGCGCAGGCAGCCCTCGCACCAGCCCGTGACCGGGTCGATCCGGCACACCGAAATGCACGGACTGGACACCGTGCGACGGGGCGGCGGGGTCGGTCGCGGTGGAACGGTCATCGGGACGCGCGGCTCATGCGGCGGCCGATTGTTCATCGCGGCTTTGCTGTTTGGCGAACAGCGCATTGCCGGCGCGCGACATCGACTTGCGGCCCAGGAAGGCGCTGATCCACTGGCCGGCGCCGACCATCTGGTCCAGGTCGATGCCGGTCTCGATGCCCAGCCCGTTCAGCAGGAACAGCACGTCCTCGGTGGCGACATTGCCGGTCGCCCCCTTGGCGTAGGGGCAGCCGCCCAGTCCGGCGATCGAGGTGTCGAAGCGCGACACGCCGACCTGCAGGCTGGCATAGACATTGGCGATCGCCTGGCCGTAGGTATCGTGGAAATGGCCGGAGATCTGGCCGATCGGGTATTCGCGCGCGGCGGCCTCGAGCACCCGCTTGACCTGTTCGGCATTGCCCACGCCGATGGTGTCGGCGATGCCGATCTCGTCGCAGCCCAGGTCGCGAAACCGCTTGACGACGTCGACCACCGACTGCCACGGGCACGTCACCCTGGTAGGGGCAGCCGAAGGCCACCGACACGGCGGCGCGCACGCGCATGCCCGCCGCCTGCGCGGCCTGCGCCACCGGGCGGAAGCGTTCGATGCTCTCGGCAATCGAGCAGTTGATGTTGCGATGGGAAAACGCCTCGCTGGCTGCGCCGAAGATCACCACTTCGTCCGCCTTCGATGCGAGCGCGCCTTCGAAGCCCTTCATGTTGGGCGTGAGCACCGAGATGATCACTCCGGCCGGGCGCGGGATGCGCGCCATGACCTCGGTGGCGTCGGCCATCTGCGGAATCCACTTGGGCGACACGTAGGAGGTGGTCTCGAGGTTGCGCACGCCGGCGGCCAGCAGGCGCTCGCACAGCCCGACCTTGATGTCGACCGGAACCGGCTGCTTTTCGTTCTGCAGTCCGTCGCGCGGACCGACTTCGGTGATGTGCACGCGCTGGGGCAGGCTCATGTTCGGGCTCCTGGAAAACGGCGCGGCTCAGTAGCCGCGCTGACGATTGACAATGCCACTGACCGATTCTCCCTGCTGCAGCCGCAGGATCTTGTCGGCGACCTGGCGCGCTGACGGGGCGATCAGGGTCTGCGCCGCAACGTGCGGTGTCAGGCGGATTTTAGGGTGCTGCCAGAAGGCGTGGCCCGCGGGCAGCGGCTCGTGCTGGAAGACGTCGAGCGTGGCGCCGGCGATCGGCCCGCTGTCGAGCGCGGCCAGCAGCGCCGCTTCGTCGACCAGGGCGCCGCGGGCGACGTTGATCAGCCAGGCGCCGGCAGGCAGGGCCGCCAGCGCGCGTTCGTCGATGAGGCCGCGGGTCTGGGCCGTGAGCGGTGCCATCAGGATCAGCACGTCGCAGCCGGCCAGAAACACCGGCCATTGGAGGGCGCCATGCAGGCAGTTCACGCCATCGATCCGATGCGGGCTGCGCGCGAATCCGCTGACCGCGAACCCCATGGCCGCCAGCCGGCGGGCCAGCTCGCCGCCCAGCGCGCCCAGGCCGAACACGCCCACCCGAAGGCTGGCCGCCGGGCGCGATTCGAGTTCGCGCCAGAGCCCTTCGCGCTGCTGGCGTTCGTATTCGCCTGCCAAGGTCAGGCGGCGCAGGATCTCGTGCAGGCAATACAGGAACATCTGGTCGGCCATGCCGGCGTCTTCGAGCCGGATGACGGGCAGCCGCTCCGGCAGGCCGTCCAGGTCGAGCAGGTGGTCCACGCCCGCGCCGGCGGTGAAGAACGCAGCCAGGTCCGGATGCTCGGCGAAATACTCGGCCGGCGGTTTCCAGCCGACTCCGAAGTGAGTGACCGCTTGTCCGCAGTCTGCTTCAGGTGTGACGGCTGCTTCGATGGCAGGCGATTTTCTGCGGGACCGCGGCAGCGGCCAGGCGCGCACCTGCGCGTGCGGCAGCAGGGCCCTGAGGGCGCGGCACCAGTGATCGCGTGCCGCCTTCTGCGGGTGCACGACGCTGAGCTGCAATGCAGACGAGCGCTCAGTCGTCGAGCGCGGCATAGACCATCGTACGGAACAGGGCCCGGTACTCGTCGCGTTGGGCCGGCGCCTGCACCATCATCACGGCGAACAGTTCGCGGGCGGGGTCGACCCAGAAGGTGGTGCCGGCGATGCCGCCCCAGAAGTACGAGCCGATCGACCCGGGCAGCGGCGCCAGGCCCCGCGTGGGTCCGAACCGCGAAGCCCAGCCCGAAGCCATGCCCTGGCGCCAGCAGCGGGCTGGCGCTGGGGATGCTGCCCAGGTGATCGGCGGTCATGAACGCGAGCGTGTCACGCGAGACCAGGCGCTTCGTCCGCCGCGCGGCGGCGCGCCCCCCGCGCCCGCGCGCGCCACCCCCCCCCCCCCCCGCCCGCCCGGCGCGCCCCCCCCCGCCGCCCCCCCCCCCGCCCCCCCCCCCCCCACCCCCGCCGCCGGCCCCCCACGGCCCCGCCCGCCGCGGCCCACCCCCCCCCCCCCCCGGGGGGGGGGGGGGGCCCGGGGGGGGGCCCCGGGGCGGGTTTTTTTTGCCGGCTCCTCTTGGGGGGGGGGGGGGGGGGGGGGGGCGCGGGGAGGAACGGGAAAAGGGCGGGGGGGGGCGGGGGGGCCGGGGGGGGGGGGGGGGGCGGCCGCCGGCATTTGCCCAGGCGACGCGGCCGCGCCGCCCGATCATCGCCACCGCACCCGGCAGCCGGCACCGGTCGATCTCGCGCTGCAGCGCGCCCGCAAGCCGGCCCAGACGCGCCGGATCGAGGCCGGCGTCCTGTGGGCGAGTCCATTCGAGTTCCATCGGTCTGCCTTCCTGGGGTGTCGGTTGTGGGTGGGCGCCGGATCAGCTCGCGCGCAGGGCGATCAGCGCCGCGCCTTCGCCGACCTGGTCGCCGACCTGGTAGAGCACTTCGATCACTTCGCCGTCGGACGGCGCGGCGATCGTGTGTTCCATCTTCATCGCCTCCATCACGACCAGCGGCTGGCCCCGCGACACCTTGGCGCCCTTGGCCACCAGCAGCGAGATCACCTTGCCCGGCATGGGCGCCGTGAGGCTGCCGCCCTCCTCGACATCGTCGTCGGCATGATCGAGCAGCGGCCGGTATCCGAGGGTCGTCTGGCCGTCGGGTCCGAACAGATGGATGGTTTCGCCGTCGAGGACCGCACCGCGCTCGAAGGCCTCGCTGCCGGCCAGGCCGGTGAGGCGCCGGCTGGCTTCATGCCAGCGCAGGTCGGCCAGGCAGATCGCCGTGTCGTCGACATGGATGGTGAAGCCCCCGGGCGCGTACTGGGCGCGCACGGTGGCTGTGCTGCCGGCCACGACGAAGTCGAGCGCACGATCGAGGTTGGCGCTCACTCTCCAGCCGTTCATTTGCTGCCAGGGATCGGCAGCGTCGTGCCGCCGGGCCGCGGCCTGCGCCTCCAGCGTGAGCACCAGGCCGGCGGCCAGGGCGAGCTCTCGGGGGGCCGGTGCCTGCGCACCGGGCAGCAGCACCTTGCGTTCGCGTTCGATCAGGCCGGTATCGAGGTCGGCGCCGGCGAATGAATCGCAGCGCATCAGCCGGCGCAGGAAGGCCACGTTGGTCTGCAGGCCGACCACTTCGAAGCGGGCCAGCGCGGCATCCATGCGCGAGACCGCGCTGGCGCGATCCGGCGCCCAGGTGATCAGCTTGGCGATCATCGGGTCGTAGTACGGCGAGATGGCGTCGCCTTCGCGCACGCCGCTGTCGATGCGCACCGAGGCCCGGGACGTGCCGCCGGCATCGCGCGCGAAACTCACCGCCTCGGGCGTGCGCAGGTGGCGCAGGGTGCCCGTGGACGGCAGGAAGCCCTTGTCGGGGTTCTCGGCATACACGCGCACCTCGATCGAGTGGCCCTCGATGCGCAGTGCCTCCTGGGCGGCGGGCAGGCGTTCGCCGGCGGCGACCCGCAGCTGCCATTCGACCAGGTCGTGGCCGGTGATCATTTCGGTGACCGGATGCTCGACCTGCAGCCGGGTGTTCATCTCCATGAAGAAGAATCGGCCGTCGGGATCGGCGATGAACTCGACGGTGCCGGCGCCGACGTAGTTCACCGCCTTTGCGGCCGCCACCGCGGCTTCGCCCATCGCGTGGCGGCGCAGCTCCGTCATGCCGGGCGCCGGCGCCTCTTCGATCACCTTCTGGTGGCGCCGCTGCACCGAGCAGTCGCGCTCGAACAGGGAAACGCAGTTGCCATGGGTGTCGCCGAACACCTGGATCTCGATGTGGCGCGGCCGCTGCACGTAGCGCTCGATCAGGACCTTGTCGTCGCTGAAGGCGCTCTTGGCTTCGCGCTTGCACGAGGCCAGTGCGGCATCGAACTCGCCGCCGGCGTGCACGATGCGCATGCCCTTGCCGCCGCCGCCCGCGCTGGCCTTGATCAGCACCGGATAGCCGATGGCGTCGGCCTGCCCCTTCAAGTAGGCAGGATCCTGGTTCTCGCCGTGGTAGCCGGGCACCAGCGGCACGCCGGCTTTTTCCATCAGCGACTTGGCGGCGGACTTGCTGCCCATGGCCGCGATCGCCGACGGCGGCGGGCCGATGAACACGAGGCCGGCGTCGGCCACCGCCCGCGCGAAGTCCTCGTTCTCGGACAGGAAGCCGTAGCCGGGGTGGATCGCCTGCGCGCCGGTGGCCAGGGCGATGCGGATGACTTCGTCGCCGCGCAGATAGGACTCGCGGGCCGGCGCCGGCCCCAGCCGATAGGCTTCGTCGCAGGCGGCGACATGACGGGAGCGGGCGTCGGCATCGGAATAGACGGCGACGGTGCGCAATCCCATCCGGCGCGCGGTGGCGGATCACCCGGCAGGCGATTTCGCCGCGGTTGGCAATCAGGATCTTGCTGAACATGGCGCTCTCACTCGTCTGCTTCGTCGTCGTCGTCATCGGGTGCGGCCGGCGGCTCGGGAACCCAGCGCGGCTTGCGCTTTTCGAAGAATGCGCTGATGCCTTCCTGGGCATCGTCGGAGGCCCGCACGCGGGCCAGCCGGCTCGCGGTGTCGCGGGTCAGTTCGTCGTCGATCGGGCGCCCGACCACATCGCGGATCAGCTGCTTGGTCTCGGACATCGCGTTGGGGCTGGCCATCACCAGGTGGCCCAGCATCGCATTGACCGTCGCGTCGAGTTCATCGGCCGGCGCGAGTTCGTGCACGAATCCGATCCGATAGGCCTCGGCGGCGTCGAAGGGCTCGGCGGTGAGGAAGAAGCGGCGCGCCCGCGCCTCGCCCATCGCCTTGATCACATAGGGGCCGATCATCGCGGCGATCAGCCCGAGCTTGACCTCGGACAGGCAGAACTTCGCGTCGTGAGAGGCCACGGCGATGTCGCAGGCGGCGACCAGTCCCATGCCGCCAGCATAGGCCGCGCCCTGGACCCGGGCCACCGTGGGCTTGGGGCTTTCGTAGATCAGTCGCATCAGGCGCGCCAGTCCGATCGAGTCCTCGCGGGCTTCATCGGGCGTCATCTCGCGGGCCGTCTTGAGCCAGTTCAGGTCGGCGCCGGCGCAAAACGCCTTGCCGCGGCCGGCCAGCACGATGGCGCGCACGCCGTCGTCCTCGATGGCGGCGCTGAAGGCATCGGTGAGTTCGGCGATGACGAGGTTGTCCAGCGCGTTGCGCATCTTGGGACGGTTCATCCAGATCAGGGCGATGCCCTGGGCGTACTCGGTCTGGAGGGTCTGGTAACTCATGGTGTCTTTCGGGAAAGGCGCGATACGTGTCGGGGAGCCGGCTCGCGGCACTAGATGCGGAACACGCCGAACTTCGTCTCGGGGATCGGGGCATTCATGGCTGCCGACAGTCCCAGGCCCAGCACCGTGCGGGTGTCGGCCGGATCGATGATGCCGTCGTCCCAGAGCCGGGCGGTCGCGTAGTAGGGGTGCCCCTGCAATTCGTACTGGGCGCGGATCGGGGCCTTGAAGGCCTCCTCCTCGTCGCCGCTCCATTGGCCGCCGCGGCCGGTGATGCCGTCGCGCCGCACGGTGGCCAGCACCGCGGCCGCCTGCTCGCCGCCCATCACGCTGATGCGCGCATTGGGCCACATCCACAGGAAGCGCGGCGAATAGGCGCGCCCGCACATGCCGTAGTTGCCGGCGCCGAAGCTGCCGCCGATGATCACGGTGAACTTGGGCACCTGCGCGCAGGCCACCGCGGTGACCATCTTGGCGCCGTGCCGGGCGATGCCTTCGTTTTCGTACTTGCGCCCGACCATGAAGCCGCTGATGTTCTGCAGGAACACCAGCGGGATCTTGCGCTGGCAGCACAGTTCGATGAAGTGCGCGCCTTTGGCGGCGGACTCCGAGAACAGGATGCCGTTGTTGGCGATGATGCCCACCGGCATGCCGTGGATGTGCGCGAAGCCGGTGACCAGCGTGGCGCCGAAGCGCGCCTTGAATTCGTCGAACTCCGAGCCGTCGACCACCCGCGCGATCACCTCGCGCACGTCGTAGGGCTTGCGGGTGTCGGTGGGGATCAGGCCGTAGAGCTCGTGTGGGTCGTAGGCCGGCGGGCGCGGCTCGCGCAGCGCCAGCGGCACCTCCTTGCGGTGATTCAGGTTGGCCACCACCCGGCGCGCCAGCGCCAGCGCATGGGTGTCGTTGGCGGCCAGGTGATCGGCCACGCCCGACAGGCGCGTGTGCACGTCGCCCCCGCCCAGGTCCTCGGCGCTGACTTCCTCGCCGGTGGCCGCCTTCACCAGCGGCGGGCCGCCCAGGAAGATCGTGCCCTGGTTGCGCACGATGATGGTCTCGTCGCTCATCGCCGGCACATAGGCGCCGCCGGCGGTGCACGAGCCCATCACCACCGCGATCTGCGGCACGCCCATCGCCGACAGGTTGGCCTGGTTGTAGAAGATGCGCCCGAAGTGTTCGCGGTCGGGGAACACCTCGTCCTGGTTGGGCAGGTTGGCGCCGCCCGAATCGACCAGGTAGACGCAGGGCAGGCGGTTCTCGCGCGCGACTTCCTGGGCCCGCAGGTGCTTCTTGACGGTGATCGGGAAGTAGGTGCCGCCCTTGACGGTGGCGTCGTTGCACACGATCACGCATTCGACGCCGCTGACGCGGCCGATGCCGGTGATGATGCTCGCGCAGGGTGTGTCGCCATCGTGCAGGCCGTGGCCTGCCATCGGCGACAGTTCCAGGAACGGTGTGCCGGGATCGAGCAGGTTCTGCACCCGGTCGCGCGGCAGCAGCTTGCCGCGCGCCGTGTGCTTGCTGCGCGCGGCCTCGCCGCCGCCGGCCGCGTGGATCGCCATCTGCGCATGCAGGTCGCCGACCTGCATGCGCATCGACTGCGCGTTCAGGTTGAATTGTTCGTCACGCGTGTTCAGCTTGGTCTCAATGCGTCTCAAGGGCGACTCCGGGGGCTTTTCGGGATTTTCGGGTCGGGCCGCGGGCGGCCGCGGGGCGGGCGGGCACCCTGCCGGCGCCATCGTCGGCGCGGCCGACGCAGCGCATCACCAGCCCGGTGTACAGCGCGACCAGTTCGGGCTGCTTGAGCCGGCCGGCCTCGCGGTACCAGGTGCCCACGCCGGTGAGCATCGCCAGGATCGCGAAAGTGCTCACCTTGGGGTCGGACAGGGTGAAGTCGCCGCTGGCGCAGCCCGCGGCGAGGATCCGGGTGAGTTCGCGCTCGTAGCGCTTGCGCAGCGCCACCACGCGCCGATAGTCGTCGGGCGCGAGGCTGCGCAATTCCATGTTGGCGACGAAGACCTCACGCCGGCGCAGCGTGTGCGAACGGATGTGGAAGTCGATGAACGCGCGCAGCTGCCCGGTGGGCCCGGCATCGGCCGGGCGCTCCAGACGCCACTGCTCGAGCAGGAAATTCAGGTGTTCGAGCAGCAGCGCGACCAGCAGCTGCGCCTTGCTGGGAAAGTAGCGGTAGATCGAGCCGGCCTGCAGGCCGACCTTCTCGGCCAGTTCGCGCAGGGTCATGGCCTCGAAGCCGCGGGCCGCGATCAGATCGATCGCAGCCTGGCGAATGGCTTCTTCGGTGCGCGCGCCGTCTGAACCGGTGGTGCGGGCCATGGGGGGTGGGGGACTGCCGGCAGGGTTGAATCGGCCGGCAGATTATCATGGAATTGAACGGCCGACCGATTAACTCCATGCGATCGCGCGTACGTTCAGTCGACGATCGACTGGTAGACCAGTTCGCGCATCAGGTAGCGATAGGGCAGCCGGGACAGCGGCGACTGCATCATCAGGATCGCGAACAGTTTTTCCTTGGGGTCGATCCAGAAGTAGGTGCCGTAGGCGCCGCCCCAGAAGTAGTCCCCGGGACTGCCGTGCAGCGGGCTGCGGCCGACGTCGTTTCGCACCGCGAAGCCCAGCCCGAAACCCTGGCCCATCGCGGGGCCGGGCAGCAGCGCCTCGAATCGCGGCATGTCGGCGCCCATCGCGGTGCCCGGGGGCAGGTGGTCGGCGGTCATCAGTTCGATCGTCTTGCGCGAGACCAGCCGCACGCCGTCGAGCTCGCCGCCGTTCAGCCAGAACTGGCAGAAGCGGGCGTAGTCGGCGATGGTCGAGACCATGCCGCCCCCGCCCGACTTGAACGCGACTTCGGTGGTGATCGGCGGCACCCGCGGCAGCTCGTTCTTGGGCCCCTCGCGTTGCGGCCGGGCGCCGCGCTCGGCCTTCGCCTGCGGCGCGTGAAAGCCGGTGTCGGTCAGTTTCAGCGGGCCGGCGATCCGCTCGGCGATGAAACGGTCCAGCGGCAGTCCGCTCACGACCTCGACGATGCGCCCGAGCACATCGGTGGAGACGCTGTATTCCCAGGTGCTGCCGGGCTGGTAGGTCAACGCCAGCTTGGACAGCTTGGCGACCAGCTGCTCGTTGGTGTCGTCGGGCGAGCCGACCTTGGCGTCGACGTAGGCCTGCTTCAGCGGGTTCTGGCCGGCCGCGCCATAGGTCAGGCCCGAGGTATGGCGCAGCAGGTCCTGGATGGTCATCGCCTTGCGCGGGGATTCGAGCACGACCTCGGAGCGGCCGTCGGCCGAGCGGCGGACCACACCCACCTTCAGGTCCTTGAACGAAGGAAGGTACTTCGCGGCCTCGTCGGCGATCGACAGCCGCCCTCTTCGGCCAGCATCATGATGGCCAGCGAAGTGAACGGCTTGGTCATCGAAGCGATGCGAAAGACAGTGTCGGCCCGCATCGGCGCGCGGGTGTCGGGGTCGCGCAAGCCGAAGCTCTCCTGGTAGGCGACCTTGCCCCTGCGCGCGACCAGCACCACCGCGCCGGGGATTTCGCCCTTGTCGACGCCCAGCTTCATCCGGTCGCTCAGGCGCTGCAGCCGCGCCGCGGACAGGCCGACCTCCTCGGGCCTGGCGGCCCTGGGCAGTTCCTGGGCGGCCAGCGCGGTGGCGCCCGCCACAGCCAGCGTGGCAGCGACCATCTTGGCCATGGTTCTGATCTTCATTGAGTCTCTCCCCCGAGACAAGGCGCGGAACTCGAGATGGGCCGCATGCCAGGCGCTGTGATAGATCGGAATCGGCGAGTGTGCAAACCCGAGCGCTCACTTCCGGAATCCGGGTCAGGCGGCGCGAAGTGGCCGCATCGCGGGCCGCGCGCCGCGCCGGAAGCGGTGAGAGAATGCGGCCTCCGACTTGCCCTGAGGCTGCGCCATGCCCGATTCCACCCTGCGCATATCGGCGCTGCGCGCGCGCGCCGTGCTCGCGCCGATGCGCCTGCCCCTGCAGACCAGTACCGGTGCGGTCAGCGTTGCGCCGCTGGTGCTTCTCGACCTCGAAACCAGTGCCGGCATCACGGGGCGCAGCTACCTGTTCGCGGTCGGACGCGCTCATCTGAAGCCGCTGCTCGCCCTCGTCGAGGCGATGGGCGAGCTGCTGCTGGGCGATGAGCTGGCGCCCGGCGACATCGAGCGCAAGCTGCGCGCCAAGCACACCCTGCTCGGGGTGCACAACCTGGTGCTGATCGCGATGTCGGGCATCGACATGGCGGCCTGGGATGCGCTGGCCCAATCGATGGGCCAGCCGCTGGTGCGGCTGCTGGGCGGCGTGCCGCGACCGGTGCGCGCCTACAACTCCAACGGGCTGGGCATCATGGCGCCCAAGCCGCTGGCCCGCCAGGCCGAGCAGCTCGTCGAGGAAGGCTTCTCGGCGATCAAGCTGCGGCTGGGCCGCCCCGACCCGCGCGACGACCTGACGGCACTGCGGGCCGTCAAGAAAGCCATCGGTCCGGACGTCACGCTGATGTGCGACTTCAACCAGGCGCTGACGGTCAACGAGGCCATCCTGCGCGGGCGCCAGCTCGATGACGAAGGCGGGTTGTACTGGATCGAGGAGCCGACCCGTGCCGACGATTTCGCGGGCAACCGGCGCATCTGCGACGCGCTCGATACGCCGGTGCAGATCGGCGAAAATTTCATGGGCCCCGAACAAATGGCCCAAGCACTGGCGGCTCAGGCCAGCGACTACGTGATGCCCGACGTCCAGCGCATCGGCGGGGTGACCGGCTGGATGCGCGCGGCGGCATTGGCGCAGGGCGCAGGCCTGGAGATGTCGACCCACCTGTTTCCGGAGGTCAGTTGCCACCTGCTGGCCGTGACGCCCACTGGGCACTGGCTCGAGTTCGTCGACTGGGCGGCGCCGGTGCTGGCCGAGCCGCTGACCGTCAGCGGCGGGCTGGCGATGGTGCCCGATCGCCCCGGCACGGGCATTGCCTGGGACGAGCAGGCTGTTGCCCGCTACGCGGCCTGACGAGCCATGTCGAGCACGCCCGCGATCGACCGATGAAATCGAGATCGAAACCCCGCCAGCCGGCGCTCGCGCTGCCCTCCGACGGCCTGGCCCTCGTGCTGGAGGCCGCCTCGTTCGCCGCCGACCGCCATCGCAAGCAGCGCCGCAAGGATCTGCATGCCACCCCCTACATCAATCATCCGCTGGCGCTGGCCAGCACGCTGGCGGTGGAAGGCGGTGTCACCGACGCGGAAGTGATCGCCGCGGCGCTGCTGCACGACACGCTGGAAGACACCCAGACCACGGCCAGCGAGCTGCGCGAGGCCTTCGGCGACCGGGTGGCCGCCATGGTGGAGGAAGTGACCGACGATCCGGACCTCGACAACGACGACCGCAAGCAGCGCCAGATCGATCATGCGCCGCACCTGAGCCACGGGGCGAAGCTGGTCAAGCTGGCCGACAAGATTTCCAATCTGCGCGACGTGGCCGACCATCCGCCGCACGCCTGGGGGCTGCAGCGCAAGCGCGAGTACTTCGACTGGGCCGCGCGGGTGGTGGCCGGCCTGCGTGGTGCTCACCCGCGGCTCGAGGCGGTGTTCGACGAGGTCGTGAAGCGTCGGCCCTGATCAGGCGGGCGGTCCGGCCAGCGCCCGTACGCGTGCCAGCAGCTCCGACGGTCGAAACGGCTTTTCGAGTGCACTGCAACCGCTGCGGGCGATGAACTCGACCGCGGCCGGGCTCAGCGTGTCGCCGGTGATGAATATCATCCGGGTGGCCAGTGCCGGCCATGAGGCGGCGACTTCACGCCACAGGGCCGCACCATCGACATCGGGCATTCGCAGGTCGCTGACGATGGCGTCGAAACGCCCTTCGCGCAGGATCTCGAGCGCGACCGCGCCGGATTCGGCGGTGGCCACGTCCAGGCCGCCCGCTTCCAGCACATCGCGAATCATGTCGGCGAGTTCGGTTTCGTCGTCGACGACCAGCACGCGCATCGGCGCCGACACCGACTCGGTCGCGTCGCCGGGGCCGGCCGGCTCGGCCGAGCTGCCCCGCGGCAGACTCAGCACGAACGACGCGCCGCCCAGCGGCGATTCAGCGGCCATGTCGAGGCTGCCGCCGTGTTCCTGAGCCACGCCGCGTGCCACCGAAAGCCCCAGCCCGGTACCCGCGCCCTCGGCCTTGGTCGTGAAGAACGCGTCGAAGATGCGCGGCTGCAGATCGGGGCTCACACCAGGGCCGTTGTCGCAGACCCGCAGGTGGACCTGCGCGTCGTCATGCCAGCTGTCGATGCGGATCCGACGCGGGCCGCCATTGGCCGCATCGTGCGCGACCAGCGCCTGCTGCGCGTTGACCAGCAGGTTGAGCACGACCTGACCGACCCGGTCGGCGTCGGCATCGACCAGCGGCAGGGTCGGGTCAAGGGCCCAGCCCACTTCGATGCCGCCGGAGCGCAGCGAATAATTCAGCAGGTCGACCGCGGCCCGTGCCAGGTCGTTCAGCGGTACCGCACCGCGTTGCGCGGGACGCTGCCGTGCCATGTTCAGGAATGTGCGCACGATCCGTCCGCAGCGCTCGGCGGCATCGTGGATGCGCTGTGCGTCATCGCGCAGGGCCACGCCGGGCTCGCCAAGCCGTGCGTCCTCGCAGCGGCTTTGCAGCAGCGAGGCCCGGCCCATCACGATGGCCAGCGGATTGTTCAGTTCGTGCGCAACGCCGGCCAGCAGGCTGCCCATCGCGGTGAGTTTTTCGCTCTGGCGCAAGGCTTCGCGCTGGCGCTCGATCTCGGCCTGCGACTGGCGCCGGTCGGTGAGGTCGAACATCGAGGCGGTATAAAAGGAACGGCCTTCGACCGTGGTGCGCCAAAGCACCATCTCGACCGGGAACTCGTTGCCATCGGCACGCAGCGCCGCCATCTCGACGCGGCGGCCCATGATCCGCGGCTCGCCGCCCTGGCTCATCCGGGCCATGCCGGCGATGTGAGCCTGGCGGTGGCGCTCGGGGATCATGACCTCGGCCACCGACAGTCCGATCGTTGCCGCCCGGTCGCGGCCGAACATCTGTTCGGCGGCGGGATTGAAGTCGACGATCCGGCCGTCCTCGTCGGTGGTGACGACGGCGGCCAGCGCATGATCGACGATCGCCGCCTTCAGCGCTTCGCTGCGCGCTTCGCGCGCGGTGGCCGCCCGCCACCCGGCGAAGGTGTCACGGGTCAGGTGCATCCAGGGTTGCCAGGCGGTCGGCACCGGGGGCTCGGGCGCATCGGGGTCGGCACTGAGCCGGCGCAGGTAGTCGACCAGCTGCAGCGAGGGCTTGCCGAAGCGGCGCCACAGCAATGTTCCCACCGCGACGAACAGCGCCATCAGCGCCAGTCCGCCAACCGCTGTCGGACTCATTTCGCGCAGGACCATCGCGCGGACCTGGGCACTGTCGGCGGCATACACGGCGGTCCATGGCGCGACCCCCGAGCGGCGCGCGGCCAGCAATGCCGATCCCAGCTGTTCGGCCAGCGGCGTGCGCGTCAGGCGTTCCAGGTCGCCGGCGCTCAGCCTTACCGGGGCTGACCCCATCACCGGATTGTCGGGCTGCTCGCGTGCCAGGTGGTCGAGCACGATCTGTCCGCGTTCGTCCAGGACCCAGAATCGGCCGATGCCGGACGCAAGGTGCGAGTTGTCCAGCGCGTTGGCGCCCAGCTCGCCGACCATCACACCCGGGCGGCTTTCGGAGGCCACGCTGACCGTGACCGACAGCGCGGGACGTCCGTCGGGATCGGTCCAGCGCAGCCAGCGCAGTTCGCTGTCGCCGGCTGCCGGCTGCGCGGAGTCGCCCAGCGAGCGCCGGTACAGCGCATCGGGAAGCGCCGCCAGGCGGGTGACTCTCGCCTCGGCCATCAGCTGTTCGGAGGACTGCCAGGGGTATACCCAGAGTTCGCCGGCCTCGGTGTCGATCAGCATCACGCGCTTGAAGCTGCCTTCGCGGGACATCGTCAGCCGGGCCTGTTCGGCGAAACGCGCCGCGCGTCCCAGTGCCGCCAGGCGGGCCGGCGCGGGCCACCGGCCGCCCACCAGGATCACCTGCGGCGCGACATCGCGCAGCAGCGAGGGCAGCGTGTCCAGCGTCAGCGCGGAACCGTCGGGCGTCGGCTGCAGCGCCCGGACATCGGCATCGATCTCGCGGCTGGACGCCGGCTCCCGGGCGGTATCGCGCAGCCTGAGCAAGTCGACCTGGACCGCCGACAGCACGCTGTCCAGGCGGGCCACGCGGCGATCGGCGCTCATGGCCAGCTGGCGCTGATTGCCTGACCAGACCAGTTCGAACTGCAGCGCCAGCAGGTAGAAAGACGCCGCCAGCACCGGAAGCCCGAGCAGCAGCAGCAGCAGCAGGTAGGCGCGGCGCAGGCGGCGCTGGGCGCCGACGAGCTCGGGCGGCAGCGGCGCGCTGGTGAACGCCTGGGCTGGCGCGTGGGCCATGTCGTATTCCGGGTGGGCTGTGGCAGTCGTGGATCATAGCCACTCGCCGGACAATGCGTGGTTCCGGTGTTGCGCGACCGGCCGCGGGCAGCCGTCCGCAATTCGCGCTGCCCGCCTTGTCAGCACCGCGGGCCGCTGTCAGGATTCGCTGCCTCTCCTCTGCCCTCCCCAGGTGAACCCGAGTGACCCAGACCGCCGCACTGCCCTTGCTGTTCACCCCGATGAGCCTGCGCTCGGTGAGCCTGCCCAACCGGATCGTCGTGCCGCCGATGGCGCAATACACGGCCGACGACGGTGTGGCCAACGACTTCCACCAGGTGCACTACGGCAAGTTCGCTCTGGGCGGCGCCGGCACGGTGTTCGTCGAGGCGACCGGCGTCACCCGGGAAGGCCGGATCACCAACGGATGCCTGGGCCTGTGGAACGACACCCAGCAGCGGGCCTTCGAACCGATTACCCGGCTGATCCGGTCGCGCGGCGCGGTGCCCGCCATCCAGATCGGCCATGGCGGGCGCAAGTCCAGCATGCAGCGGCCCTGGTTTGGCAACGGGCCGCTGAATGACCAGGACTTCGCCCGCGGCGAGCAGTCCTGGCAGCCGCTGGCGCCCTCGGCCGTGGCCCTGGCCGATGGCTGGCTGGTGCCCAAGGCGATGGATGAGCACGACATGACCCGCACCCGCCAGGCCTTCGTCGATGCCGCCCTGCGCGCGCTGGCCGCCGGGTTCGAGATCGTCGAGATCCACATGGCGCACGGCTATTTGCTCCACTCGTTCCTGTCGCCGCTGTCCAACTTCCGCACCGATGCCTACGGCGGCAGTCTGGCTGCCCGCATGCGCTATCCGCTCGAAGTGGCCTCGGCGGTGCGGGCCGCGCTGCCCGCGGGCACGCCGCTGTTCGTGCGCATCTCCAGCGAAGACGGCTTCGAGGGCGGCTGGACGATGGACGACAGCGTGGTGCTGGCCCGCGAGCTGCTCGCCTGCGGCGTCGATGTGATCGACTGCTCCTCGGGCGGCAACACGCCGCGCGGCGCGACCAATGCGAACCTGCAGCGCGCTCCGGGCTACCAGGTGCCGTTCGCCCGGCGCATCCGCGCCGAGGCGCGCATCCTCTCGGAGGCCGTGGGCCTGATCCGCGACGGCCTGCATGCCGAACAAATCCTGCAGGACGGCGGCGCCGACCTGATCGCGATCGGCCGCCAGTTTCTGTTCGATCCGTTCTGGGCGCTGCATGCGGCCCATCAGCTGGGGATCGATCCCGACTTCAAGCTGTGGCCGCACCAGTACGCCTGGTGGCTCGAGAAATGGGACAAGGGCATCAAGGCGCGCGAGGCGAGCGAACGGGCCTGAAGCCGGGACGCTGCGCCGCCCGCGCATCGATCAGTGCGCGGGCGGCGGTGCGGCGCAGATCGCCGGCAGGATCTCGCCGATCGATCCGCGCAGCACGGCGTCGGCCAGTTCGTCCATGCCGGTGGGCTCGGCGTTGACGATCACCACCTTGGCGCCGGCGCGCTTGGCCAGGGGCACCGCGCCCGCCACCGGATAAACCTGCAGCGTGGAGCCGATGGCCAGCAGCAGATCGGCCTCGCCCGCCGCCGTCATGGCCTGGTCGATCACCTCGGGCACCAGTGCCTGGCCGAAGGAGATCGTGTCGCTCTTCAGGATGCCTCCGCAGCTGCGGCAGGCTGGGTCTTCCTCGCCGGCGCGAACCCGTGCCAGGGCCTTTTCCATCGGGGCGCGTTCGCCGCACTGCCAGCACATCACCCGCCGGATGGTGCCGTGCACCTCGATCACCTTGTCCGGCGAGTTGCCCGCGATCTGATGCAATTCGTCGACGTTCTGGGTGATCAGGGCATGCAGCTTGCCGCGCCGCTCCAGCGTGACCAGTGCGTCGTGGCCGCGATTGGGCCTGGCCGACCAGGCGGTGTGTTCGAGGCGGCCGCGCCAGGCGGCTTTGCGCACCTCCTTGTCGGCCAGGTAGTTCTGGATCGTCGACTGCTTTTCGGCCGCCGGGTTGCGTGTCCACACGCCCTGAGGGCCGCGAAAGTCGGGGATGCCGGAATCGGTCGAGATGCCGGCGCCGGTGAGCACGACGATGCGCTGCGCGGCATCGATCCAGCGGGCGACGTCGGCCTGGCGGTCGGTAGGGGGCATGGTGTCGGTGTCCTCAGGGGCGGCGGCGGGGGCGGCGGGCGGTGGCGGGATCGCAGCGGCAACGTTCAGGCAAGGCGCACCACCCGGCGCCCGAAGTTCTCGCCGGTGAACAAGCCGATGAAGGCCTGCGGCAGCGACTCGAAACCGTCGATGATGTCTTCACGGTAGGCGAGCCTGCCTTCGGTGATCCACTGCGTCATGCGCTCCCAGGCGGTCGGGTACTGACGGACGTAGTCGAATGCCACGAGGCCGCGCATGGTCAGGCGCTGCCCGATGAAGGCGCGGGTGTTCTTCAGCCCGACCGCCTCATGCGCCGGCCGGTTGTAGTCGGCCATCTGGCCGCAGACGACGATGCGCCCGCCGCGCTTCATCAGCGGCAGCACGGCGTCGATCATCGCGTTGCCGACATTGTCGAACAGCACGTCGATGCCCTCGGGGCAGGCCGCGGCCAGCGCCGCGCCGAGGTCGCTTTGCGCGCGGTAGTCGATCGCGGCGGCAAACCCCAGGTCGCGCGTGAGCCAGTCGCACTTGGCGGGCCCTCCTGCCACGCCGACCACCCGTGCGCCCTCGATCCGGCCGATCTGGCCGGCCGCCGACCCGACCGCGCCGGCCGCCGAGGTGACCAGCAGGGTTTCGCCGGCCTTCAGGGCGCCCACGTCCAGCAGGCCGAAGTAGGCGGTCAGACCGGGGATGCCCAGCACGCCGATGGCCGTGGAGGGGGGCAGGCCGTTGGACGGAACGACCCGCAGGCCGCGTCCGTCGCTCAGGCCCCATTCCTGCCAGCCGAACGCGCCGGCCACCCAGTCGCCCGGCTTGAATCGGGGGTTGGCGGACGTCTCGACCGTGCCGACGGTGGCCGCCTGGATCACCTCGCCCAGCGCGAGCGGCTGGGCGTAGGTCTCGCGATCGCCCAGCCGTCCGCGGGTACCCGGGTCGACCGAGATGAAGCGGTTGCGCACCAGCACCTGGCCCTCGCCAGGCAGTGGCCGGGGCGCGGTTTCGAGCCGGAAGTCGTCGGTCCGCGGCAGGCCGTCGACGCGCCGGGCCAGCACGAACCGGCGGTTGCCGGCGTGCGACGAGCCGGCTGGCGTCGGGACGGGGGCGGTGCCTGCCGCGCTCACAGCATGCTCGCATCGGTGGGCAGCCCCATCAGCACCCGTCCGGCGAGCTCCCAGCTGGGCGGCGCGATCATCATGTGCTGGGTCGCCGCGTAGGCGTCGCGAAACCGCCGCTGCAGGGGGTGGGCCGAATAGACCACCGTGCCCCCGCCCAGTTCGTACATGGCACGCACCACCTCGGCACTGCGGCGGGTGGCGTGGGTCGCGGCCAGTCGCAGCAGGGCGCGGTCTTCGATGCTGATCGGATCACCCGTCTGGGCCTTGCGAAAGGCGTCGCCGATGGCTTCGTAGTAGAAGGCGCGCGCCGAGCGCAGCGTGGCCTCGGCCTGCGCCAGTTCACTCTGGGCGGCGGCACGCTCGGCCAGCGTGCGTTTGGAGCCTTGCGGCTTCTTGGCGCCGGCCAGCTCGACGAGGTCGTCGATGGCCGCGCGCGCATTGCCCAGGGCGACGGCCGCGATGCCCATGGCCAGCAGCCCGAAGGGCGGGAACGCATAGAGCGGGCCGGTCTCGAAGGGTTTGCCCGCGACCAGCGAATAGCTGAAGGCTTCCGGTACGCGAATGTCGTGGACTTCCATGTCGCCGCTGCCGCTGCCAGCGAGTCCGGTCACCTGCCAGGTGTCGAGCAGAGTCACCTGGCCGGCGGGAAAGACCATCATCCGGGCGTCGGGAGCGCCGCTGGGCAGCAGGCGCGGCTTGCCGTCCTGGGTGACCACCGAGATGCCCTTGAGCCAGTCGCAGTTGTTGCAGCCGCTGACCCATGGCCAGCGCCCGCTCAGGCGAAAGCCGTCGCCCTCGACTTCGGCGCGTCCGGTGGGCGTGTTGGACCCGCCGGTGATGACCAGCGGATTGCCGTAGATCGTTTTCGCGGCCTCGGGCGCCAGGTAGGCGGCGGACATGCCGGAGGTCGACCCGACCATCACATTCCAGCCCGCCGAGGCATCGGCCTGCGCGACCGATTCGATCGTGCCCATGATGGCGGCCGGCTCGAGCTCGAGGCCGCCGACGCTGCGCGGCACGGCCATCCGGAAGAAACCGGCCTGAGCAAACTGCCGGGCGATGTCGGCGGGCAGGCGGCGGGCGAGCTCGATCTCGTCGGCCCGCTCGCGCAGCATGGAGTGAAGTGACTTTGCGGCGGCCAGGGTCTGCATGCCGGTTCCTCTGAGGTCGATGGGATCAAATCGAAGAGTAGCGCGAGCCGGATTTCGATTCATGCGCACCGAGCGCGCCGCCCGGTCGCGCCGCCGGGGGCGTCCTGTCACTATCGCACTCGGCGGGCGCCCCGAGCCCCCGGGGTCCGGGCACGCCCTCACGGCCAGCCCCTGAAAGCCTTCCATGCCCCCTTCACGCATGCCTGTGTCGTCCGCGACCTGTTCGCATTGACCGATCCGCGACCGGACGAACGCCGCATCCTGATCTGGATGTGCGTCTTCATCGCCGTCAACCAGCTGGGCTTCGGCGCGCTGATCCCGGTGCTGCCGTTGTACGCGCAGGCCTTCGGCGTGCCCGCATCGGCGATCGGCAGCACCATCGCCATCTATGGTCTGGCACGGCTGTTCGTGGCGCTGCCGGGCGGGCGGGTGTGCGATCGCTACGGCCGCCGGCCCGCGATGGCGCTGGGCGGTGTGCTGTCCTGCCTGGGCAACCTGTGGTGCGCGTTGGCGCACAGCTTTCCGGAATTCCTGATGGCGCGCTTCATCGCCGGCGCCGGTGCCGGGCTGGTGCTCATGGTCGGCTCGGTGGTGCTGGCCGACATCAGCGTGCCCGAGCGGCGTGGCCGGATGATGGCGACCTACCAGGGGGTTTTCCTGTTCGCGGTAGGCATCGGGCCCTTACCGGGCGGCCTGCTGGCTGAACGGTTCGGGCTGGCCGCACCGTTCGGGGTCTATGCGATGGCCGCCGCGGTCGCCGCGGCGGTCGCGTGGTTTGCGGTGCCCGAGACCCGGCATTTCTCGACCGACGGGCGAGCCCCTTCGACGACGCAGCGTTTGCCCTTCCGGGCGCAGATGCGACTGCTGGCGGCCAACACCGGCTTCCTGCTGGTGAGCCTGCTCGGGCTGGCCAATGCGATCGTGCGCACGGGCGGCCTGTTCAACGTCGTGCCGGTCATCGGGGCGGTCAAGCTGGGCCTGGGCGCGGGCCAGATCGGCAGCGGATTCGCGCTGGGCAGCGTGCTGGGCCTGCTGGCCAGCTATCCGGCCGGTGCGCTGGCCGACCGCTACGGGCGCAAGCCGATCATCGTACCCTCGGCCCTGCTCACCGGGGTATCCCTGCTGGCCTTCTGTGTGGCCCCCTCGTACGGCTGGTTCGTCGCGGCCTGTGTGGTCTGGGGAGTGGCGTCGGCGGTCAACGGCGCGGCGCCGGCCGCTTATGCCGCCGACAATGCGCCGCCGGGCATGAATGCCTCGGCCATGGGGAGCTACCGGATGCTGGCCGACATCGGTTACGTGGTCGGGCCGATCGGCTTTGGGCTGATGGTCGACCTGGCGAGCCCCGAAGCCGCGCTGTTCGCCGGGGCGGCGCTGATCATGGGAGTTGGCCTGCTGTTTGCGCGGCATGCGCCGGAATCGCTGCGCCGCGACGCGACCCGGGGCTAGGGCGGGCGCTGCCGCTGGCCTGGAATCAGCCGGGGCGGCTGCGCACCTGCCCCGCCACGGCACGAACCCCGCCGGGCGCGGCGCGCCAGATGGCGAACGCGGACACGAAGCAGAATCCGATCGCGATCCAGTAGGCAGGCGCGTAGCTGGCGGTCCGGTCGTGAACCAGCCCGGTCACCCAGGGACCGATCGCGCCGCCGCCGATGGCCGCGAGCATCACCGAACCGAAGATCGAACCGTAGTGGCGACCTTCGAAGATTTCAGCCGGGATGGCCCCGACCACCGAGGTCATGCCGTAGCCGAGCACGCCCTGGAGCAGCACCATCGCGTAGAGCAGCGTCAGGCTCGGTCTGCCCTCGAGCAGCAGCAGCGCGCCGTAGGTGAGTGCGAAGCCCAGGCAGCCGATGCTCCAGACGATCTCGCGGCCGATCCGGTCCGACAGCCAGCCCAGCGCGATCTGCCCCGGCACGCCGGCCAGGCTCACCACGCCCAGCGCCATGGCGGCCTGCGTGGTGTTGAAGCCCACTTCGATCAGGTACTTGGTCTGATGGACCTGCACCGCATACCAGGCGTACAGGCCGCCGAAATAGCCCAGGGCCAGCCACCAGAAGCGGCGGGTGCGCAATGCGCGGGCGAGGGTCCAGTCGGTGGCGGCCCAGGCGGCATCGACGATGTTCGTCTTGCGTGCCGGCCCGCTTGCGGTGCCGGGCGCCGCATCGCCATCCGGTTGCAGGCCCAGGTCTTCGGGCCGTCGGCGCAGCAGCAGGTTCAGCGGCGCGAGCAGAACCAGGGTGACGATGCCCAGGGTCCAGCAGGCCGCGCGCCAGCCGCTGCCTTCGATCAGGGTTTGGAGCGCCGGCAGCATCACGATCGACCGGCGCCCACCCCGAGAACGCGATGCTCAGGGCCAGTCCGCGTCGCTGCACGAACCAGGCCGGCAGGAACAGGCCCTGACCGGTGTAGCCCAGGCACACGCTGCCGGCCCCGACCAGCACGCCCAGGGTGAGGTAGACATGCCAGGGTTCGCTGGCCAGGGTGGCCAGAAGCAGTCCGGCCGCGGTGGCGGCCACGCCGAGTTCCATCACCACCCGCGGGCCGTGGCTGTCCATCAGCTTGCCCAGCGTGGGGCTGAGCACTGCCGAGACCATGAACCCGAACGAGAACGCCCCGGCGGTGACGCCCCGCTCCCAGCCGAATTCGGCGAGCATCGGCGGGAACAGCAATGAAAACGCGGTCCGGGCATTCACGCCGATCGCCATGGTGATGAACACCACCAGGACCACCAGCCAGCCGTAATAGAAAGGCAAACGGCGCGACAGACGTGCTAGCAAATCGGCTCCCGGAGAAGTGACCAGGATAAGCGTATCAGTCGCGCTT
>JADJVQ010000053.1 GCA_016710525.1 Burkholderiaceae bacterium
CTATCTGGAATCGGTGCGCTACAGCAGACGGGTGGCGTGGCGCAATGTCGTTGCCGGGCAGCGGGTGCCGATGGAACTGACGTCACTGGGCCGGGCCTGGCTGGCGGCTGCCTCGGTTGAGACCCGGCGCCAGCTGATGGAACAGTTCCAGGCACGGCGCGGTGCCGGCTGGCGCGCGATGGCGCGCGACATCAGCGCGGCGATTGCGAGCGTGCGTGAGCATGGGTTCTGCTGGGCTTCATGGCAGCCCCAGGTCGTGGCGCTGGCGATGCCGGTCGTGGTCGTCGATCACCCCGTGTATGTCCTCAACATGAGCGTCATGGGCGATGCCGAGCCGACGGCGGTCGTCGATCGCCTGAGCGGACCGCTGCTGAACCTGGGGCGGCGGCTTCGGGAGTCGATCGGCCAGCTTTGAGTTCCCTTCGCGCAGCGGAGCCGCGGAGCAGCGGCTAAGGAGTGAAGCGGGTCGAGCGCTCCTCAGCCGACGATGGACGAATTCATCGGTTGGCGGGACTTGCGCCGTCGGCCAGCGCACGCGCCGCATGCTCGCGCGCGCCCTTGTAATCCGCCTTGCCGTTGGGCGCGCGAAACGCGCGATCGCAGGCGACCACGCGTTTGGGCGTCTTGTAGCCGGCCAGCTGACGGCGCACCAGCGCGCGCAGCGCCTCTTCGTCGAGCGCGGCCCCCGGTCGCAGCGTGACCACACCCGTCACCGCCTGCCCCCACTTCTCGTCGGGCAGCCCGACCACCAGCGCATCCTCGACATCGGGGTGCTGCTTGAGCACTTCCTCGACTTCTTCCGGAAACACCTTCTCGCCGGCGGTGTTGATGCAGATGCTGCCGCGGCCCAGCAGGGTGAGCGTGCCGTCGGCTTCGACAGTGCAGAAGTCGCCCGGGATCGACCAGCGCACGCCGCCGATGGTGCGAAACGTGGCCTCGGTCTTGGCCGCGTCCTTGTAGTAGCCCTCGGGGATCGCACCGCAGCGGGCGATCACGCCGACCTCGCCGGTGCCGCGGGCTACCTCGCGGTCTTGCGGCGTGAACACTTTCACGTCATCGCCGAGCTGGAACTTCGCGGTCTGCACCGTCCCGGAGGCAGTCATCACCGACAGGCCGAAGCCGACCGCTTCGGAGGCGCCGAAGGAATCCAGCAGCGTGGCCTGCGGCAGGTCGCGCAGCAACGCCAGTTTGACCTCCGTGCTCCACATCGTGCCGGAGGACACGATGGTCAGCAGGCTGGCCAGGTCGCGGCGGCGGGTCTCCAGCGCGCGCACCATCGGCTTGCCGAAGGCGTCGCCCACGATCACCACCTGGTCGACGCGATGACGCTCGACGGCGTCCCACAGCTCGTCGGCGTCGAAGTGCGTCGAGCCCAGCGTGACCACCGTGCCGCCGGCCACCAGGGCCGATAGCGCGGTGAGCAGTCCGGTGCCGTGCATCAGCGGGCAGGCGGGCAGGTTGACCGGGCCGCGGCCGGCCGTGGCCAGGGTCTCGCGCACGATGGCCAGGTGGTCGGCCTGATCCTGCGGCACGCGCGCGACCAGCGCCGGATTGAACAGCGCGCGGCGCAGTGCGTCCTGGCGCCACATCACGCCCTTGGGCATGCCGGTGGTGCCGCCGGTGTAGATGAAGAACAGGTCGTCGGGCGAGCGCGTGTTGCCCAGCGCCGCGCCGTCGCCCGTCTGGGCGAGCGCATCGAAGGGCTGCACAAAGTGGGGCGCCTGAACCCCGCTGCCGTCGTCCACCGCCAGCCAGCGCCGAACGCCCGGCAGCCGCCCGGCCACCTCGGCGACCAGGGGCGAGAACTCGCGCGCGAAAACCACGGTGGTGGCGTCGGAGTTCTCGAGGATGTAGCGCACCTCCTCGGCGGCATACCGGTAGTTCACGTTGACGTGCACCTGGCGCGCCTTGAAGCCGGCGATGGCTCCTTCCAGGTAGGCGGGGTGGTTGCGCAGGTACAGCGCGATCTTCTCGCCGGGCAGGGCGCCGTCGGCGATCAGCGCGCGCGCCAGGTTGTTGGTGCGAGACACCAGTTGGCCCCAGGAAATGACCTGATCGCCGTGGATCAGCGCAGGCTGCGCGGGCAGCGCGATGCCAGCCAGGCCGTCGAAGAGGTCGCCGTAGTTCCACGGGCCGGTGCGCGAGACGTCGATCATGCGGTCGATCCTTCCAGGGGCGCGCGGAGTCGACGGATGTCGCGCGGCACGGATGCGCGCACGTTAGCAGGTGCTGCGGCAGGTGCGCTCGTTCGTTGCGGCGCGGAATGAGACGCGCCCGCTCACCGCATGACGCGATGGCTTTTCGTTGACGCCGCTTCGAGCAATGTGAAGTGCGACCGGCCGATCAGCTGCTTGAAGTCGCGATCGAAACTCACCAGGTGTTCGCCGAGGTGGATGGTTGCGGCAGCCAGCCAGGCGTCCGGCAGATCGTTACCCTTGAGTCGCTTGTCGATGCAAAGTTGCCGAAATCGGGGCCATTCCTGACCGAGCGAAGCCAGGTGAACCCCTTGGGCTGCGAGCAGCGCATCGACGAATGCGACGGCATCTTCGACGGGTGTGGGCGCCTGAAAGATCTTGGGGCTGCTCACCAGGCGCAGGAAACTGGCCACCACCATGGGCATCAGGATCAGCGCGCTACCGGACGCAGCGGCCACGACGGCCTGCTCGAGCCAAGAGCGCGCAATCGTGTGGTGGGGGTGATCGCTGCGCGATGCGGCGACCAGAACATTGACGTCAGGCGTCATCACCCAATGCAGAGAGCATCGCCTTGTTGCTGAGCGGATCTACGCCGGCCGCCAGGCCTCCCCGCCCGTTGTAAACGGGAAGACGAACCTTGCCGCGCTGGGGCGCGCCTTGGGCGCGCAGCCGCATCTGCAAACCCTCTTCGATCAGACGGGTCAGGCTGGTCCGCTGCTGCGCTGCCAGCGCCTTGGCGTCGGCAAGCAACTGGTCGTTGATGTCGAGGGTCGTCTTCATGGATAAATAGTACAGATTTCTGTACTAAAGTTCCATCGTCATTGGTCTCGGTCAATCTCCAGTCCCTGGATCTGGGCCATGCCCAGCCTCTGTTCACATTGAATCGGCTGATTCCCCATGTGCCTGGCGGCTCGCGGGGACTGATGTTCGGCAAGTGACAGACAGGGTGCGACCTTGATGAGATGATCCGATCATGCCTCTTCGACAATCGCTCAACCCGTTGCGTTCGCGCCTTGCGCTGGGCGTGCTCCTTCTCTCGACCCTCGCACTGTCCCTCCTTCCCCAGTCAGGTCACGCGATCGAGGAGCCCGAGTTTCAGATAGTCCGCTCGCTGCCCGACATCGAGGTTCGCCAGTACGCCGCCTACACGGTGGCCGAAGTCCTCGTCGCCGGCCCGCAAGGCGACGCGGGCAATCAGGCATTCCCGATTCTGGCGGGCTACATCTTCGGCAAGAACAAGGGCGAGAGGCGGTTCGCCATGACGGCGCCGGTCACGCAGGCCGCCGTACCCGTGAAACTGGAGATGACCGCACCGGTCACCCAGACGGCAACGCCCGCCGGATATCTCGTGCAGTTCGTGATGCCCAAGGGTGTGACGGTGGCCAATGCGCCCGAGCCCCTGGATGCGCGTGTTCAACTGCGGGAGGTGCCGCCCACGCAGGTGGCCGTCATCCGCTACTCGGGCTTCTGGTCGGAATCGAACGACAGCGAACATCTGTCCAAGCTGCAGACGGCATTGCGCTCGGCCGGCCTGACATGGGCCGGTGAGCCGGTGTATTCCCGCTATAACGCGCCGTTCACGCCCTGGTTCATGCGGCGCAATGAAATCTGGCTGCAGCTGGCCGAAAAACCCTGACCCGCTGCCGGGTGGTGTGCGCCCCCCGGCGCAGGTGCGTCGGGATCACCCTTCCATCTGGATGTTCAGCTTGCCGATGAGGTCGCCCCAGCGCTTGCGCTCGGCTCCGACTAGGACACGTGGGTCATCGGCGAACCCGCGAAATCCTCGAACAGTTCCCCGGCCATGCTGCCAACGGCGAGGTGTTTGAGGGCGCGCCTGCGAGCCTGCATGGTGAACTCATCCGGAATCGAACCAGACCGGCGGAATGCCACAGCGGCTTACAGCAGCGCCCAGGCCGCCAGGCCGGCCAGTACGGTGAAGCTGGCCAGCGCATAGGGAAGCAGGCCGGCATAGACCTCGCGTTCCTTGCCCAGGCCCTGGCTCAGATTGGCCGCGATCGTCATGCGCACCGGCGAGAACAGCGACATGCTGGTGCCCGCCACGTGCTGCAGCGCCGCCATCGCGGCCACCGACAGGCCCGCCTGCGCCGACATCGCGACCTGCGAAGACATGAACAGGCTATTGGCCGCGCTGCCGCTGTTGGTCAGCACCCCGAGCACGATCGACAGCGCCGGGGCGGCCAGTACGCCGTAGGCCTGCAGATTCGCGAACACGCCATCGGCGACTGCCTTGGAGATGCCGGCCGCGGACAGGACCTCGGCCAGCATCGCGAACAGGAAGACCGTCATGATCGGCGTCTTTGCCGTCTTCCAGGCGCCGGGCAGCTCGCGGTACAGCCGCGAGGCCTGGCCGCGCGCGAGGGCCACCAGCACGGCGCCGCCGATCAGCCAGGAACCCGCATGCAGCAGCGGGGCCCAGGCGGGCAGGTCCGGGTACGGCGCCACCGTGCCGAGCGAGGCCAGCGTGCGGCGAAGCGGTGCGACGGCCCGGGTCAGGCCGAGCGCGCCGACCAGCGCGAGGTAGGGCCAGACCCGCACGAGCGCGAGGCGAAGCTGCGCCGCGTTCGGCCGGTTGTCGACCAGGTGGCGGATCACGATGAGCGGGCCGAAGGCGCAGATCAGGGCGATCTCCGGACCCAGGTGGGCGGTGGCGATGGCCAGCGCGCCCAGGCAGAGCGCGATCCAGGCGAATTCGATCAGGTGCTCGCGCACGGACGCCGAGTACCCTGCCCGCACCGCGGTTCGCCAGAACAACGGCAGCCATATTCCCATCAGTAGCGCGACCGGCATCAGGCAGGCGGTGGCGAGCTCGGCCGAGGGCATCTTCGCGTAGGCCGCGGCCAGCAGGGTGCCGCTGCCCATCGCGCCCCAGGGGATGTAGGTCTGGCTGAGCAGGGCGAAAACCATCAGCCGGGCCGGCGGCAGTTGAAGAGGGCGCAATAGCGCGACGGTGCCCAGCATGCCGACGCCGAAGCCGGTCGCGGATTCGGCGAAGGGGCCGTACAGGAAGCAGGCGGAAAAGAGCAGACGGCGTTGCGCGCGCTGCCGCGCCGCGCTGGGTGGCGGGTCGTCAGCCGAAGGTCCGGTCGGTGGCGAGGCCAGTTGCCAGAACACCAGGCCGCCGAGGATGTAGGGGGCGATGGTGATGCCGATCCAGGCGCCGCGCAGCAGGGCGACCATCAGCTCGTTCGAGCCGAAGACGGCGGGGGCCGTGGCCAGCGCGACCGGCACCGCGCTCGCCAAGGCCAGGAAGGCAGCGAGCATGGCCGAGCAGCGGCCGCTGAGGACGGCGAGGGCCAAGACGACGGTCGGGAGGGACCAAAGGAGGTAGATCATCGGGTTGGGGCGGATGGGGCATGCAAGTCCGTCACGATCCGAGCTGTTCGCCGACCACTCGACATAGCGGGAATTCAGGCCGTCCGTGCGCGGATGAAGCCGCCGATCTCGGAGCAGCCGTCGCGGCCTTCGGACAGGATCGGCGCGAAGAACGGGAACACATGCGGCATGTTCGGCCACACCGACAAGCGTACGTCGTTGCCGGCGGCGTGCAGGCGCTCGGCGATACGCAGCGCATCGTCCAGAAGCACCTCGGCCGAACCCACCTGCAACAGCACCGGCGGCAGGCCGGCCAGCGCGGCGTGCAGCGGCGATGCCAGCGGCGATCGCGGGTCCGCGCCGCCCAGGTACAGGCGCGCGTACGCGTGCAGGCCTTCTTCGGAGACCATCGGGTCGACCTGGGCGCGATCGGCAATGCTGGCACCGCGCATTTCCAGATCGACCCAGGGCGAGATGGCCACCGCGCAGCCGGGCAGGGCGAGGCCCTGATCGCGCAGGGCCACCAGCGCGGCCAGCACCAGGCCGCCGCCTGCCGAATCGCCGACCAGCGACAACCGCGACGCCGACAAGCCCTGCGCGAGCAGCCAGCGCCAGGCGATGACCGCGTCGTCCACCGCCGCGGGGAAGAGATGCTCGGGCGCCAGGCGGTAGTCGATCAGCAGCACGCGCGCGCCGGCCGCGGCCGACACGTCGAAGGCCAGGCGCCGATGCGTGGCGATCGAGCCGATCGCATAACCGCCGCCGTGCAGCATCAGGATCGCGCGCGATTCGTCCACGCCAGGGGCGGCCACCCATTCCGCGGGCACGCCGTCGGCATCGATCGGCTGGCAGCGAGCGTCCGGCGCGCCACCCAGCAGTTCGGCCAGCTTCAGGTAGCGCCCGCGCATCTCGGGAATGGTGAGGTTCGCGGGGCGAGGGCGGGAGCGCAGCAGCGAGACGAGGGCGTCGAGTTGGGCGATGGTCATGGTGATGGGATGCTTGTGTGGAACGAAGGGGGCGGGGACGACAGGCGACAATAGCGCATGATTTTGCTCGACCCTTCCAGGAGACCCCATTGCCTTTGCCCGCCTCGATAGTTTCGCGCCTGCGGCTGCCGCTGATTGCCGCGCCGATGCTGCGCATTTCCGGTGTCGAGCTGACCGCCGCCGCCTGCGTCAATGGTGTGATCGGCTCGTTCCCCACGGTGAATGCGCGCGAACCCGAGCAGCTCGACGCCTGGCTCACCCAGATCGAGCAGGCCTGCGAGCGGGCCGAGCGGCCCACCGCGCCGGTGTGCCCGAACGTGCTGATGCGCACCGACCCGGCCAAGCTCGATGCCGACGTCGACGTGCTGGTCAAGCACCGGGTGGAGATGGTGCTGGCCAGCGTGGGCTCGCCCGAAAAATACGTGAACAAGCTGCACGACATCGGCTGCTTCGTGCTCGCCGATGTCGGCTCGGTGCGGCATGCCGAGAAGGCACTGGCCTCCGGTGTGGATGGCCTGGTGCTGCTCAGCGCCGGTGCCGGCGGGCAGACCGGCTGGGCCAACGGCATGTCCTTCGTGCGCGAGGTGCGCAAGCTGTACGACGGCCCGCTGGTGCTGGCCGGCGGCATCTCCGATGGCCAGGCGCTGTGGGCGAGCCAGGTGCTGGGCTGCGAGCTCGGGCTGATGGGGACGCGCTTCATCGCCACCGACGAAGCGCTTGCCGATCCGCGCTACAAGACCATGCTGATCGACAGCGGCCTGGACGACGTGCAACTGACGCGTGGCATCAGCGGCATCGACGCCAATTTCCTGCGGCCCTCGATCATCGCCTGCGGGCTCGACCCCGAGGTGGTCTCACAAACCGTGTCCAAGGAGAAGTCGCGCGAGCTGTTCAGCGCGTATGCGGGGCAGATGCGCGGACCGAAGCGCTGGGTGGACTTGTGGAGCGCCGGGCACACGGTCGGGTCGGTGCAGGCGGTGCGCAGTACGGCGCAGCTGGTGGCGGAGATCGCCGCGGAGTACGAACAGGCGAGGGCGGTGACGCGCCGGCTGCTGGCGGAATCCACCGGCGCGGCGTAGCGGGCGGTCGGGTGGGTGGTTCGTGCGTCTTGGCGTGCGAACGAGCGGGGCTGTCGCGTTGTGTCGGATCTACGCTTCGCGCCGTGCCAGGGCCAGGATGGAGCCCAGCCCGATCAGCGTGACACCTGAAGCGCGGTTGAGCAGCCGAGCGCGCGCCGCGCGCGTGGTGTCGGAACGGATCAGGCGGTCGGCGGCGAACACCGCCACCACGTCCACCAGCGTGTTGAGCCCAACGCAGATCGCGCCCAGCAGCACGAGTTGCGGCACCAGCGGTGCGGCGGGCAAGGTGAACTGCGGCAGGAAGGCCAGGAAGAAGAGTGCCGTCTTGACGTTCAGCGCCTCGACGAGCACACCTTCGAGCAACGCGCGTCGCGCGCCCATCGCGCGCACCGCAGGCCGTGCGACGCCGGTGGCCTCACGCCGCAGCAGCCGGATACCAAGATAGATCAGGTACGCCGCCCCCAGGTACTTGACCACGGTGAAGGCCGCCGCCGATTGCGCCACCAGGATCGACAGGCCGAGTGCCGCGGCCAGCACGTGCAGCAGACCGCCCAGGCCGGTGCCCAGGCACGAGGCCAGCCCCTCGGTGCGTCCGCCCGCCACGGTGCGCGCCACCACGTAGGCGATGCCCGGGCCCGGGGTGATGGCGAGGACGAGGGCGGCAAGGAGGAAGGGGATGAAGGTCATCATCGCGTTCGGCAAAGGGATTGGCGCCGTGATCGGCGAGGGTGCTCAACGATACAGGGGCGCCGGGGCGAATTCATGACGCAGACAAAGGCGCAAACACGGGCTCACAAGCTCGCGGCCGTGTCCCGCGCCTCGTGCAGGCGCCGCCGGCCTTGCGGGCGCAGCATGACGCGGCGCTTGCCCTCGGCATCCGCAGCGCGCTCCACCAGCCCGGTCTTCTCCAGCGGCAGCAGCCGCAGCAGCAAGTGCGAGGCCGGCGTGCACAAGGTGCGCGCGAGCGCCGTCGCGGGCGCGGCGCCGCCGGCGGCATCCAGCACCGTCAGCAGCACGAAATCGGCCCACGACAGGCCGTGATGCGTTCCGAGTTCGTCGTCGAGCATGAACACCATCGCCGCGTGCTCGAGGTGCCGGTCCACGCAGGCTTGCAAGGCTACTTCGCTCATGGCGCCAGGCCTTGCAGTTCGCGGTGGATCTGCTCCAGCGCTTTCAGTTCGCTCGCGTAGTCGAACTCCGCATCCTCGCGTTCCTTCACGAGTTCCAGCACTTCGAAGGCGAGTCCGTCCACGCCGATGCGATTCCACTCGGCCTGCAGCACGCGGTCCGCGTGCTTGCCCATGCGCAGTTCGAAGCGAGCGCGATTCAGCGCCGCGTGCACATTGCGGCTCGCGCCGAGCAGCAGGTGACCGCTCGCGCGGTCGCGGATGGCGTAGATGCCCATGGGCGGGAAGGTGTCACGCGCCTGGCGCGCGGCTGCCCGCCGCGCCGAGCGCGACGCCTGGTTGGCGGAAGAGTCCATCTTCTTTCTCCTTGTGACGGTAGTAGAGGCCGTGCAGCACCAGCATGGCCAGGAAGGCGGCAGGACAGGCCCAGAACACACCGGCCAGGCCGAAGCGCGCTTCCAGCGCCACGGCAAGCGGCAGTTCGACCGCAACGATCGCAGCCATGCTGAGGAGCGCCGGCACCAGCGCCGCGCCGCTCGCGCGCATCGCGCCCACCAGCACGTTGCTCCATCCGAGCAGCACCACGCCCCAGGCGACGGTGCGCACGATGGTGACCGCCTGCTCCAGCACGTGCCCGGGTTCCAGGAACACGCGCAGTGCGAACGGCGCGAGCAGGTGCGCGGCCGCCACGAACAATGTCGTGACCACGGCGTTCAGGCGCAGCCCCGTGCCCACGATCGCCGGCAGCCTTTCGCGCCGTCCCGCGCCGACGGCGTGCGCGCTGAAAATTGCGGCGGCAATGCCCAGGCTCATCGCCGGGAACTGCACCCAGCTCAGGACCTGCGTCGCCGCGCCATAGGCGGCGGTCGCGCTCGACCCGTGACGGTTCACCAGGCCCAGCAGCACGATCTCCGCGAGCGCCATCGCCAGCATCTGCAATGCCGCCGGCAGGCCGATGCGCAGCATGCGTTTGGCGATGGCCGCACTCGGCCGGCAGTCCTGCCACCCGGCGCCGGGGGCGAGCGGATGGCCGTCCCGACGCCAGCGCCGGATCAACACGGTCAGCGCAGCCAGCTGTGCGACGAGCGCCGAGACCGCCACGCCAGCCGCGCCCAAAGGCGTGCCCGCAACGAGCAGCGGCGTGCACACCGCGCCCACCAGCGTCGCGGCCAGCAAGGACCACATCGGCGAGAGCGCGTCGCCCGTGCCGCGGCTCAGGGACAGGCCCGCCCAGGCGACGAACACGAAGGGCATCACCAGCAACATGGCGCGCGCATAGCGGATCGCGGCCGGCAGGATGTCCGGCGGCGTGCCGAGCGCTTGCATCAACCACGGCGCGCACCACGCGCCGGCCACCGCGACCGCGAGCCCGACGCCCAGAGCCGCCATGAAAGCCGTCGCGCCCACGCGCCGAACCTGCGCCGCATCACGCGCGCCCCATGCCTGTCCCGCAAGGACGGTCGCGCCGGCCCCCAGGCCGATGATCAGCGACAGCAGCCCGAAGAACACCGGAAAGAACGACGCGGCCGTCGCGATGCCGTGCACGCCCAGCAGGCGCCCGAGCCAGAAGCCATCGAGCAGTCCGCCCGCGCTTTGCAGCGCGTGCGTCAGGACAGGGGTGTCAGCAGCGCAAGGTAGTGCGTGCGCAGCGTCGGGCGCCGGTCCGGCGGCACGGGTCGTCGTTTCTGGCTCGTTCATGAGGACTCCTGTGGGTCGTGGGCGTGCGTGTGTCCGCAGCGCTGCGGCTAGGAGCCGCGCGCTGGTTGAAAAAAGAGGAAAGGGGTCTGGCTTAGCCGGGTGCGGGTTCGGCGAGTTGCAGCACGTACGCCCGCACGTCTTGCGGCCATGCGGCCATCTGCGCCACCAGCCGCTCGTGGTCGCCGGCGAACAGCGCCCGCGATGCTTCCTCGAAGCCGGCGAGGTCGCCGGCCAGCGTGGACATGGCGTGATACGCGCGGTCGCGCGCCTGGCGCGTCCGGTCCCGCTCGCCGCCCTTGCGCCGCGCTTCGTGCACGAGCTTGCGCAAGGCCACGGAGGCGCCGCCAGGTTGCGTCGCGAGCCAGTCCCAGTGTTCCGGCAGCAGCGTCACTTCCCGCGCGACCACGCCGAGCTTCGGGCGACCGCGGCCCTTGGGCGCTGGGGCCGGCGTGGCCACCGTGTAGCGCGCCGTGACGGCTTGCTCGCCGCCGCGCAGGTCCAGGTCGGCAGACTGGCCGCTGGCATCGCTGAAGACCAGCGGATGCCCCTCGGGTTGCGCCTGCTGCACCCGCAGCACGGCGACGGCGACCTCGTGCAAGGGGCCGGTGGTGAGGCGGCGCCCGTCCAGGAAGGCGGTGTAGGTGAGAGGCATGGCTTGTTCCATGCAGGGAATTTTATCCGGGTTAAATTATCGTGTCAATAACATCCGGGTAAAAATAAGAACCAGGAGATCTGGAAAGATTTGGCGAGGCGGCCAAGACACCGAGGCGAGAAACGCCTCGTCGGCCCCTGCGTCTGATCACGGTTGCTGATAAGGCAGGCTTGCCCCGAGCAGCAGCCCTGGCGACTCCCGATCGTCTGCGTCCGTGACCAGAAGCAGGTCCAGGCGACCGTGCTCGACGATGGCCGCGATGCCTTCGGTCTTGCAAGGTTTCGATAACGGCATAAGCAGTCGCAGTCGGTCGTCCGCGCCAACGATGCCGATGGCCGAGCCACGGCGGGGCCCGTCGGCGTAGTTGTCGCTTGTCTGTTCGGCGGCCGCGCAAAACACCCACGCGCCGTCGGGCAGGGTCGCGCCATCGGTGAAGCACAACGGCACGCCATCCAGCGTGCCGAGGTCGATCGGCGTGCTCGACAGCGGCGCGGGCGCGGATCCTGCGCCTCGCAGCCACGCCTGTATGGCGCTCCAGTCGAAACGGATCACCGCATTGATCGGCTCGGTCGCATGGCCCCGCTGCAGCAGGCACAGGTGGTCGACGTTGACGAACGCCCCTTCGATGTTCTGCAGCGGATGCTGCGCGCGCAGTGGCGCATAGAGCGACGACAGGTCGACCTGCCGGACGACGCCGTCGAGAGTGCCCGTGCGATCGAGCGACATCAGAGCCGCGCGTTGCCGCTGCGGCCGGGACCCAGACCCGAGCGCCAGCAATGCGCCCGTCGGGTGGCCGGGAAAAGGCGGTAGTACGGTCAGCGATTCGAGGTCCGCCTTGCTGGCTTTGCGGGCCTCATGCACGGCCGGCAAGTCGCCCTCGAACAGGCGCCGCAAACCCAGGAACTGTTCCGACGTAAAAGATCGCAAACAGCTCCCGCGAAATGAACCGCCCGGGAGGCGGTTCAGGTCGCTGACCAGCGTGGAGTGCCGGTTCATCTGGACGCCCAGGTCCTCGATCATCGACACGCTGCGGCCAAAGCCAGCCCGGGAAAGCTCTCGTACGGCTCGGGCGGGGTCGGCGCATCGGCGCACTTCCACGGACCACGAGCCTGGGCGCTACTGGGCGTTGCGTGCGTGCGATGCCCGTCGCATCATGGCGAACCCTTAATCGATGATCGTAGATGGGTTCCCGCAACGGACCCGGACAGGGCTGCGCAGCTCAGCGCGGCCGGCGCCTCGCCGGAAACGAGGCGCCTCAGGTCCACAGTGGCGCGGTACTGGCCCCGATGTGGCCTGGGCGGGGGTGTTTAAACTTCCTATGGGCTAGATCGTGAAACCCCGGGCGGGGTCGGAGCGTAGATGCAGTTCAGGATGGTGCTGCCATGAAATGTGCCCAGCTTGCGATGGCGCTGCTCGCGGTCGCGGCGCTTCCGGCCTGGTCCATGCCACCTCCGATCAAACTCATGGGTGAGAAGGCTCAGCCCGGCCCCGTGAGCCAGCGGATCTACCCGTCGCCGATGGAGGTCTCGATCGCGCGCGACGGCCTCGTGCTGGTGATCCGGCGCGCCGGTCCCCCGGGAATCGAGCCAGGTCGATTCGAGCTCGCTCTGACGTCCACGGTGGGCCCGCTCTCGGCCGTGCAGTGCCAGATCGCCGACAGGCAGCCGCACTCGGTGGCTGTCGATGGCGCGAGCGCCTCCTGGCAGGAGTCGGGGCCGTCGAACGCCGCGGTGTTGGTCAGCGCGACCCTGCGCCGCGCCGACAGGGTTGGCCTCGCGCTGCCGCCGGCGGCGCGCACGATCTCGGCGACGCTCCCGGGCGGCCGCGCCCAGAACGTCCTGGGCGCGGGCCTGCCCGGTGGCTTGCAGTTCCAGCAGTGGTATCGGGCCGGCTCGCCCGCCGTGCAGTTCCGGTACACCCTCGTGGGCCCGGCCGATGCGCTCGCCCAGGTCGACCGCGTCGAGTACCGACTGCCGCCGGCGCACTTCGCGAGGGACGCGACCGTCGTCGGCGCCCCCGCCGCGGGGTTCCGCCTCGAGCGCTCCACCGCAGCGCGCAACTGGAGCACGACCGTGGTGATCACGCTCAAGGACGGCAGCACCAGCACCGTGGCCTTGCCGTTCGCGCCGCCGCAGTAGATCCGGCGGCTGGCGCCGCCTTAACTTCGCTGACGCGAAGTTAGCCTGCGCCGCAAACCGCAAAACCTGGCTGGGGAGAGCCGTTCATTCAACCGTCACCGACTTGGCCAAGTTTCTCGGCTTGTGGCCGGCCGGGTGCGCCGCCTTAACTTGCCTGGCGGCAAGTTAGCCTGCGCCGCAAACCGCAAAACCTGGCTGGGGAGAACAGTTCACTCGACAGTCACTGACTTGGCCAGGTTTCGCGGTTTGTCCACATCCGTCCCCCGAGCCAGCGCCGCGTGATACGCCAGCAGCTGCAGCGGCACCACGTGCAGGATCGGCGACAGCAGCCCCGCGTGGTCGTGCAGGTTCACGATGTTGATCCCGTCGCTGGGCTCGATGCGCGTGTCCTGGTCGGCGAACACGAACAGCTCGCCGCCGCGTGCCCGCACTTCCTGCAGGTTGCTCTTCAGCTTCTCGATCAGCGCATCGTTCGGCGCCACCACCACCACCGGCATCTGATGGTCGACCAGGGCCAGCGGGCCGTGCTTCAGTTCGCCGGCGGCATAGGCCTCGGCGTGGATGTAGGTGATCTCCTTCAGCTTGAGCGCGCCTTCCATCGCAATCGGGAAGTGCACGCCGCGGCCCAGGAACAAGGCGTGTTCTTTCGGCGCGAAGCGGTGGGCCCAGTGGCGCACCACGGGTTCGCATTCCAGCACCTTGTTCAGCGCGGCCGGCAGGTGGCGCAGCTGCACCAGCAGTTCATGCTCGCGCTCGGGCGTGAGCTTGCCGCGCTGCTTGGCCAGCACCAGCGTCAGCACGAACAGCGCCGCCAGCTGGGTGGTGAAGGCCTTGGTCGAGGCCACGCCGATCTCGGGGCCGGCGCGGGTCAGGAAGCGCAGCTTGCTGGCGCGGATCAGGGCCGATTCCGGCACGTTGCAGATGGTGAGCGAATCGGTCATGCCCTGCGACTGCGCATGCTGGAGCGCCGAGATCGTGTCGATGGTCTCGCCCGACTGCGAGATCGTCATCACCAGCGTGTCGGGCAGCGGCACCGACTCGCGGTAGCGGTACTCGCTGGCGATCTCCACCGACACCGGCACCTTGGCGACACTTTCGATCCAGTACTTGGCCACCAGCCCGGCATGAAAGCTCGTGCCGCAGGCCAGGATCAGCACCTGCTTCGTGCGCGCGAAGATGTCCTCGGCGTCGGCGCCGAACAGGCCCGCCGACAGCGACGAGCTGCTGGTGACCATCTCGAGCGTGTTGGCGATGGCGCCCGGCTGCTCGAAGATTTCCTTCTGCATGTAGTGGTCGTACTTGCCCAGCTCGATGGAGTCGGCGCTGAGCTGGCTTTCGACCACCGGACGGTCGGCCGGATTGCCTTCGTGGTCGACCACCGTGTAGCCGTCCAGCCGGATCTCGACCACGTCGCCTTCTTCGAGATAGGCCACATACTTGGTCACCTGCAGCAGCGCCGAGGCGTCCGATGCCAGGAAGTTCTCGCCCAGGCCCGATCCGCCCTTGCCCACGCCCAGCAGCAGCGGCGAGCCCTTGCGCGAGCCGACCACGGTGTTGGGTTCGCGGGTGCTGATGGCGGCGATCGCATAGGCGCCTTCCAGCTGGCGGACCGCCTGCTTGACCGCATCGAACAGCTTCAGGCCCGAGTCCACCAGCGAATGCAGCAGATGGGCGATGACCTCGGTGTCGGTCTGCGAAAAGAACTCGTAGCCCTTGGCGCGCAGCGCGCTGCGCAGCGCCTCGTGGTTCTCGATGATGCCGTTGTGCACCACCGACACCTCGGCGTTCACGCTGAGCGACGCGTGCGGGTGGGCGTTGATCTCGGTGACGCCGCCGTGCGTGGCCCAGCGGGTGTGGGCGATGCCGGTGGGCGCCTGAGCGTTCACTTCATTGGCGCGGGCTTCGAGATCGGCCACGCGACCCACCGAGCGCACTCGCTCCATAGCCCCATTGAGCAGCGCGATGCCGGCCGAGTCGTATCCCCGGTATTCGAGCTTGCGCAGGCCTTCGATCAGGATAGGGACCACATTGCGTTGCGCCACGGCGCCGACGATGCCACACATGAATTGCTACCCCTTGGGTTTCTTGACCGGCCGCTGCCAGTTCTCGATGGTGATCTGTTTCGCCCGTGACACGGTGAGCTTGCCGGCCGGCGCATCGCGGGTCAGCGTGGTGCCGGCCCCCAGCGTGGCGCCCGCGCCCACCGTGACCGGTGCGACGAGCTGCGTATCGCTGCCTATGAAAGCATCGTCTTCGATCACTGTCTGGTACTTGTTGGCACCGTCGTAGTTGCAGGTGATCGTGCCGGCGCCGATGTTGACCCGTTTGCCAACTACCGCATCGCCGACGTAGGCGAGGTGATTGGCCTTGGCGTGGGCGGCGAACTTGGCATTCTTCAGTTCGACGAAATTGCCCACGTGGGTCTCTTCGGCCAGCACCGTGCCCGGGCGCAGGCGCGCATAGGGCCCGATCCGCGAGGCCGGCCCGACCGTGGCGCCGTCGATGTGGGTGAAGGCGAGGATCTGCGCGCCGGCTTCGATGCGGGCGTCGCGCAGCACGCAGTTCGGGCCGATGCTCACGCCGTCGCCCAGGGTCACCGTTCCCTCGAAGATGCAATTGACGTCGATGCTGACATCGCGCCCGCAGCTGAGGCTGCCGCGCACATCGAACCGGGCCGGATCGATCAGGGTGACGCCGTTCTCGAGCAGGCCGTAGGCGAGGTTGCGCTGGTGGATGCGCTCGAGCTCGGCCAGCTGCACCTTGCTGTTCACGCCCAGGGTTTCCCATTCGTGGGCCGGGTGCACGCCGGTGACCGGCACGCCCTCGGCCACCGCGCAGGCGACCACGTCGGTCAGGTAGTACTCCTGCTGGGCGTTGTCGTTGGACAGGCCCTTGAGCCAGCGCTTCAGCGGTCCGGTGGGCACCACCATGATGCCGGTGTTGATCTCGTGCACGGCGCGGGTGGCCGCGTCGGCGTCCTTGTGCTCGACGATGCGCACGATCCGGCCGTTTTCGCGCACGATCCGGCCGTAACCGGTGGGATCGGCCAGCTCGACGGTGAGGATCGCCATCTGCTCGCCGCGCTTCCCGTCGCCCGACGAACGGGCGGCTTCGCACAGCCGGGCCAGGGTGTCGCTGGTGGTGAGCGGCACGTCGCCGTACAGGATCAGCGTGGGCACCGTTTCGTCGAGCCATGGGGCGGCCTGCATCACCGCGTGACCGGTGCCCAGCTGCGGCATCTGGCGCGCCCAGGTGATGTCGTCGGCGGCCAGCTGCGTGGGCACCTGCTCGCCGCCGTGGCCATAGACCACGACCAGGCGCTTCGGCGATAGACTGCGGGCGCGGTCTATCACATGTGCAAGCATGGGTTGGCCGGCAATCGGGTGCAGCACCTTCGGAAGATCCGAACGCATGCGTTTTCCCATCCCGGCCGCTAGGATGACAACGTTCATTTTTGCCTTATTTATCAGGTACTTGGATGCAATTTCCAGGCTTGTCGGAAATCTTAACATGCATGGTTTGAGGCTCTGGGCACCGCTCGTCGCCAGTTGCCTGGTGGCAACGAGCTGTTCGATGGCCAAGTTCGGCTACGACATGCTGCCGACCTGGGCGCATTGGCAGATCGAACGCTACCTCTCGCTGGACGAGGATCAGCGCGCCATCGTGTCGCGCCGAATCGACGAACTGCATCGCTGGCATCGTCGTGTCCAGCTGCCCAAATATGTGGCTTTCCTCTCTGAGGTCGAGGACCAGGTGCGGGCGGCCGAACCGGCCCGGACGGTGCCGGCCGTTGGTGACGATGCCGCCCTGATTGCCCGCTGGCGAGACCGCATCGGCGAGGCCTGGATGCCGGTGGCCGAGCATCTGGCGCCGGGTCTGGCCGAGCTGGCGCTCACCCTGCGCCCCGAGCAGATCGAGCGGCTGCGCCGCCGTCTGGCGGATGGTGACGACGAATACCGCGAAAAATTCCTGGCCGAAACGCCCAAGGCCCGAGCCGAAGCGCGCGCCGACCGGGTGGTCAAGCGGGCCGAGACCTTTCTGGGCCGGCTCGATTCGGCCCAGGTGCGCGAGTTGCGCATGCTGGCCGCGTCCATGCCCGGCAGCGAGGACGACTGGCTGGCCGAGCGACTGCGCCGGCAGAAGGCGCTGGTGGCGCTGCTGCAAAAGATCTCCACCGAACAGCCCGGGCAGCGCGAGGCCACGCGACTGGCGCGCGACTACCTGGCGTCGATGTGGACGTCGAACGATGACCGCCGGCGCGCCCGGCTGAATGCGGCCATCGGCGACAGCGACGCGTTGTCGGCCAAGACGCTGGCCAAGGCCACGCCGGCGCAGCGCGCCCACCTGTTGAAATTGGTGCGCGGTTACGCCGACGATTTCCGGGCGCTGACCGGCGCGACGCTGGCCGCGGCGGCCCGCTGAACAAGGCGGCCCGCTGACCCTTCCTCGAGGACCTCATGCAATCCGGCATTCTGGATGCGCTGCCTGCGCACGCACGCTACCTGAGCTTTTCGTTCAAACCCGGCCACGATCCCCGTCCCGGCCTGCGGGCCCTGGCCGCCCATTCCGACGGGCGGGCGACGGTGACCGGGCTGGGCGCATCCCTGGTGGCCGCGTTGTCGGCCACCGTGCCGGGGCTGCGTGCCTTCGTGCCGCCGACAGGCCCGGGCGTCGAGCTGCCGGCGACGCCGGCCGCGCTCTGGTGCTGGCTGCGCGGCAGCGATCGGGGCGAGCTCTTTCAGCGCGGCGAGCGGCTGGCGCAGGTGCTGGGCGACGCCTATCGGCTGCTCGAGGCGGTCGATGGGTTCTCGCACGATGGCGGACGCGACCTGACCGGTTACGAGGACGGTACCGAGAATCCCAAGGGAGATGAGGTGCCGCGGGTGGCCCTGGTGGCCGGCGCCGGGCCGGGGCTGGATGGCGGCAGCTTCGTCGCGGTCCAGCGCTGGCGCCACGACTTCGCGGCGATCCGAGCGATGACCCCGCAGGCGCGCGACGAGGCGGTGGGGCGCCGGCGAATCGACAACGAAGAGATCGTCGACGCACCGGCCAGCGCGCACGTGAAGCGGACCGCGCAGGAAAACTTCGAGCCGCCCGCCTTCACCTGGCGCCGCTCGATGCCCTGGGTGCAGGGCGGCGAAGGTGGCCTGATGTTCGTCTCCTTCGGGGCTTCGTTCGACGGCTTCGAGGCTCAGCTGCGGCGCATGTCGGGTGCCGAAGACGGCGTGTGCGACGCGATCTTCGGGATGAGCCAGCCGGTGAGCGGCGCCTACTTCTGGTGCCCGCCCGCTGGGCCGGCGGGCCTGGACCTGCGGGCGCTCGGTTTCTAGTCCGTCGGAGTCGGCATCCGGACAGACCCCGGCGCAAGGACTCGCCGGGCCTGAAAGCGGCCGTTGCCGCCTGCGCTGCGGCGCCGAGGGCGGCTAAGATCGCGTCATGCACGCCTCAGACGCCAAGACACATCCGCACATTCATCACCTCGACACGCTCGCCCGCCGCGAGATCATCGACTTCGGCGAGGGCAGCCTGTGCTGGCGCGGCTTCGGCAGCGGCCCGCCGGTGATCCTGCTGCACGGCGGGCACGGCAGCTGGCGGCACTGGGTGAACAACATCGAGGCCCTGGCGGCCACCCACACGGTCTGGGTGGCCGACATGCCCGGGTATGGCGATTCGGACAAGCCCGGTCCGGACAACACCATGGCCGCCCTGGTGGCGGCCCTGCAGACCTCGCTCGATGCGCTGGTCGGCCCGCAGGCAGAGATCGATGTCGTAGGTTTTTCGTTCGGCGGCCTGGTCGCCGTCAATCTCGCGGCCCAGCGCGGCCACGTCCGGCGCCTGGCAGTGATGGGCCCGGCCGGCCACGGCGGGCGGCGCCGTCCGCGCGGCGAATTGCAGGCCTGGAAGGCGGCGCTGCGCGATCCCGACCCGGCCGCGCTGGTGACGGTGATGCGCCACAACCTGGGCGTGCACATGCTGCACGACACCCGGCGGATCGATGCGCTGGCGCTGGCGGTGCACACCGAGTCGTGCCTGAGCACGCGCTTCCGGAGCAAGGAAATCTCGCGCTCCGGCGGGCTGCATGCCGCGCTGGATCGCTGTCCGATGCCGATCCTGCTGGCCTGGGGGGAGCATGACGTGACTGCCGATCCGCAGGCGCTGGCCCGTGAGCTGGCCCACGGCCGCGAAGGCCGTCAGGCGCACATCGTCGAGCATGCCGGCCACTGGGTGCAGTACGAAGGCGCGGCGACGATCAATCGGCTGCTGGTGGAATTCCTGGCGGTGCCGGCCGGCACCTGAATCGCGGTTCGATCGTCGCGGGCGACTCGGTCGCGTCAGATCAGCATCAGCAGCAGCAGCGCGACCGCCACGGCCGCGAGCACGCTGGCCGCGCCGGCCAGCACGCTCAGCCAGCGCCGCGAACGCCGGGTTTCGATGACCAGTGCCTGTGCCCACGCCGGCACTTCTTCGCTGGCGCCCGGCGCCGCATGCCGGGCGAGCGCCGCGTGCACCAGCCGCGGAATCTGCGGCAGGGTCTGGGCCCACTGCGTGGCCTCGCGCTCGAACCGCTCCTTGAGCGCGGCCGGTCCGATGCGCTCCATCATCCAGCGTTCGAGGAACGGCTTGGCGGTGACCCACAGATCCAGGTCGGGATCGAGCTGGCGGCCCAGGCCCTCGATGTTGAGCAGGGTCTTTTGCAGCAGCACCAGCTGCGGCTGGATCTCGACATCGAAGCGCCGCGAGGCCTGGAACAGGCGCATCAGCACCAGGCCCAGCGACAGCTCTTTCAGAGGCCGGTCGAAGAACGGCTCGCAGCAGGCGCGCACCGCCGACTCGAGCTCCTCGACGCGCGTGTGGCGCGGCACCCAGCCCGACTCGACATGCAGCTCGGCGACCCGGCGGTAGTCGCGCCGGAAGAACGCCAGGAAGTTCTGAGCCAGGTAATTCTTGTCGAACTCGGACAGCGTGCCGACGATGCCGAAGTCGAGCGCGATGTAACGGTTGAAATCGGCGCCGTCCCGGCCCACCAGGATGTTTCCCGGGTGCATGTCGGCATGGAAGAAGCCATGGCGGAACACCTGCGTGAAGAAGATTTCCACGCCCTCGCGCGAGAGTTTCTTCAGGTCGATGCCAGCCTCGCGCATCTCGTCCATGCGCCCGATCGGGATGCCGTGCATGCGCTCCATCGTCAGCACATTCACCGCGCAGGCGGTCCAGTACATCTCGGGCACGCGCAGCAGGCCCGAATCGGCGAAGTTGCGCCGCAGCTGGTTGGCGTTGGCGCCTTCGCGGATCAGGTCGAGCTCGTCGTGCAGGTAGTGGTCGAACTCGTCGATGACCTCGAGCGGGCGCAGCCGGCGCGCATCGGCCGAGACCCGGGTGAGCAGCGAGCCGAAGGTGCGCAACAGCGACAGGTCGCGCTCGATGATGTGGGCCATGCCGGGGCGCAGCACCTTGACCGCGACCGGCCGGCCGTCGTGCAGCCGCGCGAAATGGACCTGCGCGATCGAAGCCGAGGCGACCGGCGTGGCGTCGAACTCGGAATAGACCTCGGCGATCTTGCGGCCCAGGCCGCGCTCGATCTCGGCGATCGCATCCTGCCCCGGAAAGGGCGGCACGCGATCCTGCAGCCGGGCGAGTTCGTCGGCGATGTCGGTGGGCATCAGGTCGCGCCGGGTCGAGAGCACCTGGCCGAACTTGACGAAGATCGGCCCCAGGCTTTCCAGCGCTTCACGCAGCCGCTGGCCGCGAGGTGTCTCGAGGCGGCGGCCCAGCCGCAGCATGCGCGCGAGCGCCAGCGAGCTGCGGGTGCCCAGCGTCGCGGCTGCGCCCGTGGCGGCGATCTCGTCCAGGCCATGGCGCCAGACGACATAGGTGATTCGGGCAAGGCGGAAAAGGCGCACGCACGGATTCTAGTCCAGTGACCGGCCGGCCCGCGCTGCGCCCTTTGCCGATCCTGGCTCGATCCCGCTTACCATCCTCGTTTCGGCGTCTTCGCAGGATCATTGCCCATGTCCCGTTTTCCCTGGTGCGCACTGGCGGTCTCGCTGATTGCCGCGCTCGGTGGCTGTGCTTCGCTGACCCCCGGCAAGGTGCCCGCCGCGGCGGGCGCCGCGCTGCCGCCGGCCTCCACCTCGGCGGTCGGGGCGGCGGGCGCCCCGGCGCCGCTTGCGCCCGCCCTGCCGGGTGCCGGCCCCAGCCCCAGCCGGCCGGGCGCCGTGCCGGCGCCGGCCACCGCCAACCCCACCGCGCCCCGTGCCGCGGCCCCGCCGGTCGCGGCACGCCCGCCGTTTGCCGACGTCGTCAAGGACGCCCGGCGCGTCGAGGGCCTGTTCACGGTCTGGCAGAAGGACGAGAAGGTCTGGCTGGAACTGATGCCGGCCCAGTTCGACAAGCCCTTCCTGCTGGCGGCTTCGCGCACCACCGGGCTGGGCGAGCGTGGCCTGTATCCGCATTGGACCCTGGGCCGATACGTCGTGACGTTTCGCCGCATCCACGGCACGGTGCAACTGCTGGCACGCAATACCCGCTTCGATGCCGAGGGCGATGCGGGCATGGCGCGCGCGGTTCGGCTGAGCTTCTCGGACAGCCTGCTCGGCGCGGCCACGGTCGCCAGCGCCGAGCATCCGGAGCGCAAGTCGGTGCTGATCGAGCTCTCGCCGATCCTGATCGCCGACCTGCCGCAGCTCTCGCGCAGCCTCGAGGCGCAGTTCCGCATCGGCTATTCGTTCGATCAGCGCAATTCGTTCTTCAAACCGGTGCGCGTCGACCGCGATGCCGCGATATTCGAAGTCACGGCGCACTACATGGTGCCGCGCCTGCCGGCCCCGCCAAGCGGCGCGCTCGCGCCGGGTGCGCCGGTGCCGAGCACGCCGCGCAACCTCGAGGACGCGCGCAGCTTCTTCATCGATTACCAGTACAGCCTGGCCGCATTGCCCGATCCGCCGATGCCCAAGCGCAAGGCCGACCCGCGGATCGGCCATTTCATCCAGTCGACCTTCGATTTCGGCAACCCGGCCGATCGCGAGCCGCGCCGCTATTGGATCAACCGGTGGCGCCTCGAGAAGAAAGACCCCGCGGCCGAGCTCTCCGAGCCCGTCAAGCCGATCGTGTTCTGGATCGACCGCAATACGCCGCAGCGCTATCGGCAGGCGATTGCCGAAGGGGTGCTCGAATGGAACCGGGCGTTCGAGAAGATCGGCTTCAAGAATGCCATCCAGGCCCCGATCGAACCCGAGGATGCGCCGATGGATCTGGCGGGCCTGAAGCACGCATCGATCCGCTGGTTCGTGGACAGCGACGACGGCGCCCTGGCGATCGGGCCGTCGGTGGTCGATCCCCGTACCGGCGAGATCCTCGATGCCGACATCGCGATTTCCGACAACTGGGCCCGGCTGTCGCGCCGAGTCGCGCGCGAGCAGACGGCGGGCCCCGTCCGCGGTTCGCATGCCGGCCACGACCATGCGACCGACTCAGGCCTGCGCGGGCGCGAAGGCGCGATCGGCGACGGACCGGCGTGCACCTATGCGGGTGATGCGATGGCCGAGCTCGACTTCACGCTGGGCCTGCTCGAATCCCGCGGCGAGGTCGATCCCGACGGCCCGCAGGCCGAGGAGATCGTCGCGCAGGTGCTCAAGGATGTGGTGATGCACGAGGTCGGCCACACGCTGGGGCTGCGCCACAACTTCCGGGCTTCGACGGCGGTGCCCTTTGCGCGCTTGAACCTGCCGGCTTACACCCGCGTCAATGGCCTGTCGGGTTCGGTGATGGACTACAACGCCTTCAACCTGCCGCTGGAAGGCGAGCCTCTGGGCCACATCGCGATGAGCACGCTGGGGGCTTATGACTATTGGGCCGTCGAGTACGCCTATCGGCCGCTGCCGGCCGATGGCGAAGCCGAGGCGCTGGCCCGCATCGCGGCGCGTGCCGGCGAACCCGCACTGGCCTATGGCACCGACGAGGAGACCTCGGCGGGTTACGACCCCCAGGTCAATCAGCGCGATCTGGGCGACGATCCTCTGGCCTTTGCCAGCCGCCGGCTCAAGCTGTCGCGCGAGCTGTGGTCGCGGCTGCAGAGCCGGCCGCTGGCCACGGGTACCAGCTATGGCCGGCTGCGCCAGAACTTCGAGAGCGGCCTGCGCCAGTTCGATCTGGCCGCGGAGCTGGCCGCCAAGCACGTCGGCGGCGTCAACTACTACCGCGACCTGGCCGGCGACTCGCGGGCTTCGTTCGTGCCGGTGCCCGTGGCGCGCCAGCGCGAGGCGCTGGCCCTGCTGGCGCGCGAAGTATTTTCGGCACAGGCGATGGTCATCGATCCCGCGCTGGCCTCGCGGCTGTCGCAGGACGCGCTGGACCGCGGGTATGCGCCGCCCTCGCTGCCCGGCCTGCCGCAGGCGGTGCTGGCCATGCAGCGTCGCCTGCTCGATCGGCTGATGGGCGACCCGGTGCTCGCACGGATCCAGGAGAGCGAGTCGACACTGGCGCCCACCGGTGACCGGATGCGCCTGCCCGAGCTCTTCGACACCTTGAATGGCGCGATCTGGCAGGAGCTGGCCAGTGGTTCCGACATCGGTGCGCCGCGGCGCATGCTGCAGCGCGAACACGTGCGCAAGCTGGTGGGCCTGCTGGTGCGCCCGGCGACCAGCGTGCCCGCGGATGCCCGTTCACTGGCGCGCTCCGACGTGCTGGCCCTGGCCGATCGGATCGGCGTGGCGCTGCGCGGACGCCAGTTGTCGCGTGAAGCGCGGGCCCACCTGGACGAGACCCAGGCAACCCTGCGCGATGCGCTCAAGGCCAGCCTGCTGCGAAGCGCCGGCTAGTGCCTTCACACGTCGGGAAGGCACGCGCCCGGGCGCCCGTCGTGTGAACCAGCCTAGGTCGCGCGCGTCGGGCCTCGCATCAGCTGGATCGTCGCTTCGGCGGGCAGCGGGCTGGCCCGCGCGGCGGGCACGGCCTCGAACAGCGGATCGACATCGAAGGCGATGTCGCCATCGGGATGGGGTTCCCCGGTCGGCCCGGCTGCGCTGAAGTCGTATCGGTCGCGGTCCATCAGGTGCGAGGGTGTCACCCGCGACAGCGACGAAAAGATGTTCTCGACGCGCCCGGGATAGCGCTTCTCCCATTCGCGCATCAGCTGCTTGATCTCGCGGCGCTTGAGATTTTCCTGGGATCCGCACAGGTTGCACGGAATGATCGGGAAGGCGCGCCAGTCGGCGTACTCGATCAGGTCCTCCTCCTTCACATAGGCCAAGGGCCGGATCACGACATGGCGGCCGTCGTCGGACACCAGGCGCGGGGGCATCGCCTTCAGCTGGCCGCCGAAGAACATGTTCAGGAAGAAGGTCTCGAGGATGTCGTCGCGGTGGTGGCCCAGCGCGATGCGCGTGGCGCCCAGTTCGTCGGCCACCCGGTACAGGATGCCGCGGCGCAGCCTCGCGCACAGCGAGCACATCGTCTTGCCCTCCGGAATGACCCGGCGCACGATGCTGTAGGTGTCCTGGTTCTCGATGTGAAACGGCACCTCGAGTGCGCGCAGGTAATCGGGCAGCACATGCTCGGGAAAGCCCGGCTGCTTCTGGTCCAGGTTGACCGCGACGATCTCGAAATCGATCGGCGCGCGCTCGCGCAGGGTCAGCAGCAGGTCGAGCAGCGCATAGCTGTCCTTGCCGCCCGACAGACACACCATCACCCGTTCGCCGGGGCCGATCATGTCGAAGTGGGCGATGGCTTCGCCGGTCAGCCGCAACAGGCGCTTGTGCAGCTTGTTGCGCTCGTAGGCCTGTTTCTCGGGCGTCACGTCGTGTTTCCTGGTGGGGCGGGCGGTCGGCGCGCCCAGGGTTCAGGCAGCCGGTCGGAACTGGAGCACTTCGATGCCCACCGCGCGGCAGTCGGGATAGACATCGGGCTTTTGGGTGCGCACCCGGACCGCCCGCACCGAGGGCTGCTCGAGGCAAAGCGCGACGATGCCGTCGAGCAGGGTCTCCTGCAGGTTGAAGTGCCGCGACTGCGCCCAGGCGATCACGCCGCGCCGGATGAAGTCGTAGTCGAGCACCTCGGCCACTTCGTCGTTCAGCGCCGTGGAGTGGGCCATCGGCACGAACAGATCGACATCGATGATGACCCGCTGCGGGGCCTCGCGCTCGAAGTCGTGGAATCCGATCGACAGGTCGAGCGAAAACTCATGCAGGAAGATGCGCCGGCAGTCCGCCAGGCGGGGATCGAGCAGCTCAGTCACTTGGGAGGATCCCCGGTCAGGTACATCACGTCACGCGGCAGGGGCACCAGGTGCTGGCCGCCATCGACCGTCAGGTTCACGCCGGTGATCGCCGGCGCGTCGGCCAGGAAGACCACCGCATCGGCGATGTCCCCGGGGGTGGAGGAGCGGCCCAGCGGCGTTTGCCGATGGGCCTGTTCGAAGTCTTTCGCGCTCTGGTCGCCCGAGCGCAGCGTGATGCCCGGCGACACCGCCACCACCCGCAGCACCGGCGCGAAGGCCATCGCCAGCATCCGGGTGGCGCTGTGCAGCGCGGCCTTGGACAGCGTGTACGACAGGAAGTCCGGGTTCAGGTTCTCGAGCTTCTGGTCGAGCACATTGACGATCACGCCGCGGCGCGCGGCATCGGGCCGGCCGGCGTGCAGCGCATGCAGGCGCCGCGCCAGCAGCAGCGGGGCGGCCAGGTTGGGCGCCATGTGCGCCTGCAGCTGTGCATAGGCGAAGGTCTCGGGCCGGTCGGGCTCGAAGCGCGAGGCATTGTTGACCACGCAGTCCAGCCCGCCCAGCCCGGCGCAGGCGGCCTCGAACAGGGCCATCACCGAGGCTTCGTCGGCCAGATCGGCCTGCACCGCCACCGAACGCCGGCCCAGGGCCCGGATGTCGGCGACGGTGGCCAGCGCCTGCTGCTGCGAGCGGCCGAAGTGCACCGCGATGTCCCAGCCGGCCCGTGCCAGCGCCAGCGCGATCTCGCGGCCCAGGCGCTGCGCGCCACCGGTGACCAGCGCACGGCGCGGCTGCGCGCTGCCTGGGGAGGCGGCATCGTCGTGGGCGGAAGTGGCGGTCGGTGCGGGCACGCTGGCGGGTGTCGGGCTTGGATCGTGCCCGCGCGGGCACGTCGAGTGCCCATGCGGGCGGGCGGGCGCCAGTTTAACGGGAATCGCCGATCCCACACTGCTCGTAGAATGCCGGGCATGCGCTCCCAGGCCGCCCTCCCTTCGCCGCCGCCCGATGCCCTCGCTGCCAGCCAGGCCTTGGCTTCGCGCATTGCGCAGCGCATCCGGCTGCGCGGCGGCTGGATCGGCCTGGACGAGTACATGGCGATGGCGCTGTACGAACCGCAGCTGGGCTACTACGCCGGCGGCAGCCGCAAGTTCGGTGGCGCTGGCGACTTCGTCACCGCGCCCGAACTGTGCACGCTGTTCGGCGCCTGCCTGGCGCGCCAGTGCGCCCAGTGGTTCGAGTCCTGCGCCCACCGCGTGGTCGAGTTCGGCGCCGGCTCAGGCGCGCTGGCCGTTCAGGTGCTTGGCGAACTCGACCGGCTGGGCTTCACCGACACCGAATACCTGATCGTCGAACTGTCCGGCGAACTGGCGCAACGCCAGCGCGAGCGAATCGCGCGCGAGCTGCCCCAGGCGCTGGCACGGGTGCGCTGGCTGGCCGTCTGGCCGGACGCCATCGACGGCGTGGTGCTGGCCAACGAACTGCTCGACGCGATGCCGGTGCGCGCCTTCGCCCGGGTGCCCGGCGCGAGCGGGCAGCCCGCACGGGTGATGGAGCGGGGCGTGGCGCTGGCCCGGGCAGGGGCAGGGGCAAGGCGATGAGCCCATCGAGCGGCCTGCCTTCGAATGGGCGCTGCGCGAGGCATCGCCGGAGTTCGCGCAGCGAGTGCTCGAGCGCCTGGCGCAGGGCTTCGCCGATGGCGGCCAGGCCGACGGGCCCTATCTGGGCGAAATCGGCGAGCAGGCCGAGCACTGGGTCACGCAGGCCGCGCAGCGGCTGGTGCGCGGCGCGATGCTGCTGATCGACTACGGTTTTTCGCGACGGGAGTTCTACCATCCGCAACGCTCGATGGGCACCCTGATGTGCCACTATCGCCATCATGCCCACGGCGATCCCTTCCTGTGGCCAGGGCTCCAGGACATCACCACCCACGTCGATTTCAGCGCGGTGGCGCACTGCGCAGTGGCGCAGGGACTGCAGCCGCTGGGCTTCGTGAACCAGGCACGGCTGCTGACAAGCCTCGGCCTGCTCGAGCGGCTGGTGCCGCCCGCACCTGCGACGGGTGCCTCGGACGGGCCGCCGCGGCGCCAGGCGGGCCAGCCGGGCCGGCCGGGGCGCCAGCCGGTGCGGCCGAGCGGCAGCTGGCGTGGGCGCGCCTGGCGCAGTCGGTGCAGGTGTTGTTGTCGGAGGCGGAAATGGGCGAACTCTTCAAGGCGGTGGCCTTCGGGCGCGGCGTGGGCGCCGAGGCGATGGGGTTCGAACGCGGCGACCGGATGGCCACGCTGGTGGCCTCCTGATGGCCAGCTGTCCGATGACCGCTGCGGCGGCACGCAAGCTCGACCGGGGCGCGCCACCGTGCCGCGGTCCCGGTTGCCGGAGACCCGCATGATCCGCTGGCTGCTGGTCACCGTGCTTGCGCTGGTGGTCTTCTCGGGCGTGATGCCGTGGCTGCGCAGGCTGGGCATGGGCCGCTTGCCTGGCGACCTGAATTTTCGGGCTTTCGGGCGCGACTGGTCCGTGCCGCTGGCCTCGACGATCCTGCTCTCGATGCTGGCCGCCGGCATCGCCCGCCTGCTCTGATCTCCGATGCCTGGAGCCCGTCCCTTGCCCGATACCGCACCCCGGCCCACAACCGATGCCGCGGCCCATGCCGCGGTCGATGTCCGTGGCGAGCGGCCCATCCCCGCCGATTTGCGCCTGAACCTGGGCTGCGGCGGCAAGCGGCTCGACGGCTTTGTCGGCGTCGACCGGTACCCGACACCCGCGGTCGATGTGCTGGCCGACCTCGGCGCGACGCTGCCATTCGCCGACGGGACGGTGGCCGAGGTGATGCTGGACAACGTGATCGAGCACATGCCGGACATCCCCGCGCTGATGCGCGAGATGCACCGCATCTGCCGCCACGATGCCCGCATCGTGATCCGCACGCCGCATTTCACCAGCCTGTCGTCATGGCGCGATCCGACGCACCTGCATCACCTGTCGTATTTTTCGATGGACCACTTCGAGCGGCCCGGTGTGGCCCACTACACGTCGGCGGGGCGCGGCTTTGAAGTGATCGGGCGGCGGCTTTCGTTCGGCGGTCTGATGGGCCAGATCGGCCGGCTGATCTTCAGCCTGAGCCCGCTGGCCTACGAAAAACACTGGTGCTTCGTCTTTCGGGCTTCGACCCTGAGCTTCACCGTGCGGGTGATCAAGAGCTGAGCGGCAGGTGCGATTCGTTCAGCGCGTGGGCGATCGCCCGGCAGCGCGCATCGTGGACCTGCTGACCGATGGCATCGCCGCGCAGGCCGTTCGCCACGGCGGCGGCCGCGACTGCGCCCGCATCGACCGCGAGCGCGGCGCCCAGCGCCGTGCGCATGCGCTCGGACTGCGGGTAGTCGCGATGCTCGAAGCCCAGCCGGCCCCGTGCATCGGCCTCGCAGGCGGCCAGCACCTCGTTCAGGCGAGCGGGCCGGCGAAACGCGTCCATCCGCTCGAGCAGCGTCAGCAGCGTCTTGGGGCGCAGCTCGGCCGCGCGCGGAATGAGGCCGTGTTCACGGGCCACGATGCGCGCCAGGTCGCGCACTTCGGAGGGCGCCCGCAGGCGCGCGCAGAGCGCCTCGACGAGTTCGGCGGAGCGCGCCTCGTGCCCGACGTGCCGCGGCAGGATGTCGGCGGGCGTATTGCCCTTGCCCAGGTCGTGCGTGAGGGCCGCGAAGCGCACTGCCAGCGAGCCGCCGGCCCGCGCGGCCTCGTCGACCACCATCATCACGTGCACGCCGGTGTCGACCTCGGGGTGATAGTCGGCCCGTTGCGGCACACCCCACAGCCGATCCAGTTCGGGCATCAGGCGCGCCAGCGCGCCGCAGGCCCGCAGGGTCTCGAACATGCGCGAGGGCTTGTGCTCCATCAGGCCGCGCGCGATCTCCTGCCACACCCGCTCGGCCACCAGGTGGTCGACCTCGCCGATGTCGACCATGTGCCGCATCAGCAGGGCGGTTTCGGGGGCGATGGAAAAATCGGGAAAGCGGGCCGCGAACCGGGCCAGGCGAAGGATGCGCACCGGGTCTTCGGTGAAGGCATCGCCGGTGTGCCGGAAGATCCGGGCCCGCAGATCGGCGACCCCGTTCAGGGGGTCGATCAGGGTGCCGTCGGCGGCCCGGGCGATCGCATTGATGGTGAGGTCGCGCCGACGAAGGTCGTCTTCGAGGGTGACGTCGGGCGCGTAGTGGAATACGAAGCCCTTGTAACCGGCAGCCACCTTGCGCTCGGTTCGCGCCAGTGCGTATTCCTCCTGCGTCTCGGGATGCAGGAACACCGGAAAATCCTTGCCCACCGGCCGATAGCCCAGCGCGACCAGGGCTTGCGGTGTGGCACCGACCACCACCCAGTCGTGGTCGACGACCGGCAGCCCCAGCAGCTGGTCGCGCACGGCGCCTCCGACACAATAGATTTCCATGGTCGGGCGGGTTTTGCGTGGTTCGGGGCGGCGGATGCGCGTGGTGCGCGGACTGCGCGGCGCGATCAGTCGCGCGAGCGCCGATAAGGCTCGTCTTCAGCCACGAAGCAGTGTTCGGCCAGCGCGCCGGCGATCCACTCCTGCATGGCCGGCAGGGCCAGCACGGCCCGACGGTAGTCGTCGCAGACCGGCGGCGTGGCGACCTGATGGGTCTCGAAGCGCGAGACCACCGGCGCGAAGAATGCGTCGGCCGCGCTGAAGGTTCCGAACAGGAACGGGCCGCGCGCGGCATGGGCGCTGCGCAGGCTCGTCCAGAGGGCGACGATCCGGTCGATGTCGTCCTGCACACGAACCGACCAGCCCAGCCCCGGCAGGCGGGCCTCGATGTTCATCGGCATGGCCTGGCGCAGTGCGCTGAAGCCCGAGTGCATCTCGGCACACACCGACCGGGCGCGCGCCCGGTCGCCCGGCTGGGCCGGCCAGACACCGTGCAGCGGAAAGCGTTCGGCGAGGTATTCGACGATGGCCAGGGTGTCCCAGATGACGAGCTCGCCCGCCACCAGCACCGGTACGCGGCCGGCCGGGGAAATCCGCGAGATCTCGTCATGGAACCCGGGTGAGAAGCGCAGCTGGCGTTCCTTGAACGGCATGTCCAGCGCCCGCATCAGCAGCCAGGGCCGCAGCGACCATGACGAATAGTTGCGGTTGGCGGTGTAGAGCGTGAGGCTGGTGGGCATGGCTCGATGGGCTGGCAGCGGTCAGCGGTGCGCGCGGGCCTGCTTGTCGGCCAGGCGCGAGCCATGGCGCGAAAGCCAGGCCGGTGCGACGGCCGCCAGCGGGGTCAGGCCCTGCAGGCCGAGCTCCGGGCTGATCGGGCCGCTGGCCACGTTGTCGATGCGCATGGAATCGAAGTTGTCGGTCGACATCAGCGGACCGGGCAGCACGCCCAGCACGCCGGCCTGGATCTGTCCGAGGGTGAAGGGCAGAGCCCAGATCGGCCGCGGATGTCCGCTCCAGCGCCCGACCCGTTCGACCAGCTCGCCCAGCGTGAAAACCTCCGGGCCAGCCAGATCGTAGGTCTTGCCGATGGTGACCGGGCGCTCCAGCGCGTTGACGATGGCCTCGGCCAGATCGCCGACGAACACCGGCTGGAAGCGCGCATCGGCGCGGGCCAGCGGCATCAGCGGGAACAGGCGCAGCAGCTTGGCGAAGACGTTCAGGAACTGGTCTTCGGGTCCGAAGACCACCGATGGCCGCAAGATGGTGACGTCCAGGCCGCTGTCGCGCAGCACCTGCTCGCCGGCCGCCTTGGAGCGCAGGTACATCGACGGCAGGGCGGCCGGGTCGCCGCCCGCACCCAGCGCCGAGACATGGATGACACGGCGCACGCCGGCACGACGGCAGGCCTCGACGATGCGCCGGGGCGTCTCGACGTGAGCCTGGGCAAACTCGCGCCCATACGGATTGCCGTGACTGCCATGCAGCACGCCGACGAGGTTGATCACCGCGTCGCAGCCGACGAACATCGCCCCGAAGCCCGGATCGTCCAGGCCGATCTGCACCACATCGACCGTGGGCAGAGGCAGCAGATGGCGGGCGCGTTCGCGGCGGCGGGTGGGCACCACGACGCGAATGCCGCGAGCAGACAGCCGGGCGGCGACATGGGTGCCGATGAAGCCGGAACCGCCGACGATGAGTACGCGAGACAGGGTCATGGTCTGGACAGGGGTTCAGTCAGTGGGAACAGGGGAAATTACCGCGACCGCCGGGTCAGGGCAAATCGCTGGGGCGCATCAGCGCCGGCGCGACCCGGCCCAGGCGCTGTTTGAGCGATTGCGGCTGTCCGGTCATCAGCGCGCCGTAGAAGGTGGCGTTCGAGAGCACCTTCTTGACGTAGTCGCGGGTTTCGGTGAAGGGAATGATTTCGGCAAACGCCGCCCCTTCGAGGGCGCCGGTCAGCTTGCTGCGCCACTGCCGCGGGCGACCCGGTCCGGCGTTATAGCCGGCCGATGCCAGCAGGGGCGAACTTTCGAGGTCGTCTTGCACCGTGCGCAGGTAATAGGTGCCGAAGCGCAGATTGGTGTCGATTTCGTTGAGCTGCTCGAGCCGGAAATCGGCGACCCCCAGGCGGCGCGCGATCCAGCGCGCGGTGGGCGGGATGATCTGCATCAGCCCCTGCGCACTGGCCGATGAGCGGGCGTCCATGATGAACCGGGATTCCTGGCGGATCAGGCCATAGACCCAGGCCGGATCGAGGCCGCGCTCGGCGGCGGCGGCCTCGAGCTGCGGGCGGAACGGCGTCACGAAGCGCAGGTTGAAATCGTGCTCGGCGCGGGTTCGGTCAGCCGTGTTGACGCAGCGGTCGAGCACCCGCCGTTCGCAGGCGAAACGGGCGGCGGCCAGCAGCTGGCGGTCGCTCAGCGTGCGCAGCTGGAAGTTCCACTCGCGGTTGCCCTCCATGCGCAGGCCCATCTGGTAGAAGCGCAGCGCCCGGGCGAATCCGGGGTTGGCCGCGGCCTCGGCGAGTTCGTCGGCCGATGACGCCGTGGCGATCGCCGGGATCGGCATGGATTCGCCGAGTTCTTCGGCCGCCAGCTGACCATAGAAGTGGTACTGGCCCGCGATGCGTCGGAACAGCACCTCGGACTGCGCCTTGAGGTTCAGCGCCTGGTGCGCGCGCCCTGCCCAATACACCCAGGTGGGATCGCGGCGACCCTCGGCAGACATCTTGTCGGTCAGGGCATGCACCGAACGCCAGTCGCCGGCCCGAAGCGCCGCTCGCACCAGCCAGGCCCAGGTTTCGTCGGAGGCCTGCGCGGGCACGGCGTCGCGCAGCCAGGCCGCCGACACCGGCGCCAGCTTGCGCATGCTGTGCGCGCCGATCTGCGCCCAGACCCAGGCCCGTTCGGCCGGCGGCAGGGCGGCGATGGCGTCGGTGCGCTGGGCCGCGGCTTCGGGGTCCTGGCGGGCCAGCATGCCGAGCGCGATGACGGCCACCTCGCGCTCGACGGACGGCGCAACGATCAGCGCCGGTCGCTGCAGCGCGGCTTCGAGTGCCGCGGCGGGCAGGTCGAGCAGTGACCCCAGGCGCCTGACCGAGTTGGCGGCGCCGGCTTCGAGCGCCAGCTTCAGGCGCTGCCAGATTTCGGCGCGCTTGATCTTGCCGGTTCGTGCCATCGCCTCGATGAGCGTGCCGCAGGCGTCGCCGAGCTCGCGCGGCTGGAACAGCGCCTCGCGGGTTTCGTCGCTGGGGGGCATGCCGCGGTCCAGGCGGGCCAGGCCGGCGTAACAGTGCAGCGCGGACTCGTCGCGCAGCACCCAGGCGTCGTGGTGGATTTCGAAGGTGGGCCAGTCGTTGCGGCGGGCCAGCCGGTACATCAGGTCGCGCCGGGCCAGATCGACCAGCAGCGGATTGCTGTGGCTCGAGATGAAGGTCTGGGCGTCGGTATCGAGTGCGGAGTCGGGGGTGCCGTTGCCGTTGCCGGCGATGCCGCGGGGGTTCAGGCGCATGCGCAGCCGCCAGTAGTCGATGTACTCCTTCAGCTGCGGGTCGGTCATTTGCGCCGCGGCAAGCTCGAAGCGATCCGGGGCGTTCTGGAGCAGCGCTTCGCGCGCTTTCAGGAAGGCTTCTTCGGGACTGGCAGGCGCGGCGGCGGCGGGCGGCGCCTGGGCGCGACGGGGTTTGGCGCCGGCACTGACGGACACCAGCCCTACAATTGAAGCCACCATCAGGGGCACTAGCCAGCGTGAGCGAAACATCATCGTCGAGAATACCATGCGAGCCCATCCCGGCGGCCGATCGGGCCAGTGCGCGGCGGCTGCTGCGTGCCCGTCGCGCGAGCGAGGCGAGCGGTTCGCGGCGTGATGCGGATCGATGCCTGTTTCGTGCCGTCGGCGAGCTGATCGCCGGACTCGGCCAGGCGGCGCCGGTGATCGCGGCCTACTGGCCGATGTCCGGCGAACCCGATCCGCGCGAGGCGCTTGCCGACTGGCATCGGGCAGGCTGGCGGCTGGCGCTGCCAGCGGTCCGCCAGTTGAACGCGCCGCTGGACTTTTTCGCCTGGGCGCCCGGTGACGAGATGGCCGGCGGACTGCTGGGCACCTGGCAGCCGGCACGGCAGGTCGCCTGCGTGCCCGATGTGCTGGTGATTCCGTGCCTGGGGTTCGATGGGCGCGCGTATCGCCTGGGTTACGGCGGCGGCTTTTACGACCGCACGCTTGCCGCCCTGACGGGGGCCGGGCGGCGCGTCGTGACGATCGGCGTGGCGCACGATGATGCGCAGGTGGTCGGTTTCGAGCCCCACGCGCACGATCGTGCCCTCGACTGCATCGTCACGGAATCGCGGCGGATTCCGTCTCGGCCGGCACCGCGCTGAACCCGCGCCACCAGCTGGCGAAGTCGGGCGCCGCCATCGCGCGGCCGTAGTGATAGCCCTGGGCCAGATCGCAGCCCAGTTCGTGCAGCATCCGTGCGGTCGGGGCATCTTCGACGCCTTCGGCCAGCGCCTGCATGTCGAAGGTGTGGGCCAGGTCGATCAGCGCGTTGACGATCCGCCGGTCGCTGGCATCGGTGTGCAGGTTGCGCACGAACGACTGGTCGATCTTCAGCTCGGTGAGCGGAAACTGGCGCAGATAGGCGAACGACGAATAGCCGGTGCCGAAATCGTCCAGCGCCAGTCCGCAGCCGTGATCGCGGATCTCGCGCATGAACTGCAGCGCCGAGCGCTCGTGCTTGACCACCGCGCTTTCGGTCAGTTCCAGCGTGAGCCGGTCGGCCGGGATGCCCCAGGTCGACAGGGCGTGGCCGACCAGCGTCGGGAACGCCGGGTCGGCCAGCGTGACCGCCGACAGGTTGATCGAGACATGCGCATCGATGCCTTGTGCCGACCAGGTCATCAGGTTGCGCAGCGCGGTGTTCAGCACGAACTGGGTGAGCTGGGTCATCAGCCCGCGTTCTTCGCAGATCGAGGCGATCAGCGCCGGGCTGACGCTCGTGCCATCGTGCCGGGTCCAGCGCACCAGCGCTTCGGCGCCGGTGCAGCGGCCGCTGGCCAGCGCGACCTGCGGCTGGAAGTGCACATCGAGCTCGTTCGCATGCAGCGCCAGGCGCAGCTCGCGCTCCAGCATGCCGCGATTGACGAGCTCGACGTCGGACTGCGCCGGCAGGATCAGGATGCGCTCTTCGAGCTGCTCGGCCCGCTGGCAGGCGTCGGCTGCCGCGGCCAGCACCGCCATCGGATCCTGGCCCGCATCCGGATGACGCCAGGCGCCGCCGATGGCCGGGCGCATCTGCACGATGGCGGGACCGTCGTCGGTTTCGATGTGGGTCTGCCGGGTCAGGCTGTCGCGCAGGGTGCGGCTGGCCAGCTCGGCGAGCGCCGCGCCAGGCAGGTCGACCAGCATCACCCAGATTTCGTCCATCGAGGCCAGTGCGTACCGGTCGCTCGGACGCAGGATGCTCTCGACGCGCCGCATGGCCTCGGCGATCGCGAGGCGCGCGCGCGGCTCCTGGGCCAGGGCGCTCAGGCGGTCGGATCGGTTCAGGTTGACTTGCAGCAGCACGCCGCGGCGCTTGCGGGTGGCCAGCTCGCGTGCGAATGCGAGAAAGGCGCCCGGGGCCAGCCGCGGCGACGCGCTTGCCGGCGGGGGACTCGAGGCCGGATCAGGCCTTGGCGAGAGCAGCTGGCTCATCGGCGTAATAGTCGCGAAGTTTCAGGCCGTAGGCGCCCGAGGGCAGGCCACGCACGATGCGCACCGGCTTGGCGCCCGCCTCGCGGGACTGCTGGAACAGGTCGCGTTCGAGCGGGACGGTGAGCGGGCGCTTGTCGGCCAGAGTGAGTATCAGCACTCTCGGTTCGAGCCGGCGGACCCGGTTGTGCGCGAGCACCACCGCCACTTCGCCACTGGACAGCTCGACCAGGCCGCCCACGGGGAACACGCCCACCGCCTGCACGAACTGCTCGACCAGCGGCGCGTGGAACGATGAACCGGCCCACTGGTACAGACTCATCAGCGCGTCCTGCGGCGCCAGCGGATTGGCGTACGGGCGGGGCGTGATCAGGGCCGCGAAACTGTCGGCGATGCCGGCCATCCGGCCATAGATGCTGATTTCCTCGCCCTTCAGGCCCTTGGGGTAGCCGCTGCCATCCAGGCGCTCGTGGTGCTGCAGGATGCCGGTGGCGACATCGGGCTCCATCTTCATGCTGGTACCCAGGGCCTCCAGACCGAGGCGCACGTGTTCCTTGGCGATGCTGTACTCGGCGGTGTTCAGCATGCCGGGCTTGTCGAGCAGGGCGCGCGGCAGCTTGGTCTTGCCGACATCGGCAAGCATGCCGATCAGTCCGAGCGATTCGAGCATCTCCTTCGGAAAACCGAGGTGGCGGCCCAGCGAGATCATGTAGAGCGAGACGCGCACGCCATGCTGGTAGGTCTGCAGATGCTCTTCGCGCAGCTGGGCCACCCACATCAGGGCATCCGGATTGTCGATCATGCTCGAGACCATGTGGCCGACGGTCTCCTTGACCTGGGCCACCTGCGGCACCTTGTTCTGGCGGATGTCGGCCAGGATCGTGGTGAGTATCGACTCACTGCTCTCGAAGGTCTGGCGGGCGCGCGGGATTTCGCGCGCGACCTCGTGGCGATCTTCGTAGACCTGCCGCTTCGTGCCGGGCGGCAGCGCCTGTTCCAGTTCGAGATCGAAGCGGGCTTCCTGTGCGGCGCTGGGGCCTTCGGCGCGCCCGCCGGGTTTGCCGGAACCCCCGGGCATCAGGGCGCGCAGCGGGGCGAGCAGACGGCTGATCCTCGAGGGCCGGCCGGCGACCGGGTCGGATTGTTCTGCGGTCTGGCGCACGAAGCGACGGAACCGGTCCCGGGTGTCGGTCGAGATCTGGACATCGGATCGCACCCGGTAGGCGCGCTGGGCGGTGCGCCGGGCTGGCGGGTCGGATTCCGCGCGGCGGCCGGTCAATGTGGGCGGATCGGCTTCCGGGTCGAGCGGCGCCGCATCGCCGGACATCGGCATCGGCATCGGATCGAAGTCTTCGAGCGCGCGATCGGCGTCGCGCAGCGCGGCGGCCTGGTCGATGTGCGCACCGTCGCGATCCCGCGCGTCGGGCCCGCGCGGCGCACGGTCGGAGTCGTGCTCCGGTGCTGAGCGCTCGCCGATCGGCGTCCGGTCGTTCGACGCGGGCGGCTGCTTGGCCGCATTCGGCGAGAAGCCGCGCTGGTGGGCCGGATACATCTCGCGCGGATCCGGCTGGGTCGGCATGTCAAGCTCGTCGCCCTGGCGGCGCAATTGCGCCACCGCGTCCGGATTGGACATGTCCAGGTCGACGAAGACGTGGTGGCAGTACTTTTGCAGCGTGGCGAGCTCGACCTGGCTGTCGACCAGGAATCCCTGGATCAGGAACGGGGTGTCCAGCCACGGGCGATCGAGATCGACGACATACAGACCCAGCAGCAGCTGTTCGGTGGCGACCTTGTGCCGGAGCGGACCGGTGATCGGTTCCGCTCCGAGCGCGGCGAGGGGGGGTGGTAAGGATCGTGCATTCACGTGATCGATGGTATCGGCGCGTCTGCGCCCCCACCAATCAAAAAAGGTCACGCGGTTCGGGCCCCGCCACAAGAGCCGACGGACGGAGCCTGGCCCGCTGCGAACGGGCCTCGGCGCGGGCCGACGCGCCCGCAGGTACCGTTCAGCGGGTGCAGGCGCTCCAGAGGTCGAGCGAGGGTCCCGCCTGGTTCAGGGTGTAGAAATGCAGCGCGGGCACACCCGCGTCGAGCAGGCGACGGCACATCGATGCGACCACGTCGTGACCGAAGCTGCGGATCGAATCGCGGTCGTCGCCATAGCTGGCCAGCCGGGTTCGGATCCAGCGCGGAATTTCGGCGCCGCAGGCATCCGAAAAGCGGGCGAGCTGCGTGTAATTGGTCATCGGCATCACGCCGGGCACCAGCGGTACGGTCACGCCGGCGGCAGCGAGCTCGTCGCGCAGCCTGAAGTACGCATCGGCGTTGTAGAAGTACTGGGTGATCGCGCAATCGGCGCCGGCCTGCAGCTTGGCGATCAGCGCCTGCAGGTCGTCCTGCGGCGAGCGCGCCTGCGGATGGACTTCGGGGTAGGCCGCCACCTCGATCCGGAACCAGTCGCCGGTGCTCTCGCGGATGAAGGCGACCAGGTCGGCCGCATAGCGGAAATCGCCGTGATCGACCATGCCCGAAGGCAGGTCGCCACGCAGCGCCACCACCCGCCGGATACCGTGCGAACGATAGAGCTGCAGCAGTTCGGTGATCGACTCGCGGGTGGCGCCGATGCACGACAGATGGGGAGCAACCGGATGACCTTCGTCGGCGATGTCGAGCACGGTGGCCAGTGTCTTGTCGCGGGTCGCGCCGCCGGCGCCATAGGTGACCGAGAAGAACTCGGGCCTGGCCTGCGCCAGCAGGGCGCGGGTTGTCTTGAGCTTCGCCGCGCCCTCGGGCGTGTTCGGCGGGAAGAACTCGAAACTGACTTCAGCAGTCACGATGGAATCCTAAGAGGCTGTGCCGTGGCGGGGGATGTCGCGCCACGGCGGGCATGAATGAAAAATTCGCGATTGCCATCGGTGCCGGGCAGCGCGCTGTCGTACCAGCCCAGACGCTGCCATCCGGATTCGTCGGCCAGGGATTCGAGCCGCCGGCGCACGCCGGCGTAGAGCGCCGGATCGCGGACCACGCCACGGGCGTCGAGCCCGCCCGGGCCGACCTCGAACTGCGGCTTGACCAGCGCAATCAGGGTGGCGCCCGGCGCCGCGACCCGCGCCGCGGCCGGCAGGATCAGCGCAAGCGAGATGAACGAGACATCGATCACGACCCAGTCGAACCCGGCCGCCGGCATCGAGCCGGCGAGACGCTGCGCATCGAGTTCGCGCGCATTGATGCCTTCGAGGCATTCGACCCGCGGATCGGCGCGCAGGCGCGCCACCAGCTGGCCGTGCCCGACGTCGATGCCGACCACCCGCGCCGCGCCGTGCGCCAGCAGGCAGTCGGTAAACCCGCCGCTGGACTGGCCGATGTCCAGCGCCAGACTGCCGCGCGGATCGGCGCCGCACTCGCCCAGCAGATGGTCGAGCTTGGCACCGGCCCGCGAGGCGAAGCGGGTTTCGTCGGACGCGGCGACGCTCAGCACGGCACCCGGCTCGACACCTTCGGCCGGACGCTGGACCACGCGTTCGCCGCGGACATCGCAGACCCGCACCGCGCCCGCGGCGATCAGCCGCTGCGCAGCGCTGCGCGAGACCGCCAGCGCGCGCTGGACGAGCGCCTGGTCGGCCCGCAACTCAGTAGCGGTAGGTGTCGGGCTTGTACGGGCCTTCGGCCGGCACGCCGATGTAGGCCGCCTGCTCGGCGCTCAGCTCGGTGAGCGTGGCGTTGAGCTTGCGCAACTGCAGCCGCGCGACCTTTTCGTCGAGGTGCTTGGGCAGCACGTAGACCTTGCCCTTCTCGTAGAAGTCCTTGTGTGTCCAGAGTTCGATCTGCGCGATGGTCTGGTTGGCAAACGAGGACGACATCACGTACGAGGGGTGGCCGGTGCCGCAGCCCAGGTTCACCAGCCGTCCTTCGGCCAGCAGGATGATCCGCTTGCCATCGGGGAAGATGATGTGGTCGACCTGCGGCTTGATGTTCTCCCACTGGTGCTGCTTGAGCGAGGCGACGTCGATCTCGTTGTCGAAGTGGCCGATGTTGCAGACGATGGCCTGGTCCTTCATGGCCGCCATGTGCTTGCCGGTGATCACGTCCTTGTTGCCGGTGGCGGTGACGAAGATGTCGGCCTTGTCGGCGGCGTAGTCCATCGTGACCACGCGATAGCCTTCCATCGCGGCCTGCAGCGCGCAGATCGGATCGATCTCGGTGATCCACACCTGGGCCGACAGCGCGCGCAGCGCCTGGGCGCTGCCCTTGCCGACGTCGCCGTATCCGGCCACCACCGCGACCTTGCCCGCGACCATCACATCGGTGGCGCGCTTGATGCCATCGACCAGGGATTCGCGGCAGCCGTAGAGGTTGTCGAACTTGCTCTTGGTGACCGAGTCGTTGACGTTGATGGCCCGGAAGGCCAGTTCGCCGCGCGCCGCCATCTGGTACAGGCGATGCACGCCGGTGGTGGTTTCTTCGGTCACGCCGACCACGGTGTTGAGCTGGCGCTCGTACCAGCCGGCATCCTTGGCCAGTTGCGCTCGGATGGACTTGTACAGCGAGACTTCTTCTTCGCTCTTGGGGTGGTCGAGCAGGCTGGCATCCTTGGCCGCGCGCGTGCCCAGGTGCAGCAGCAGCGTGGCGTCGCCGCCGTCGTCCAGGATCATGTTGGTGCACTGGCCGTCGGCCCACTCGAAGATGCGGTGGGTGTAGTCCCAGTATTCATCCAGCGACTCGCCCTTGTGGGCATAGACCGGAATGCCGGCCGCGGCGATCGCGGCAGCGGCGTGGTCCTGGGTCGAGAAGATGTTGCACGAGGCCCAGCGGACCTGCGCGCCCAGCGCGGTGAGGGTTTCGATCAGCACCGCGGTCTGGATCGTCATGTGCAGCGAGCCGGTGATGCGCGCGCCCTTGAGCGGCTGGCTGGCGGCGTATTCGTCGCGGATCGCCATCAGGCCGGGCATCTCGGTTTCGGCGATGCGGATTTCCTTGCGGCCCCAGTCGGACAAGGCAAGGTCGGCGACTTTGTAGTCGGTGAAAGGCACTGCTTTGAGAACGGCGGACATGGTCACTCCATCAGAAGGTGATCCATGCAGGGCGTCGACCGGGTGGCGCCTGGGCGCCGGCTGGTCGGGGCTTGCCCGCGTCCGGAGGGTGGGGACGCGTCGGGGCTCGCACGCCGTGCAGGAATCACGGTTCAGCGAGCGCCGTTGCAAAGTAGCCAACGTCCCGAGCCTGGCGGGCCGGCATGCCGGCGGCCGTTGCAGCGCTCCTCGGGAATCTTTCGATTTTAGCTGATTTTCGGCCCGCCTAACCGGCAATGACACTGACGTGCGAGTAGTAATCCGGCAATTTCACACCATATGCGCCAACGTGCAGCCCGCGGGCGATGCGCACGCGGTCCCCGGCCTGCACGCGCGGCGCGGGGTTTGCCGAGGGCGCGGGCCTGCCGGATGCGCCGGGCTGGCGCGGGGCGTTGCCTGGGGCGGGCGTGCCCGCGCTGTCGCGGCGCGATCGAAGCGCCTTGCCATCGGGCCCTGTCAGCACCAGCACCCGCGAGGCTGCCGGTGCGGAGATATTCTGTTCGACGACCACGCCCATGCCGCCGTTGGCCAGTTCGACCGTGCTGCCGACCGGAAACAGGCCCATGGCCAGCGCGAACTGTTCGACCAGCGAGGCGTCGAACAGCGTCGGCGACCAGCCCAGCAGGGCCGCGAGTGCGTCTTCGGGCGACAGCGGATTGGCATACGAGCGGGCCGAGATCAGCGCGGTGTAGCAGTCGACGATCGCCGCGCAGGCGCCATGCAGGCCGATCAGCGGGCCCTTCAGGCCGGCGGGGTAGCCGGAACCATTGGCCCGCTCGTGATGTTCGGCCACGCCGCGCATCACCGATTCGTGCACGCCTTCGGTCGCGGCCAGCAGGGCGAGCGATTCGGCGACGTGGCCCTTGACCGATTCGAATTCGGCCGCGCTCAGCTGGCCGGGGCGGTTGAGCAGTTCGCGCCGCAGGCGCACCTTGCCCAGGTCGCAGGCCAGCCCGATCGCGGCGAAGTGGGCGATCTCGTCGCGCGGCAGGCCCAGATGGCGGGCGAAACGCGCCATCAGCACCGCCGGCGTGGCGGCCGGCCGGTTGCCCAGCGAACGCTGCTCGTGCATGCGGTCGCACCACAGCAAGGCATCGGGGTGCTGGATCACGCTGTCGGCCAGCGCGGCCAGGCAGTCTTCGACCTGGGCCCACGGCAACGGTCCGGCATCGCGTGCGGCGCGCACCGCCAGCGCATGAACCGTCAGGAATCGGGCATAGGCGCGGCGCGCCTGCGGCATCGCGCTGGCAAGCGTGTCGCCGCTCAAGTGGGTGGTGGCGCCGATCAGCGAGCCGTACACCGTGCGCAGGCCGGCCATCGAGCCCGCGCCCGGCAGCATGCCGCGGCTGGCCCCGGCAATCCACGACCGGGCCCGCTCGAGCAGGCCATAGTCCTGCACCGCCAGTCCGGCGCCGCGGTCGTTGGCCAGCAGCAGACGGCGCAGCCGCAGGCGCCAGGCGCGCGACACCCGCACGTCGTCGCGGGGCCGGGCCAGGCGGCCGGTCGGCGCGGCTGGCTGGGTGTCCAGAAAGGCGGGGTCGCGATCGCGTTTCACCGAGCCGTCAACGCGAGGGATGGCCGCCGGTTCGTCGTCGTTGCCGTCGTAGAGGCGGGCGGCGACCCGGATGCTCGACTCGTGGCGGGGATCGGACACATGGCTGTCGACCAGCGCGCTGGCGCAATGCGCCCGCAGAGCCAGCAGCGTATCGGTATCGCTCAGATAGAGGCCGCCCGAGGGGAACGGTGTGTCGGTCCAGGGGCGGTCGAGTTCGACCACATACATGCCCACATCCAGTCGATCAGCGGCGATCCGCACCACGGTGCTGCCTTGCGGGCTGATCGCGGGGAATTCGATCTGGTCGAGTTCGGCAACGTAGGTTGTGCTCATCTCCATCATCCTGGGTGACGGCAGTCCCGTCGTGTCCGTCGGGGCTGTCGCGGGTCGGCCGGGCCGTGCCGGCGGGCCATGGCGCCACGCGGTTGCCCGCGCAGGCGCTTGCTCTGCCGTTACACTGAGGCCATGGCAGACCTTCGAAACCTGAGAAAAGCGTACGAAAAGGACGCCTTGGACGAGGAACGGGCCGCGCACGATCCGCTGGCGCAGTTCGGCCAGTGGATGCAGCAGGCCCTGGACGCCAAGGTGCCCGAACCCAACGCCATGACCGTGGCCACGACGGGCGCCGACGGCCGCCCGTCGACCCGGATCGTGCTGATCAAGAGCTTCGATGCCGCCGGCATCGTCTGGTTCACCAACTACGACAGCCGAAAAGGCCGCGAACTGGCGGCCCATCCTGTTGCCGCGCTGCAGTTCCATTGGGTCGAGATGGAGCGCGTGGTGCGCATCGAGGGCAAGGTGAGCCGGGTCGATGCAACCGAATCGGACGAGTACTTCGCCAGCCGGCCGCTGGCCTCACGGATCGGCGCCTGGGCGTCCGAGCAGAGCCGCCCGATCAGTTCGCGGGCGGTGCTGGTCGCGCGAGCGGCCGAATTCGGGCTGAAATATGGCCTGCATCCGCCCAGGCCGCCGCACTGGGGCGGCTACCGGCTGGTGCCGGACTACTGGGAATTCTGGCAGGGGCGGCCGTCGCGGCTGCATGACCGGCTGGCGTATCGGGTGGATGCTGAAGGCCGCTGGCAGCGCGAGCGGCTGGCGCCCTGAAGTCCAGGCTCGAAGACTGTATCGGTTCGCACGGCCATTCGAGGCCGTTTGAACAGCCGACCCGGTGCCGCGACGCACGGATCGCGCCACCTATCTGGCCGTGCTACCGGCCAAGGGACTGCGTCCAGGCGTCGCATGCTCGAATAACCCGGATTCGTAGCACAGGCCCCATTGGCGTTCAACTCTCGCTTTGGTTGTATGGCCTGCGCGACCAAGGCGCCATAGGGTACTCTGGTTCACCGATTGAATAGGTCGCCCCTGTCATTGCAGGACTCGACGAGCAAGCGTCAATCTGGCATTCGATCGGAAGTGTTCAATTCGCGTGATATTCGCTTTCAATTGATGAATCGACTCGAGGTCTGAATGGATTATGCGAAGCGGTCGGGGCTGTCGAAGGCTTGTGACGATGCGGAGGGCCGGCTGGATATCCTCTTTAACGACGTCGTTCCACAGTGGGACGCTTTTTTTGTGGATATCGGCGAGGCGTATGGTGACGCATATAATGCACAACAAGAAGTTTTCACCGATATTGTCACCCGGATGGCCCTGGAGGCAGCTCAGGCTCAGTTGCTGTTCTCGCTGGTCGTTCCCGGGTTGCTCGGCGGAGTGATCAATGTTCTCGTGTCGCAAGGCGTGCGGGTCATCAGCCGCGGGGTCCAGGTGGCTGCGAATTCACAGAAAGAGGCCTATAAGATCGGCCTGAAAATCGCAGACGGCGACAAGAAGAATAGCCTCGATCTCGCCAAGATGATTCATGGGCTCGAAAGCGCGACCAATAGAAGTACTGATCGGGTGAACATCATTGGCGATATCTACAAGACCGCTTTGGCAGATGCCACCAAAGGTGCCGTCAAAGAAAGCAACGCCGGACGTTCTGGCGGCGCATTGGCTGCCTACTCGCTCCGTCAAGGCACCCCTAGGGATAAAGTCAAGTACTTTCTCAAGAAAGCCTTGCTGGACTGGAAGAACGAAGCCTCTGACAGGAAGCGGGTGCTGCGGGAGGCGGTGAATCGTGCTCTGGAAAAATCGGTCACAGCGAAGAGTGACAATGAAATCAAGCTTTCAGACGCAGAACTGTTGGACGCCTACAGTGCGTACCGTTCGCACCTGGAAGAAACGGCAAGATGTCCGCTCATGGTGAATTACCCGGTTATGGCGGAGCGAGAGAAGCTCCTGAACTTGAACGGACTGACTCGCGTGTTTGAAGTGATGCTCTGGATTCAATGGGCCAAAGAGCGTGATATGCCGTACTGGACTGAACAGCTGAATCGATTGCACGGGAGATCAGCTAACACTTCGAGAAATTTTGATCTGTATGAGGTTTTCAAGGAGTTGAGAAAATTGGTGCCGATTCAGCGACGTCTGATCACGATTCTCAACATTCCAATAGCTGGAGCGACGACCGATTTGCCCGATATGGCGTCTCTGGATGCCCGTGTCAAAGCCAACGTCTCGTGGGCCGAGATTTCTAGTAGTCATTTGAAGCCGCTGCGCCGTGATTTGAAGCCGTTTTCCGATCGCTATCTAGATGTATTCAAACTGAAATCCTTCGCATACTGGGGCAACAAGAAAGGAACGGTCCTGAAGATGTTGCTGGATAGTACGTTGTCGGAGGGCTTTAATATGGATTCAATGGACAGATTGAGAGCATGTGATTCGCTTTATTGATCCTGGTCGCAAGGCCGACCGCCTTCTGCAGTCCGCGTCGCCAGGTTTGATCGCGCATGCCCTGACCCGTTCACCCCCACAAATAATCCAGCACCACCGGCTGCCCCGCCGTGTCGTAGCTCAGCCGCTGCTCGGCCGCGCCATAGATGATGTAGTGGGCGATCGCCCCGTTGCTGCGGCTGCCCAGGAAGTCGGCCACGTTGGCGTCCACGTAGGCCGCCACATCCGGGTTGTCGGCGAGGTAGCGGTTGCCGTCGAAGGTGTCGAAGATCGGGCCTGGCGCGCGGCCTTCCCACACGCCGAACAGATTGAAGTGCTGGAACAGCGTGGCCCGATCCAGGTTCAGCGGCGTGAGATCCGGCCAGCGCGTGGCGTACCAGCCCGCATCGAACCAGGCATTGGGCAGGCGGCCCTGCGCGGCGCCGGCGCCCAGGTAGTCGGCGGCGGCGTCCGCCAGCCCGACGGTATCGGCCAGAGCCGGGTATTTCCACAGATAGAACACCGGGTCGAACAGGAACGAGCCGCTTCGGCCCAGCGCCGGCGCGCCATCGCGCGGAACCGGATCGTCGTTCTGCAGGCGTGCGGACAGGCTGGCGCTGGCCAGGGTGGCGCCGCCGGGCGCCGACAGCACCACGCTGAAGTCCTCGTGGCGCTCCAGCGCGGTGTCGCCGGCCACCCCGAACTCGATACGCTGCGACTCTTGTCCCGCGGCGAAGCTCAGGCTGCCGGCTGGCAGGCCGCCGCCGATGAAGTCGTCGGCGCTGACGCCGCCGGCCACCACCGACCAGCTCACCGAGGCCGGCTGCGACAGATTGCCCAGGCGTTCGACTTCGACCGTGAAGGTCTGTTCGGTATTGCCTTCGCGGCGGTCGATCTGTGGCGCGCCGAAGACGAACTGGCCACCGGCGGTCTCGTTGTCGACGATCGTCATCAGCGTGTTGATCGACAGCAGATTGACCGACGGATGGGGCACCAGGTTGAAGCTGAACTGTTCGGCGGCCTCGCTGAGCCGATCGTCGAGCAGCGCGAAGCGCACGCTGGCCATCGTGCTGCCGGGCGCGAAGCTCACCAGGCCGTCGAAGACGCCGCGGTAGTCCGCCGGCGAGGTCGCGGTGACGTTGGTCGTGGAATAGGTGAGGGTGATCGGTGCCGCGGCCGGCTGGCTCAGGCGCATCACCACCTCGAGCCAGGGCTCGGACTCGCTGGCGCGGACCTGTTCGACCGACAGGTCCGGGCGCGCCGCCACCGCGTCGTCGCTGCCGGCAATGGTCACCGTGCCGTTGCCATCGCGCACCAGGCCCAGGCCCGCCGAGTTCAGCTGCAGCGCGAAGCTCTCCGGCGGTTCGGGCTGGGCATCGTCGGCCAGCGCGATCAGCAGCGTCTGGCGCACCTCGCCCGGCGCGAAGGCGACGAACCCGCTGAGCGGCGTGAAGTCGGCGTCGGAGGTCGCGGTGCCGGATGACGAGCCGATCGACGCGAACACCGGCCCTTCGGAGGGGCGCTCGAGGGCGACGACCACGCGGGCCAGCCCCTCGGACTCCGAAACCTGCGCGTTGCCGATCCAGAACACCGGAGCGCCGGGAGCCGCGTCGTTGTCGATCAGCGCGATCAGTTCGCGCTCGGCCGCCAGATCGAGGCTGACCGGGTTGGTCAGGATGACCTGCAGCGTTTCGATCGGCTCGATGAGGGTGTCGTCGATGATCGGCACGCGCACGGTGCGCACGGTGCGCCCCGGCTCGAACGACAGGCTGGCGTTGAAGATGTTCGGCGTGCCCATCGGCAGCAGGTCGGTGGAGCCGGCGGTCAGGCTGTTCACCGAGTAGCGCAGCGTGGCCAGGTCGGTGCCGGGCGCCGACAGCGTGATCGCGAACTCGGCATAACCATCGTTTTCGTCGACGAACAGCGGGCGCATCGTGGCCAGCGGCCGGGCGAGCGCGGGGGCGTCGTTGGCGGCGATGATGGCGCGCGCCGCGGGCTCGGGCAGCGTGGCGCCGTCAGGGGCCGAGAGCACCAGCGAAAAATATTCGTCGGTCTCGCGCAGCGCGTCGTCGAGCAGCGGGATCAGGATCTCCTGCACCTGCTGGCCGGGCGCGAAGCTCAGGCGGCCCAGGTCGGCGATGTAGTCCTGGCCGGGCAGGGCCGAGCCGGCGTCGATCGCCCAGTTGACGGCGATGGTGCTGCTCGAGGGCTGGGTCAGCGCCACCGTGAACCGTGCCATGCCGTCACGCTCGTCGACCACCAGATCATGGACGACGATCGCGGGTGTGGCGCGCTCGGCGTCATCGTCGCGCACGAAGATCAGCGATTCGATCGTGCCCAGCGCGGGATCGCTGCTCACCGTCGCGTTGATCAGGATCGATTCCAGCGGCTCGGCCAGCGCATCGTTCAGCAGCATGGTCCAGACGTGCGCCACGGTCTGGCCCGGCAGCAGCACGATCGAATGGCTCTGGGCGCCCGCGTAATCGGTGCCGGGGTTGGCGCCCTGCCAGGCGCTGGAGGTGGCCAGGTTGACCGACACCGGCACCGTGCCGGGTGTGCTCAGTTCGATCAGGGTCTGGGCATACAGGTCGCCTTCGGCGACGGTTTCGGAAATCAGCCGCACCGAGGGCCGCAGCACGGCCGGCGCATCGCTGCTGGCGATGAGCGCGGTGGCTCTTATGTCACTGAGCACCGCGCCCGCGGCCGACTGCAGCACCAGCGAAAACCGCTCGGCAGACTCGGCCACGGTGTCGTCGACGATCGGCACGCTGACGATGCCGATGACCTGCCCGGGTTCCAGCCGCAGGCTGCCGCTGACCGGCTCGAAATCGACTCCCGACAGGGCATTGCCGGAATCGGTGGCATACGTGATCAGCACGGTGCCGGCGGCGGGGCAGTCGAGTTCGATCACGAAGGTCGCCGTGCCGTCGGTTTCGTCGACCGTCACGTCGCGCATCGTGGCGAATGGCGATCCGCTCAGCCGGTCATTGTCGTGGATGAACACGGTGGCGGAGCCGGTCGCCAGCGCCGCGTTGATCGGATTGCTCAGCGTGAGCCGAAAGGTCTCCAGCGATTCGGCCTGGCTGTCGTTCACGATCGGCACGCGCAGCGTCTGGCGCGTCTGCCCGGGCTCGAAGACCAGGCGTCCCAGGATGTTGATGTAGTCGAAGGGCAGCGTGGCCAAGCCGTCGGCATTGGCGTATTCGACCGTGATTCGCTGGGTCGAGACTTCCGACAGCCGGACCGTCAGGTCGGCCAAGCCGCTGGTTTCGTCGACATGGACGTCATCGACGAGAATGTAAGTGGTCAAATCGATTCTCCGTGGCGCGCGGTCGCAGCCGGCGAATACCGCCGGAGGCGAAGCTTAGCCCACGCCCGATCCCGGCAGCCGGCGGGCCGGCAGATCGGCAGATCGGCAGGTCGGCAGGTCGGCAGGTCGGCAGATCGGCAGATCGGCGGGCACAGCGCGAACCGGCGCTCCCCGGCGGCGCTGGATCGAAACGGGTTTCGAGCGGTGGCGTTCGCCGGGGCCGTATGCTTGCGCCATGCAATCACCGACTCCGTCCGAACCTGTCATGGCGTTCACCCATCCGCTGGCCCGGGCCTTGTTCGAGCCGCGCTCGATCGCCCTGATCGGCGCGTCGGCCGACCCCGCCAAGAACACCGCCCGCCCGCAGATCTACCTGCGCAAGCATGGTTACCGCGGAGCGCTTTATCCGGTCAATCCGGGCCGCTCCGAAGTCCTGGGCGAGCCGGCCTTCGCGCGTGTCGAGGCCATTCCCGGTCCCGTCGATCATGCGCTGATCATGGTGCCCGCCGAGGGCGTGCTGGCGGCCCTCGAAGGCTGCGCCCGCAAGGGCATTTCGGTGGTCACCGTGTACAGCGACGGCTTTACCGAAGCAGGACCCGAAGGCCAGGCGATGCAGCAGGCGCTGGTGGCCCGGGCCCGCGAACTGGGCGTGCGCCTGCTGGGGCCCAACAGCATCGGCATGATCAACGTCGCGGGCCAGGTGCCCCTGTCGGTCAACGCGGCCCTGGCCTGCGACACGCTGACGGCCGGGCGGGTGGCGTTCGTGTCCCAGAGCGGCACGATGCTGGGCACGGTGCTCTCGCGCGGCCAGGCCCGCGGCCTCGGATTTTCGCGGATGATTTCGGTGGGCAACGAGAGCGACCTGGCGGTGGGCGAGATCACCCGGCTGCTGGTCGACGATCCCCAGACCGACGTCATCCTGCTGTTCCTCGAGACGCTGCGCGATGCGCCGGCACTGGCCGATGCGGCGCGTGCCGCGCACCGGGCGGGCAAGTCGATCGCGGTGTTCAAGCTCGGCCGCTCCGAGGTGGGCGCGCAGCTGGCGGTGTCGCACACCGGCGCGCTGGCCGGATCGGACGCCGCCTGCGATGCGTTTTTCCGCGAACACGGGATCGTGCGCGTGCAGCTGCTCGAGACGCTGCTGGAGATCGCGCCGCTGCTGGTGCGGGCCGGGGCGGCCCCGAGCGTCGCCCAGCCTGCCCGGCGTGTCGGACCGCCGCGGGTGGCGGTGGTCAGCACCACCGGCGGGGGCGCCGCGATGGTCGTCGATTCGCTGGGACTTCGCGGCGTCGAGGTGGTCGGTCCGACCCCTGGCTTCATCGCCGACATGGCCGCCCAGGGGATCACGCTGCGCGCCGCGCCGATCATCGACCTGACCCTGGCGGCCACTCCGGCCCGTTACGAGGCGGTGCTGCGCGGCCTGCTGGCCGCCGATTTCTGCGATGCGGTGCTGGCGGTCGCGGGCACCTCGGCGCAGTTCCACCCGCAGTTGGCGGTGCAGCCGATCGCCCGAGCCGCGGTCGATGCCTGCAAGCCGCTGGCGGCTTTTCTCGCGCCGCAGGCCGATGCGTCGCTGGCCTTGCTGGCGGCGCAGGGCATCGCGGCCTTCCGCACCCCCGAAGCCTGCGCGGATGCGCTCGCCGCGGTGCTGCTGCGCCAGGCGCCACGGGCCGAGTCCGCGGCCGATCCCGCGCTCGCCGCCGCGCTGGCCCGCTGGTTGCCGGCGCCCGGCGCCGGCCCTCACGCCGGCCCTCACGCCGGCGCTGCGGGTCGTGCCGGCGAACCCGCCGCGGCTCGTGTGCTCGATGAACCGACTTCCCTGGCCGTGTTCGAGGCCCTGGGGGTTCCGGTGGCGCGCCGCGTCGTGCTGCGCCAGGCTCCCTGGACCCACGCGGTGCCCTATCCGGTGGCTGCCAAACTCGTCTCGGCCGACCTGCCGCACAAGACCGAAGCCGGTGCGGTCAGTCTGGGGGTCGCCGACGATGCCGCGCTGGGTGCCGCCGTGCAGGCGATGCACGAGTCGGCGCTGCGCTACGCGCCCCGGGCCCGGATCGACGGCGTGCTGGTGCAGGCGATGCACCGCGGGGTTGTCGAGGCGCTGGTCGGCTACCGGCACGACGCGCTGGTCGGCCCGATCGTCGTCCTGGGTGCGGGCGGACGGCTGACCGAACTGATGCGTGATGTCTGCCTGCGGCTGGCGCCGCTGGATCTGGCGGGTGCGCACGCCATGATCGAGTCCGTGGCGGCGCTGGCTCCGCTGCGCGGTTATCGCGGCATGGCGGGAGGCGATGTCGCCGCGCTGGCCGACGCGCTGGTGGCCGTGAGCCGACTGGCGCTGCTGCCGGGCCAGCCGGTGGCCGAGGCCGAAATCAATCCGCTGATCGTCGAACGCGCTGGCGCGGTCGCGGTCGATGGTCTGATGGTGATGCGCGACGGTCCGCCGTCGTCGAACTGAGGAGCGACCGAATGCGCCAATCGAAGGTATTCCCGATGCAGAGCACGAATCCGTGCGGCGATGACGGCGCCGCGCCTGCCGCAGGTTCGGGGCATTGCGCCAGCCGCGGCCAAAGGCGCGCCCGGCGCGGCGCGGTGGTCGGCCTGATGGCGCTGCTGGCGGCCTGGAGCGCCCCGGCAGCGGCCCAGGGCGACCCGGGGGCCGCCTACCCGGCGCGCCCGATCCGGATCGTCGTGGGTTATGCCCCGGGCGGCGCCACCGACCTGGCGGCCCGGCTGATCGCTCAAAAACTTCAAGAGGCCTGGGGCCAGCCGGTGGTGGTCGAAAACAAGCCGGGCGCGGGCTCGAACATCGGCTCCGAGCAGGTGGCCCGGGCGGCACCCGATGGCTACACGCTGCTGATGGGCACGATCGCCAATGCCACCAACATGTCGATGTACCGGAACCTGAACTACGACACGCTGCGCGACTTCGTGCCGGTCACCCAGGTGATGTCGGCACCCAGCGTGCTGGTGGTGGCGCCGGCGGCGCCGTTCGGCGATCTGGCCGCCCTGATCGCGGCGGCCAAGGCCCGGCCCGGCACCCTCACGTTCGCATCGTCCGGTGCGGGCGGCTCGCCGCACCTGGCCGGCGAACTGCTCAAGATACGCGCGGGCATCGACATCACGCACGTGCCCTACAAGGGCGCGGCCCCCGCCCTGACCGACGTGGTGTCGGGGGTCGTGTCGATGGGCTTCATGACCGCCCTGTCGGCGGTGCCGCACATGCAGTCGGGCCGCCTGAAGCCGATCGCGGTGGCCGCCGAGCGGCGCCTGCAGCAGATTCCGGCGGTGCCGACCATGGCCGAACTCGGCTTGAAGGACTTCGAGGTGAGTTCCTGGAGCGGCCTGTTCGCGCCGGCGCGCACGCCCCCGGAGATCGTGGCCAGGCTGCAGCGTGAAGTCTCGCGCATCCTGAGCCTGCCCGATGTGCGCGAAAAGTTCGCGGCCCAGGGCGCCGATCCGGTGGGCAGCAGTCCCGAACAATTCCGTGCGTATGTGCGCGCCGAGATCGACAAATGGGCGCAGGTGGTGCGTGCCTCCGGTGCGCGCGCCGACTGAGGAGGATCCGACATGAGCCAGCCGCCGAATCACTGGGAAGTCTTCGCGTTGCGCTACGCCACCATCGGGCGCCGGCGTCTCGAGATGTTCATCAACCACGACCTGCACGACGGGCCCCAGGCGATGGATTATTTCGTCTGGCTGCTGCGCCGAGGCGATGACCTGATCCTGATCGACACCGGTTTCAATGCGGCGATGGCACTCGAGCGCAAGCGCGATTTCCTTCGCTGCCCGATCGACTCGTGGTCCCAGGCAGGCATCGACGTCGCATCGATTCGCGACGTGGTCATCACGCATGCCCACTACGACCACGCCGGCAATCTTGACCTGCTGCCGCGGGCCCGGTTCCATCTGCAGGAGCGCGAGATGGTCTATGCCACCGGACGCGACATGCGCCAGAAGATGATGCGCCACGCCTATTGCGTCGACCACGTCTGCTCGCTGGTCCGGCTGGTGTTCGACGATCGTGTCCAGTATCACGACGGCGACTGGGAGCTGCGCCCGGGCGTGTCGGTGCATCTGGTCGGCGGGCATACGCGGGGGCTGCAGGTGGTGCGGGTCCACACGCGGCGCGGCTGGATCGTGCTGGCCTCCGATGCGGCCCACTACCTCGAAAATTTCACCGCCCGTTCGCCGTTTCCGATCGTCGCCGACGTCGGCGACATGCTGCGCGGGCACGATCGCCTGGAGCAGCTGGCCGAGTCGCCCGCGCATGTGGTTCCCGGCCACGATCCGATCGTGATGAGCACCTATGCGCGCAGTGGTCCGGCCGGGCTCGACATCGTCTCGCTGACCGATCCGCTGGCGGCGCCGGCGCCCGAACCCTCTCCGAGGGCCCGGTCGTGACCGGCGCTGTCGTGCGCGCCGAGGTGCCCGAGTGGCGCTCGATCCTGTTCGTGCCGGCCGACCAGCCGCGGTTCATCGACAAGGCGCACCTGCGTGGCGCCGACGCCATCCAGCTCGATCTCGAAGATGCCGTCGCGCCGGCGGGCAAGCCGGCGGCGCGGGCCGCGCTGCCGGGCGCGATCGCGCAATTGGCCGGCCACGGCGTGCCGGTGGTCGTGCGCATCAACCGGGCATGGCGCGACGCGATGGCCGACCTCGATGCCGCGGTGCGCCCGGGTGTGCGGGTCATCACGCTGCCCAAGGTCGAAGACGCCGGGCGGGTGCGGGCGCTCGATGAGGCGATGGGCGAATTCGAAGCCGAGCGCGGCCTGCCGGTGGGCGGCATCGGCCTGCTGCTGCTGATCGAAAGCCCGGCGGCGCTGCCACTGCTGCATGAGCTGGCCGGTGCCTCGCCGCGTGTCGTTGCGATGACGCTGGGGCCTGAAGACTATTCGCTCGCGGCCGGCTGCTCCACCGATGCCCCGGCGCTGCTCGGCCCCAACCTGGCCGTGGCCCAGGCCTGCGCCGCCAAAGGCTTGCTGCCGCTGGGATTTGTCGGTTCCATCGGCGATTTCAGTGATCTGGCGGCGTTCCGGCTGAAGATCGAACAAGCCCGGCAGCTCGGATTCCGGGGCGCTGCCGTCATTCACCCGGCGCAGGTCGCGATCCTGAACCAGGGGTTCGGGCCCTCGGCCGACGAGCTGTCCTGGGCGGCGCGGGTGGTTCAGGCCGCGGCAGCCGCGGGCGAGGGCGCCTTTCAGCTGGACGGCCGGATGATCGACCGGCCGATCGTGATGCGGGCCCAGCGCTGGCTGCGCCAGGCCGGCCAGGGCGCGCGCGCCTGAAACAACCGCTTACAAGTCTTGCAATCTCGCGGTTCACCCCCACGGACCCCGGCGCGTTGACTGTCTACACCAGCCAACCTTCCGGAGCGCACCATGTTCAGCAAGTCCGTCATCGCCGCAACTCTCTTTGCCACGGGGCTGGCCGCATCCGGCACGGCGCGCGCCGCCGACCCGGTGGGCGGCGCCATCCTGGGCGCCGGTGCCGGCGCTCTGCTGGGCCACGCCCTGGGCGGGCGTGATGGCGCGCTCATCGGTGGCGCGCTCGGTGCCGTCGCCGGCGCGACCGCCGCCTCGGCTCAGCGCGCCAGCCATCGCGCCTACGGCTATGGCGATCCGGGGCATGGTTATCCCCCGGGCGTCACCCATAGCCTGCCGCCGGTCGTGGTCAGCCCGGGGGTGGCGTACCCGGTCCCAGCGTACCCGGTCCCAGCGTACCCGGTGCCGCCGGTCGGCTACGGTCAGCCTGTGCCCGGCTATCGCGGTGTCGCACCCGTACCGGGGGCGTACCGCCCTGGCTACGACATTGCGCGCGCCCAGTGGGAGCGAGCCCGCTTCGAGGAGCAGCGCCGCGCCCGCTGGCAATGGGAACGCGAGCAGCGCGAGCGTCTGCACTGGGAGCGCGAGCAGCCGGCCCGCCCGTACGCGCCGTACCCGCATCAGGGGCGCGACGGCAGCCGGCACTGGCAGTGACGGCAGGGGGCGACCTCGGGGCCGCCCCCCTTGCCGCGATGTCCGGTCAGTCGTCGCCCATGGCGGCGGCGGCCGGGAACATCGGCAGCGAGCGGATCCGCTGCCCGGTCAGGCGGGCCAGGGCGTTGGCCACCGCCGGCGCCACCGGCGGCACGCCCGGTTCTCCGACCCCGCCCAGCGGACCTCCGGTCTGAACGATCTGAACATCGATCCGGGGCATGTCGCTGGCGCGCATCATCCGGTAGCTGTTGAAGTTGCGGCTGCTGGCGCGCCCTTTGGTAAAGGTCATCCGCCCCAGGGCGCGGTCAGTCCGTGCACGATCCCACCTTCCATCTGGGCCTTGACCGAGTCCGGATTGATCGCCGTTCCGCAATCGATCGCGCATGAAATGCGGTGGATCTTGAGGCTGCCGGCAGCCGGCTGAGACACTTCCGCGACCTGCGCGACGATGCTGCCAAAAGATGCGTGCAGCGCCAGGCCTGCGCGTCCGCCGCCAGCGGCTGGCCCCGCCGGCCAGTTGCGCGGCGGGTCGGCACCGCCAGCAACCGGGGACTGCCGGCGAGCAGTCGGCGCCGAAACGCCAGCGGATCCATCCCGACACGCGCGGCCAGCTCGTCGATTGCGCTCTCGACCGCGAAAGCGTTGATGGAATGGCCGACGGAGCGCCAGTAGCCCACCGGAACGGGCGCGTCATGACGGACGAATTCGACCAGGGTGGAGCCGATCGCGTACGGAATGTCGTTGGCGCCTTCCACCGCGCTGCTGTCCACGCCGCTGGCCGGCAGCGGCCGGCGCTGGGCGGTGATCGATGGCGCGACGATCCGGTTCGACCAGGCGGTGATGTCGCCCGCGCTGTCGACCACCGCGCGGATCCGCGACAGGGTCATCGGCCAGGGCAGCTCGTAGGTCAGTTCGAGCGCCCCCTGATTGCCCTGCAGCATGCCGGCCGCATCGCCGTTGCGAACAGCGACGGCGGGTGTGCCGCCGGCCATCAGGTCGCGCGCGCGAGCGGCGATCGCGACGCTGTCCATCTGCGCCGCGTCGGCCGGCTTGGCCCAGCTCACGGACATTTCGCGGGCGGCTTTGAAAGCGGCCCAGGTGCCGGTCGCCACGACGGCCACCGCGTTGCCCAGATTGATCACCGCCAGCGTACCGGCCGGTTGCGACGGAGTCGACTGGACCGTGCCGCCCAGGACCGGGCTCTGGTTGATGACGGCGTAGAGCATGTTCGGGACCCGGACATCCAGCCCGTAGATTGCGCTGCCGTCGCCGGGAGGGCAGGTCGCGCGCGGCAGGCTGGGCCGATCCAGCCCGCCCGACGGGCCGCGGCCACGGCGGGCCCCCAGGCAGCGGGGGTCGCGGCCGTGGCGGCGAGTTGGCCATAACTCGCGCTGAACGCCGTGCCGGTGACGGTGACCCGGCCTTGGCGGCCACGCAGCTGGATGCCGGGACCTTGAAGATGCTGGGGCGGCCAGGATCAGCAATTCGCGGGCCGCCGCGCCGGGCGCAGCGCGTTGTAATAGCCGCGGATGCTGTTGCTGCCCCCGGTCAGCTGCAGGCCGCGGAAGGCCGGATTGCCGAAGACCGGGCTGGCCGGCGCGTGTTCGGCGCGCATCTGCGACCAGGTCGCCCGCAGTTCGTCGCCGACCACCTGCGCGAAGCCGGACAGCACGCCCTGACCCATGTCGCTGCTGCCGACAAGCACGGTCACCAGATCGTCGCTGGAGATCCGGATCCATGCCTGCACGGGCGCCCCGGATGGACTGGCGGCATCGGCGCGCCGCGGGACGACCGTCAGGCTGACACCCAGCAGCAGGCCTCCGCCGGCGGCCGCCTGCACGATGAAGCGCCGCCGACCGGGGCGCGCTGCGCGCGCGCCACGACCTCGCGCCTTTGGAGCGGCATCGTCACAGGCGTGGAACAGTGCAGGTTCGAGCACGGCGGGCGAGGGCATGGGCAGATCGTTCGTTCGCATCGGTCGCCTCCTCAATTGCCGGCCGCGCGATGGATCGCCGCGCATCCGCTGGTAGGTGCCGCACACAGATGTTCTTGCAGGCGCTGTCGATCGCCGCGTCGCTGGGGCGCGCATTCTTCTTGAGCAGCGCGGCCGACATCAGCATTCCCGACTGGCAGAAGCCGCACTGCGGGACCTGCTCGGCGATCCAGGCTTTTTGCAGGGGATGCGAACGGTTGGGCGACAGGCCTTCGACGGTGGTCACTTCGCGGCCCTGCACCTCCTTGATCTCCAGATGGCAGGATTTCTGTTTTTCGCCACCGACCAGCACGGTGCAGGCGGCGCAGATCTCGATCCCGCAGCCATACTTGGTGCCGGTGAGCCCGAGGTTGTCGCGCAGGACCCAGAGCAGCGGGGTCGTGGGGTCGACATCGACCGTGTGCGTCTGAGCGTTGACTTTGAGGGTGAAGTTCATTGCTGCTCCTCCGGAAAGGCGGGTAGGGATGCGCGTGCCCGATGATCGGGCGGGAGTCCCGTCCGTCATGCGATGCCGGTTGTGTCATGGCGCGCGAAAATTTCCGCTGGCGTGATATTCATCAAGTTTCCAGCGGACCGACGGTGCTAGGGGGGCCGCTTGTCTGGCTCGAACCGCCGTTCGGTCGACCGTGCCGACCGTTCGGGTCAGCTGCTGAAATCCTGGCGTAAGGAGTTGTGCGGACATGAACCACGCTGTTTCCCTGATCGGTGCGCCCACCGACATCGGTGCCGGAACACGCGGCGCCGGCATGGGGCCGGAGGCCCTTCGGGTGGCTGACATCGCCGCCCGGCTGGAGCTGCTCGGCCTGTCGGTGGCCGACCGCGGCAATCTGTCGGGCCCGCCCAACCCCTGGCAGCAGCCGGTCGGCGGCTATCGCCACCTGCCCGAAGTGATCGCCTGGAACCGGCTGGTGTTCGAGGCGGTCGCCGAAGAACTGGCGGCGGGCGCGATTCCGCTGCTGATGGGCGGCGATCACAGCCTCGCGATCGGCTCGATCAGCGCCGTGGCCCGCCACTGCCGCGACAACGGCCTCGCGCTGCGGGTGATCTGGCTCGATGCCCACGCCGACTTCAACACGGATCGCCTGACGCCCAGCGGCAACCTGCACGGCATGCCGGTGGCCTGCCTGTCCGGCATCGGTCCGGATCCGCTGGTGGCGATGGCCGGCACGATGCCGGCCGTGGACCGGCAGGCCATCCACGAAATCGGCATCCGCAGCGTCGATGCCGGCGAAAAGCGTCTTGTGCTCGAGGCCGGCCTGACCGTTCACGACATGCGCAGCATCGATGAACTGGGCATGCGCGAGGTGATGGCGCGCGCGCTGGCCGGTGTCGGTCCCCAGACGCACCTGCACCTGAGCTTCGACGTCGACTTTCTGGACCCCGAGATCGCGCCGGGCGTGGGGACCGCGGTGCGCGGCGGGCCGAACTACCGCGAGGCGCAGTTGTGCATGGAAATGATCGCCGACACCGGACAGCTCGGATCGCTGGACCTGATGGAGCTCAATCCGGCGCTCGACGTGCGCAATCGCACCGCCGAACTGGCGGTCGACCTGATCGAGTCGCTGTTCGGCAAGAGCACGCTGCTGCGGCCGTGATGCCCGCGCGGGCGCGGGGCCTCGCGCCTGTCAGCCGATCTCGATCACCAGCTTGCCCATCGCACCGCGCGCACTGAGCTGCGCGATCGCTTCGGGGGCGCGCGCCAGCGGGAACGTCTGCGAAATGCGCGGGCGCAGCTGCCCGGCGCGCCACATCCGCACCAGTTCGTCGACATTGGCCGCGTTGCGCTGCGGCTGCTGCTCGGTGAAGTCGCGCCAGTCCACGCCCACGATCTGGCAGACCTTGAGCAGCACCAGGTTGGTCGGGATGCGCGGAATTCCGGCCGTGAAGCCCACGACGAGCAATCGGCCGTCGCGCCCGGTCGCGCGCAGGGCGGGCTCGGTGTAGGGGCCGCCGACCGGGTCGTAGACCACGTCGGCGCCCTTCGGGCCGACCAGTTCTTTCAGGCGGTCGGTGAGGGCCTTCTGGGCGGCCTTGTCCTCGAGTTGCGCCGGGTAGACCATCCCGTCCTGTGCGCCGCAGGCCATCGCAAAGTCGAGCTTCGCCTGCGATGACGCCGCCGCCACGACGCGCGCGCCGAGCGCGCGCCCGAGGTCGATCGCCGCGCAGCCCACGCCGCCGGCGGCGCCCAGCACCAGCAGGGTTTCTCCGGGCTGCAGGCGGGCCCGGTCGACCAGTGCGTAATACGCGGTGGCGTAGGTGAGCACCAGTCCGGCGGCCTCGAGCACCGGCGAGTCGGCAGGGATCTTCACGCAGCGGTCGGCCGCGATCGCGATCTTCTCGGCCATGGCGCCCGTGCCGCAGCGACCGATGACCAGGTCGCCAGGCGCAAAGCCGCGCACGTTTGCGCCGACACGCTCGACCACGCCGCACAGTTCGCCGCCGGGGGAAAACGGTCGCTTCTGCTTGACCTGATAGAGGTCCTGGATGTTCAGCGCATCGGGATAGTTGACTCCGCAGGCGCGCACGCGCACCAGCAGCTGGTCGGGCGACTCGCTGGGGTCGGCCACGTCCAGCAATTGCAGGGTGCTGGCGTCCCCGGGTTGCAGGCTGAGCAGTGCTTTCATGGTCGTGGATCCTGGTCGATGCAGAAGGGATCGGCCGATTGTCCGCGATGGCGCGGCCGCTGGCTTGGGAGCCTGTGTCGTTCCCCGCGCCGGGCGGGCCTCAGAGCATCTCGAGTGGCACGTGCCCGCCGGGCGGGGCGAACAACGCGTCGAGCCGGCCGAGCTGTCCGCAGTCCAGCACGATCGAAGCGGCGGCGGCATTTTCGCGCATGTGCTTTCCCTGGCCGGTCTTGGGGATGGCGATCGTGTCCTCACGCGCCAGCAGCCAGGCCAGCGCAAGCTGGGCCGGCGAATGTCCCAGGTCGCGGGCGAGATCGATCAGCCGCCGGTCGCCAATCAGCCTGGCCTGTTCGATCGGCGAGTAGGCCATCAGCGGGATGCGCCGCTCGTGCATCCAGGGCAGCAAGTCCCATTCGATGCCGCGTCGCGTCAGGTTGTACAGCAGCTGGTTCGCGGCCAGCCCCTGTTCCGAATCCAGAGCCCACCAGTCCTGCAGTTGCGCGAGGTCGAAGTTGCTGACGCCGTAGTGGCGGATCTTGCCGGCCTCGCGCAGCGCGCGAAAGGCCGCCAATGTTTCGGCCAGCGGTACCTGGCCCGGCCAGTGCAGCAGGTACAGATCGATGCGATCGGTGCGCAGGCGCTTCAAGCTGCGTTCGCAGGCGGCGATCGCGCCCTTCGCGGACGCGTTGTGCGGGTAGACCTTGCTGACGATGAAGGCCTTGTCGCGCCGGCCGGCGAGGGCTTCGCCGATGAGGGATTCGGCCTGGCCATCGCCGTACATCTCGGCGGTGTCGATCAGGGTCAGGCCAAGGTCCAGGCCCAGGCGCAGGCTGGCGATCTCGTCGGCGCGGGCGCTGGGGTGTTCGCCCATCATCCAGGTGCCCTGGCCTAGGGCGGGGACGCGTTCGCCGGTGGGGAGGGGGATGGTTTTCATGGGGGGCGGTCGAGAAAGGGCGGCGCGCGCCTTCCCCACTGGGCGGTGCGAACAACGTGGCGCAGCAGGCGCTTCGCAGACCGGGGCTGCCCTCGCGGGCAGCCGGAGAGTGATTTGGCTGCGGCCGGGGCGCTGGGCGCCCCTTAACTTCGCTTGCGCGAAGTTAGCCTTCGCCGAAGAACCGACAAGCCGCTTCGCGTCGGTCAGCGGCCCGCAGGGCCGAAGTCATGGACTTTGGCTGCGGCCGGGGCGCTGGGCGCCCCTTAACTTCGCTTGCGCGAAGTTAGCCTTCGCCGACGTACGGACAAGCCGCTACGCGGCTGACGCGCGTCGCGCGTCAGGCTGCTGCCCGCAGGGCAGCAGCCTTGTCCGTACGTTCCCAACTGAACTCGGGTTCTTCGCGGCCGAAGTGGCCGTAGGCGGCGGTTTTGCCGTAGATGGGGCGCAGCAGGTCGAGCATCTGGATGATGCCTTTCGGGCGCAGGTCGAAGTGTTCCTGGACCAGAGCCGACAGGCGCTCGTCGCTGACGGTGCCGGTGCCTTCGGTGGTGACCATCACCGAGGTGGGGCGGGCCACGCCGATGGCGTAGCTGACCTGCACCAGGC
>JADJVQ010000054.1 GCA_016710525.1 Burkholderiaceae bacterium
GCTTCATCTCGTTCATCTCGGCGCTGTCGGTCGCGGGCATCGGGCTGGGGGTGGCGGCGCTGATCACCGTGCTGTCGGTGATGAACGGGTTTCAGAAGGAGGTGACCGACCGCATGCTGTCGGTGCTCTCGCACATCGAGGTGCTGGGGCCGCCCGGCGGACTGCCGGATCCGGGCCCGCTGCTGGCCAAGGTCCGTGCGCATCCGCGCATCGTGGCGGCGGCCCCGTACGTGAACGGCCAGGCCATGATCGCGCGCGACGACCTGGTCCGCGGCGTGCTGGTGCGCGGCATCGATCCGGCCCAGGAGCCCAAGGTGGCCGATTTCCTGGCCGGACCGGCGGGCAAGCTGCTCGATCGCCTGGTGCCGGGGGAGTTCGGCATGCTGGTCGGCAGCGAGCTGGCGCGCCAGCTGCTCGTGCAGGTCGGCGACAAGCTGGCGATCATCGCGCCCCAGGGCACGACCACGCCGGCGGGCGTGGTGCCGCGGCTGCGCCAGTTCACGGTCACGGGCATCTTCGAATCCGGTCACTACGAATACGACACCACGCTGGTGCTGGTCCACATGCAGGACGCCGGCGCGGCTGTTTCGCGTCGACGGGGCCAGCGGCGTGCGCCTGAAGACCTCCGACATGCTGGCCGCGCCGGCCATCGGCCGCGAGCTGGCGCAGGTGCTGGGCTCCGACTATTACGTGCGCGACTGGTCGCGCGAGAACCGCAACTGGTTCGCGGCGGTGCAGATCGAAAAACGCATGATGTTCATCATCCTCACGCTGATCATCGCGGTGGCGGCGTTCAACCTGGTGTCGATGCTGGTGATGACGGTCACCGACAAGCAGCCCGACATCGCCATCCTGCGCACCCTGGGGGCCAGTCCGGCCAGCATCATGAAGGTGTTCATGGTGCAGGGCTCGGTGGTCGGCCTGATGGGCACGCTGCTGGGCGTGGTCGCGGGCGTGCTGCTGGCGCTGAACATCGACACCGCGGTCAGCGGGATCGAGACCTTGTTCAATTTCCAGGTCCTGCCCAAGGGCGTGTACTTCATCAACCGGCTGCCCAGCGACCTGCGCTGGGACGATGTGGCGGTGATCGGCGGGGTGTCGTGCGTGCTGGCGCTGCTCTCGACCATTTACCCGAGCTGGCGGGCCTCGAAGGTCCGGCCGGCGGAGGCGCTGCGCTATGAGTGACGAGGCGGTGATCGGCACGCCGGCGGCGCAGGCCGAGGTGGTGCTCGCCTGCCAGGGCCTGCGCAAGCGCTACGACGAGGGACGCCACCAGGTGTCGGTGCTGCAGGGCACGGACCTGCAGGTGCACCACGGCGAGCGCATCGCCATCGTGGGCGCATCCGGGTCGGGCAAGAGCACGCTGCTGCATCTGCTGGGCGGGCTCGATGCGCCCAGCGAAGGCTCGGTGAGCTGGCTGGGCCGCGACATCGTCTCGCTGGGCGAGACCGAGCGCGGCGAGCAGCGCAACCGGCTGCTCGGGTTCGTCTACCAGTTCCATCATCTGCTGCCCGAGTTCAGCGCGCTGGAGAACGTCGCGATGCCGCTGCGCATCCGGCGTGTGGCGACCGGCCCGGCGCAGCGGGCCGCCACCGAGCTCCTCACCCGGGTCGGGCTGGCCGACCGGCTGACCCATCTGCCGGGAGAGCTGTCGGGCGGCGAGCGCCAGCGGGTGGCGCTGGCCCGCGCACTGGTCACGCAGCCGCGCTGCGTGCTGGCCGACGAGCCGACCGGCAACCTGGACCGCGCCACCGCGCGCCAGGTGTTCGAACTGATCGAGTCGCTGAGCGGCGAGTTCGGCATCAGCTTCGTCATCGTGACCCACGACACCGAACTGGCGGGCCGCGCCGACCGCATCCTGGCGCTGCGCGACGGGGTGCTGGTGCCGGCCTGAGCGGGGCTCGTGCGGGCGCGCCGGTGACGGCGCCAGGCACGGACAAGCCTGCCGGCGCCGGCCAAGCCGTGCTCGGCAGCAGGAATCGTCCGCCGCGGCGACAATGCTCCACATGCTGATCGACACCCACTGCCACCTCGATGCGCCCGAGTTCGGCGCACAGGCGCCGGACTTGCGCGCGCAGGCGCTGGCTCAGGGGGTCGGCCTGATCGTGGTGCCCGCAGTGGCGGTCGGCAATTTCGATGCCGTGCGCCAGCTGGCGCGGCAGCGCGGCGGGGCGCGGTGCGTGTATGCGCTGGGCATTCATCCGATGTGTGTCGACGGTGCGGCAGACGCCGACCTGGACACCCTGCGCGCGACGCTGCGTGCCTGTGCGGGTGATCCCGACCTGGTCGCGGTCGGCGAGATCGGCCTGGACTTCTTCGTGCCCGGTCTGGACCGGGCGCGCCAGGAGCGATTCTTCGTCGCGCAGCTCGAGATGGCGCGCGAGTTCGACCTGCCGGTGATCGTGCACGTGCGGCGCTCGCAGGACATCGTGCTCAAGCACCTGCGCCGGCTGCGCCCCTCGGGCGGCATCGCCCATGCCTTCAATGGCAGCCACCAGCAGGCCGAGACGTTCGTGTCGCTGGGACTGGCGCTGGGCTTCGGGGGCGCGATGACGTTCACGCGCGCCCTGCAGATCCGCCGCCTGGCCTCCGACCTGGGGCCGCAGGCGCATGTGCTCGAGACCGACGCACCCGACATCTCGCCGGCCTGGCTGCATCCGGGACGCAACGAGCCCGCGCAGCTGGCGCGGATCGCGGAAGTTCTGGCCGAATTGCGCGGGCAGACGGTGCCGGACTGCATCGAGCAGACCGCCCGCAATGCATGCCGGGTCCTGCCTCGGCTGGGGGCGGCCCTGGCGATGCTGGTTGGCGGGCTGGGCGGACCGGGCGCTCCGGGCGCTTCGGGCGCTTCGGGCGTTCCGGGCTGACCGGGCTGACCGGCTCGACTTCAAGGCCCGAGCTCGCACTCTTGGCCTAGACCCATCGCCGCAAGGGCGGGACTTCCGGTCGATCGCGCCTGCCGTGTCAGCGCGCGATCATGCCGCCATGTCCTCCCCGATGCCCCGCCACCGTCCCGCCGATGGGCTCCTCCGGCGGGACAAGGGTCAATCCGGGCCGGTCGGAGCATGGCTGGGCCGGGCGGCCGCCTGGCCGTGGCGGATCAGTGTCCTGGCAAGGCTGCTCGCGGCCGTGAGCCGTCTGCCGCCGGGCGCCCTGGTCGTCTGCGCGTGCTGGGGTGTCCAGCAGTTGGCCGAGCTGCCATCGCGGCTGATCTGTACCGTCTGGATCGTGGTGGGCGTGGTGCTGCTGCTGGCGCGCGGCGCGCTGCTGGGGTGGTTTGGGCGTCGGGGGCTGATCCGGCTCTGGCCGCGGGCGGCGGTTCGCCTGTCGTCCAGGCGCACGGCTGCCGCATGGCTGTTCGGCGCCGCCGTCGTGTTCCTCGCGGCCAGCCACGCCGTGCTGCGGGCCCACGCCGCCCTGGCCGAGCGCCTGCCGCCCGCGCTCGAAGGGGTCGACCTGGTGGTCACCGGTGTGATCGACGAGATGCCCACGCCCGCGCAATACGGCTGGCGAACCCGCTTGCGGATCGAGTCCTGCGAACCGGGCACCCAGGCATGTCCCGGGCCGATCCTGATCCGTCTGAATTGGCCCGCGGGGCCCTGGGCCGCCTCCCGGGGCGCACCTGACCGGCCGGCAAACCGTGACGGCGCCGCGCCGTTCCGCGCCGGCGAACGCTGGCGACTGACCGTGCGGCTGCGGCGCCCGCTGGCGCCTCAAAATCCCGGCCTGTTCGATGGCGAACTGCGCGCCCTGGAAGACGGCATCGCCGCGCACGGCAGCGTGCGCGACGGCATCCGCACCACCGTGCGGCCGACGCGCATCGATGCGTTCGACGGGCGGGTGCGCAGCGTCCTCGAAGGGCTGCGCACCGACCTGCGCGATGCGATGGTGCGGGCTCTGCCCGACAGTGCGGCACCAGTGCGCGGGGTGCTGGTCGCGCTGGTGGTCGGCGACCAGTCCGCCATCCCCGGTGCCTCCTGGGCCCAGTTCAACCGGACCGGCGTCGGGCACCTGATGAGCATTTCGGGGCTGCACATCACGATGCTGGCCGCCATGGCGGTGTGGGGGGTGCGCAGGCTCTGGCGCGGTCGGCTCATCGGTCTGATGGCGGCGCCGCGTGCGGCCTGGCTGGGCGGACTGTGCGTGGCCTTCGGATATTCGGCGCTCGCCGGCTGGGGCCTGCCCGCGCAGCGCACCTGCTGGATGCTGGCCGCGGGCGGACTTGCGCTGCTGTCCGGTCGAAGCCGTGCCGCCGTGCCGGTGCTGTGCAGCGCGGCGGCCGTCGTGTGCCTGTTCGACCCCTGGGCGCCGACAGCGATCGGTTTCTGGCTTTCGTTCGGCGCCGTGGCCGCGATTTTCTGGCACGGTTCCCGGCTCAGTCCGCACAGCCCGCCCGAGCCCGTCGTGCCGGCTCCCGCCGTGCCGCCGCCGGCGTGGCACGAACGCCTGCGCGTGCGGCTGCTGCCCTGGCTGGCGGCGGCGGGCCGCACCCAGCTGGCGGCGACGCTGGCGATGCTGCCGCTGGGCGTGCTCTTCTTCTCATCGGTCTCGCTGGTGGGGCCGCTGGCCAACGCCCTGGCGATTCCGGTGGTTTCGGGGCTGGTCACGCCGCTGGCCCTGGTCGGCGCCTCCGGGGCGCTGGGCTGGCCGTCCGCGGGCGCCTGGCTGCTGCGGGCCGCGGCATGGCTGACCGATGGCCTGCTGGCGATCCTGTCGTGGGGAGACGGCCTGGCATGGGCGGCGCTGGGGCTGCCGTCGCCTTCGGCCGCGGCGGCCGTGCTGGCCGTGCTGGCGTGCGCCCTGCTGCTGGCGCCCTGGCCGGTGCCAGGGCGGGCCTGGGCCGGCGCCGGACTGCTGCCGCTGCTGCTCGGACCGGTCCGATCGCCGGCGCCCGATGCGCTCTGGCTGACCGTGCTCGATGTCGGCCAAGGCATGGCGGTGCTGGTCGAAACGGCGCAGGGCCGGCTGCTCTACGACACCGGCCCGGCCTATGGCGAAGACAGCGATGCCGGGGCCCGGGTGCTGTTGCCGTATCTGCGATCGCGCGGCATCGATCGCCTGCAGGCCCTGGTGGTGTCGCATCGCGATACGGATCACGCCGGGGGCGCCTTGTCGCTGATGGGCCAGATGCCGCTCGACTGGCTGGCGTCTTCTCTGGCGCCCGGGCATCCGATCGTGCTCGCCGCGCCCCGTCATCACGCCTGCAGACTCGGCGACGAATGGCGCTGGGGCGAGGTCCTGTTTCAATGGCTGCATCCCGGCGGCCGGGAAGACCCGGCCCGTCGAACGAGCAGCAATGCCCGCAGTTGTGTGCTGCGCATCCGCTCGCCGGCCGGTGTCGCACTGCTGGCCGGAGATATCGAATCGGCCCAGGAAAAAGCCCTGATCGACGAACAGGGCGAGGCCGGCTTGCGCGCCGATGTGCTGCTGGTGCCCCATCACGGCAGCGCCACATCGTCGAGCCCCGCGTTCCTGCGGGCGGTGTCACCGACCTGGGCGGTGTTTCAGGTGGGGTATCGCAACCGGTTCAAGCATCCCGCACCCAGGGTGCTGCAGCGCTACGAGCAGGCCGGCATCGGCATCCTGCGCACCGACTACGACGGCGCCGTCACCCTGCGGCTGCGCCCTGGCCAGCCGGCGGTCGTCGAACGCCAGCGCCGGACATCACGCCCGTACTGGCGGCTGGCGGGCGACCCGGCGTGGCCGCCATCGCCGGACCCACCCGACAGGCCCGAGGCTCGACCCGCGAAGCCCGACGCACCGCAGAGACCCGATCCGCAGACCATGCCCGCGCGTCAGCCTCGGGCATCCCGTGTGATCCCTACTGCGCCGTCCAGCCGCCATCCATGGTGTAGGCGGCGCCGCGAACCTGCGCGGCGGCCTCCGAGCACAGGAACGCCGTGAGTTCGCCCAACTGCTCCGGGGTGACGAATTCCAGCGACGGCTGCTTCTCGGACAGCAGCGCGATCTTGGCGGCTTCGGCGGTGATGCCCGCCTGCTGGGCGCGGGCGTCGATCTGCTTTTGCACCAGGGGCGTGAGCACCCATCCCGGGCAGATGGCGTTGCAGGTGATCGACGTGCGGGCGGTTTCCAGCGCCACCACCTTGGTCATGCCCAGAATGCCGTGCTTGGCGGCCACGTACGCCACCTTCTCGGCCGAGGCGACCAGCCCGTGCGCCGAGGCGATGTTCACGATGCGTCCCCAGCCGCGGGCCTTCATGCCGGGCATCGCGCAGCGGATGGCATGAAACGCCGCCGACAGGTTGAGCGCGATGACCGCGTCCCAGCGGTCGGTCGGGAAGCTTTCGATCGGGGCGACGTGCTGGATGCCGGCGTTGTTCACCAGGATGTCCACGCCGATGCCGGCTTGCGCCAGGCGTGCGAACAGCGCCTCGATCTCGGGGGGCCGGGTCAGGTCGACGTTTTCGTAGACGACCGTCACCGAATGCTCGGCGGCCAGGCCGGCGCGCAGTTTTTCGATTTCGGCGGCGTCGCCGAAGCCGTTGAGCACGATGTTCGCGCCACGCGCCGCCAGGCTGCGGGCGATGCCCAGGCCGATGCCGCTGGTCGAACCGGTCACGAGTGCTGTCTTGCCTTTCACGATGAGGCTCCCTGATAAGATGGACCGATTGTACTGGGGGATATGTGACCGAACCCACGCTGTCGCATGTGAAGTGCCTGAGCCCGCGCGGTTTGCATCGCCTGGCCTATTGGGAATGGGGTCGCGCCGATGCGCCGGTGCTGCTGTGCGTGCACGGCCTGTCGCGCAACGGGCGCGACTTCGATCCCCTGGCCGAACGGCTGCAGGATCGCTGGCGGGTGGTGTGTCCCGACATGATCGGTCGCGGCGCGTCCGATTTCATGGCCGACCCCAATCTGTATTCGGTGCCGCAGTACGTGGCCGACTGCGTCACCCTGATCGCACGCCTGGGGCGCGACAGCGTCACCTGGCTGGGCACCTCGATGGGCGGCATGATCGGAATGGCGCTGGCCTCGATGCCGGGCGCGCCCATCAGCCGCCTCATCCTCAACGACATCGGCCCGGTGGTCGATCCGGTCGGGCGCGATCGGATCGCCGGGTACGTCGGCGCCCAGACGCGTTTTGCGTCCTTCGAAGAGGGCGAGCGCACGATGCGCCAGAACATGTCCGAGTTCGGTCCGCACGACGATGCGCAGTTCCGCTACCTGTCCCGGCACAGCATCGTGCAGCGCGACGGCCAGTGGACGTATCACTACGACCCGAACATCGCGGTCCCCTACAAGCAGGCGATGAGCCAGCCCTGGCCACCGCTGTGGCCGATGTACGACGCCATTGCCTGCCCCACCGCGGTGATCCGCGGCGGCCAGTCGGATATCCTCTCGGCCGCGGTCGCGCAGGAGATGACCGGTCGTGGTCCACGGGCAAGCCTGGTGACCATACCCGGGGTAGGGCACGCCCCCACCTTCATCGCCGACGATCAGATCGCGGTCGTCGAGCGCCTGCTCGCCGGCTGATCCTCATCAACCCAGGGAACAGGGAGCCTGAATGTCGATTCAACGATTGCACGTCGGACCGCGCCTTTCGGAAGTGGCCATCCACAATGGCGTGGTGTATCTCGCCGGCCAGGTCGCCGAGGACTCCTCGCTGGACATCACCGGCCAGACCCAGCAGGTGCTGGCCGCCATCGACCGTCTGCTGGCCGAGGCCGGCAGCGACAAGACCCTGGTGCTTCAGGCCACGATCTTCCTGAAGACCCTGGCCGATTTCCCCGGCATGAATGCCGTCTGGGATCGCTGGGTGGTGCATGGCCACACGCCGCCTCGCGCCACGGTCGAGGCCAAGCTCGCCAAGCCCGAATACCTGGTCGAAGTGAAGATCATCGCGGCTCAGCGCTGACGCGCCGACCCTCGGGGACCGGCTGCGCCCGGTCCCTTCTTGCCGCCGGGCAAAGTCGTCCCCAGGGCGCGGCCCGGGTGCTGCCCCGATCGCCGCTCAGCGCCAGCCGGCCCGATCGATGATGCGTGCCGCATTCACCTGGGCCCGCCCGATGTCGCTGATGGGCAGGGTGTCCTGCTTGAACTTGCCCAGGCTTTCGAGCGCGGTGTTGCGCACCGCCACGGAGGGCACCGCGGGCCATTCGTTGTTGCCATCGGCGAGGTAGCGCTGCGCCTCGTCGCTGGCCAGATACTCCAGGAAGCGCGTGGCGGCCTCGCGATGCGGCGCGTAGCGAGCCAGCGCGCCGCCCGACACATTGATGTGCGTGCCATGGCCTTCCTGGTCGGGCATCACGATGCTGATCTTCGACATCATGTCGCGGTCCTCGGGCTTGTCCGAGCGCATCAGGCGCGCCAGATAGTAGGTGTTGCTCAGCGCGACGCCGCACTCGCCGGTCGCCACCGCCTTGATCTGATCGGTGTCGCCGCCGCGCGGCGAGCGCGCGAAGTTCGCGACCACGCCGCGCGCCCATTTTTCGGCGCCCGCTTCGCCCAGGTGTTCGGACATCGCGCCGATCAGCGACAGCATGTAGGGGTGCGTGCCCGAGCGCGTGCAGACCTGGCCCTTGAGCGCCGGACTGGCAAGGTCCTGGTAAGACTTGACCGATCCGGCCTTGATGGTGGCCTTGTTGTAGAGGATCACCCGCGCCCGGGTCGAGAAGGCGAACCATTCGCTGCCCTTGCCGTCGTCCTTGCTGCGCAGATGAGCCGGAATGCGTGCCTCCAGCGCGGGCGAGCGCAGCGGCTGGAACAGCCCTTCGATCTGGGCCTTCCAGAGCCGCGCCGCATCGACCAGCAGCACCACGTCCGCCGGGCTGTTGCGGCCTTCGCTGCGCAGCCGCTCCAGCAGCGCCTCGTCACCGGCTTCGATCCGGTTGATCTTGATGCCGGTCTGGCGCGTGAAGTTGGCGTACAGCGCTTCGTCGGTCTGGTAGTGGCGGGCCGAATACAGATTCAGGATCTTGTCCTGGGCTTGCGCAGGGGCGATCAGTCCGGCCGATGCGGCCAGGCCGGCGCCCGCCAGCGCCAGGGCGAACGCCATCGAGCGGCGGGCGCTCGCGGGCGGCGAAGCGACGCCGGGGACATTTCCGGACAGAGCAGTAAATTGGGTCATGGCAGGCAGTGGCGCTTGGGCTGCGCATCAGGAGGGTGGAACGGCTGCGCGCCCTGGGCAAGCGGTGCGCGGTGAACATGCACGCTAGTTTAGAAGTGTTTGTTTGCGAATGCAAACGCGAGTCGTTCGTATTCGTAACAATCCATGTCTGCGAAGGACTATCGAGGCCTCTGCGAGAGCATCTGTTTAGAATGCGCCCGACCATGCATCCACGCTTTGCGATTTCCCGGCGATTCCTGCTGACCCGCCTGCCCGCGCTGGCGGGACTGGCTGCCGTGGCCCCGGGCTGTGCCCTTGGCCGGCGAAGCCCGGCGGCTGACGAGCCCAAGCCCGCGGTCTCGCCCGTGCCCGCCCGGGCGCCGCCGCCGCCGCCGGCCGCGGCCCGCCGCCCGCGGGTGGCGCTGGCCCTGGGGGGCGGTGCGGCCCGCGGCTTCGCGCATGTCGGGGTGATCGAGGTTCTCGAGCAGGCCGGGATCCGCGTCGACCTGGTGGTGGGCACCAGTGCCGGCAGTGTCGTGGGAGCCTTGTATGCCAGCGGCATGAACGCCCGGACCCTGCGCGAGTCGGCGCTGGCCCTCGAGGAGGGCCTGCTGGGCGACTGGGCGCTCAATGTGCGCGGCTTCCTGCGCGGGCGCGCGCTTCAGGATGCCGTCAATCGCTGGGTGGGCTCGCGCCCGATCGAGCGATTCCCGATCCCCTACGCGGCGGTGCTCACCGATCTGTACGACGGTTCGCTGAAACTCGCCCGCAGCGGCGATGCCGGGCAGGCCGTGCGCGCCTCCAGCGCCGTGCCGGGCCTGTTCGAACCGGTGCGCATCGGCGAGCGCGAATATGTCGATGGCGGCCTGGTGAGCCCGGTGCCGGTGCGTGTGGCGCGCAGCCTGGGTGCCGACCTGGTCATCGCGGTGGACATCTCGGCCAAGCCGCGCTTCCAGGAGACGGATTCGCTGCCGCGGGTGCTGCTGCAAGCCTTTGCGATCATGTCGCAGCACCTGGCCGCGCCGGAGCTTCGCGAAGCCGATGTCGCGCTGGCGCCTGCAGTGGGGGATCGCGGATCGGCCGATTTTACCGATCGGGTCGGCGCCATGGCCCTGGGAGCCCAGGCCATGCGTGCCGCGCTGCCGGCCTTGCAGCAGCGCCTGCGCCAGTGGCGGCCGGCTAGTTGATGTACAGCTGCGGGATCTGCAGCAGGTCGATCGGGTTGGGCTTGGGCACGGCGGCGCCGGTGAGCGGCAGCGTCACCGGCGTGACGATGGCGGACGGGCCGATGGCTGCAGCCGCCTGAGCCAGCGCGGCGGCCGCCTGAGAGCGGCCGGCCGCACGCGTAAGCCCGTCGACTCCGAGGCTTTCGGCGACCAGGCGGCGCGCGCCATTGAAGCGCTGGGTCCAGTACTGCTTGCTCAGGTGCTCGATGCGCACCCCGCCCCCGCTGGAGGGCGCATGGACGAACTGGCCGTTGCCGATGTAGATGCCGACATGCGAGAAGGTGCGCCGCAGGGTGTTGAAGAACACCAGATCGCCGGGCGCCAGCTGAGAGGTGTCGACCGATGCGCCCGCGTGGCTCATTTCTTCGGCGCGCCGGGGCAGGACGACCCCCATCGCCTCGCGAAACACATGACGGACCAGGCCGCTGCAGTCGAGCCCGGTGTCGGGCGACGTGCCGCCGAAGCGGTAGTTCACACCCAGCAACGACAGCGCGCGCAGCACGAGTTCGGTGCCGGCATGGGGTTCGGACGGCGAGTCCGGGCCGGATGCCTGCGCCATGGGCGACATCAGCAGCGCGGCCGAAAGCACGAACGCGCCAACGGCGCTGTGTACGATGTCGCGGAAGCGGAAATCGGGCATGCCGGGAGCGTAGGGGAAAGTCGCGCAGGTGTCAAAAAACTCGACAGCCGCCTGCCCCGGGCGCTCGACCGCGCAGCGTCAGGGTCGGGTAAGGGCGGGGGAGAAAAATTCCCGGTGACAATCGGAAGGGCCTGCGGGAGAACCCCGCGGCGGGCCCTGAAATGGCGTTCGGGCAGGCAGCCAACCTAGGAAAATCATGGATCTGAAAGAGTTTCATCGGCGTTCGATCGAAGACCGCGAGGCGTTCTGGGCCGAGCAGGCGACGCTGATCGACTGGCACGCGCCGTTCACCAAGGTGCTCGATGACAGCCGCCTGCCATTTACCCGCTGGTTCGTCGACGGTCAGACCAATCTGTGCCACAACGCGATCGATCGCCACCTGGCCGCCCAGTCCGACAAGCCCGCCCTGATCTTCGTCTCCACCGAAACCGGTGACGAGCGCACCTACACCTTCGGCCAGCTGCATCGCGAGGTTCAGCGGATGGCGGCGATCATGCAGGCGCTGGGGGTGCGGCGCGGCGAACGGGTGCTGATCTATCTGCCGATGATCCCCGAGGCCCTGTTCGCGATGTACGCCTGTGCCCGGATCGGCGCGATCCACACGGTCGTGTTCGGCGGGTTCGCTTCGCACAGCCTGGCGACCCGGATCGACGATGCCGCCCCGGTGCTGATCGTCAGTGCCGACGGCGGTTCGCGCGGCGGCAAGGTGGTGCCCTACAAGCCCCTGCTCGATGAAGCGATCGGCCTGTCGAGCCACAAGCCGGCCCACGTGCTGATGGTCGATCGCAAGCTGACCCCGTTTTCGCGGGTCGCCGACCGCGACCAGGACTACGCGGCGCTGCGCGAGCAGCACCTCGAGGCGCAGGTGCCGGTGACCTGGCTCGAGTCCAATGACATCAGCTACATCCTGTACACCTCGGGCACCACCGGCAAGCCCAAGGGCGTGCAGCGCGATGTCGGCGGCCACGCGGTGGCCCTGGCCGCGTCGATGAAGCACATCTTCTGCGGCCAGGCCGGCGAGACGTATTTTTCGTCCAGCGACATCGGCTGGGTGGTCGGGCATTCGTACATCGTCTATGGGCCGCTGATCGCGGGCATGGCGACCATCGTGTACGAAGGCACGCCGCTGCGCCCGGACGCCGGCATCCTCTGGAAACTGGTCGAGCAGCACAAGGTGTCGGTGATGTTCTCGGCGCCCACGGCCATCCGGGTGCTCAAGAAGCAGGATCCCAGCTACCTGACCAAGTACGACACCTCGGGGCTGCGCACGCTGTTCCTGGCGGGCGAGCCCCTGGACGAGCCCACCGCCAAGTGGATTGCGGAGGGCATCGGGCGCCCGATCATCGACAACTACTGGCAGACCGAAACCGGCTGGCCGATCCTGTCGGTGGCCCACGGCGTCGAGAAGACGCCCACCCGCTTCGGCAGTCCCGGCATGCCGATGTACGGGTACGACGTGCGCCTGCTGCACGAGCAGACCGGTGAAGAGGTCGGCAACAACGAGAAGGGCGTGGTCGCGATCGTGCCGCCGTTGCCCCCGGGGTGCCTGCAGACCATCTGGCAGGACGACAAGCGCTTCGTCGACACCTATTTTTCGAGCATTCCCGGCCGCCAGGTCTATTCGACCTTCGACTGGGGCATCCGCGACGATGACGGGTACTACTTCATCCTGGGCCGCACCGACGACGTGATCAACGTGGCCGGCCACCGGCTGGGCACCCGCGAGATCGAAGAGTCCCTGTCGAGCCACAGCGCGGTGGCCGAATGCGCGGTGGTGGGGGTGGCCGATCAGCTCAAGGGCCAGGTGGCGATGGCCTTCGTGGTGTTGAAGGACCCGGCCCTGGTCGAAGCGCAGCAGGGCCGCCTGAAGCTCGAAGGCGACCTGATGGCGACCGTCGATCGCCAGCTGGGTGCGGTCGCGCGGCCCTCGCGGGTGCATTTCGTGACGGTGCTGCCCAAGACGCGATCGGGCAAGGTGCTGCGCCGCTCGATCCAGGCCCTGTGCGAAGGTCGCGATCCGGGGGATCTCACCACGATCGAAGACCCGATGGCGCTGGAGCAGGTGCGCGGGGCGATCGCGCCGGCCTGAGCCGGCCCTGGTGCGCAGCCGGAGAGGGTCTCGGCCTCAGTCCACCACCAGCGCCTCTTCGCTCATCGCGGCCACCTGCTCCTTGAGCTCCAGCACCCGGTCCTGCCAGTAGCGGCCGGTGCCGAACCAGGGGAACGCGGCCGGGAAGGCCGGGTCGCCCCAGCGCCGCGCGATCCAGGCGCTGTAGTGCAGCAGCCGCAGCGTGCGCAGCGCCTCGACCAGGGCCAGTTCGCGGCGGTCGAACCGGTAGAAGGTCTCGTAGCCCGCCAGCACTTCGCGCAGCTGCGCGGCCATCTCGAAACGGTCGCCCGACAGCAGCATCCACAGGTCCTGGATGGCGGGGCCGGTGCGCGCGTCGTCGAGGTCGACGAAGTGCGGGCCGTCGTCGGTCCACAGGATGTTGCCCGCGTGGCAGTCGCCGTGCAGCCGGAGCGTGCGCACGTCGCCGGCCCGCTGGAAGGCGGCGTGCGCGGCATCGATCGCCATGTCGGCCACACTGCGCCAGGCGGGCAGCAGATCGGGGGGATCCAATCCCCGGCCAGCAGGGTGGCGCGGGATTCATCGCCCAGTTCGGTGACACCCAATGTTTCGCGGGTTGTGAACGACGATGCGGCGCCGACCAGATGCAGCCGCCCCAGGAAGCGGCCGATCCAGCGCAGCACGGCCGGGTCGTCGAGTTCGGGCGCCCGCCCGCCGCGGCGCGGATACACGGCCAGCCGGAAGCCGCGATGGTGGGCGAGCGTGTGCCCCGCCAATTCGAGCGGCGCCACGACCGGCACTTCGTGCCCGGCCAGTTCGAGCGCGAAGGCGTGTTCCTCGAGGATCTGCGCGTCGCTCCATCGGCCGGGCCGGTAGAACTTCGCCACCACGACCGGGCCCTCGTCCTGCCAGACCTGGTAGACGCGGTTCTCGTAACTGTTCAGCGCGAGCAACCGTCCATCGGGACGCAGCCCGGTGGTCTCGATCGCGTCAAGCAGGTGTTCGGGAGTGAGGTCGTCATACGGGGCAGGGCCCGTGTCTTGCCGTCTGTCGATCATGCGACCCATGATAGTCGGACCACCTCGCAGGATCGTTCTGCGTTCGTACAATGAGGGGTTTTCCCGGCGCGGCCGTCGCGCGCCCGGCAATAGCCTCCTTGCGCGACACACTCCTGGAGATGGCCGACGATGGATGCTTTTTCGCTCCGATGGGCGATCGAACTGCTGGTGCTGCCGCCCGGCGGCCCCCTGCTGCTCGCATTGCTCGGTCTGCTGCTCGGCTGGCGGCGGCGCCAGAGCTCGCTGGCGTTCGGCCTGCTGGCCCTGGGTGTGTGCCTGAGCTGGGTCTTTGCCATGCCGGCGGTGTCCAACATCCTGTGCCGCGAAGCCGAGGGCGATAACCAGCGCCCGATCACCGAAGAGCAGTTGCGCCAGGCCGCGCGCGGCCCGGGCGCGGCCGGTGCGATCGTCGTGCTGGGTGGCGGCATCAAAAAGAGTCCGCGCGAGGGCCCGGAGCGCTTCTACCCGAACGCTCGCACGCTCGAACGGCTGGCGCAGGGCGCCTGGGTCGCCCGCACCACCGGCCTGCCGCTGCTGCTCTCGGGGGGCGCGGGTTCGCAGCGCAGCGATTCTGAGGCCCTGGTGATGTCGCGTGCGCTGGAGCGCTCGTTCGCGCTGAAGCCCCGCTGGCGCGAGGAGCATTCGCCCGATACTGCGGGGAATGCGCGCGATTCGGCGGCCATGCTGCGCGAAGCCGGCATCCGCAAGGTCATTCTCGTCACCCACGCGTATCACATGCGGCGCGCGCGGGCTTCCTTCCAGGCGGCGGGTCTGGATGTCGTAGCGGCACCCCACGGGTTCCGATCGGGGGGTGAGATCAGCCTGCTGGATTTCATCCCGTCGGCGTCCGCCATGGAGTCGTCGTGGCTGGCCCTGCACGAGTCGCTGGGCATGCTGTGGTACCGGTGGACGGATCGGATCTGATGTCGGGCTAGAATTCGGGTCGATGCCCGGCCCGACGGCCGCGCCCTGAGCCTGCCCGGTCGCGCCGGGTTGTGCGGAGAAGTCCCCGATGTTCAATCGACCCTGCCTCGAACTCGCCGACGTCAAGCGCATGGCGGCTGCCTGCGAGGCCGAAGCGCTCGCCAACAAGTGGGCGGTCGCCTTTGCGATCGTCGATGCGGGCGGCCACCTGCTCTGGCTTCAGCGGCTGGACGGCGTCGCGCCGATCTCCGCGCAGATCGCGCCGGCCAAGGCGCAGACCGCGGCGCTGGGCCAGCGCGAGTCGCGCATCTATGAAGAAATGATCAACAACGGACGCGTGTCGTTTCTGTCGGCGCCCGGTCTGCAGGGGCTGCTCGAGGGCGGCGTGCCGATCATGGTCGAGGGCGCCTGTGTCGGGGCGATCGGCGTGTCCGGGGTCAAGTCGGTCGAGGATGCACAGATTGCACGCGCCGGCATCGCCGCCCTGACGGCCGCCTGAGCGGCGCCGGCCCATCGCGATGGCGGTCTTCGATCGAACGTCGCTGAACGACGGGGTTCGCCCGCGCGAGGTGTTCGCGTGGGCCATGTACGATTTTGCCAATTCGGGCTACACCACGGTGGTTCTGACCGCGGTGTTCAATGCCTACTTCGTCGGCGCCGTGGCGGGCGGCGCGAGCTGGGCGACCTTCGCCTGGACGGCGGCGCTCGCCGTTTCGTCGCTGCTGGTGGTGCTGAGCGCGCCCGCCATCGGCGCCTGGGCCGATGCCCACACGGCCAAGCGGCGGCTCCTGGCCATGGCCACGGTCGGCTGCGTGGTGTTCACCGCCGCCCTGTCGTGGGCCGGACCGGGCGACGTCGCGCTGGCGGTGATCGCCATCATCGTGTCCAACTACTTCTACAGCGTGGCCGAAGGGCTGGTCGCCGCCTTCCTGCCGGAACTGGCCAGGCCGGCGGCGCTGGGCAAGGTCTCGGGCTGGGGCTGGAGCTTCGGCTACTTCGGCGGCATGCTCACCCTGGGACTGAGCCTGGTGGTGGTGATGGCGGCGCAGGCCAAGGGGCAGCGGGCCAGCGAATTCGTGCCGCTCACGATGTGGATCACGGCGATCGTGTACGCGCTGGCGTGCCTGCCGACCTTCCTGTTCCTGCGCGAGCGTGGCCGCGCCCCCGCCTTGCCGAGCCCTGCCGGCGGGCCGTCCCAGGCCACCGTCGTGCCGGCCATGGCAGGCGGGCAGGCTGCGCCCGTCGGCACATTCGCGCGCCTGGCCCGCACCTGGCGCGAGTCCGCCCGGTTTGCCGACTTCCGGCGCATGCTGGTGTGCGGCGGCCTGTACCAGGCGGGCATCTCGGTCGTGATCGCGCTGGCGGCGGTGTACGCCGAGCAGGCGATGGGCTTCACCCAGCTGCAGACCATGATGCTGGTGTTCCTGGTCAACATCGCCTCGGCGGCCGGTGCCTTCGGCTTCGGCTATGCCCAGGACTGGCTGGGACACCGGCGGGCGCTGGCGGTGACGCTGGTCGGCTGGATCGTGATGGTGGCGATCGCGGCGCTGGGCACCTCGGTCGGGGCGTTCTGGGTGGCGGCCTGCATCGCCGGCTTGTGCATGGGTTCGAGCCAGTCCTGCGGGCGGGCGATCGTGGCGGCCATGGCGCCGGCCGATCGGCTGGCCGAGTTCTTCGGGTTGTGGACGCTGGCCGTGCGGATCGCGGCCATTGTCGGACCGCTCACGTATGGCGCCGTCACCTGGATCACCGCCGGCAACCACCGGCTGGCGATCGGGACCACCGCGCTGTTCTTCGTGGCTGCGCTGGCGGTGCTGCGGGGTGTGGACATCGTGCGCGGCATCCGGGCCGCGCAGCCCCAGCCCGCGGGGCTCAGCCCACCGGCGCCTTGAATGCCGGCCCCAGGGGCCGCAGGCGGATGCCCGTGCGCAGCTTGCGCCACGGGAAGTCGACCGGGTCGGCCAGCGCCGGGCCCGGGGATCGAACCACCAGCACCTCCCGCGAGATCGGCTGGAAGTCGGCCCTGAAGTGCACCGAACTCTTCAGGGCGACGATGCGCTGGCGGGCCGGTTCCACACCGAGGTGGCGAAACATTTCCTGGTCGGCGGCCTGGCATTTGCGGCTGGCCAGCACGACCCGCACGCCCGGCGCCTGTTCGGAGCGCAGCAGGGCCATCGATCCCAGCGACATGCGGAATCCGCTGTACATCGGGCCGGTGCACTGGAAGTTGCCGTCGCCCAGGCGCTCGATGGTGAATCGGCCGGTGAGCGGCGTGTGGCCAGGCACCCCGGACAGGGCGCCCAGCGAGAATTCGATGGTCGCTCCCTGGCCGGCCTCGTGGGCACGGCGCGCCGACGGGGCGTCGATCAGCAGCCCCAGCACCGCGTCGGGCGCGCGCTGGCGCAGCAGCGCCTCGAGCAGGCCCACCGTGTCGCCATTGCCGCCCGCTCCGGGATTGTCCTGGGTATCGGCCAGGATGACCGGGGCACCGGGCGCTCCGCGCGCACTGGCCCGCTGCACGGCCTCGTCCGGTGTCAGCAGTTCGAGTGCGAAATCCTTTTCGCTGGCGGCAACCGCATCGGCCAGTTCGGCCACTGCCGCCTTGACGGCCCGGCCATCGTGCGAATAGCCGACCACCGTCATGCCGCATTCGTCGAAGTCGGCCATCGGAAATCCGGGCGCGAACGACAGGGCCACGCCGCTGCGTTCCTCGAGGCGGCCCATCAGGTCGTACAGACCCTTGCAGGGTTCGATGAACGTGCTCTGCGACGGAATGCCGGTCAGGAAATCGAACGCGTGATACCCCTTGTCGAAACGCTTGCCGGTGCTGATCAGGCGCATCAGCAGGCCGGCTGCGCGCGCGCCCGTTTCGGCCATGTCCACATGGGGATAGGTGCGGTAGATCGACAGCGCATCGGCGTGTTCGACCATCGCCCGGGTGACATTGGCATGCAGGTCGAGGCTGGCCACCACCGGCACCGCCGGGCCCACCGCCTCGCGCACCCGGCGCAGCAGCTCGCCTTCGCCATCGTCGTGATGCTCGGTGACCATCGCACCGTGCAGGTCGAGATAGACGCCATCGAGGCGGCCCGCCGATTTCAGGCGCGCGATCAGGTCGTCGGCAAGGCGCTCGAACGCGTCCTCGGTGACATGCGCCGAGGGCGAGGCCGCGGCCCACGTGAGCGGCGCCAGCCGATGGCCGGCCGCGCGCAGCGCGACGATCGCGCCCTGCACCGGAATGTTGGTCCCGGCCACCGCCTCGAACAGGGCCTCGCCTTGCTGGATCGACGGCCAGCCGCCGCCCTGCACGAAGGCCTGGTAGTCCGCCTTGGTCGGCGCAAAGGTGTTCGTCTCGTGCTGCAGGCCACCCACCGCAATCAGTCCCATCGCTGCTCCATGTCGATCTTGATCGAGATGGCCTGCACCATAGCCGCGTTTGCGGGCCGGCGCCACTTTGTTACCCTGCATCGCAGAACAGTCGGTCTTGGCGAGCCTGACGACAGGCGAGCCCGGCCGCGAGCCCATCCCAGGACTAATCGATGACGATCCGATACCTCAAACGCGGCCAGGATGCCGCGGCCCTCGCGCAAGCCGATGCCCAGGTCCGACAGACCGTCGAAGGCATCCTCGCCGGGATCGAACAGCGCGGCGACGCCGCGGTGCGCGAGTACTCCCGCCAGTTCGACCAGTGGGACCCGGCCGACTTCCGGCTGACCCAGGCCCAGATCGAGGCGGCCGTGAAGCGGCTGTCGGCCCGCGAGGTCGAGGACATCCGCTTCGCCCAGCAGCAGGTTCGCCGCTTTGCCCAGATCCAGCGCGACAGCCTGAAGGACGTCGAGGTCGAGACCCTGCCCGGGGTGGTGCTGGGGCACAAACACATCCCGGTCAACGCGGTGGGCTGCTACGTGCCCGGCGGCAAGTACCCGCTGATCGCCTCGGCGCACATGAGCGTGCTGACCGCCAAGGTGGCCGGCGTGCCGCGCATCGTGTCGACCGCGCCGCCGTACCAGGGAGCGCCGCATCCGGCCATCGTCGCCGCGATGCATTTCGCCGGCGCCGACGAAATCCTGGTGCTGGGCGGCGTGCAGGCGGTGGCCGCGATGGCGATCGGCACGTCCAGCATCGCACCGGTCGACATGCTGGTGGGGCCCGGCAACATGTACGTGGCCGAGGCCAAGCGCCAGCTGTATGGCCGGGTCGGCATCGATCTGTTTGCGGGCCCCACCGAGACCCTGGTGATCGCCGACGATTCGGTCGATGCCGAGATGTGCGCGGTGGACCTGCTCGGCCAGGCCGAGCACGGGCCGACCTCACCGGCCGTGCTGCTGACCACCAGCGAGCCGCTGGCGCGCGCCACGCTGCTCGAGGTCGAGCGCCAGCTCGCGATCCTGCCCACCGCCGGCATCGCCCGCCAGTCGTGGGCGGCGCACGGCCAGGTGATCGTCTGCGACACCGATGACGAAATGCTCGCGACGGCCGACGATCTGGCCTTCGAGCATGTGCAGGTCATGACCCGAGACCCCGACTGGTTCCTGCATCGCATGACGAACTACGGCGCGCTGTTCCTGGGGCCGCGCACCAACGTCAGCTTCGGCGACAAGGTGATCGGCACCAACCACACGCTGCCCACCAGCCGCAATGCGCGCTACACCGGCGGCCTGTGGGTCGGCAAGTTCCTGAAGACCTGCACCTACCAGCGCGTCCTGACCGACGAAGCGTCGGCCGACATCGGCGCCTATTGCTCGCGCCTGTGCCACATGGAGAACTTCGCCGGCCACGGCGAGCAGGCCAACCTGCGGGTGCGCCGCTACGGCCATCGCCCCGATCTGCCCTGGTACGAGCCGGTCGCGCCGAAGGCCTGATGTCTGTGCGGCCAGGCGTATCCTTTTGTCAGATCGGCGAAACATCGCGGGTGCATCGAGCGCACCGTCATCGCGCTTTGTGCACCGCAACAAGAGCATGCTGCCCAGCGGCAGCGCATGCACCACCGGTTTCCGAACGTTCTATGCCCGAGCCCTTTGAATCGGCTTGCGCTGCGGGCTCAGCCTCGCTATGTTCGCGGAACTTCGTCCAACAAAACCATGCAGGAGAGGGCCAGTGATCATTTCCCGATTGTTCAAACGGCACGTCATCGCCGCCTTGCTGGCCGGGGCGACCGCCCTGGCCGCACCGGTGGCCGTGCAGGCGCAGCAAAAAGTGCTCAAGGTCGTGATGCATTCGGATCTGAAGATCGTCGATCCGATCTGGACCACCGCGTACATCACCCGCAACCACGGCTACATGATCTACGACACGCTGTTCGGGATGGATGCGAAGGGCGACATCAAGCCGCAGATGGTCGAGAAGTATTCGGTCTCGCCCGATAACCTCACCTGGACCTTCACGCTGCGTCCGGGGCTGGTTTTTCATGACGACAAGCCCGTCACGACGGACGATGTGATTGCCTCGCTCAAGCGCTGGGGCGCCAAGGACTCGCTGGGCCAGAAGCTGATGAGCTTCGTGAAGGAGTGGAAGGCCGTCGATGCCCGCACCTTCACCGCCAGCCTGAATGCGCCCACCGGCCTGATGCTGCTGGCGCTGGGCAAGCCGTCCTCGAACGTGCCCTTCATCATGCCCAAGCGGGTGGCCGACACCAGCCCCAACGAGCAGATCAAGGAGTACATCGGATCCGGCCCGTTCGTGTTCAAGGTCGACGAGTGGAAACCGGGCGACAAGACCGTCTACACCAAGTTCGCCAAGTACAAGCCGCGCGCCGAACCGCCCTCGGGCATGGCGGGCGGCAAGGTGGTGAAGGTCGACCGGGTCGAGTGGCGCGCCATCCCTGACGCCCAGACCGCGGCCAATGCGCTGGCCGCCGGCGAAGTCGACATGGTCGAAGCAGCCAAGAGCGACCTGCTGCCCACGCTGGCCAAGAACGCGGACCTGAAGTTCTTCGAGGCCAACCCGCTGGGCAACCAGTACGTGTTCCGCTTCAACACGCTGCACAAGCCCTTCGACAATCCCAAGATCCGCCAGGCGCTGTTCTATGCCTTCAACCAGGAAGACTTCCTGAAGGCGGTGCACGGCGAAGCCAAGTACTACCAGGTGTGCAAGGCGCTGTTCATCTGCGACACGCCGCTGGCCAGCACGGTGGGCATGTCCGACAAGCTCGAGTCGAACATGAAGAAGGCGCGCGAGATGCTGGCCGAGGCCAAGTACGACGGCACGCCGATCGTGCTGCTGCACTCGACCGACCTCGAGGTGCTGACCAACCTCGCGCCGGTGGCCAAGTCGCTGATGGAGCGGGCCGGCTTCAAGGTCGACATGCAGTCGATGGACTGGCAGAGCGTGGTCGCGCGGCGCTCCAAGAAAGAGGCGCCCAGTGCCGGTGGCTGGAACGCGTTCATGACCTCCTGGGTGGCGGCCGACGTGCTCAACCCGGTGGGCGCGGCGTTCCTGAACTCGGCCTGCGACAAGGCCTTGTTCGGCTGGCCCTGCGACGAGCAGATCGAGAAGCTGCGCGACCAGTTCGCCCGCGAGACCGATCCGGCCAAGCAGAAGAACATCGCCGAGCAGGTGCAGCTGCGCTACCTCGACTACCCCACGCACGTCCACCTGGGTCAGTGGAAGAAGCCGATCGTGCTGCGCAAGAACATCTCGGGCAATGTGGTCGCCCCGGTGATCGCGTTCTGGAACGTCACGAAGAAGTAAGCGGCACCTGGAAGACCGGATGCGCCGCCGCGGGCGGCCGACGGTACCCCGGCCCGCGCCAGCCGGGCCGGGGATCGCTCTGCCCTGAAGGAGTTCCCCATGTGGGGCTATATCGGTCGTCGAATTCTTGCCACGATCCCGGTGCTGCTGATCGTGGCGCTGCTGGTTTTTCTGATGCTGCGCTTCACCCCCGGTGATCCGGCAGCGGTGATCGCCGGTGATTCCGCCACCAGCGCCGACATCGCCCAGATCCGCGAAAAGCTGGGTCTGGACGGTTCGGTCGTCACCCAGTTCTTCATCTGGTTCGGCAATGTGATGCAGGGCAATTTCGGCGAGTCCTTCTTCTACAAGAAGACCGTCGCCTCGCTGATCGGCGACCGGCTCGAGCCCACGCTCTCGCTGGCCGTGCTCACCATCGTGCTGGCCACGCTGATCGCGGTGCCGCTGGGCACGCTGGCCGCGTATCGCCAGGGCTCGTGGGTCGACCGGGCGGTGATGGGCCTGTCGGTGATGGGTTTTTCGGTGCCGGCCTTCGTGGTCGGCTATGTGCTGATTCTGGTGTTCTCGCTGCAGTTCGGCTGGTTCCCGGTGCAGGGCTACCAGCGGCTGGCCGAGGGCTTCTGGGGCTTCTTGCATCGCCTGCTGCTGCCTTCGTTCACGCTGTCCATCGTGTTCATCGCGCTGCTGGCGCGCATGACCCGCACCAGCGTGCTCGAGGTCCTCAACGAGGACTACGTGCGCACCGCGCGGGCCAAGGGGCTGCCCAACCTGAAGGTGCTGGTGTTCCACGCGCTGCGCAATGCCGCGGTGCCGATCGTCACGGTGATCGGCATCGGCATCGCCACGCTGCTGGGCGGTGTGGTGGTGACCGAGAGCGTGTTCAACATCCCCGGGCTGGGGCGCCTCACGGTCGATGCCGTGCTGGCGCGCGACTATCCCACCGTGCAGGCGGTGATCCTGCTGTTTTCGTTCACCTACGTGCTGATCAATCTGGCGATCGACCTGTTGTACACGGTGCTCGATCCCCGCATCCGCTACTGAGTCCGTGACCATGTCCGCTCTTGCCACGCCCGTCATCGAGGCTCCCGCCGTCGCGGCCGCCAAACCCGGTGTGCTGCGCCGGCTGCTCAAGAACACCAGTGTGCTGATCGGCGGCGTGATGGTGCTGGCCATCATGCTGATGGGCCTGCTGGCCCCGGTGCTGACCTCGGCCGATCCCGCCGCGATCAATCCCAGCAACCGCAACAAGCTGCCCGGTTACGAAACCACCACCCGCGACGACGAAGGCAACAAGATCACCCGCAAGGCCGTGATGGGCACCGACAGCCTGGGCCGCGACATCTACACCCGGGTGGTTTACGGTGCGCGAGTGTCGCTGGTGGTCGGCCTGACGGTGGCCGTCATCTCGGTGGCGATCGGCCTGTTCATCGGGCTGCTGGCCGGCTATTTCCGCTGGCTCGACAGCGTGGTGATGCGCGTGATGGACGGACTGATGGCCATTCCCGCCATCCTGCTGGCGATCGCGCTGGTGTCGCTGTCGGGCGCGAGCCTGCTCACGGTCATCCTGGCGGTGACGATTCCCGAGGTGCCGAGGGTGGTGCGCCTGGTGCGCTCCATCGTGCTGACGATCCGCGAGGAGCCCTATGTCGAGGCCGCCATATCGGTGGGCACGCCGGTGGCCAAGGTGATCTGGCGCCATGTGCTGCCCAACACCATCGCGCCGCTGATCGTGCAGGCCACCTTCATCGCCGGCGCGGCCATCCTGCTGGAGGCCATCCTGTCGTTCCTGGGCGTGGGCATTCCGCCCGAGACCCCCACCTGGGGCAACATCATGGCCGAGGGCCGCTCGGTGTTTCAGATCTTCCCGCACAACATCCTTTATCCCGGCATGTTCCTGACCCTGACCGTGCTCGCCATCAACCTGCTGGGCGACGGTCTGCGCGACACGCTCGATCCGCGCATGTCCAAGAGGTTGTGAGATGAGCGCCTCGGGGCGCCACCGGCCAGGAGCCGGTCCTCGAGGTCCGCGATCTGCGGATCGGGCTGCCCAAGGGCGGCGACCGGGCCGACGCCGTCGCCAATGTCAGCTTCTCGGTCGCTCCGGGCGAGATCGTCTGCCTGGTCGGCGAGTCCGGCTCGGGCAAGTCGGTGATCGCCTTCTCGGCGATGGGCCTGCTGCCCAAGAACCTGCCGGTCAAATCGGGCCGCATCGCGCTGCATGGCGAAGACCTGGTCGGCGTCAGCGAAGAGCGCCTGCGCGAATTGCGCTGCACCCGGATGGGCATGATCTTCCAGGAGCCGATGACCGCGCTGAACCCGGTCATGCGCTGCGGCGACCAGATCGACGAGGTGCTGCGCGAGCACACCGACCTGTCGCAGGCCGAACGCAAGGCCAAGATCATCGCGATGATCGAGCAGGTCCACCTGCCCGATCCGGCGCGCATGTTCGATTCGTTTCCGCATCAGCTGTCGGGCGGCCAGCGCCAGCGCATCATGATCGCGATGGCGCTCATTCTGGAGCCCTCGCTGCTGATCGCCGATGAGCCCACCACGGCGCTGGACGTGACCACGCAGGCGCAGATCCTCAAGCTCATCAAGGAACTGCAGGCCGAGCGCGGCACCGGGGTGCTGTTCATCACCCACGACTTCGGCGTCGTCGCCGAGATCGCCGACCGGGTGGCGGTGCTCAAGCACGGCGAACTGGTCGAGATGGGGCCGACCCAGCAGATCCTGACCGCGCCGCGGCATCCCTACACCAAGATGCTGATCGCGTCGGTGCCCAGCCACGATCCGCCGGCGCGCAAGCAGGTGGCCGGCGACGACCGCGTGGTGCTGCGCGCCGAGGGCCTGTTCAAGACCTACGGCAAAGCCGGGCTGTTCGGGCGCGGGCGGCTGGTGGCGGCGGTCAAGGACGTCGCCTTCGACATCCGCCGGGGCGAGACCCTGGGCATCGTCGGCGAATCCGGCTCGGGCAAATCGACGGTGGCCCGCTGCGTGGCCCGCCTGATCGACCCGAGTGCCGGCAAGATCCTGCTGGCCGACACCGACATCGCGACCATGCCGGCGGGGCGCCTGCGCGAACTGCGCCGCAAGATCCAGATCATCTTCCAGGATCCGTACCGCTCGCTGAATCCGCGCCGCACGGTGGGCCAGTCGATCGTCGAGGGGCCGATGAATTACGGCACCTCGGCCGCCGAGGCGCTGGCCCGGGCGCGCAAGCTGATGGAACTGGTGCGGCTCGATCCCGACTCGCTCGACCGTTATCCGCATCAGTTTTCGGGCGGCCAGCGCCAGCGCATCTGCATTGCGCGCGCGCTGGCGATGGAACCCGAGGTGCTGATCGCCGACGAGGCGGTGTCGGCGCTGGACGTCTCGGTGCAGGCGCAGGTGCTCGAACTGCTCGAGGAGATCCGCCATTCGCTGCATCTGGCGGTGCTGTTCATCACCCACGACCTGCGCGTGGCTGCACAGATCTGCGACAAGGTGGCGGTGATGTCCAAGGGACTGATCGTCGAGTATGGCAGTGCCACTCAGGTGTTCGGCGCACCGCGCCACGAGTACACCCGCGCGCTGTTCGAGGCGGCGCCGGGGCGGCATTTCCGCTTCGGCGGCACCGAGGCGGCGTCGGTGGCGCAAGGCTGATTGCGGCAAGACGGAGGAACAACAGGCATGCGCGTTTTCGCCGGTTCACTGGGCACCGAAACCAATACCTTCTCGCCATTGCCCACGGGCCTGGATTCGTATCGCGAGTCCTGCTACTTCCCGGCCGGCAAGCATCCGGATGCCCCGCAGTTCGTGGCTGCGCCGCTGTGGGCGGCGCGCCGGCAGGCGCCCGCGCGCGGCTGGACCCTGACCGAGGGGCTGGTCGCCTTCGCCGGCCCGGCTGGCCCCACCACCCGGGTGGCCTACGAAACCCTGCGCGCCGAACTGCTGGCGGACCTTCAGGCCGCGCTGCCCGTGGACATGGTGCTGCTGGGCATGCATGGCGCGATGGTCGCCGACGGCTACGACGACTGCGAAGGCGACCTGCTGGTCCGTGTGCGCTCGATGGTCGGCCCGGGGACGGTGATCGGTGTCGAGGTCGACCCGCACACGCACCTGTCGCGGGCGATGGTCGAGAACGCGACGCTGATCATCGCCTTCAAGGAGTACCCGCACACCGACGTGTTCGAGCGGGGCGAAGAGCTGGTGAACCTGTGCGCGCGCGTGGCGGCCGGTGAAATCCGGCCGGTGCCTGCCGTGTTCGACTGCCGGATGATCTCGATGATGCACACCAGCCGCGAGCCCATGCGCGGCTTCGTCGATCGCATCCAGGCCATGGAAGGGCACGACGGCATCGTGTCGATCTCGCCGATCCACGGCTTTCCGTGGGGCGATACGCCCGACATGGGCACCAAGGTGCTGGTCTATGCCGACGGCGACCAGGCCCGAGCGGCGCGGGTGGCCGAGCAGCTGGGCCGCGAGATCATCGGCTTTCGGGACCGCCTGGCGCCGGGCGCGATGGGCATCGAACAGGCGATCGAAGCCGCGCTGACCGAGCCCCGCGGCCCCGTGGTGCTGGCCGACACGGCCGACAACTCCGGTGGCGGCGCACCCAACGACTCCACGTTCATGCTGCGCCGGCTGCTCGAGCGTGGCATCGACCGCGTGGCGCTGGGCCCGCTGTGGGACCCGGTGGCGGTGTCCATCTGCTTCAATGCCGGGGAGGGCGCCCGGCTGGCGCTGCGCATCGGCGGCAAGATCGGGCCTGTCTCGGGCGATCCGCTGGACGCCGATGTGCAGGTGCTGCGCCTGTGCCGCTCGCTGGTCATGACCGGCCTGGGCGGCGGGCCGACCGGGCTGGGCGACAGCGCGCTGGTCCAGGTGGGCGGGGTGCAGGTGCTGCTGACCTCGCAGCGTCAGCAGGCCATGGGAACCGACATGTTCACCAAGATGGGCTGCGATCTGAGCGCCTGCCGGCTGGTGGTCGTCAAGTCGTCGCAGCACTTCTATGCGTCGTACTCGAAGGTGGCGACCCGGGTGATCTATGTCGACGGTCCGGGCACGCTGACCAGCGACCTGGGTTCGCTGCCGTTTCGCAAGGTGCAGCGCCCCAAGTGGGGCATCGGCAGCGACGCGACCTGAACGCGGCGCCGGCCGGGCGCTGCTGCGCCCGTTGCCTCAGCCGCCGCTGCCGCCTCAACCGCCGCTGCTGCCTCAGCCGCCCTCGAACACCACCGGGCAGGCCACCACCTCGATCTCGATCAGCGCGTCCATCGCGAGCCGCGCAACCTGCACCGTGGAGCGCGCCGGCTTGACCGACGGAAAGTAGCGTCCCCAGACCTCGTTGAAGGCGGCGAAATCGGCCAGGTCGGCCAGGAAGACCGTGGCTTTGACGACGCCGGCGAAGGTCGTGCCGCCGGCGGACAGGATGGCCTCGAGGTTGTGCATCACCTGTTCGGTCTGGGCCACGATGCCCGGGCCCGCCAGAGTGCCGTCCACCCGCATGGGCAGCTGCCCCGAGACGAACAGCAGGCCATTGGCGGCGATGGCCTGCGAGAACAGCTTCGGGCGGCTGGGCGCGGCGGTGGTTTCGATGATCTGCATGGAAGGCTCCGGTTGGGATGCGGTGCGGCTCAGGCCGGCACCAGCGGGATCTTGCCGATGCGGCCCTGCCATTCGCGCGGCCCGGTCTCGTGCACCGACACGCCCTGGGAGTCGACCGCCACGGTCACCGGCATGTCCCTGACCTCGAACTCGTAGATGGCTTCCATGCCCAGGTCGGCGAAGCCCAGCACCTTGGAGCCGCGGATGGCCTTGGACACGAGGTAGGCCGCACCGCCGACCGCCATCAGGTAGGCGCTCTTGTGCTTGCGGATGGCCTCGATGGCCACCGGGCCGCGCTCGGCCTTGCCGATCATGGCGATCAGGCCGGTCTGCGCGAGCATCGTCTCGGTGAACTTGTCCATCCGGGTGGAGGTGGTGGGGCCGGCCGGGCCGACCACTTCGTCACGCACCGGATCGACCGGGCCGACGTAATAGATGACGCGGTTGGCGAAGTCCACCGGCAGTTTTTCGCCGCGCGCCAGCATGTCGCTGATCCGCTGATGGGCCGCATCGCGGCCGGTGAGCATCTTGCCCGACAGCAGCAGCGTCTGGCCGGGCGTCCAGGAAGCGACTTCCTCGCGGGTGAGGGTGTCGAGGTCGACCCGCCGGCTCTTTTCGTAGTCCGGCGCCCATTGCACCTTGGGCCATTCGTCCAGCGAGGGCGGCTCGACGTAGGCCGGGCCGGAGCCATCGAGCGTGAAGTGCGCATGGCGGGTGGCCGCGCAGTTCGGGATCATCGCCAGCGGCTTGGAGGCCGCGTGCGTGGGGAACATCTCGATCTTGACGTCGAGCACGGTGGCCAGGCCGCCCAGGCCCTGCGCGCCGATGCCCAGCGCATTGACCTTCTGGTAGATCTCGATGCGCAGCTCTTCGAGCTTGCTGCGCGGGCCGCGCGCCAGCAGCTCGTACATGTCGAGCGGCTCCATCAGCGACTCCTTGGCCATCATCATGGCCTTCTCGGCCGTGCCGCCGATGCCGATGCCCAGCATGCCGGGCGGGCACCAGCCCGCGCCCATCGTGGGCACGGTCTTCATGACCCAGTCGACGACGGAGTCCGACGGATTGAGCATCACGAACTTGCTCTTGTTCTCGGAGCCGCCGCCCTTGGCCGCCACGGTGACCTCGACCTTGTCGCCGGGGACGATCTCGAAGTGGATGACGGCCGGCGTGTTGTCCTTGGTGTTCTTGCGCTCGAACTGCGGATCGGCCACGACCGAGGCGCGCAGCACGTTGTCCGGATGCAGATAGCCGCGGCGCACGCCTTCGTTGACCGCGTCGGCAAGCGACCCGGTGAAGCCCTGCCAGCGCACGTCCATGCCCACCTTCAGGTACACATTGACGATGCCGGTGTCCTGGCACAGCGGGCGCCTGCCCTCGGCGCACATCCGCGAATTGGTCAGGATCTGGGCGATGGCGTCCTTGGCGGCCGGGCTCTGCTCGGCTTCGTAGGCCCGCGCCAGATGGCGGATGTAATCGACCGGGTGGTAGTAGCTGATGTACTGCAGCGCGGCCGAGACCGATTCGATGAGGTCTTCCTGCTTGATCTGGGTCATGGTGGGGGCCTTCTCGGAGAGTCGTTGAACGGTGTTGGCGCGCGGCGTGCGGTACTTCGCGCGGGTCAGTGGTCGGGCTTGTTCTGGGCGCTCGTCATCACGCGGTCGATCAGGGCGATGGCCAGCGCCGACACCAGGAACAGCGCATGGATCACGCTTTGCCACAGCAGGGTTTTTTCGGGGAGCGATCCGGCCGAAATGAAGGACTTCAGCAGGTGGATCGAGGAGATGCCGATGATGGCGGTGCCCAGCTTCACCTTGAGCACGTTGGCGTTGACGTGCGACAGCCATTCGGGCTGATCGGGATGGCCCTCGAGGCGCAGCCGGGAGACGAAGGTTTCGTAGCCGCCGACGATCACCATGATCAGCAGGTTGGAGATCATCACGACGTCGATCAGCGCCAGGACGATGATCATGATCACCGTCTCCTTGTTGCGCTCGGCGATGCCCAGCCTGGCCACGGTCGTGTCCAGCGCGGCCGGATTCCAGAGCAGCTCCACCAGGTGGACGAGTTCCTCCATGAACAGGAACACGTACACGACCTGCGCGACGATCAGGCCCAGGTAGAGTGGCACCTGCAGCCAGCGGGTGGCGAAGATCAGCCGGGGCAGGAGCGACAGGGGTTTGTTCTCTTCGATCACTAGGGGGCGTTCGTCGGGGGTAAAAGCGGAATTTTATCGGAATTGCATTGCAGCATCGCGGCACAGGCGACCCCTGTCGCGGGCGGCAGACCCTCGCGTTCCGAGGGGCACGGCACGCAGTATGCTGCGTGGCAGCACGAGTGGCAGCACGAGCGGCAGCAGGAGCGGCAGCAGGAGTGGCTGCGGACTTGACCGAATCACGTCAGGGGCGCGTAAGCGTGCGCCGATAACTTGCAGCCCATCAGGCCGCCAGTGCGCGGTTTCACACAAGACGACGAGGGGAGAAAACAGTGGCCGGGCAGATCGAAACGGTGATGCAGGAAACCCGTGTGTTCCAGCCGCCGGAAGCCTTCATGCAAAAGGCGACCATCGCCGGCATGGATCAGTACAACGCCCTGTGCGCCGAGGCCGAGCGCGACTACGCCGGATTCTGGGCCCGCCTGGCGCGCGAGCAGGTCCTCTGGCACAAACCGTTCACCCGCAGCCTGGACGACTCGCAGGCGCCGTTCTTCAAGTGGTTCGAAGACGGCGAACTGAACGTCTCGTACAACTGCCTGGATCGCCACCTGGGCACGCCGGTCGAACACAAGACCGCCATCCTGTTCGAGGCCGACGACGGCACCAGCAAAGCCGTCACCTACCGCGAGCTCTACCATCAGGTCTGCCGATTCGCCAATGGCCTGAAGGCCCTGGGCTATCGCAAGGGCGACCGCGCGATCATCTACATGCCGATGTCGGTCGAGGGCATCGTGGCGATGCAGGCCTGCGCACGCCTGGGCCTGATCCACTCGGTGGTGTTCGGCGGCTTTTCGGCCAAGAGCCTGCAGGAGCGCATCCAGGATGCCGGCGCGACGCTGGTCATCTGTGCCGACGAGCAGGTGCGCGGGGGCAAGAACATTCCGCTCAAGCCCGCCGTCGACGAGGCCTTCGCGCTGGGCGGCTGCGAATCGATCCGCCATGTGGTCGTGTACCAGCGCACCGGCGCTGCGCTCGCGATGCAGGCCGGGCGCGACATCACCTGGAGCCAGGCCGTCGCCGGCCAGGCCGACACCTGCGAACCCGAATGGGTCGGTGCCGAGCACCCGCTGTTCATCCTGTACACGTCGGGGTCCACCGGCAAGCCCAAGGGCGTCCAGCATTCGTCGGGCGGCTACATCCTGCATGCCATGCTGACGATGAAGTGGACCTTCGACATCAAGCCCGACGATGTCTTCTGGTGCACCGCCGACATCGGCTGGGTCACCGGCCACACCTACATCACCTATGGCCCGCTGGCCTGCGGCGCGACCGAGATCGTGTTCGAAGGGGTGCCGACCTACCCCAACGCCGGCCGCTTCTGGAGCATGATCGCCAAGCACAAGGCGACCATCTTCTACACCGCCCCCACGGCCATCCGCTCGCTGATCAAGGCCTGCGACACCGATCCCAGCACCCATCCCAGGCAGTACGACCTGTCCAGCCTGCGGCTGCTGGGCTCGGTGGGCGAGCCGATCAATCCGGAAGCCTGGATGTGGTACTACAACCAGGTGGGCGGCGGGCGCTGCCCGATCGTCGACACCTTCTGGCAGACCGAAACCGGTGGCCACATGATCACGCCGCTGCCGGGCGCCACGCCGCTGGTGCCGGGCTCGTGCACGCTGCCGTTTCCGGGCATCACCACCGCCATCGTCGACGAAACCGCGCACGACCTGCCCAACGGGCAGGGCGGCATCCTGGTGGTCAAGAAGCCCTGGCCCTCGATGATCCGCACCATCTGGAACGACCCCGAACGCTTCAAGAAGAGTTATTTCCCGGAAGAGCTCAAGGGGTACTACCTGGCCGGCGACGGCGCGGTGCGCAACAAGGACACCGGTTACTTCACGATCACCGGGCGCATCGATGATGTGCTCAACGTATCGGGGCACCGGATGGGCACGATGGAGATCGAGTCCGCGCTGGTGGCCAATCCGCTGGTTGCCGAGGCCGCGGTGGTCGGTCGTCCCGACGACCTGACCGGCGAGGCTATTGTTGCCTTTGTGGTGCTCAAACGCTCCCGGCCGATGGGCGACGAAGGCAAGAAGATCGCCAACGACCTGCGCAACTGGGTCGGCAAGGAAATCGGCCCGATCGCCAAGCCCAAGGACATCCGCTTCGGCGACAACCTGCCCAAGACGCGCTCGGGCAAGATCATGCGCCGCCTGCTGCGGGCCATCGCCAAGGGCGAGGCGATCACCCAGGATGTGTCGACGCTCGAGAATCCCGCGATTCTCGACCAGCTCAAGGAAACGCTGTAGCCCCGGCGCAGTGCGCCGGTCCGGTACGCGCGTTTTCAACGAGGAGGTCGCAACAGAAGGCTGATCGATAGACAGAGGTTCGAAGACGGTAGTCCGGCGCAGGATCCGAAGAGGTCCGCGCCGCGCCTGGAGGAGAGACTCGGATGTTCGACTGGTCGGCCCTGTTCAAGGGTCTTGTCGAGTTCGCTGCCCTGCTGCTGGTTGCGCAGGGCGGAATCTATCTGCTCAGCTTCGGCGGACACGAGCGCAATGCCGTGTACCGTGCCGTGCGCTTTCTGACATCTCCGATCACCCGCCTGGTGCGTCGGATCACCCCGTCGCGGATTGCCGACCGGCACGTTCCGCTGGTGGCTTTTTTCCTGCTGTTCTGGATCTGGGTGCTCGTATTCAACGGCATCCGGCTGATGCCTAAAGTCGCGGGAGCGTGAGGCCATGCGCAGACGGATCAACAGCTGGTTTCATCGGCAGATCGCCTTCTGGGCGTTCCTGTTCGGACGGCGCGACATCGCGCTGGATCATTGGCGACGTGTGCGGCTGCTGTCGCCCGACGATGCCGCGGTGCCGGCGACCATTGCCCACCTGATGTCCCTGGCAGGACAGCGGGCCGCGGCGATCCCGGTCATGGAGGAGTCGCTGGCGATCGATCCTCGATCGGCCGCGGTCTGGTTCAATCTGGGATTCCTGCAGCAGGAGGAAGGCCTGAACCCGCAGGCGCTGGTGAGCTTCGATCGGGCGCTGGCGCTCGACGACAAGCTCGACCGTGCCTGGTACGGCAAGGCCCTGTCGCTGATCAAGCTGGGCCGCGTCGATGAAGCGATTCCGCTGCTCAAGCGCAATACCGAACTGCAGCCGATGAGTCCCTTCGGCTGGTATCAGCTGGCGCATGCCTATGTGCGCATCGGCGATCCGGAACGGGCCCGCACGGTCATCCGAAAGCTCTCGGAGTTCGAGCCTCAGGTGGCCAGGCAGCTCGAGAAGGAAACCGGACTGCGGGCCACTGCGGCGCAGTGACTTGGTGCACAGGACCTGCGATCGAAGCATGCAGGCCGCCAGGCGAACCAGAGGAGGACGAGCCGACGACCAATCACCCGATGCAAGGCCGAGGAGACAGCGGATCACCGATCCGCATCCATTAGTCCGATACGGAGGAGTCCATGCAACTCACTGCGAGACACCACGAATACTGGAAGAAGAACCTGAACATCACCGCCATCCTGATGGTGATCTGGTTCGTTGCCACCTTTGTCATGGGGTACTACGCCCGCGATCTCAGTTTCGATTTTTTCGGCTGGCCGTTCTCGTTCTACATGGCGGCGCAAGGCTCGCTGATCATCTACGTCGTGATCATCTGGTACTACGCGCACTACATGAACAACCTCGACCATGAATATGGTGTGAACGAAGGAGACGACGAATGAGCTCTGCCCAGCAATCTCAGAAGTCCTTCACCTCGCAGCTGAAGAAGGTCTACACCTGGTACACCGGCGGCTTCGTCGTCTTCGTGTCGGTGCTGGCCGTGCTCGAGCAGATGGGCCTGCCCAGGGCGACGATCGGCTATGTGTTCCTGGCGGCCACCGTGCTGCTGTATGCCGGCATCGGCATCATGAGCCGCACCAACGATGCCGCGGAATACTACGTGGCGGGTCGTCGGGTGCCAGCCTTGTTCAACGGCATGGCCACCGGCGCGGACTGGATGAGCGCCGCCTCGTTCATCGGCATGGCAGGGGGCCTTTACCTGCAGGGGTTCAACGGACTGGCCTTCATCATGGGCTGGACCGGCGGCTACTGCCTGGTGGCGCTGTTCCTGGCGCCGTACCTGCGCAAGTTCGGACAGTTCACGATTCCGGACTTCCTGGGTGCCCGCTATGGCGGCCACGTGCCGCGGCTGATCGGCATCTTCATCGCCATCCTGTGTTCGTTCACCTACGTGGTGGCGCAGATCTACGGGGTGGGCCTGATCACCACGCGACTGTCGGGTGTGGACTTCACGATCGGCATCTTCCTCGGTCTGGCGGGCATCCTGGTGTGTTCGTTCCTGGGCGGCATGAAGGCCGTCACCTGGACCCAGGTGGCGCAGTACATCATCCTGATCATTGCCTACATGATCCCGGTGGTGTGGCTGGCGGTGAAGCAGACCGGCGTGCCGATTCCGCAGCTGGTCTACGGCAAGCAGCTCGAGAAGGTGACCCAGCTCGAGAAGAAGCTGATCGACGATCCCAAGGAAAAGGAAGTTCGGGATCTCTTCAAGAAGCGGGCGGCCGATGCCGATGCCAATCTGAAGGACGCCACCAACGCCTTCAACACCGGCAAGAGCACGCTGGACAAGGCGCTGGCCGATGCCAGGACCGCCAACGATGCCGAGGCGATCCGCAAGGGTGAAGAGGCACTCGCCAAGTATCCGAAATCCGAAGCCGATGCCAAGGCCGCCTGGGCCAAGGACAAGGCCAGTGGCGCGCGCGCCAGTCCGCCGATTCGCCACGGCGAACCGTATCCCGGCAAGGACGAAAACGCGCGCGACATCGCCCGGCGCAACTTCCTGGCGCTGGTGTTCTGCCTGATGGTGGGCACGGCGGCGCTGCCGCACATCCTGATGCGCTATTACACGACGCCGTCGGTCAAGGATGCGCGAACCTCGGTCACCTGGTCGCTGTTCTTCATCTTCCTGCTCTATTTCACCGCGCCGGCGCTGGCGGTGCTGGTGAAGTTCGTTGTCTACAACGATGTCGTCGGCACCTCGTTCGCGAGTTTGCCGGCGTGGATACAGAGCTGGACGAAGGTCGATCCATCCTTGCTCTCGGTGGTCGACTTCAATCGGGACGGCATCGTGCAACTGGCCGAGATCAGCATCGGCGGCGATATCGTGGTGCTGGCAACGCCCGAGATCGCCGGCCTGCCGTATGTGATCTCCGGACTCGTGGCGGCCGGTGGCCTGGCGGCTGCGCTGTCGACGGCTGACGGGCTGCTGCTCACCATCGCCAACGCGCTGTCGCACGACCTGTACTACAAGATGATCGACCCCAACGCGCCGACCGCCCGCCGGGTGCTGCTCTCAAAGGTGCTGCTGCTGGTCGTTGCGGTGCTGGCTGCGCTGGTGGCAGCCCAGAAGCCGGCGGACATCCTGTTCCTGGTGTCGGCGGCGTTCTCCCTGGCGGCGGCAGGGTTCTTCCCGGCGCTTACGCTGGGGATCTTCTGGAAGCGCACCACCGGGATCGCGGCATCGCTGGGCATGCTGGCAGGCGTGGGCATCACGTTTTACTACATGGCCCTGAACCAGCCCTGGCTGCGCGAGCTGTTCTTCGGAATTCCCAAGGCGGCGCCGGTCACGACGCTGTGGTGGGATATCCAGGCGATCTCGGCAGGCGCCTTTGGCGTGCCGCTGGGTTTTGCGGTGATTTTCGTGGTGAGCCTGCTCACCGCCAAGCCGTCGCAGGAAACGATGGAACTGGTCGAACACGTGCGCTACCCCAGCCTGAAGGCGGCCTGAGGCCGCGGTTCGCAGACCGGCGCGCCCGCAACGGGCGCCCGGCAGGGAAATCCGGCCCCGGTGGCCGGATTCTTCCGAGCGGGCGGTGCGGGCTGTCGTCTTTCGCACACAGCAGGAATGACCAGGCCGGGCCTGGGCCCGCTCTGGTGTCCCTGCATGGCCACGGCACCGGTCGATCCGACACAATGTGCGCATCGATCGCCCTGACAGGCCACCAGGATGCCGCTATGCCATTGAATTCCCGCCATCGACGGTATGGGCAGGAGGCGGGCCGCCGATGAGCACCCCTCGGCCGACCGCGAGCTCCTACGCCGCGCAGCTGAAGAAGGTCTACCTGTGGTACACGGGCGGTTTCGTGCTGTTCGTGCTCCTGCTGGGCGGGCTCGAACAGATGGGCCTGCCGCGCGCGAGCATCGGGTACGTGTTCCTGGCGGCAACCGTGGTGCTGTATGCCGGCATCGGGATCATGAGCCGCACCAACGATGCGGCCGAGTACTACGTGGCCGGGCGCCGCGTGCCGGCGCTGTTCAACGGCATGGCCACGGGCGCCGACTGGATGAGCGCGGCGTCGTTCATCAGCATGGCCGGCGGGCTGTACCTGCAGGGCTACAACGGACTGGCCTACATCATGGGCTGGACCGGCGGCTACTGCCTGGTGGCGCTGTTCCTGGCCCCTTACCTGCGCAAGTTCGGGCAGTTCACCATTCCCGATTTCCTGGGGGCGCGGTACGGCGGGCATGTGCCCCGGCTGATCGGCATCTTCATCGCCATCCTGTGCTCGTTCATGTACGTGGTGGCCCAGATCTACGGGGTCGGGCTGATCACCACGCGACTGGCGGGCGTTGGCTTCACGCTGGGGATCTTCCTGGGTCTGGCCGGCATCCTGGTGTGCTCGTTCCTGGGCGGCATGAAGGCGGTCACCTGGACCCAGGTGGCGCAGTACATCATCCTGATCATCGCCTACATGATCCCGGTGGTGTGGCTGTCGGTGAAGCAGACCGGCGTGCCGATGCCGCAGCTGGTCTACGGCAAGCAGCTCGAGAAGGTGACCCAGCTCGAGAAGAGGCTGATCGAGGACCCCAAGGAAAAGGAGGTGCGCGAGATCTTCCGGCGGCGCGCGGCCGAGGCGGATGCGAAGCTGCGCGACATCGGCGCGTTCAGCGCCGGCAGGGCGGCGCTCGAACGGGACCTCGCCCATGCCAGGGCGGCCGATGACGGCGACGCCGTGCGCCGGGCCGATGACGCGCTGGCGCGGTACCCCAAGACCGAGGCCGATGCGAAGGCCGCCTGGAACCGCGAGAAGGCGATGGCGCCCCGGGCCGCGGCGCCGCTGCGCCACGGCGAGGCCTATGCGGGGCGCGACGAGAAGGCTCGCGACATCGCGCGCCGCAACTTTCTGGCGCTGGTCTTTTGCCTGATGGTCGGCACCGCCGCGCTGCCGCACATCCTGATGCGCTATTACACGACGCCCTCGGTCAAGGCGGCGCGCGACTCGGTGACCTGGTCGCTGCTCTTCATCTTCCTGCTCTACATCACGGCGCCGGCGCTGGCGGTGCTGGTGAAATTCGTCATCTACAACGACCTGGTGGGCAGCTCGTTTGCGAGCCTGCCTGCCTGGGTCCAGAGCTGGAGCAAGGTCGATCCGCTGCTGCTCTCGGTCGTGGACATGAACCGCGACGGGCTGGTGCAACTGGCCGAGATCAGCATCGGCGCCGACATCGTGGTGCTGGCCACCCCTGAGATCGTCGGCCTGCCGTATGTGATCTCGGGGCTGGTGGCGGCGGGCGGACTGGCCGCTGCGCTGTCGACGGCCGACGGGCTGCTGCTCACGATCGCCAATGCGCTGTCACACGACCTGTACTACAAGATGATCGATCCGAGCGCGCCCACGGCGCGGCGGGTGCTGCTCTCCAAGGCCCTGCTGCTGATGGTGGCGGTGCTGGCGGCGCTGGTGGCGGCGCAAAAGCCGGCCGACATCCTGTTCCTGGTCGCCGCCTCGTTTTCGATTGCCGCGGCCGGGTTCTTTCCGGCGCTGGTGCTGGGCATCTTCTGGAAGCGCACCACCGGGGTGGCGGCGTCGCTGGGCATGGTGGCGGGGGTCGGCCTGACGTTCTACTACATGGCCTTGAACCAGCCGTGGCTGCGGGAGATTTTTTTCGGGATCCCCAAGTCCGCGCCCATCACCTCGTTGTGGTGGGACATCCAGGCCATTTCAGCCGGCCTGTTCGGCGTGCCGCTGGGGTTTGTGGTGATCATCCTGGTGAGCCTGGTCACGCCCCGGCCGTCGCAGGCCACGCAGAACCTGGTCGAGCACGTCCGGTATCCGAGCCTGCGGGTGCCTTGAGCCTGCGCGTTCGAAGAGCCCGCGCGGGCTTCGGGCGCACTCCAGCGTTCAGATGTAGGAGCGCAGCCCCACCGGCATGCGGCGCAGCGCGATCGACATGTTCAGCCGCGTCATCTCGCTGGGCGACAGCAGGAAGCGCGCCATGGGAATCACCACCGCATCCTCGAATGCGGCGTGCTGGTCGTAGGCCTGCGCGAGCTCGTTGAGTTTTTCCGGGTCGATGCGCGCCGGTTTGCCTTTGCTGATCCGGCGCAGCTCGGGGGTGACGATATCCCAGAGGGCCTCGAGCTGATGGTGCTCGTCCTTGAGCCGCTTGCCGATGGCCTTGAACGTCTCGATGTCGGTGTCCTTGCCGGCGCGCTCGAGCATCGGCCACAGCTCATGCTCCTCTTCGCGGTGGTGCGCCAGGACCGTGCCTTCGTAGAAGCGAAGGATGGTCTCGGCCATGCGGGCCGCGGGCGGTGACGCGGGGGCGCCTTCGTCGAGCATCTCGGCCAGCGCATGCATCATGCCCATGCGCTCGTGGATGCGCGCGTGGCAGCCGGAGAACAGCTGCATCGGATCGAGTTCGGCATCGGCTGCGCGAGGTGCGGGGGTGTCGGCGGCCATGACCGTCTCCAGGAAAATGAGGGATGGCCTACTTTAGGAACCGGGGCACGGTCGAACAATGATAATCCGCAAGCTGGAGGGGTGTTCGAGCGGTGGTGTGCGGGTCGCCGCGCGGCGCGAGGCGCCCCCGCGCGCAGGCGTCAGTGGAAGTCGCGGCTGCGGGTCTGCAATTGCCCGAGCAGTTCGGAGTGATCGACCACCCGGCGCGCGATCAGGTGCGTCACCTGGCCGCCCGTATGCTGGTCGGACTGCCACACGCCGTAGACGGTCATCAGCTGAGCGGCCAGGATCTCGCGCCGGTAGCGCTCCATGGTGTCGGGCCAGATGATGATATTGATCGCACCGGTCTCGTCCTCGAGCGTGACGAACACCGTTCCCTTGGCGGTTTCGGGGCGCTGGCGGTGGGTGACCAGGCCGCTGGCGCGCGCCAGGCGCCCAGGCGGGAAATCGCGCAGGGTGGCGGCGGTCTCCACCTTGTAGCGGGCCAGCCGCGGACGCAGCAGCGCCAGCGGGTGGCGGCCCATCGGCACGCCGATCGACTGGTAGTCGGCCACGATGTCCTGCGCCTCGGTGGGCTCGGGCAGCACCGGCGTGGGTTCGTCGAAGCGGGCGTCGCGCAGCAGTTCGGGCAGGGGCTGCACCGCGGCCACTTCCCAGTGCGCCGCGCCGCGGTGCCCGGCCAGCTGCACCAGCGCGCCGCTCTGGGCCAGCGCCTGCAGGTCGCGCCGGTCGAGCTCGGCGGCGCGCGCCAGGTCTTCGACGGTGTCGAAGGCGAAGCCCTCGGGTTCCATGGCCTGCTGGCGGGCAAGGCGTGCCTGCACCAGCCGCCGCGCACCCTGCGAGGACAGGCCGCGCACCCGGTTCAGCCCCAGCCGCACGGCCGGCTGGCCACGCCAGTCGTGTGTCGCGCGGGCATCGAAGGCCGGCTGGTCGGGCGGCTCTTCGAGCGTGCAGTCGACCTCGCTCACCAGCACGTCGACCGCGCGCACCTCGATGCCGTGTTCGCGCGCATCGCGCACCAGCTGGGCCGGGGCGTAGAAGCCCATCGGCTGGCTGTTGAGCAGCGCCGCCAGGAATGCCGCCGGCTCGTGGCGCTTGATCCAGCAGCTCACGTAGACCAGCAGCGCGAAGCTGGCCGCGTGCGACTCCGGAAACCCGTATTCGCCGAAGCCCTGGATCTGCTTGAACAGCGCTTCGGCGAAGTCGCGCTGGTAGCCGCGCGCCAGCATGCCGTCGACCACCCGGGCCTCGAACTTTTCGAGTCCGCCCTTGCGCCGCCAGGCGGCCATCGCGCGGCGCAGCGCGTCGGCCTCGCCGGCCGAGAAGCCGGCCGCCAGCATCGCGATCTGCATCACCTGCTCCTGGAAGATCGGGATGCCCAGCGTGCGCTCGAGCGCGGGCTTGATCTCGTCGCGCGGGTAGACCACCGCTTCCAGGCCCTGGCGCCGGCGCAGGTAGGGATGCACCATGCCGCCCTGGATGGGGCCGGGCCGCACGATCGCCACCTCGATCACCAGGTCGTAGAAGCAGCGGGGCTTCAGGCGCGGCAGCATCGTCATCTGGGCGCGCGACTCGATCTGGAACACGCCCACGGTGTCGGCCCGGCCGATCATCTCGTAGGTGGCCGGGTCTTCGGCCGGGATGTCCTGGATGCGAAAGGCGCGGCCGCGCGCGGGTGCCGATGAACTCCAGCGCGCGCCGGATCGCCGACAGCATGCCCAGCGCCAGCACGTCCACCTTCAGCAGGCCGAGCGCGTCGAGGTCGTCCTTGTCCCACTGGATGACGCTGCGGTCGGCCATCGCGGCGTTCTCGACCGGCACCAGCCGGGTGAGCTTGTCGCGCGCGATCACGAAGCCGCCGGTGTGCTGCGACAGGTGGCGCGGAAAGCCGGCCAGCACCGAGGTCATCTCGACCCAGTGCTGCACCGTGGCCGATGCCGGGTCGAAGCCGGATTCGGCCAGGCGCTCGATGGCCATGCGCTTGCCGTCCCACCACTGGTGCGAGCGCGCCACGCGGTCGATGCGCTGCTCGTCGATGCCCAGCGATCGGCCCACGTCGCGCAGCGCCGAGCGGGCGCGGTAGGTGATGACGGTGGCGGTGAGTGCGGCGCGATGGCGACCGTACTTGTCGTACAGGTACTGGATGACTTCTTCGCGGCGCTGGTGTTCGAAGTCGACGTCGATGTCGGGCGGCTCGTTGCGCTCCTTGCTGATGAAGCGCTCGAACAGCACGCTCATGCGCGCCGGATCGACCTCGGTGATGCCGATGCAGTAGCAGACCGCCGAGTTGGCCGCCGAGCCGCGGCCCTGGCACAGGATGCCGCGCTCGCGCGCGAAGCGCACGATGTCGGCCACGGTCAGGAAGTAAGGCTCGTAATTGAGTTCGCGGATCAGGGCCAGTTCGTGCTCGAGCTGCTGGCGCACGCTGTGTGGCAGGCCTTCCGGGTAGCGCAGCTGCGCGCCTTCGTGGGTGAGGGCGCGCAGCCACGACACCGGCGTGTGGCCGGCGGGCACGATTTCTTCAGGGTATTCGTAGCGCAGCTCGTCCAGCGAGAAGCGGCAGCCGGCGGCCACCTCGAGGGTTTCTTCGAGCAGCGCGGCCGGATAGATCTGGGCCAGGCGCAGGCGGCTGCGCAGATGCTGCTCGGCATTGGGCGCCATCGCAAAGCCCAGTTCGGCGAGGGGTTTGCGCAGCCGGATGGCGGTGAGCACATCCTGCAGGCTCTTGCGCGAGCGGACGTGGAAATGCACGTTGCCGGCGGCCACCAGCGGCAGGCCGCTGTGCTGGCCGGCTTCGCGGATGCGCTCGAGCAGCGCGCCGTCGTGGCCGCGGGCCAGCAGCTCGGCGGCCAGCCAGGCGCGCCGCTCGAAGCGTTCGCGGATGAAGCGGGCCTGGGTGTGCAGGGACGACAGGCCTGAGTGCGCGGGGCTCTGATCGGCCGCGCAGAACGCCGCCAGCGGCGAGGGCACGAGCAGCGCCAGGCAGCCGGGCACGCCGTCGGCGAGGTCGTCGGGCAACAGCCGGTAGCTGCCTTTCTCGGCCCGCATGCGGGCACGGGTGATCAGCTCCGACAGGTTGCCGTAGCCCTCGCGGTTCTGCGCCAGCAGCACCAGGCGGGGCGCGGTGTCGGGCGACAGGCCGGCGGTGCCGGCGCCTTCGGCGAACACCTCGTGCAGTGCGAATTCGGCCCCGATCAGCAATGCCAGGCTGCTGCCGCGTGCGGCCAGGTGGGCGCGTACCACCCCGGCCAGCGAGCATTCGTCGGTGACCGCCAGCGCGGCATAACCCAGGGCCTGCGCGCGTTCGACGAGTTCTTCGGCATGCGAGGCGCCACGCAGGAAGGAGAAGTTGCTGACGCAGTGCAGTTCGGCGTAGGGGAGCATGGCGGTGCGGCGGTGATCAGGCACGGGTACGGCAGTGACGGCAGGCCGATCGATAGCTGTGTATAAATACAGTATTCAGTGAAACCCATCCAACCGCAAGCCCGGGCTGGCCCGACGGCACGCACCGCCTGGGCTATGCTGGCCGCCAGCGTCCTCATTCACCCCTTTCCTCGCTGTTGGCGATCTGACCATGCAACTGTTCCATCGATCCTGGCAGCGGGCCTGGCAGGGCGCCGGCTGCACCATGCCGGGCGACGTCCTGGCCGCCGAGCTGCTGGCGCGCTATCGCGAACCGCAGCGCCGCTACCACACGCTCCAGCACCTGCGCGAGTGCCTCGCCCACCTGGAACAGGTGCTCGGCCAGGTGCCGGACCCGGTGGCGGTTGAACTGGCAATGTGGTTCCACGATGCGGTCTACGCGCTCGCGGGTCCTGGCGCGGCATCCAACGAACAGCGCAGCTCTGTATCCAACGAACTGCGCAGTGCGCAGTGGGCCCAGCAGGCCCTGCTGGCGGGCGGCGCGCCGCCGGCGCTGGCCCGGCAGGTCCACGAACTGATCATGGCGACCCGTCACGACGCCTTGCCTGCGACCCCCGGCCAGTGCTGGCTGGTCGACATCGACCTGTCGATCCTCGGCGCCGTGCCGGCACGATTTGACGAATACGAGCGCCAGGTCCGCGACGAATACGCCTTCGTCCCCGAGGAACTGTTCCGGCGCAAGCGTGCCGAGGTGCTGGCGGGCTTCGTCGCGCGCGCCCGGATCTACAGCACGCCGTTCTTCCACGACAGGCTCGAGGCGCCGGCGCGCGCCAATCTCGGCCGCTCGATCGCGGCTCTGGGTGCCGGCGCCGACACGTGAATCGGGTGCGTCGGCTCAGCCGCCCGCCGCCGTAATGGCACAATCACCCGAACAGAAAAAACGTGGGAGGAGACCCTGATGATCCGCAACCTGCATTCATTCGTCGCAATCGCCGGACTGACGCTGGCATCGATGCTGGCCGCGGTGCCCGCCTCGTCGCTGGCGCAGGACTGCAAGAGCCGCGGCGACCTAGACGCCCGGTACTGCGATGACAACGGCGACATGGTCGCCGATACGCCCAAAGACCCCAAGAAGCTCAAGACACCCAACACGCTGGTGTTCACCTACACCCCGGTCGAAGACCCGGCGGTCTACGAAAAAGTCTTCAAGCCCTTCACCGATCACCTGGGCCAGTGCACCGGCAAGCGCGTGGTGTTCTATCAGGTGCAGTCCAACGCCGCCGAGATCGAAGCCATGCGCTCGGGGCGATTGCACGTGGGCGGCTTCTCCACCGGCCCCACCGCCTTCGCGGTGAACATCGCGGGCGCCGTGCCGTTCGCGATCAAGGGCTACGAGAAAGACTTCCAGGGCTACAACCTGATCGTCATCGTCAAGAAGGACAGCCCGTTCCAGAAGCTGTCCGACCTGAAGGGCAAGAAGTTCGCCCACACCTCGCCGTCGTCGAACTCCGGCCACATGGCGCCGATGGCCCTGTTCCCCAAGGAGGGCCTGGCGCCCGAGAAGGATTACAAGATCCTGTTCTCGGGCAAGCACGACCAGTCCGTGCTGGGTGTGGGTTCGGGTGACTACGATGGGGCTGCCGTGGCCTCCGATGTCTTTCACCGGATGGGCACCCGCGGCCAGATCAAGGAAGACGACTACCGCGTGATCTATCGCAGCGCCAAGTTCCCGACCTCGTCGTTCGCCTACGCGCACGACCTCGAGCCGGCGTTCCGCGACAAGATGCTCAAGTGCTTCTACGACTACCGGTTCCCGGACGACATGAAGAAGGCCTTCGACGGCGCCGACCGCTTCTTCCCGATCAACTTCAAGGAGCATTGGGCGGTGGTGCGGCAGGTGGCCGAAGCCGGCGGCGACAAGTTCAACAGCGCCGCCTACGAGAAAGAAAGCAAGCGCGAGGAAGAGGCGCGCCGCAAGGCCGCCGAGGCCAAGAAGTGAAGGTGACAGGCCTCGCGCAATGATCGCCACGCTTCAGATCGACGGCCTGGTCAAGGAATACGTCGCCGGCCGGCGGGTGCTCGACGGCCTGTCGCTGTCGATCGGCTCGACCGGGCTGACGGCGGTGATCGGCCCTTCGGGCACCGGCAAGTCGACGCTGCTTCGCTGCATCAACCGCCTGGTCGAGCCCACCGCGGGCCGCATCGTATTTGCCGGCCAGGACATCTGCCCGCTGTCGGGCAGCGCCCTGCGCCAGGCACGCCGGCGGATCGGCATGGTCTTCCAGGAGTACAACCTGGTCGAGCGGCTGACCGTGATGGAAAACCTGCTGAGCGGGCGCCTGGGTTATGTGCCGGCCTGGCAGGCCTGGCTGCGGCGGTTTCCACGGGCCGACATCGATCGCGCGTTCGAACTGCTCGACAAAATCGGCCTGTCCGGATTCGCCAACCGGCGCGCCGACGCGCTCTCGGGCGGCCAGCGCCAGCGTGTGGGAATTGCGCGCGCGCTGATGCAGCAGCCGGCGCTGCTGCTGGCCGATGAGCCCACGTCGTCGCTGGACCCGCGCACCTCGGTGGAGATCATGGAACTGATGCGCGACCTGGGCCGCGAGCACAGCATCCCGGTGATCGTGAACATGCATGACGTCGATCTGGCCCGCCGCTTTGCCGAGCGCATCGTCGGCATGGCGGGCGGCAAGGTGATCTTCGACGGCCCGCCGCAGGCCCTCACCGACGAGCACCTGACCACCATCTACGGCGGCGCAGGCTGGCTGGCATGAGCGCCGCGCCCGACGCACCTTCCGCGCCCCCGCCAGGACATCGCGAGGCATTCCGGCCCGACTGGCTGGCCCGTGCCGGCTGGCTGCTTCTGGCGTTGTACGTCGCCTATGCGGTCGGCCGGCTGGACTTCAGCGTGGAGCGCTTCGTCACCGGGCTGGACAATGGCGAACGGTTCCTGGCGCGGATGTTTCCGCCGCGCATCGTGCAGCCCGATTCGCTGCTCAAGGGCTTGACCGAATCCCTCGAGATCGCCGTGCTGGCGTCGTTCGCGGGCATCGTGCTGGCGCTGCCGATCGGCCTGCTGGCGGCGCGAAACCTGATGCCGGCCTGGGCGAGCTGGCCGGCGCGCGCGCTGATCGCCGCGGCCCGCTCGTTCCACCCGGTGATCGTGGCGATCATCTTCGTCAAGGCGGTCGGTTTCGGGGCGCTGGCCGGCATCGGGGCGCTGGTGCTGGCCTCGGTCGGATTCATCGGCAAGCTGTTTGCCGAGGCGATCGAGGAGATCTCTCTCAAGCAGGTCGAGGCGGTGCGCGCCACGGGCGCCTCGTTCATGAACGTGATCCTGTTCGGCGTGATGCCGCAGGTGTTCAGCCGCTTCATCGGCTTCGCCACCTACCAACTCGACTCCAACCTGCGCAACTCGACCATGGTCGGCATCGTCGGGGCTGGCGGCATCGGCGGCACGCTGTTTTCGGCCTTCCAGCGTTTCGACTATGACTTCGTCGCGGCCATCCTGCTGTCGATCATCGCAATGATCATGCTCGGCGAACTGCTGGCCGGTTGGGTGCGCGGCGTGTTCCTCGAGCGGGGCAGGGTCGACCAAGAATGAGTGCTGCTTCGTCCGCGGCCCCGCAGGCGCCGGGCTCGTCTCGTGTCTGGGAGCGGTTCACCCCCCGCCAGCGCCTGTCGCGGTTTGCCGTGTACCTGGGCCTGGTGGCGGCCATCGTCGCGTCGGCGCGCACGGTCGAGGTCATTCCGGAGTTCCTGTACGACGCCCCCCAGCAGGTGCAGGACCTGCTCGAGCGGATGTGGCCGATCGCCTGGCATCACTACGCCGGCGGGGTGCACGATGCGCTCGTCGACACGCTGCACATTGCCACGCTGGGCACGCTGCTGGCGATCGTGATGGCGCTGCCTGTCGGGCTGGCGGCGGCCGGCAACCTGGTGCCCAACCGCGTCGTCAATCACCTGGCCAGGCTGGTCCTGGTGTCGAGCCGTTCGGTCAATTCGCTCGTGTGGGCGCTGCTGTTCGTCGCGGTATTCGGTCCCGGGGCGATTGCCGGCACGCTGGCCATCGCCTTCCGCTCGGTGGGCTTTGTCGGCAAGCTGGTCGGTGAAGCGCTCGAGGAAGCCGATCGCGGCACCATCGAAGCACTCCAGGCGGCCGGTGCGCCCTGGGCTTCGCGCCTGCTCTGGGGCTACTGGCCGCAGATCAAGCCGGCTTTCTGGTCGATCGCGCTGTTCCGCTGGGACATCAATGTGCGCGAATCGGCGGTGCTGGGCCTGGTCGGTGCGGGCGGCATCGGCATGGCGCTCGACACCGCCATGAATCTCTTTCAATGGGATCGCGTGGCGCTGGTGCTGTTCGCGATCTTCGCCGTGGTCGTGATCGCCGAACTGGCAGTGACCCACATCCGCCAGCGCATCCTTTAGGATCGGGCCCGTCATGTTCAAACGGATTCTCCTTGTCGTCGTGGTGCTGATCGGCGCGCTGCTGGCCTATGCGGCCACCCGCCCGGATTCGTTCCGGGTCGAGCGTGCCACCGTGATCAAGGCGCCGCCGGCCAAGGTGTTCGCGCTGATCGACGACTTCCACCAGTGGGCCGGCTGGTCGCCCTGGGAAAAGCTCGATCCGGCCATGAAGCGCAGCCACAGCGGCGCGGCCAGCGGCAAGGGCGCCGTCTATGCCTGGGAGGGCAACGGCGACGTGGGCGCAGGACGCATGGAGATCCTCGAGACCACGGCGCCCTCGCGGGTGCTGATCCGCCTCGATTTCATCAAGCCCTTCGAAGCGCGCAATACCGCCGAATACACGCTGCGGCCCGAGGGCGAGGCCACCCGGGTCACCTGGGCCATGTATGGTCCCGCGCCCTTCGTCTCCAAACTGATGCAGGTGTTCGTCAGCATGGACGCGATGATCGGCAAGGACTTCGAGCAGGGCCTGGCCAACTTGAAGGCGCTGGCCGAACGCTGAGCCGGCCGACCGAGACGGCACGAACGAACCCGCGCGCACACAGACCCGACCCATGCCCGACCTGTTTGGATTCGACGCGTTCGCGCCACGCGAGATCGCCGCTCGCATCGAGGCGATCGGCGTCACCAAGGCGCGTCTGCCGCTGCTCTCGACGCTCATGCTCGCGGTGCTGGCGGGCGCGTTCATCGGGCTGGGGGCGCTCAATTTCATGCTGGTGCGCTCCGACCCGACGCTGGGGTTCGCGGCCCGCCAGCTGGGCGGCGGGGTGGCATTTTCGCTCGGCCTGATTCTGGTGGTCGTGGCCGGAGCGGAGCTCTTCACCGGCAACAACCTGCTGGTGATGGCCTGGGCCGATCGCAAGATCACCACCGCCGAGGTGCTGCGCAACTGGGTCCTGGTGTGCGCCGGCAACTTCGTGGGTGCCGCCGGCCTGGCGGTGCTGGTCTACCTGTCGGGGCACACCGCGATGAACAACGGGCTCGTTGCCGAGCAGATCGTGCGCATCGCGTCGGCCAAGTGTGCGATGCCGCTTCAGGAGGCGTTCCTGAAGGGGGTTCTGTGCAACCTGCTGGTCTGCATGGCCGTCTGGATGGCCACCGCCGGGCGGGGCGTGATCGACAAGGTCGTGGCCATCGTCTTCCCGATCTCGGCTTTCGTGGCAGCCGGCTTCGAGCACAGCATCGCCAATTTCTACCTGATTCCGCTGGGCATGCTGCTGCAGAGCCTGGACGGGGTCGGGCAGGCATTGCCGGCCATCACCTGGGCCGGATTCGCGCACAATGGCCTGCCGGTCATCCTGGGCAACCTGGTGGGCGGCGCGGTGCTGGTGGGGCTCGTATACCACGTGATCTACCAGCGGTCGGCTGGCGTGCGGTCCTTGCCGCACGAGGCCGCGAAGGGTTCAGAGCCGGCGCGCACGGAGTCGACATGACATTCGGAATCGTGGTGTTCGATCAGGTCGAGGAGCTGGATTTCATCGGCCCCTGGGAAATGCTCACCATGTGGAGCAAGTACTTCAAGGGGCCCGAACAGTGCCTGATCGTGGCCCAGCGCGCGGGTCCGGTCACCTGCGCCAAAGGGCTGTCGGTCAATCCGCATGTCGCCTTCGAGCAGTGCCCGGCGCTCGACTTCCTGCTGGTACCCGGTGGCTCGGGCACGCGGCGCGAGGTCGACAATCCGGTCATGACCCGCTTCGTGGCCGAGCAGGCGCGCCATTGCCGGGCTGTGCTGTCGGTGTGCACCGGCTCGTTCGTGCTGCAGGCTGCCGGGCTGCTGGCCGGGCGGCGCGCCACCACCCACTGGGGGTCGCTGGCGCGCCTGCGCGAACTGCCCGAGGTGACGGTGGTCGAGGAGCGCTTTGTGCGCGACGGCCCGATCTGGAGTGCGGCCGGTGTATCGGCCGGCACCGACATGATGCTGGCCTTCATCGCCGATCAGGCCGGTGCCGCAGTGGCCGGCCAGGTGCAGTCGGCGGCCGAGTACTACCCGCTGCCCATCCGGTATGACGACTTCGACAAGAGCGCGCGTGCGCCCGGCTATCTGAAGCGCGCCTCTGACTGATTGAAGCTCGCCCCTGGCCGATTCAAGCTCGTCTCTGGCCGATTCAAGCACGCCCGATGACCTGTCCGCAGGCCAGCGGTGCGGCGTACTGGTCTCGGGCCGCGCGTCAGAGGATCCGGCTGTTCCACCACATCGACAGGCCCGCCGAGGCCAGCGCCAGCAGGCCCGCCAGGGCCGAGAACAGAAAGGTCACCTCGGTGCTGCGTTTTTCCAGCGTGAGCCGCGAGCTCAATCCCTGGTAGACCTTGCGCAGGTCGGCGGCTGTGCCCGCGAAGGTGTAGTCGCCCAGCGTGGTTCCGGCCATCATCTTCAGGGCCTCTTCGTCCAGCCGCATGTAGATCGACATGCCCCCGAAGTCGACTTCGGCGCCGCCGGCCGTGCCGATGCCCACGGTGTAGATGCGCACACCCCGCTCGGCGGCCAGTCGGGCAGCCACCATCGGATCGACGCCGGTGGTGCGCCGCCCGTCGCTCAGCAGGATGATCGCGGCCGACGAATACGACCCTGGCTCGACCGGGCTGAACGCCTTCTTGTCGGCCTTCTTCTCGACCTTCTTGTCGCGCTCGGGCGCAGGGCGCCCGAAACCGCCGCGCGAACCGCCGCCGAACAGCATCGATTCGATGTCGATGTCGTGATCGGGAAACAGCGTCGAGAGCGCCACCACCAGGGCGCTGCCCGTGGCGGTGCCGCGCTGCATCTCCAGCCGGTCGATGGCGGCCAGGATTTCTTCGTGGTTGGTGGAAGGCCGCTGCACCAGCGTGGCGGTGCCGGCGAACGAGACGATGCCGGTCTTGACGTTGGGCGGAAGTTCTTCGACGAAAGCCCGGGCTGCCGCCTTGGCGGCTGTGAATCGATCGGGTTCGACATCGCGCGCCCGCATGCTCAGCGAGACGTCGATGGCCAGCAGGATGGTCTGCTGCTGAGAAGGCAGCACCACCGTGGCCCGTGGCCGGGCGATGCCGATCAGGGCCGCGCCGAGTGCCGCCAGCAGCAGGAAGGCGGGCAGATGGCGGCGCAGTCTCGGCCAGGCAGCGGTGGTGCCATGGTCGATGCGCAGGCCTGAAAAGCGGCCGGCAAGCGACGCGCGCGAACGCACCAGCCAAAGCCAGCTCGCGGCCGACATCGGGACCAGGAGCAGCAGCCAGAGCAGCTTGGGCCATTCGAAAGTCATGGCGATGGGGTGGCGAAGCCCTTGCGTAGATCGACTTACACTCTAGCATCAGCTGCAAGACAAAGGTCGACACCATGGCAGGGAATCTGGCTGAGCCTGCGCCGCCGGTGCTGCGCGCCATTCAGGCCGACATCACGACGCTGGCGGTCGACGTGATCGTCAACGCGGCCAACAGCACTCTGCTGGGCGGGGGCGGGGTCGATGGCGCCATCCACCGGGCTGCCGGCCCGGGCCTGCTGGCGGAATGCCGCACGCTGGGCGGCTGCCCGGTCGGGGAGGCGCGCCTGACCCGCGCTTATCGGCTGCCGGCCCGCTATGTGGTGCATGCGGTCGGCCCGATCTGGCGCGAAGGTCGCGACGGCGAGCCGCAACGGCTGGCGTCGTGCTATGCGCGATCGC
>JADJVQ010000055.1 GCA_016710525.1 Burkholderiaceae bacterium
GGCGCGGCTGCGCCTGCTGCTGGTGCTGATCGTGATCGCGCTGATCCTCACCCGCTCGCGGATGGGCAATGGCTCGTTCATGGTCGGCCTGCTGCTGGCGGCATCCGTCTACTGGTGGCGCGCCCGCACGCAGCGCCGGGGCATGGCGCTGTTCGTGGTCAGCCTGCTGGTGATCGATCTGGTGCTGATCGGCGCCTGGGTGGGTGTCGACAAGGTGGTGCAGCGGGTGCAGGAGACGCGGCTGCTGCGGGGGGAGGTGCCGGCGGACGCGGCGGCCCCCGATGCGGGCACGGCGTCAGACAGTTCAAGTGAGTTAGCACTCACTTCCTCCCAGACCTCCGCCCCTCGGGCCCTGGCCCCGGCAGCCCCCGAGCCGCGTGCCGCGCGCCCCTCGGAAGAATCCCTGGAAGACCGTGTCGAGCCGGTGCTCGAAGCCCGCACGATGATCGCCGACAATCCCTGGCTGGGCACCGGCGGGGGCACCTTCAACCTGGCCTTCCTGGGCTATGCGCCGCGCGCGCAGGGCTACTACTCGCATGCCCACAACGACTACCTCGAGATTGCCTCCGACACCGGCCTGCCCGGCATGGCGGCGCTGCTGGTGCTGGCGCTGGCCGGCTTTCGCACCGCGCTGCGCATCCTGCGCGATCGCCGCAACGAGGTGGTCCGGGCGGCGGCGTTTGCCGCGCTGATGTCGATCACCTGCATGGCGCTGCACAGCCTGGTCGACTTCAACCTGCAGATCCCCTCCAACGCGATCACCTTCAGCGTGATGGTGGCGCTGCCGTTTGCCGCCGCGGCCATTCCCAGCGGGCGCAGCCGGCGCCGCCGGTCGTCCAGCGCGGCCGCCGGTTCGGTGCCGGGCAGCCGTGCCTCGGGCCCGGCGCCGCAGCCGGACCCCACCGACGAGGCGCCCCCCTCCCGGGCCCGCGCCGCGCTGGGCCCGCTGCTGGCCGGCGCCACGATCGTGCTGCTGGGCTACGTCGCGTTCACCGCGGTGCGCTACGGCATGGCCGATCTGCAGGCGATCCGCACCAACGAGCGGGGCGCGCAGCTGCAGGCCGCGGGCGGGCCGCCCTCGGTGGAGTCGCTGCGGGCGCTCGAGGCGCTGGTCGCGCCGGTGATCGCGCTGGCCCCCGAGGCGGCGGACTACCGCGAGATGCTGGGCGGCATCCACTTCACCCGCGCCGGCCTGCCCGATCGCGATCCGGACCTGAGCCGGCAGGACTACGCCCAGGCGGCGGCGCAGTATCGGCTGGCCACCGTGCTGTCGCGCCGCTCGGGCTATGCCTGGGGCAACCTGCTGCTGGCCAAGCACCGCGCCGGCGAGATCGATGATGAATTCAACCTGGCGCTGGCCAATGCCGCACGTTTTGCCCCCTTCGAGGCCCAGGCGCAACTGATGGTGCTGGAAGCCGGCCTGAAGCGCTGGGATCGGCTGCCCGAGGCGCAGCGCGACCAGGTGGCGGCGACTGTGGCGCGTGGGCTGGCGACCGACCGCGACGCCCTGCTGACCGAAGCAGCCGCGGCGCCGGACGCGAACAGTGGTGCGCCAGCGACCAGGTAGCGCTGCGCGAAATGTGCCAGGCTCTGGCTACGCGCGCCCCCCCAACCCTGACCCGGTAGTGGAATGAGCAAAAGCGGGTGTCGCCGTTGTTTACACTTGCTCTGACGACAATGCGGAGCCTCTCCCCTAAGACATTGATTCATAAGAATAAAGTGAATCCAGGCACGAATATTGCTGTTATCCATCTAACAAACCCAAACACGTAACCTCAGGCCCACACATCATGTCCAAAACTTCTCGAGTGACCGCCACCAAGAAATTTGCCGCTGCGCTCGGCCTGGTCGCGGCCTGTTTCGCGCCCGCCATCGGCCTGACGTCCGCCCAGGCCGCTGTGCTGTGGGATCAGCCGCTGAGCACCACCAATGACGGCAATGGCTTTCCGAATGCGGGCAATGCCTACCTGAGCACCCAGTTCACCGACTTCCCGAATTCCAGCACCTGTGGGGAGCTATGGTCGCCAGCTGTCCGACACGACTAATGGACCGGTCGGCCAAGCCATCAATCCTGATGGCGGCCTTGACCCCAATGGCACAAATTGGCAGAGCATCAGCCTACTGGGGGCCCCCGAGATGGACCTGGCCTTCCGTCTCGAAGGCACCGCGCTGACGACGGGCGTTTCCGCCCCGGCTACCGTGCTGCTGATGGCCGGTGGTCTGGCTGGCCTGGGTCTTCGTGCCCGCCGGTCTGCGTCGGCCCGCAAAGCGGCCTGAACGCTGCGTCACGCTGCGGCCACGCCGCAGCGGTTTTCTCACCGCGGCCAGGCGCCGCGGTGCAGCGCTCCCGGTTCCGGGAACGCCTCACACTCAAGCGCCCCACCTGATGCCCGTCCGCAGCCCTACTGCGGCACGCTGACCGCCCCGCCCGCGGCCGTGATGGCATTGCCAGCCACCGGCGCCGCCGAGATCTTGGGCACATTGATGGCGGTGATCGCCGGCGCCGCCCCAGGCGTGCCGCCACGTGGCGTGGTACGCACGACCTGGCTGGGCGGCAGGGCCACTCCGTTCTTGAGCCGTGCCCAGATCAGGTCCATGCCGTTGACGAAGTAATAGTGCAGCGGAATGAACAGCGTGTCGTAGCCCTGCACGCCGCCGCCCGCGGCATTGGGCAGGAAAGCGTCGAAGTGGTTGGCGTTGACGACCTCGTAGTAGCGCAGGTTGCTGGCGGCGCCCTCGATCTTCGAGTTGAACGCGGTGTAGGCGCGCGAGGCATGATTCACCGGCACCAGCGTGTCGCTGCGGCCCTGGATCAGAACCGCCGGCTTGCCGCGCAGGTTGCCCGACAGCAGCACCTCGGCCATGCCGGAGCGCACCCGCTGGCTGTTGGCCAGCCCGGTGCCGGTGAGCGCCAGGCCGGTCACCGCATTGGTGCCGGTGACCAGGTCGCGCAGGCACAGCAGGCCGTCCAGCGCGCCGTCCATGCGGTTGGTCGATGCCGACACGCCCAGGTGGTACAGCCTCGCTCCGCCCACCGAGTCGTTGTAGATCACATCGCCACCGGTGTTCAGGCCATTGCTGGTCGCGAACAGCAGGGTTTGCGAGGCGGCCTGCGCCGCCACGTTGCCGGCGGCATCGACATTGGCCAGGCTGAAACCGCACACGTTGTCGGCCACCGAAAACCGCCCGTAGGCCACCACGTAACCGAAGGCCACATAGAGGTCGGCCAGCCGGTAGTGCGAGGCGTGCAAGGCATTGGCCAGCGGGTCGTTCCAGCCGTAGGCCTGCATCTTGGCCAGCGCCGCGTCGGCCTGCAGCGCGGTGGTCGCGCCGCTCACCAGGCCCTTGTCGGCCAGGCTCTGGCAGCGGTTGGCGGCGATGGTCTGCAGCTCGACCCCGCCCACCTGCGTGAGCGCGCTGCCCAGCGGCGCGGTGCCGAAGCCGAACCAGCCGGGGCGCACGCCGCTGGGCGCCTGGGCGCCCGCGGCGATGGCCGCGCAGGGCTCGTAGAGCATTCGATACGTGAAGTAGTCGATCAGCGGCTTGCCGGCATTGGCCACCGCCGCCCCGTTGAAGTTGACGGTGACGCCGGCCATGCTGGACGGCTGCGCGTTGGGCTCGGTGACGGCCAGGCCGTCGATCAGGCCCTCGGTATCCTGCTCCAGCGCCTGCAATGATTCGGCCCCGCCATTGGACACCGACGAGGCGATCACCAGCGTGTTGTCGGCCTTGATCGTCACGCGCTTCCTGCCGGTGCCGGGATCGACCGGCGAGTACTCCTCGTTCAGCGCCCAGAACGCCAGGCGCACGCTGTCCAGCACGTTCTGGCCCCAGTCTTTTTCGGGGTTCTGCTGCGAGTGGATGTGCTTGTACGCGATGCGGTTGGGGAAGGCGGCATTGAATGCCGCCAGCGCCCCGCCGGCCAGTTCCGACACGAAGGTGGCCAGGCTTCCGGCACTGGCCCGGGTGACGAGCCGGCCATCGATCAGGTTGACCTTGTCGGCGGCGAGATCGTGGTACCCGGTGCCCTTGCCCGCATCGGTATAGGCGACCGCGCAGCCGTGCTTCAGGCCCCAGTCGCCCGCGGTGCCGATCGCGCCGTACACACCGCGCGAGCCCGAAGACGGACCGGTCACGATGCACGGATTGTTCTTGTCGAAGTTGGCCGGGATCTGGACCATCAGCGTGACGTTCTTCTTGCCGGTGCCGTCGTCGGCGAAGGCCAGGATCTCCTTGCCGGCGATCTTGCCTTCGCCCAGCGTGTCCCGGCCTTCGACATCGATGTTCGGCCCGTACAGCGTGCCGTAGCCGCCCGCCGCCGTGGGGTCGAGCACGCCGCGGTAGTTGGTGTAGATGGCCCGGCGGCGCAGTTCCACCGCCGTCGGGTTCAGCGCGTCGACGAAGCCGGGCGCGGCGCCGCCGATGCCGGTCTTGCCCAGGCCGGCGGTGAGCAGATCGTCGGTCGTGCCGTCGTAGGTCTTGGTCGAGGCGATGGTCGCCACCCGGCCGGGCAGCGTGTTCAGCTCGGGCGCGGGCCCGTCACCGCCGCATCCGGCGGCCAGCGCGGCCGCTCCGGCCGTCAGAGCAATGAGGGTGCGTCTCGTCGGTTGATGCATGGTCTCCTCCGGTTCTGGGTCACGATCGTCGGGCGCGGCGCCTGTGGCCGGCCGCTTCGCGCGGTCGATGGTAGCGCTCGACAATCGCCGGGGGTTGGGGTATTGAAGCGCACACCCTGCGCAAAAATCCACCGCCGCGATGAACTGGGACGACCTCCGATATTTCCTCGAGCTGGCGCGCCAGAAGCGGCTGAGCCGCGCGGGACGCCGGCTGGGCGTCGACCACACGACCGTTGCGCGGCGCATCGAGCAGCTCGAAACCGACCTGGGCTGCCGGCTGTTCGAGTCGACAGCCGAGGGCTACGTGCCCACCGACGCAGGGCAACGCCTGCTCTCGCATGCCGAGTCGGTGGAGAGCAGCGTGCAGCTGCTGGGCGAGGAGGCACGGGGCCAGGAGCTGCAGGCCGGCGGCACGGTGCGCATCGGCGCACCCGAAGGCTTCGGCACCGCGTTCCTGATGCCGCGCATGAACCGGCTGATGGAAGACCATCCGGACCTGAACATCGAGCTGCTGACGCTGCCGCGCTTTCCGAACCTGGCCACGCGCGAGGCCGACCTGATCGTGACGCTCGACCCGCCGCGCCAGGGCCGCTACATCGCCACGCGCCTGACCGACTTCAGCTACGGACTGTTCGCCTCGCGCGACTACCTGGCCCGCCACGGGCCGGTCCGTTCGCGCGCGGCGCTGGCCGGCCATCGGCTGGTTGGCTACATCGACGAGATGCTCCCCAGCCCGCAGCTGAATTACCTCGATCAGCTGATGCCCAAGCATCCGCTGCGCATTGCTTCATCGGGCATGCTCGCGCAACTGGCCGCGGTGGCGGCGGTGCGCGCCGGGTGCGCCGGGTCCGGGTGTTGTGGGACTACATCCGCAAGCTGGTCGAGGCCGAGAGCGACTGGTTCCTGGCGAAGCACGTGCGCGGCGTACCGCGCGGTGCGCCGGAGCCGTTCGGCGGCGGCGCCGGATAGCGGGGCTATCGGGCGCGCTTGCATCGCGTTGACGCTGCGCCCGCCCTTAAACATGGCGGGTGAACCAGGCCGGCGGATTGAAATCCCCGCGCTTGTGGCGGTGGTAGATCACGTTTGGCGCGGCGAGATCGATGACCACGCCGCTATTGCCGAAGCCCCACAGCACACGTTGCTCCCAGGTGATCTCGGCGCAGTTCTCGATGCGTAATTTTTTTGCGATACGGCCTGCGCTCCTTGGCGCCCCCAGGGCTTTGAGGGCGCGCGGTGAGACTCCGTGTTGGCGCAAACCATCGCCGGTGACGACCAGCGGTTTCAGTAGCACGCGCGCCGCACCATCGCCCCACTGGCGGGGCTGGTCGATTATTGGCCGAAAGTAGGCATCTTCGCCCCGTCGCCAATCCCACTCGCAGCGCGTTTCAATGACATAGCTCAAGGCGGCAGTGGCCGGTTCCCGCCACGGTGGCGCAAGCGTCGCGAGCAGCTCTCGGTAGTGCAAGAGGACTGTCGCGGCGTTGCTGGGCACGGCGTTCAGGGCGGTGAAGCAAGTTCAGCGCACAGCAGATCGAGCACGCCGTGAGCGAACACCATCGGTTCAGTGGGCCCGTTGAAGTTGAGCACGATTCCCGCGCTTGGCTCATTGGCCAGCGTTGGGAAAATCTCCGCGCCACTGACAAGAGCAACGCGCGGGTCGCGCGATAGGAAGATTTCCTCGATCTCGCCGCGGCCCAGCGCCAGCGCATCGGCGTGGGTGAAGAGCGCGACGTACCCCTGGCCATCGTCATTCGCTACGTCGCAGAAGATGAAGTTGCCCTGCTCGCCCTTGGCGACAACCAGTTGGTAAGCGGGATAGTGCGCGGCGCGGCTCATGTCGTCCTCGTCCTCGCTCCCCGTTTGCAGTCTCTTCCAGACTTGCTCGATGTCGACGGCATCCGCCAGCGCTTTCCACTCTGGAAACTCCGCAGGCCCAATGACCAGCTCGTGCGGCGAACCTGGGTCGACGACCACCGCTTGCACCTCGCCCAGTTCGGCGCTGAAGACCTCCCAGCCCATCGGGTTCAGGAAGTTCATGCCGCCACTCCCGGCGTGGGTCGCCTCGAAGGACTCTCGAATGTCCAGGTCCGAGAACAGAAAGAGACTTTGGCCGCCCTCGGCGCTCGGGAAAAGTTCGGCAGCGGCGAGCGTGAAACGGCTGAATGCCTTCACGCCGCTGTTGCTGCGCTGTGGAAGCCACCAGTATTCGTACGAGATCAGCTCGCGCAGCATTTGGCCACGCGTCAGGGTTTGATCGCGCCACCTGGCGAGGGCTTCGATGGGGGTATTCATTCGCGAGGTCGTTGGAAACTGCTGCGAAGGATCGCCCATCGGGTGTTGGCTGTCGAGGCCGTGTCCGGGTGCTGGGGGCTGTCAGACCTAACCGTCCGCCCAAGACCCTCTTGAACTGATGCGGACGCGATCGCCAAGAAGGCACAGCAGGCCGTCCAGCGCGCGCCGGACCAGGCAACTCGGATGGCGTCCTGACGAGGAACGGGCCGGCATCCCCCGGCCAGCAGCCACGCGGTCAGCGGGCAAAGAATTGACAACGGTTGTCAAGCCACCCAAGATCTCGCCATGAGTCGCCAAACCATGAGTTTCGCCTTGCCCGAGTCGATGCGCGAGTACATCGACAACCGAGTCTCTACGGGCAACTACGGCAACACCAGCGAATACATCCGCGACCTGGTCCGCCGAGACCAGGAGGAGCAGGCCAGGAAGCGGCTTCGCGATCTCATCGCAGAAGGGCTGGCATCCGGGCCCGGCCGGCGTCGCACCAAGGCGGACGAGAAGGAACTGCTGGCGATCGCTCGCGGCGAGATCGATTGAAGCCGGCGGTTCTGCGCCCGCAGGCGCTGCGCGATCAGCAGGGCGAGGTGCGGTACTACCGCAAGGAGGGCGGCACCCGCTTGGCGGTGAAGGTGGCCAAGGCCACCAACGCCGCGCTTGACCAGATTGAACTCGATCCTGGCGTCGGCTCACCGACGCTCGGAAAGCTCCTTGGCATTCGAGGGCTTCGGACTTGGCGGGTCGCAAAGTTCCCGCTGCTCTGGTGCTACTTCGAACGCGGAGACCACCTCGATGTGGTCCGGCTGCTGGGCGAGCGCCAAGACATCGCCGCGATTCTGGGCGACGAGCGTGCGTCGGACTGACGGTCTCGTGTCGCGGCGGGCGTAGCGCTGGAGTTTCGCGACCGGAGCGAAGAGGTCTGACCCGGCAGATCGCGGGACGCTCGGGGATCTGGGCCATCAGCGTGACGTTCTTCTTGCCGGTGCCGTCGTCGGCGAAGGCCTGACACCGGGTCCCCGGATCCCACGGATCCGAGGTTGACGCATGAATAGTATCTATTCAATATCTATTCATGAACAATCCCATCAACAGCGAGGATCAGGAGCGAGTACTGGGTGTGCTCCACAGCCGTGGATGGGTCTCGTCAGAGGATCTGATGGCCGTCCTGGGCAAGAGCCAGCCCACCGTCTCGCGTGTGCTGGCGAGCCTGAGCGGCCGGGTGCTGGCCTTCGGAAATGCCCGCGCCCGGCGCTATGGCCTGCCAAGGCTCATTCGAGGCCGGCCGGCCCGCCAGCCGGTGTGGTGGACGGACGAGCAAGGCCGCACGCACGAGCTCGCCATGCTGACCTTCCTGGCCGCAGGCAGGGTCTACATCGAATCAGAATCCATTCAAAGCGCTGCCTACCGGGAGCTGCCCTGGTTTCTGACCGCGCTGCGGGCCCAGGGCTTCCTGGGGCGGATTCATGCGCGCCGGTTCCAGTACGCGGGCCTGCACGAAGATCCCGAGCAGTGGGACCTCGAAGGCGTGCTCTTCGCCGCCCTGCATCTGCACGATGCCCCGGGCGCAATCACCCTGGGCGACGCGGGCCACCACCAGGAACCGAGCCATCGTCTCGCCGACGGCGCACGCCTGCCTGGCGGGCTGGATCGCCTGGCTCGCGACATCGCGAGCACGCTGCCGGCCGGCTCGTCCGCCGGCGGCGAGCAGCCGAAGTTTCTGGCAACCCTCGATCGCGACCGGCACGTGCTCGTGAAGTTCACGCCACCCCGCGCGACCCCGTTCGGCGATCGCTGGCACGACCTGCTCTGGGCCGAATGGCTGGCGGGGCGCGTGCTCCAGGCGCACGGATTCGAGGTGGCGCAGGCGCAGGTCGTGTCGTCGGCTACGCGAACCTACCTGGTCAGCGAACGCTTCGACCGGATCGGTGCGGCGGGGCGCCGCCATGTGCTGTCGATCGGCGACGTGCACAAGGCCTTCGTGGCGGACGCGTACAGCCACTGGGCGGCCACGGCGGGCGAGCTGCGCCGCCAAGGCCGCCTTCGCCCGCCCGATGCCCAACGTGCATCGGCCCTGCTCGGCTTCGGGCGCCTGATCGGCAATTCCGACATGCACAGCGGCAACCTGGGCTTGTTCGTCGATCTGCAAGACCTGGCCAAGGGACGCTTTCGATTGGCGCCGGTCTACGACATGCTGCCGATGCGCTGGAAGCCGAACCCTGAAATGGGCGGTGCCGCGGACTACGGGCCGTTCGAGCCCGAGCTCAGCCCGATCACGCGGCCGGCGCTGCCGGTGGCGCGGGACTACTGGGAGCGCCTGGGTGGGCTCGCCGAGGTCAGTGCGGGGATGCGCGGGTTGGCAATCGAGATGGTCCGGCGGCTGGCGCGCGCTTAGTCAAAGGTATCCCACCGGCACAGCCGTCACGCTGGCCGACAGCGGGATGTCGCGCGCCACCAGGCACAGCACCGCGCCTGGCCCGATGCGTTTGCCCAGTTTGTCGAGCACGGAGAACTGCCGCCCGGCGTGTTGAGAAGGCGATGCGGTCTTCTTGATTTCCACCGGGTACAGGGTGTCGCCGGACTCGATGAGCAGGTCGACTTCCTGCTGGTCGGTGTCGCGATAGAAGTAGAAGTGACCTTGCAGACCGTTGTGCCAGTAGCTCTTGACGATCTCGCTGACCACCCAGGTCTCGAGCATCGCACCTGACATACTGCCAGCCTCCAGCGATGCGGCGTCGGGCCACTTGGTCAGGTACGCCGCCAGGCCCGTATCCAGAAAATAGAGCTTGGGGGTTTTGACCAGCCGCTTGGTCAGGTTGGTGTGCCAGGGCTGCAGCAGCAAGATCAGGCCGGAAGACTCGAGCACCGACAGCCACGCCTTGGCGGTCTTGGCATCGACGTCCACGTCCCGCGCCAGATTGGCGTAGTTGAGCAGCTGTCCGGTGCGTGCCGCCACGGCCCCCAGAAAGCGATTGAACGCGGTCTGATCGGACACCTTCAGCACGTCCTGCACATCGCGCTGAATGTAGGTCTGGATGTAGGAGCGGTAGAACACATCGCGCGCCTTGGGCCCCTGCGCGTTCAGCCGGGGGTAGGAGCCCAGCCAGATCTGCGCGAACACGGCCATCAGTGGCTTGGGTCTGCTGGCGCTCGCGGCGCGGGCAGCCGACATCCACTGCGCAGTGGGGACGAAGGGTTGCGACGCATCCCCCCGGTGATCGCGCTCGGCTTGCGACAAGCCCAGCATGTCGATGATCGCCACCCGCCCGGCCAGGCTTTCGGTGATGCCGCGCATGAGCTCGAACTTCTGTGAGCCGGTCAGCCAGAACAACCCGTTGCGCTTGTCGCGGTCGACGATGATCTTGATGGCGCTGAACAATCCCGGGGCGTACTGAATCTCGTCGATGATCAGCGGCGGCGGCCAGGTTTGCAGAAAGAGCGCCGGATCGTGCCGGGCCAGCGTGCGCGCATCCATGTCGTCGAGCGTGACGTAGCCCCGCGGCGCGGCGCCGTCCGCTTTGGCGCAGATTTCGAGCAGCGTGGTTTTGCCCACCTGCCGAGGACCGGTGAGCATCAGGACCGGGAAGCTGTCGCTGACGGCAAGCACGGTTTTTGCCAGAGTTCGGAGGTACATGATTGCCGTTTAGTATGGAATTCAATTCCATTGTAAACGGCAATCGCTGCGCCTGCTTCCCGGGGATTGCCCCTGACATCGATCAAATCCGCCCGACATCAGGTCTCGAGATCCTTCATGACCACTGACCAGGGCACTGTGTCATTTGGGGAAGCTTCGTGTTACAGCAGACGGCCAACCACGTAGGCGCGTTCCTCGTCAGTCAACGAGGCAGCCGCCACATCTGCCGCGACGCTCTCCAGGAGCACTTCCGCGATCTCGAGGCGTTCGGCTGCAGCCAGTTTCAAGAGCTCAGAAAGTTCTACTTTTCCCATCTGATCAAACTACCAGTTCGATGCCCCGGCACGCCGGGGCACGCGCCTCATTCCACCTTGATGTTGGCCGACTTCACCACGCGCGCGTAGTTGACGATTTCGCTGCGGATGAACTCGCCGAACTGCGCCGGCGCCATCGGCGCGGCCTGCAGGCCCATCGCATTGAGCTTCTCGGCGATATCGGGCAGCGCGATGATGCGGTTGATCTCGCGGTTGAGCTTGTCGACGACCGGCGCGGGCGTGGCCGCCGGGGCCACCACGCCGTACCAGGTGCCGGTCTCGAAGCCGGGCAGGCCGGACTCGGCCATCGTGGGCACATCGGGCAGGATGGCCACGCGCTTGAGCGACGACACCGCCAGCGGGCGGATCTTGCCGGCCTTCACATGCGGGATCAGGGTGACCATGTTGTCGAACTGCGCATGGAACACGCCGCCCAGCAGATCGTTGGTGGCCGGTGCGCTGCCCTTGTACGGAACGTGCACGGCCGAGATGCCCGCCGCGCTGGTGAAGAACTCGCCGCCCAGGTGCTGCGCGGTGCCCGCGCCGCCGTTGCCGATGTTCAGCTTGCCGGGGTTGGCCTTGGCAAAATCGATGAGCTCCTTGAGCGTGCGCGCCGGCAGCGTGGAGTTGGCCACCAGCAGCAGCGGCGCCTTGACCAGCAGCGACACCGGCGCGAAATCTTTGACCGAGTCATAGGGCAGCTTGGCATACACCGACGGATTGACCGCCATGAAACCGGCGGCCGCCAGCGTCAGCGTATAGCCATCGGCCGCGGCCCGTGCGCCGGCTTCGGCGCCGATGTTGCCGCCGGCACCCGGACGGTTTTCAACGACCACCTGCTGGCCCCAGGCTTCGGTGAGCTTGGCGCCCACCATACGGGCCAGCACGTCGGTGGCGCCACCGGGCGCAAACGGCACGATGATGCGCATCGGCCGGTTGGGGAAGTCGCCGGCGGATTGCGCCTGGGCCGCGGGCGCCGCCAGCAGCGTGCCGAATGAAACGAGCGCGGCCAGTGCGCGCGTGAAGACGGAGGACATGGGCAGAAACCTTCTGTTGGATTGAAATCAGACGGGAAAGGGCACGCTGTAACGCTGCACGAAACCTTCATCGACCGTGACGCCCAGGCCGGGCCGATCGGGGATTTCGATCATGCCGTCCTGCACAGTGAACTTCTCTCGCGCCAGTTCGTGCAGCAGCGGGTTGGCGCCCAGCGAGTACTCGAGAATGTAGCCGGCCGGACAGGCCGCGGTCACGTGCAGCCCGGCGGCGAAGGCCAGTGCGCCGGTCCACAGGTGCGGCGCCAGGCGCAGGTTGAAGGCGCTGGCGATGGTGCCGATGCGCATCGCCTCGCTGATGCCCCCGCAGATGGCCAGGTCGGGCTGGAAGATGTCGGCGCCGCCGCGCTGCGCGATGTCCAGGAAATCGAAGCGGGTGAATTCGCTCTCGCCCACCGCGATCGGCACCGAGGTGCTGGCGCGCACCTCGGCCAGGCCGCGCTTGTCGTCGCCGGTGACCGGCTCTTCGAACCAGGTGAGGTCGTAGTCTTCGACCAGCCGGCAGAACTGCTTGGCATCGGCCACCGTGTAGGTGCCGTGCGCATCGCACATCAGGCCGATGTCCGGGCCCAGCGCTTCGCGTGCGGCCTTCACCCGCGCCACCGAATTGCGCACCGCGCCGTCGATCACGCCGACCCGCATCTTCACCGCCTTGAAGCCGCCGCGCGCCACGTAGTCCGTCAGCTGGCGGCCGATGCCGGCCGCGTCCGCCCAGCCGCCCGAGGCATAGGCCGGCATGCGCTCGGCCTTGCGCCCGCCCAGCAGCCGCCAGACCGGCGCGCCCAGCGACTTGCCCAGCAGGTCCCACAGCGCCATGTCGATGCCGCTGATCGCCGACACCGTGATGCCGCGCCGGCCCAGGATGGGGAACACATGGCCGTCGCGCAGCGCGTAGTGATCGCGCACGCCGTTGTAGAGCACTTCCCACAGGCGGTTGATGTCGCGCGGGTCTTCGCCGATCAGGATCGGCGCGAACTTGTGGTTGATCAGCGCGGTCAGGCCGTGGTTGTTGCCCGAGCTGCCGACCTCCTCCTTGGCCTCGCCATAACCGACCAGGCCGCAGGCGGTCTCGATGCGCACGATGGTGGCGTCGAACGAGCTGATGCGCCCGAAGTCGCTGAGGTGCTGCTGCGCTTCGGGGATTGGCACGTGCACCCAGGTGGCGCGGACTGAGGTGATTTTCATGGGGTCATCTCCGAGTGGGAGTGAATTCAGGGCAATGGGCCATCCCTGAGCAAGAAACGGGCGCAGGATGCCACGTAACACTTCGCTCCATCGCATTTGCGCGAGCCGAGATCGCTCGTCACACTAGCCGCGCATTCCACTATGTGTTACCAGCTCGATTTCATCTAGCTGAAATAAATACTTGAGGTGCAACGTGCATGAGATAGGCGCCTTCGAGGCTAAAAACAAACTATCGGCCTTGCTCGACCTGGTCGCCCAAGGCGAGGAAGTCGTCATCACGCGCCATGGCAAGCCCGTCGCGCGGATGGTGCCGGCGGTGCCCAGCTTCGATCGGGCGAAGGCACGGCAGGCGGCACAAGGGCTTTCGATACCCGTCTGGCACGACCCTAGGTGGCTTGTCCATCAAGGAACTGCTGAATGAGGGCCGACCTTGAGGTTCGACGACAACAACCCGGCTGGCGAGTTCGGGTGAGCGATGCGTGAGCCGTCGCTGCCTATGCACTACTTGCCCGCAACAGCGAGAAGCGCCTTCGGGTTGGTACGAGCGATGGTCAACAACGTACGCGCTGCGCCACTTGGCTGCTTACGCCCCTGCTCCCAGCCCTGCAACGTACGCACCGACACGCCCAGCAGCGCTGCGAACTGGCTTTGGGACAACCCAGTCTTCTCCCGTGCTTCAGTTGCCGGGCTGTAGGCGACACGGACCTTGCCGGCCTTCATTTCGCGGATGGACTGCAGCAGTTCAGCGCCAAGATCGCGGCCGGCCTCAAACTTGGCGAGTTCCTTGGAGGAAAGGGGCTTAGTCTTCGAGGGCACGACGAATCTCCTTGAGTACAGCACCGGTGAGGTTGTCAGTCTTGGACTTCGCATACAGAGTGAGAAGCACCAGTTCTTCAGCCTCGTTCCGAGTGAAGTAAATGACCCTGACTCCGCCCGACTTGCCTGTGCCCTGACGCTTCCAGCGGACCTTGCGAATACCGCCGGACCCCGGTACGACATCTCCGGCTTCGGGGTTTGCGGAGAGAAAGGACGCGAATTCGCCTCGCTCTTCCTCTGTCCAGTAAGCGGGCCACTGCTTCTGAAAGAGCTGGGTCTCGATTACGGTGAACATCGGATGGTTATACTCCCGAGGAGTATATTTGTCGAGCCCACGAGTGATCCATCAAATGGCACTAACTCTGGGCGCATGCGCATCACCCGACGAAAGACCAGGGCGAGGTAGCAGCATTGCGCGTCAGCTCGCAGCGATGACTTTGCGCCTGCAGGCAGCACCGCGCGGCGGGATCAGCAGCCCGGTACAGGCCTCGTCCGACAGGAAGAGCCGCAACCCGAATGCCATCGTTGACAGATCTTCCGGCCCCGCCCAGATTGCCAGTCATGAAACGACCCGCCTCGGGCGAACCCCGCCGCAAATTCAGCTCCCGCGCGCCCACCGATCTGCTGGCTTCGCTGCAGCGCCTGGCGCTGGCCGACGGCCGGCCGATCCAGTCGGTGCTCGAGGAGGCCCTGCGCGACTACGTCGAACGACGGGAAGCCGGGCAGCCGCGCCGCCATGTGCTGCGCGCGTTGAACGAGAGCCTCGGTGAGTTCGACAGCCTGTATCGGGGACTGGCCCCGTGATCGCGGCCCACTACCTGACGGTGCCCGACGTGGTGGCGGTGCAAGGCGCGTTGTGCGGCCGTTACGGCGCGCGCCCGGGCGTGCGTAATCTGCCGCTGCTGCGCGATACCTTGGCGGGGCTGAAGGAAGGCGGACACGCCGACCTGATCGCCCAGGCCGCCGCGCTGTTTGCATGCCTCGCCTTCGATCGGCCGTTCTTCGAGGGCCACGCGCGAGTGGCCTTTGCAGCGACCGATGTGTTCCTGCGGATCAACGGCTATCGCGTCGGGCGCAATCCGCAGTCCTTGGTCGCCGACCTGACGCGCATCACGCGAGACCCGGGAGGCGCGCGCCTGGTCGACCCGTGGCTGCGCGGCATCGTCGGCCCCGCCGATTCCTCCGCCCATTCCGGTTGAGACCGCGGGCCCTGCGCGCGCGGCCTGGCTGGTCATCGACAACCCGGTCCACCTCACCCCATTCACATCACCCCATTGCCCTCACCCCATTCCCCTCACCCAAGGAGCCTCCGTCCATGACCACCCCCAATCGCCAGATCCAGCTGGCCGGCATCCCGACCGACAAGCTGCGGCCCGAGCATTTTTCATTGGCGCAGGCGGCGATGCCTCAGGCCGCCGAAGGCGAACTGCTGCTGCGCATCCGCCTGATCTCGCTGGACGCAGCCAATCGCGCGTGGATGCAGGGGGCCACTTACCGTTCGGCGCTGCAGGCCGGCCAGGTGATGGCCGGCGGCGCGATCGCCGAGGTGATGGAATCGAAGGCCGCGGGCTTCGCGCAAGGCGACCTGGTCTTTGCCGATACCGGCTGGCAGGAGTACGCGGCGCTGCCGGCCGCGCGTGTCCAGAAGGTCGCGCGCCGCGAGCCGCTCACCCACCTGCTCAGCGTGTACGGCGTGGCCGGCCTGACGGCGTACTTCGGCCTGCTGCGGGTCGGCCGGCCCAAGGCGGGCGACACCGTGGTCGTGTCGGCGGCGGCCGGATCGGTGGGCGCCTTCGTCGGGCAGATCGCCAAGATCAAAGGCTGCCGGGTGGTCGGCATTGCCGGCGGTGCCGACAAGTGCGCCTGGCTCAAGGACGAGCTGGGCTTCGATGCCGCGATCGACTACAAGGCCGGCAACCTGTCGGGCGCGCTGAAGGAGGCCGCGCCCGCGGGCATCGACGTGTACTTCGACAACGTCGGCGGCGACATCCTGGAGGCCTGCCTGTTCCGGATGAACCAGGGCGGGCGCATCGCCTGCTGCGGTGCGGTCTCGCAGTACGACGGTGCGCCGCCGCGCCACGGCCCGCGCGGCGTGCCCGGCCTGATCGTGACCAAGCGGCTGACGATGCAGGGCTTCATCCTGTACGACTTCGCCGACGAGCGTCAGCAGGCACTGGACGAGCTCGAAGGCTGGGTGCGCGCCGGGAAGCTCAAGGTGCCTGAAGACGTCATCGACGGCCTGGAGAACACGCCGGCGGCACTGATCGGCCTGCTGGCCGGCGAGAACCGGGGCAAGCGCATGGTGCGGGTCACCGGGGTCTGAGCGACCGCGCGGCTAGGCGGCCGACGACTGGCACCACGCGTACAGCGCGTCGTACATCACCATGCCATGGCGCAGCATCTCGTGGTCGTCGGTGAACTGGCGCGACAGCCCTTGCGAGATGGCCAGCAGCCCGGCCGACTGCGGCGTCAGGTCCGGGCGCCCGGTGTCGGCGCCGCGCACGATCAGCGCCAGCTTCGCCAGCGCCGGATCAGCCAATGCGTACTTCTTCATGAAGGCATCGAAGCTGCAGTGCTCGCCCACGTGGCCCATCTCCACGCCAGGCACGTCATAGGGCACGGCCCCGGTCTGCGCGGCCACGGTCATCACCTGATCGGCGGGCACGTACAAAAACTCGGGCGCCTTGTCGATGAAGCGTGCGATCAGCCAGGGGCAGGCGATGCGGTCGATCTTCGGGCGTTCGCGGGTGATCCATTTCATGATGCGGCTCCCTGGCGTTGCAGCGGTCTGCCGGCGGCCCGACAGGCGTCGATGCCCCCCTGGATGTAGCGTGCATCGAAGCCGCGCGTCTTCAGCGACAGCGCGGTCGAGCGGCCGATGTCCAGGCCCTTCACGCAGTACACCAGCACGGGCCGCGTGGCATCGAGCTGATCGGCCCACTGGTCGATCAGCGCGGGGTCGCCGCGGCCGGCACCGGCCAGCATGTCGGCGGCCGCGGCGAAGTCTTCGGCACGCCGGACATCGATGACCTGGCTGCCCGCCGCATCGACCGCACTGGCATCGACCCCCAGGGGCACCGCATCGCCCACCAGGGCCGCACCGTATCGGCGGTAGACCACCGACCACTGGATGTTCTGCATGAACGCGTCGACATAGGCGCCAGCCCGCGCGCCGAAGTCCAGGTGGTAGGCGTGCTCGTACATGTCCAGCGCGAGCACCGGCGTGGCGCCCGCCAGCAGGTTCGTGTGATCCGCGGCCCAATGATTGACGAGCCGGCTCTCGTGCGAGGACCAGGCCAGGATCGCCCAGCCCGAGCCGCCGCCCATGGCCTTGGCCAGCGCGGTGAACTCGGCGCGCCAGCGTTCGACCGAGCCGAAGTCGCGGGTCAGCGCGACCGACAGTCCGCACGAGGGCAGCACGCCGTCGCCGCCCAGCGCTTCGAAATACAGCTCATGCAGGTAGGCGGAATTGGCCGCGATCAGTTCTTCGCGCTTCAGGCCGTTGATGACGAACACCGGCGTCGCGCTCCAGTCGAGCTGCGCCAGGCTCGAGCGAATGGCCGCGTGCCGCTTCACCGCGCCGCCGTAGTTGTTCTCGTGATGGCTCGCCACCAGCTGGCGCGACAGGCCATCGAGCTGCGCGAGATCGAGCATCAGCGGTTTGATCGGGAGGGGCATGGCGTTCTCCTTCAGGGGCATTGACGGAACATCGGTGAAACCGAGGGGCGAGGAATCAGCGGGTCATCAGCGGGTGCAGCAGCAGGCCGGCCAGTGCGGCGACGGCCACCACGATCGGCTCCGGCAGCTTCTTGAATCGCCACAGCACGGCCACCGTCACGAGCGCCAGGGCCGCTGTTGCCAGATCGGTGATCGAGCGCTGGCCGATGACGATGACGGCCCCGGCGATGGCGCCGATTGCGGCCGCCGTGACCCCGTCGACGAACGCAATGACGCCGGGCAGCTTGCCGTATTGCTTGAAGTACGGCGCGGGCAGGATCGTGAGCAGATAGCAGGGCACGAAGGTGGCAGCGGCAGCCACCACCGCCCCCCAGAATCCCGACACCAGGAAGCCGATGAACCCGGTCGTGATGACCACCGGACCCGGGGTGATCATCGCCACGGCCACCGCGTCGACGAACTGCCGATCATTGAGCCAGTGGTACTCCTGCACGACACCGCCGTACAGGAAAGGCACGATCGCCAGTCCGCTGCCGAACACGAAGCTGCCGGCGTAGGCGAAGAACGCCGCGATCTGCCCGAGCACCGACCAGTCGAGCGCATCGATCGCGAAGAACGCGGCGATCGGCGCGGCGAAGCTGTACTTCGCACCCCCGAACCAGCCCTTCGGCGGCGCGCGCAGCAGCCAGACCAGCACGCCGGCGCCCAGGAAGACCCAGACGATCTCGGACCGCGTGATCACGGTGACCGCGCCGCTGACGCCGAAGATCGCCCACAGCAGCTTGTCTTTGCCGATGTTCTTGGTGGTGAGCTTGTAGGCGCTCATGGCGATGATGCCGATGACGCAGGCGCCCACGCCATAGAACACCGCCTGCATCCAGCCGATGCCGCCGAACGCCTGGTAGGCCGCGCCGAGGGCGACCACCATCACGAACGAGGGCAGCACGAAAGCGATGCCGGCCAGCGTCGCACCCGCCACCCGGTAGTGCACGTAGCCCAGATAGATGGCCAGCTGCGCGGCCAGCGGCCCGGGCATCAGCTGCGCCAGCGCCAGGCCCTCCTTGTAGTCGCTCTCGGAAATCCACTGCCGCCGCTCGACCAGGTCGCGGTACATGTAGCCGACCAGTGCCACGGGTCCGCCAAAACCCCAGGTGCCCAGGCCCATCATGTAGCGGACGATCTGCCACAGCGAGTAGGTGGCCGGCGGCGGCGCGATGGTCGTGATGTGTGAAGGGGTCATCGGGTGCCTCCCTTGTCGGCGCCACGCCGGGATTCGCGGCTGAAGTGCGAGTACAGCGAATCGAGCACGGTGCTCATCTCGGCCAGCAGCGCGTCGTCGTCGGTCAGGCGCTCGCGGGCGCCGGCCATCACGGCCTCGAAGCCCTTGGCCTCAGGCACCGGCTCGCCGCCCGTGTCCAGTGCGCGCACCAGGGCGCCCAGGCGGACCAGCGCGGCGTCTTCGTCCAGGCCGAAGCTGGCCGACAGCGTCTCGAAGGTGACGCGCTCGCCGACGTGGGTGAAGGTGGCGCCGTCGAAGTCGAAGCCCAAGGCCCGCTTGGGGCAGTCCGACGGCCTGGCCAGCCACTGGAAACGCGCATCGCGGTCGATGAAGCGGCGGATCAGCCAGGCGCTGGCGACGCGGTCGACCCACAGGCGCCGCCGCGTGGCCCAGGTGCGGCCCTGGTACTGGCTGGCATCGAGCCGGGGGATCGCGCCGGCGGTTTCTTGCGGTTCGTCGGGCGAGAGCAGGCTGGCGATGCGCTTGGTCAGCTCGGTCCAGGCGGCTTGCGCCTCGAGGGCGGCGTCGCCGGGGAAGAAGTCGATGGCCTGCAGGGCATCGAGGTCGCGCTGCAGCCTGCGCTGCAGGCGCACCAGATCGGCGGCGGCCAGTGCGCTGAGGCCGCGATTGGCTTCCTGCCAGGAACGGCGCAGTTCGGCGTAATCGTCGGCGCGATCGAACAGCTGCCGATAGCTGCCGCCCTCAGCCGGCGAGCGCGCCATGACGCTCATCAGCCAGGCGCTGCCGCCTTCGCGCTGGCAGTCGTCGGCAAGCCCCTGCAACGCCGCCTCATGGCCGGCGCGCAGCGGCATCAGGTAGGCGCCATCGCGCAGCGCCACGCAGCCCAGGGCCTTGAGCGCACGCCAGATGCGCATGCGCGCAGTGGCGCTCGAGGTGGGCAGCGAGACGATGAGCAGGAGCCAGTCGGGGGTGTTCGATGTCATGTCGTTAATATTACATTGTTGTAGCGCTCGTTACACCACTTTTCATGATCGCCGTTCATCTGAGGATCCGACTGTCGATACAGCTGCTCGACGCAATCTGACTTACCATGTAAGCTAAAGTTGAACATCTCGATCACCCAAACTGGAAGCCAGCATGTCGACGCTCCTTGTCTCCTCGAAGGGTCAGATCGTGCTGCCCGCCGAATTGCGGCGCCGGCTCGGCATGGGCGCGGGTGCCCGCCTCGAAGTCATCGAAGAATCGGATGGACTGAAGCTGCGCGTCATCCGGTCGGTGCCAGAGGTGGACCTGAGCGCGATGGCGGGCATCGTCAAGGCGCCTGTGCGCGGCGTGCCGCGTCGGCTGGACGACTTCGACCCCGCCTCGCTGGTGACCAGTTCGCGGCGCGCCAGACCATGAAGGCCCTGGACACGAACGTCCTGGCGCGGTTCTTCGTCGATGATGCCGACGATGCACAGTCGAGCAGACAGCGGCCGGCCGCGGTCGCCGCGCTGTCGCAACGATCGTTCGTCTCGGTGACCGTGCTGCTGGAGTTTGAGTGGGTACTGCGTGGGTTCTACGAGCTCCCCGCAAGCGAAATTTCCATCGTCTTACGGGCACTGGCAAGCATCGAGCATGTCACCCTCGAAGACCGCGACGCTGTCCTGATGGCACTCGATGCCTTCGACAAGGGCCTGGACTTCGCCGACGCGCTTCACCTGGCTCGAAGCGCGCGCGCGTCGCGATTCGCGACATTCGACCGGCGTCTGGCCAAGCGGGCAAATGGGCTCGGGCTGGTGCCGATGGTGGAATTGCTGTCCTGACTCTCCCGTCAGCGCGCAACCCAGGCGCCGTCCATGGGCCAAGCGGCGCCGCGAACCTCGCTGGCGGCATCGCTGCACAGGTAGGCCACGAGCGAGGCGATCTGTTCGGGCGAGACGACCTGGCCCGAGGGCATGTTGGTGGCCGCGATGCGCCGTTGCGCCTCCTCGCGGCTGATGCCCTCGCGCTCGGCCATCAGCTTGGCATTGCGGTAAAAGATGCGCGTGGACACATCGCCGGGGCACACCGCGTTGCAGGTGATGGGCTGGCCGGCGGTTTCCAGCGCCACCGCCTTGGTCAGGCCGACCAGCGCGTGCTTGGAGGCCACGTAACTGCTGCGATCGACCCCGCCGACCAGGCCATACACGGACGCGATATTGACGAGGCGGCCCCAGCCGCGCTCGCGCATGCCGGGCAGCGCCGCCCGGATGGTGTGGAAGGCGGCGTCCAGATTGAGCGCGAACACCTCGCGCCAGCGGGCCGGCGGATGGCTCTCGATCGGCCCGCGGTGCTGGGTGCCCGCGTTGTTCACCAGGATGTCGAGACGGCCGAACCGCGCGATCACCTCGGGCACCAGCCCCTGCGCCTGCGCCTCCTCGCGCAGGTCGGCCGCCGCGTGCTCGACCGGCACTCCGGAGGCGGCGGACAGTTCCGTGCGCAGCGCGGCGATTCGATCGGGATCGCCCAGGCCGTTGAGCATCACGGTGCAGCCCTGCCCGGCCAGCGCCCGCGCGGTGGCCAGGCCGATGCCGTCGGTGGACCCGGTGACCAGCGCCACCCGGCCGGCCAGGGGGCGTTCGCGCGCGCGATCGGCGGCGGTCGTGGAATGAGTGTGCGTCATCAGTCGAGCTGCAGATTGAGCGGTTTGACGATGCGCGCCCAGAGCCGAGTGTGCTCGTCGATGAGCTCGCCGAATTGCGCGGCCGTCAGCTTCGGCGCGCTGGCGCCATTGGCGTCGAGTTGCGTCTGGATCTCAGGGGTGCGCAGGATCTCGTTGACCGCCCGGTTGATCTGTTCGACCACGGCAGGCGGCGTGCCCGCCGGCGCCATCAGGCCGTACCACGAGTACGCCACCACCTGAGGCAGGCCGGACTCCTTGAAGGTGGGCACGTCCGGCAGCAGCGGCGAGCGCGCGTCCGACGTGATGCCCAGGCCCTTGAGCTTGCCGGATCGCACGCGGGGAATGGCGGTGGCCACGGCGTCGAAGGTCAGCTGCACATGGCCGGCCAGCAGGTCCACATTGGCCGGACCGGAGCCCTTGTAGGGCACGTCGGGGATGTCCACGCCGGCGGCGGTGCGGAACAGTTCGTCGACCAGATGGGTCGACGAGCCCACGCCCAGCATCGCCAGATTCAGCTTGCCCGGATTGGCACGCGCATGGGCCACGAGCGCGGCGGCATCCTGCCCCGGCACCGACGGGTGGGCGACCAGCACGAAGGGCGTGAGACCCGCCAGCGCCACCGGCACGAAGTCCGTCGTCTTGAACGGCATTTTCCGGAACATCAGCGGATTGGTGCTGAGCGTGCTGGTGGTCGCCATCAGCAGCGTGTGGCCATCGGGCGGCGACTTCGCGACCGCATCGGCGCCCAGCATCGTGGCCGCTCCAGGCTTGTTCTCGACGATGACGGACTGACCCAGCCGTTCGCCCAGACGCGTCGCCAGCAGCCGCGACAGGATGTCGGTGAAGCCGCCCGCCGCATAGGGCACGACGATGCGCAGCGGCTTGTCGGGCCACGCGGCGCGCGCCGGGGTTGGCAGCAGCGCGAGGGCCGGCAAAAGCACAAGGGTGGGCAGCAGCGCGGTGGCGGCCAGTATCTGCAGGCAGCGGCGACGGGCCGTCATGGCGGGGGCTCCTGTGGGCAAGGGGTGCTACGCAATGGGGTGCCAAGCAATGGCGGCTTCGAAACGGGACGCTGCGAAACCGGGTGCTTCAGCCTTCGTGGAATGCAGTGTTTGACACCCTCATTCCATAATTGGAGAATGTACTCAGAAAATGGAATCGTGCCAAGACAGCCCAGGAGACCAGACGACATGAGCCCCGATTACTCGCGATACAAGTACCTGGATATTCAACGCAGCAATGGCATCGCCACGCTGACCCTGAACCAGGCCGACAACCGCAACGCGGTGCACGCCGAGATGCACGGCGAGCTCGAGCACGTCTGGCGCGACCTCGGCTCCGATCCCGAAGTCAACGTCATCGTCTTCACCGGCGCGGGCAAGACCTTCTCGGCCGGTGGCGACATCAAGCGCATGGCCGCGCGCTTCGGCACCGACGAAGGCTGGGACTACTCGCTGGGCATTCCCGCCGCCACCCATCGCATGTTCGAAGGCATCCTGGACGTCAAGCAGCCCATCATCGCCGCCGTCAATGGCGACGCGGTCGGACTGGGCGCCACGCTGGCGCTGTTCGCCGACATCTCCGTCATTGCCGACACCGCGAAGTTCGGCGACTCCCACGTCAAGGTGGGGCTGGTCGCCGGCGACGGCGGCGCGGTGGTCTGGCCGCTGCTGGTCGGGCCGGCGCGGGCCAAGGAGTTCCTGATGCGCGGCAATCTGGTCAGCGGCACCGAAGCGCATGCGCTGGGCCTGGTCAATCATGTCGCGCCCGTGGCCGAGGTCATGCAGGAGGCCATGAAGATCGCCACTGAGCTGAACGGCCTGCCCCCGCTGGCGGTCCGCTGGACCAAGCTGTCGATCAACAAGTGGATCAAGCACCAGCTCAACCTGATCCTCGATGCGTCGATCGCCTACGAGATGCTCTCGATCAATTCGCACGACCATCACGAAGCCACCAAGGCGTTCATCGAAAAGCGCAAGCCCGTCTACAAGGGGCGCTGAAACCCTCCGGCCGATCACCTACCCCACGCCCATGACCGACCCCACATCCCCGGGATCGCAGCGCGACTGGAACGCGCTGAGCGACGACGAGTTCCGCCAAGAGGCGGCGTCGTTCTTCGCGCAGCAGGTACCCGCGCACCTGAAGTTCCTGAGCCGCCGTCCGCGCTGGGCGGAGGTGCGCGACTGGTACCTGACGCTGTCGCGCCATGGCTGGCTGGTGCCGGCCTGGCCGGTCGAGCATGGCGGCATGGGCCTGTCGCAATCCAAGGCGCTGGTGTATGTCGAAGAGCTCGAGCGCAGCGGCGCGCCGCGCGTGATGGACCAGGGCCTGATGAACCTGGGGCCGGTGCTGATCGCCCGCGGCACCGAAGAGCAGCGCCGCCGCTTCCTGCCCAAGATCCTGTCCGGCGAACACACCTGGTGCCAGGGCTATTCCGAGCCCAACGCGGGTTCGGACCTGGCCAGCCTGCGCACCGAGGCGCGCATCGAGGGCGACGAGTTCGTCATCAACGGCCAGAAGATCTGGACCAGCGTGGCCTTCGACGCCACCCACATGTTCGCGCTGGTGCGCACCGACAAATCGGTCAAGAAGCAGGCCGGCATCAGCTTCGTGATGATCGACATGAAGCAGCCGGGCGTCACCGTGCGCCCCATCCGCAACATCGCCGGCCATGAAGAACTGTGCGAGGTTTTCCTCGACGACGTGCGCACCCCGCTGGTCAATCTGGTGGGCGAACTGAACGGCGGCTGGCAGGTGGCCAAGGCCCTGCTGGGCTTCGAGCGGGTGTGGTCCGGTTCGCCGCGCCAGTCCACGCTGGCGCTGCTGCGCCTGCAGCGGTTCGCCCAGGCCACCGGCAAGATGGCCGACCCCGTGTTTCGCGACCGCTACACGCAGATCACGATGGACGTGCTCGACGCCGCATCGGCCTACGAGCGCTTCGCCCAGATCATGCGCACGGGCGGCAGCTTCGGCTTCGAGGTCTCGATGCTCAAGATCTGGGCCACTGAAACCTGCCAGCGGGTGACCGAACTGCTGGTCGAGGCGGCCGGCGACCTCGGCGGCCTGAGCGGCGAGGTCGACGTCGAGGGCGACCCGATGGACATCCTCTACCCGTTCCTCGACTGCCGCGCCTTCACGATCTACGGCGGCTCGAGCCAGGTGCAGCGCAACATCCTGGCCAAGAACGTCCTCGATCTGCCCTCCTGAGGCCCACCGTGTCCACCCAAGCATCCTCGACGATGGCCGACAGCGACGCCGAACAGCTCACCATGCTGCGCGAAAGCGCAATGGATGTGGTGCAGCGCGGCGCCAACATGAAGCACCTGCGCGAACGCCGCGGCACCCTGCCCGGCTATGACCCCGCCTACCTGCAGCAGATGGCCGAGCTGGGCTGGCTGGGCCTGCTGGTGCCCGAGGCCCACGGCGGCCTGGGCCTGGGCCTGACCGAGATGGCGGCGCTGCTGCAGGAGCTGGGCAAGGGCCTGATGGCCGATCCCCTGCCGGCGGTGGCGCTGGCCACGCGCGTGCTGGTCCATTGCCCGCAGTGGGCGGGGGCCGGCGGGCACCTGGCGGCGCTGGCGCGCGGCGAGGCACTGCCCGCGGTGGCCTGGCAGGAAGGCCTGGGTGGAATCGATCCGGCCGCCATCAGCACAGCGGCCAAGCCCGAGGGCACCGGCTGGCGGCTGAGCGGGCGCAAGCGCTTCGTGGTCGGCGCAGCCGGCGCGGCGGGGTTCATCGTCTCGGCGCGCAACGCGGATGCCTGCGGACTGTTCTGGATTTCCAAAGACGCGCCGGGCCTGAGCCTGGAGCACGAATGGCGCGCCGACCAGACCCCCATCGGCGTGCTGGCATTGGACGGCGTGGCGGTGGCGGCAGCCGATGTCATCAGCGCGCCCGGCGTGCATGGCCTGCAGGGGCTGCAGCGCGCCATCGACGAAGCGGCCGTGCTGGCCAGCGCCGAGATGCTCGGGGTGATGGAGGCGTCCCTGCAAATGACGCTGGCCTACCTGCGCACCCGCGTGCAGTTCGGCCAGCCGATCGGCAGCTTCCAGGCCTTGCAGCACAAGGCGGCCGACCTGTACGTCCAGCAGGAACTCGTCCGGGCGGTGCTGCAGGATGCGCTGCGCGGACTGGCCCCCGGCCAGGATGCCCTGACGGCCGCCTCGGTGGCCAGCCGCTGCAAGGCGCGCGCCAGCGACGCCGGCTTGCGCACCCTGCGCGAGGTGATCCAGCTGCACGGCGCGATCGGCTACACCGACGAGCACGATGCCGGCCTGTACCTGAAGCGCGCACTGGCCTTGTCCGCCTGGCTGGGCAACGCCAGCGCACACCGCGCCCGATTCGCCGCGCTGCAGGAGCAGTCGGCCACATCATGATGCTGACGACCCGCGCAAGACCCGGCAGGAGGCCCCGATGATCCGGGCCGCGGTTCGCGCCCTGGCCATCTTCGATGCCTTCGACAACGAGCACCTGAGCCTGTCGCTGCCCGAAATCGCCGAACGCATCGGCATGCCCAAGACCACCGCGTTTCGCCTGATCGACACGCTGGAGCGCACCGGCTTTCTGGTCCGGATGGACAACCAGCGTTACTGCCTGTCGCTGAAGCTGGCGCGCCTGGGCGGCCTGGTGCGCAGCACGCTGAACATCCGTGCCATCGCGCGTCCCACGATGCTGGACGTCAACGAGCAGACCTCCGAAACCATCACGCTGAACGCGATCGTCGGCAATGACCGCATGGTGCTCGATGCGGTCGATACGCCCTCGCCGCTGATGTCGATGGCGCGCCCGGGCGAGCGCCTGCCGCTGCTGGTCAGCGCCAGCGCCCGCATCCTGATGGCCTACATGCGGCCCGAGCGCCTGGAGCAGGTGCTCGCGGCCAATGTCCGTTCGAACCCCTTCGATCGCGCCGCGTTCGACCGCGAGGTCGCCCGCTTTCGCCGCCAGGGCTATGGCATCTCGCGCGGGCAGCGGGTGCCTGGACTGACCGCGGTGGCCGTGCCCATCTTCGACATCAACAACGAAGTGCACTACTGCCTGTCGCTGACCGGGCCCAGCGTGCGCGTCGATTCGCGCGACCAGCAGCTGGCGCAGATCATGATCGCCGCCGGCCGCGAGATCTCCAGCCGCCTGGGCGCCAGCCCCGACAACGGCGTCGACCTGCGCCTGCTGGCGACCGACGGGGACACGAGCCGCGGCACGCCGGCGGCGGGCGCGAAGCGCGGCGCGAAGGCGGGTGCGAAGGCGGGTGCGAAGTCAGTCACCAGAAAAGGCTCCGGGCCGCAGGCGAAGGCGGTTGCAAAAAGAGTCACGAAGCCGGCCGCCAAGCCCGGCGCCACGGACCGTGCCAGACAAGCCGCCGAAGCCTCCGGGCAGCCCGCCGCCGGCCGGCCGCGCCGCACAGCATTGACCCCCGGTTGAACGCCGGCAGACCCCCATCAACAAGGTCCTCCCGATGAGCGCAGACAGCTGGGAATTGCCCGACGAGCTTCGTCAGATCCAGGAAACCGTGGCCCGTTTCATGGCCGCCGAGGTGAAGCCCGCCGAGGACAAGGCCGAACACGACGCCTACGAACTCGCGCCCGAGGTCCTGGCGCAATTGCAGGCCAAGGCACGGGCCATCGGCCTGTGGTGCGTGCGCTCGCCCCAGGAATACGGCGGCGCGGGCCTGAGCCAGCTCGGCCAGGCCGTCGTGGCCGAAGAAGCCGCCAAGTGCCGCATGGGCGCGTACGTGCCGGCCTGCGGCGCGTTCGGCGCCGATCCCCCCAACGCGATCTGGTCCGGTACGCCGGAGCAGATCCAGCGCTATGGCGTTCCCGGCGTGCAGCAGGGCCGCAAGATCTACTTCGCCATCAGCGAAGCCTCCGGCGGCGCCGATCCGGCACGCGCGATCCGGGCCCGGGCCGAGCGCAAGGGCGATCGGTATGTGCTCAACGGCAGCAAGATGTGGATCACCGGCGCCGACGGCGCCGACTGGGGCATCGTGTTCGCGCGCACCGGCGCGCAGGGCGATCGGGGCGGCATCTCGGCCTTCATCGTCAACGGCCAGCCGGCCGGCATGAGCTTGAAGCCCATCCGCGTCATCCGCTCGTACTCGCCCTACGAGATCCACTTCCACGATGTCGAGATCCCGGTCGAAGACCGCCTGGGCGAAGAAGGCCAGGGCTTCGCCATCTGCGAGAAGTGGCTGATCGAAGGGCGCATTCCGTACGCGGCCGGCACGATCGGCATCGCGCAGGCGGCGCTGCAGATCGCCATCGACTGGGCGCGCGAGCGCACGACCTTCGGCTCCCGGCTGGCCGACAAGCAGGCCGTGCAATGGATGATCGCCGACAGCGAGATGGAACTGCGGGCCGCGCGACTGCTCACCTGGCAGGCGGCCTGGATCGCCGATTCCGGGCGCGGCGACCTGAAGGTGGCCACGTCGATCGCCAAGGTCATGGCCACCGAAGCGGCCGGGCGCGTGGTCGACCGCGCCATCCAGGTGATGGGCGGGCTGGGCGTGTCCTGCGAGCTGCCGCTGGAGCGCTGGTACCGCGAGCTGCGCATCAAGCGCATCGGCGAAGGCCCGTCCGAAGTGCACCGCATGGTGCTGGCGCGCCAGCTGCTCGGCAACCGGCGCTAGCGCCTGCCTACCCCAGGGGAAGCCACGCATGTCCATCGACCTTGATCTGCTGGACGGCGGCATCGCCGTCATCACGCTGAACCGGCCCGAGCAGCGCAATGCGCTGGACGCGGCCCACTACGAGGCGCTGTCCGAGGCCTGGATCCGCGTGCGCGATGACGACGCCATCCGCGTGGCGGTGGTCACCGGCGCGGGCGACCGCGTGTTCAGCGCCGGCGCCGACCTGAAGTCCTGGATCGGCCGCGAAACCCCGCTGTCGGACCTGTGGCTGACCCAGAAGGGGCAGCTGCTCAATCGTGGCCTGGAGATCTGGAAGCCGGTGATCGCCGCGCTCAACGGCCACTGCCTGGCGGGCGGCATGACGCTGATGCTGGCCACCGATGTGCGGGTCTGCGCCGAGCACGTGACCTTCGCGCTGAGCGAGGTCAAGCGCGGCATCATCGCGGCCAACGGCGGCACGCAGCGGCTGCTCGGACAACTGCCGCACGCGATCGCCATGGAGATGCTGCTGACCGGCGACGCCATCGACGCCGCCGCCGCGGCGCGATTCGGCCTGGTGAACAAGGTGGTGCCCGCGGCCCGGCTGATGGACGAGGCCCTGGCGATCGCCCGGCGCATCGCGGCCAATGCGCCGCTGGCGGTGCAGGCGGCCAAGGAGCTCGCCCTGCGCAGCAACGAGGGCGGCCTGGCCGCCGGCCTGCGATTCGAGCAGTTCGTGCAGCAGATCCTGCGCCATACCGAGGACGCCATCGAAGGCCGCACCGCCTTCGCCGAAAAGCGCCCGCCGCGGTTCCAGGGCCGTTGAACAGAAAAAGGCCAGCCCCATGTCGCTCAGCGCACGCTACGTCATCGCCGGCATCGGCCACACGGCCTTCGGCAAGCTGCCGGGACGCGACACGGTGTCGCTGAACGTCGAGGCCTGCCGCGAGGCGCTCGCCGATGCGGGCATCGAAAAGGCCGTCGTCGACGCCGTGCTGGTCAAGGTGCCAACGTCGGCACACCAGTTCATGTTCGGCCAGAAAGTGGCCGAGGCCCTGGGCATCCAGCCGCGGCTGGGCGGTGCCTGGGACCAGGGCGGAGCGGCCAATGTCACGCTGCTGTCGATGGCCATCATGGCGATCGAAGCCGGGCAGTGCGAGGTGGCGCTCGTCACCTATGCCGACAACCCGCGCTCGGGCAACCGGGCGGTTTATGCGCGGCCTCGCGGCGATGACGCGGTGATGGGCTGGTTCTCGACCGCGGCCGGCTACGCGATGATCCACCGGCGCCATGCGATCGAGCACGGCACGCCGCCCGAAGCCTTCGGCGCGGTCGCGCTGGCCAGCCGGCGCCATGGCGCGGCCAACCCGCAGGCGCAGGTGCGCAAGCCGCTCACGATGGACGACTACCTGGCATCGCCCTGGGTCGTCGATCCCCTGCGGCGCGACGACTGCGCGCTGGTGTCCGACGGCGGCGCCGCGCTGGTCGTGATGAGCGCGGCCAAGGCCAGGGAACTGGGCGTTCCCGCGCCGGTTCCGGTGCTGGGCTTCGGCCACGGCCAGACCTCCTACGAGCTGCCGCTGCGCGCGAGCCTCACCCGCACCGAGGCGGCGCGCGCCGCGCACACCGCCTTCGCGATGGCCGGTGCCCGCCCGCAGGACGTCGATGTGGCGCAGCTCTACGACTGCTTCACCATCACCGTGCTGATGACGCTGGAGGACTACGGCTTTTGCCGGCCCGGCGAATCCGCCGCGTTCGTGGCCGACGGTGCGCTCGAGCATGGCGGCCGCCTGCCGCTGAACACCAGCGGCGGACTGCTCTCCGAAACCGGCATGCCGGGCATGCAGCTGATCATCGAAGGCGTGCGCCAGATGCGCGGCACGGCGCGCCTGCAGGTGCCCGGCGCCAAGCTGTGCGTGGTGAGCAATCAGGGCGGAACCATGCACACGCACGCCACCTTGCTGCTGGGGAACTGACGTGGAACTGCCCAAGCCCGAGATCACCGACCTGAACCGGCCGTACTGGGAGGGCCTTCGCGAGGGCCGGCTCAGGGTGCAGCGCTGCGGCTGCGGCCATGCCTGGCTGCCGGCGCGCCGCGAGTGCCCGTCCTGCCTGCGCGATGGCGCCCGGTGGGAAGACTGCAGCGGGCGCGGCTCGGTGCTGAGCTGGGTCGTCTATCACACCGCCTACCATCCGGCCTTCGAATCGCGCCTGCCCTACCACGTCGCCCTGATCGAACTCGACGAGGGACCGCGCCTGCTCAGCCGCGTGCTGGACGGCCACGAACGCCTGCAGGGCGGGCTGCGGGTCGAACTGGCGGTGTCCTGGGAGGATGGCCTGGCGCTGCCGACGTTCCGGCTCGATCCCAATCAGATGCTTGTTTAATCACCGCGCGGCACCCGCGCCCTGCCTGTCCAGGAGACCACCGTATGTTCGTTCGCATCCCCTTACGCCGCGCCATGATGGGCGCGGTTCTCGCCATGCTGGCCGGCGCGGCCGGCGCCCAGACCGGCGACTGGCCCAATCGGCCGATCCGGCTGGTGGTCGCCGGCCCGGCCGGCGCGGGCATGGACATCTACGCCCGATTGCTCGCCGCCCCGCTGCAGGCGGCGCTGAAGACATCGATCGTGGTCGACAACAAGGCCGGCGCCAACAGCCTCATCGGCAACGACGCGGTGGCGAAAGCCGCGCCCGATGGCTACACGCTGCTGTTCACGCCCTCGTCGGCGGTCGCGATCAACCCGATCGTCGTCGCCAAGATGCCCTACGACACGCTCAAGGACCTGCTGCCGGTGGCGCAGATCGGCGCCGGCGGCATTCTGCTGATGACCAATCCGGCCAGCGGATTCAAATCGCTGCAGGACATGGTCCGCTACGCCAAGGCCAACCCGGGCAAGCTGACTTACGGCAGCTGGGGCAATGGGTCGACCGGGCACCTGGTGATGGAGGGCATCAAGGTGCACTACGGCCTGGACATGCAGCATGTGCCGTACAAGGGCACTGCCGCGGTCGTGAACGACCTGCTGGGCGACAACATCAAGGTGGCCTTCACCGACATCGCCTCGCCGGTTCCGCACATCCGCTCGGGCAAGCTGGTGGCCATGGGCGCGACCGGCTCGGGCCGCGGCCCCGCGCTGCCCGAGGTGCCCACCCTGACCGAGCAGGGCTACAAGTTCGATGCCGACGGGTGGTACGGCATGTTCGCGCCGGCCGGCACACCGATGCCCATCGTCCGGCGCATCAACGAGGAGATCAACAAGATCCTCGCCACCGACGAGATGCGCCAGAAGTTCGCGTCGCAGAACATGCTGGCCCCGCCCATCAAGACCGCCGATCAGTTCGCCAATACGGTCAGGTCCGACGTCGAGATGTGGCAGTCGCTGGCCAAGGCGATCAAGCTGAAGATCGACTGAAGCCGGGGCAGCGCGCGATGAAACCCGCCCACGCCCGCACGATCGATGCGCATGCCCGCGTGTCGGCCGACCTGAACTTTTCCGACCGCGGCGACTTCGACGATGCACGGCGCGGTTTCATCGGCACGCTGGCCGACGCGCGCATCGACGCCGACTCGGGCGGCGAATCCTGGAGCCTTGCGCCCTACCGCTTCCTGGAGGGCGAGGCGCCCGACACGGTCAACCCCAGCCTGTGGCGGCTGTCGCAGCTGAACGCCATCCACGGCCTGTTCGAAGTCGCCGAGCGGGTGTACCAGGTGCGCGGTTTTTCGCTGGCCAATGTCACCTTCATCGAAGGCTCGGCCGGGGTGATCGTGGTCGACCCGCTGCAGTTCACCGAACATGCCCGGGCCGCGCTCGCGCTCTATCGGCAGCACCGCGGCAACCGGCCGGTGAGCGCGGTGATCTACACGCACAGCCATCGCGATCACTACGGCGGCGTGCGCGGCGTGATCGGCGACGACGAGGTCCGCGCCGGTGTGCCGGTGATCGCGCCGCAGGGCTTCCTGGAAGAGTCGTTTTCAGAGTCGATCCTGGCGGGTGTGCCGATGCGCCGGCGTGCCATGTTCCAGTTTGGATGGTCGCTGGATCCCGGACCGATGGCGCATGTCGACAGCGGCCTGGGCAAAGGGGTGGGCCGCGGCGGCGATGGTTTCATCGCACCGACCCGGCTGATCGCCCAGCCGATCGAGCGCCATGTCGTGGACGGCGTGGACATCGTCTTTCAATTGACGCCGGGCACCGAAGCCCCGGCCGACATGAACATGCTCTACCCGGGGCTTGGCGTGCTCAACCTGGCCGAGAACGCCTGCCGCACGATGCACAACCTGTGCCCGCTGCGCGGCGCAAAGACGCGCGACGCGCTGGCCTGGGCGAAGTACCTCGATCAGGCCCTGGAGGCGTTCGTTCCGCAGGCCGATGCGCTGGTGCTGCAGCATCACTGGCCGGTGTGGGGCAAGGCGCGCATCGGCGAGTACGTCGCCGGCCAGCGCGACATGTACCGTTACCTGCACGACCAGACCTTGCGCCTGATGAGCCATGGCCTGACGCCCCGCGAGATCGGCGAGCACCTGATGATGCCCACGGCGCTGTCGCGGCAATGGTTCGCCCGCGGCTACTACGGCGCGGTGGCGCACAACGTGGCCGCCATCTATGCCCACTACATGGGCCCGTACGATGGCAATCCGGTCAATCTCAATCCGCTGCCCCCGCAGGCGTCGGCCGGCAAGTACGTGGAGTACATGGGCGGCAGCGAGGCGGTCCTGACGCGCGCGCGAGTCGATTTCGCCGCGGGCGAATTCCGCTGGGTGGCCGAGGCCCTGAACCACGTCGTGTTCGCCGAACCCGCCAACCGCGCGGCGCGCGATCTCGCCGCCGATGCCATGGAGCAGCTCGGTTACCAGGCCGAGTCCGCGACCTGGCGCAATTCGTATCTGCTGGCGGCTCGCGAGCTGCGCGGCCGCGCGACCGCCGCCGCGCCGCGTGGCGTGGCGATCAGTCCGGATGTGGTGGCCGTCCTGCCCCTGGGCAGCTTCCTGGAGTACCTGGCGATCCGGCTGAACGGCGAGAAGGCGCAGTCGCTGTCGGCCCGGATCGACTGGCGGCTGCGCGACGACACCGGCATCGAGTCGCAGCGGATCACGCTGAGCAACGGCGCCCTGAACCACCTGCCGGGCAGCCACGGAGCCCTGGCAGGCGCCATCGTCGAGACCACCCGGCAGCAGCTGGGCCGGGTGTCGGCGGGCCGTGCCGCGCTGCTGGCCGGCATCGACTCGGGAGACCTGCAGATCGACGGCGACCGGGCGCTGGTCCGCGCACTGTTCGAACTGCTGGATGAATTCGATCCGATGTTCAATGTCGTGGAGCCTTGAGGCGCTGGCCTTGCCGTTGTCTTTCAAGGTAATGCAATTGCATTGACTTGGCAATGCAGCTGCATTACCCTCCTGAGGCTCAAACGACACTGGAGAAACACGATGTCTGCCGGCCTGCCCGTCGAGTCGACCCTGACCGACCGCTTTCAGACGACCGTGCCGTACTCGGTGCGCCAGGCGCTGCGGCTAGGCAAGCGCGACAAGATCCACTACACCATTCGCCCCAACGGCGAAGTGGTGCTTACCCGAGCGGCCTCTCACGAAAACGACGATCCGGCGCTGGCGCCTTTCCTCGATTTCCTGGCGCGCGACCTGACCGCGCACCCCGAGCGACTCCGGGCGCTGGACGCCGGTCTCGCGCACCGCATCCGGACGCTGGTCAGCGCGGTCGAGGTCGATCTCGATGCGCCGCTCGCGGCGGATGATGAATGACCCAAGGGACGGCGCTGGTCGTCAATGGCTGGACACTCTTCGCCCACCCGATCTTCCTGGATCAGCTCGATGCCCTCACCGCGGACGTCGACGCGCTGCGGCGCAAGGACCCGGCCGGCTACGTCAAGAAGAACGCCACCAAACGCCTGGCGGCCATCGCCAAACTGGCGTTCGAGGTCATTCCACAGGACCCGGCACGGCCGGAGTACCGGCAGGGCAATACGCTTGGCGAGGAGTACAAGCACTGGTTCCGGGCCCGCTTCTTCCAGCAGTACCGGTTGTTCTTCCGGTTCCATGCGCAAGCCAGAGTCATCGTGTTCGCCTGGGTCAACGACGAAGAGACGAAACGTGCCTACGAGAGCGCTGACGACGCCTATCGGGTGTTTCGCAGAATGCTTGGCGCCGGCCGTCCCGATGACTGGGGCCAGTTGCTGACCGAAGCGCATGCCGAGTCCGAGCGGCTCGCCCGGCTGGGCAAGCCACGGCGCTAGTAGCCGGCGGTCCGGTCGAACCCGACCGCTTTCGCGCGAAGCGTGTGAGCCGGCCGAGGCTGTCTACAATCGTCGAGCTATCGCGCGTCGTCGACGCGGGCTGTCGCTGAAAGCAAACCGATGAGCGTCTGGACCCCTTCCCGTGATTTGATCGGCTACGGCGCGCAACGGCCGGACCCGCGCTGGCCGGGCGGCGCGCGGGTCGCGGTGCAGTGCGTGATCAACTACGAAGAGGGTTCGGAGTACAACAACGCCGATTCCGATGGCCGCACCGAACTCGGCCTGGCCGAAGCCCCTGGCGGGGGGGGGAGGCGGTGCCGCGACCGGGGCGCGGGGCGCGCGGCCCGCGGCGGCGCCGCACCGGTGCCGCGGGCTTCGACATCTGCTGCCACGGCTATCGCTGGGAGGAGCACTTCGGGATGACGGCCGACGAGGAGCGCGAGCGCATCCGGCTGGCGGTTGCCGCGATCCAGTCGCTGACCGGCCAGCGTCCGCTGGGCTGGTACTGCCGCTTCGGCCCCAGCGAAAACACCCGCCGGCTGCTGGTCGAAGAGGGCGGCTTTCTGTACGACTCCGATGCCTACAACGACGAGTTGCCCTACTGGGTCGAGGTCGCGGGCCGCCAGCACCTGGTGGTGCCTTACACGATGGATGCGAACGACGGCAAGTTCGCCGCCGCGGCCGGCGGTTTCGGGTCGCCGCGCGACTTCTCCGACTATCTGATCGCCTGCTTCGATCAGCTCTATGCCGAGGGCGCGCACAGTCCCGGCCTGATGTCGGTGGGCCTGCATGCGCGCATGGCCGGCCGGCCGGCCCGCGCCCATGCGCTCGCGCAATTCCTGGATCATGTCCGGGCCCATGCCGATGTCTGGGTATGCCGGCGCCTGGATGTGGCGCAGCATTGGCATACCCACCATCGGAACTGATCCATGAACCAGCCCTGGACCGACTACCTCGGCGAGCACGACCGCGCGGTGCTCGCGCGCGGCCGGTTCGCGCAGCGCATGGGCTTCGGGGCGCGCCCGGCCATCATCGCGATCGACTGCCAGCGCTACATGGTGGGCGAGCGCGGCGTGGACGACGGCCGCTACCCGTCATCCTGCGGCGCCATCGGATGGGCCGCGGTCGATCGCATCGGCGCGCTGCTGAGCGCGGCACGCGGCGCCGGTGTGCCGGTGTTCCTGACGCGGTTCGTGCTGGCCGCCGATGGCAGCGACATCGGTGTCTATGGGCGCAAGCGGGCCTTCCTGGCGGGGCGCGAGGACTGGTGCCTGGAGGGCACGCCCGGGGCCGATCTGCTGCCCGAGGTGGGCCCGCTGGCGGGCGACACCGTGATCGTCAAGAAGAAGCCGAGCGCGTTCTTCGGCACGCCGCTGCTGTCCTACCTGGTCGAGCGGCAGATCGACACGGTGGTGATCGTGGGCGGAGCCACCAGCAACTGCGTGCGCGCCACGGTGTTCGATGCGTCGTCGTTCAACCTGCGCACGATCGTGCCGCACGATGCGGTGTTCGACCGCCTGCCGGTCTCGCACGCGATCAGCCTGTTCGACATGGACCGGCAGTTTGCCGATGTGGTGTCGGCGCAGGAGGTGATCGAGCGGTTCGGGATCCAGGCTGAGCCAACGGCTTAGGCGACAGGCAGCCTGCCGGTCCGCTGCGCCCAGGTGTCAATGATCCGCATGGCCGACCCGATGGTGAGTCGCCGTCGGCGGTCCGAAGCCGCAGACTGGAACTGCCCGTCCACCCCACCCCACCCAATCCGCCCGATGTCCCTCGCCATCGTTCACTCCCGCGCCCTCGTCGGTCTGCAGGCCCCCGAGGTCCGGGTCGAGGTGCACCTGGGCAACGGCCTGCCGGCCTTCCACATCGTCGGCCTGCCGCAGGCCGCCGTGCGTGAAAGCGCCGACCGGGTGCGCGCGGCGCTGCTGCAGGGCGGCTTCGACTTCCCCAACCGGCGCCTCACCGTCAATCTGGCGCCGGCCGATCTGCCCAAAGACTCGGGCCGCTTCGACCTGCCCATCGCGGTGGGGGTGCTGGCGGTCAGCGGGCAGGTACCGCCCGAGGCGCTGGACGGGCTCGAGTTCGTCGGCGAACTGTCCCTCACCGGCGAGATCCGCCCGATCAGGGGGGTGCTCGCCATGCTGCTGGCGGTGCGCGCCGAACGCCCCGGCCGGCGCCTGGTGGTGCCGCATTCCTGCCACGAAGAAGCCGCACTCATCGGCGACGGCCATTCCCTGGCCGCGGCCACGCTCGGCGATGTGTGCGCCCACCTTCGCGGAACCGAGCCGCTGGCGCGCATCGACCACCGCACGCCCGCCCGCGCCGCGCGCCGGCTGCCCGATCTGCGCGATGTCCGGGGCCATCAGCTGGCCAAGCGCGCGCTGGAGGTAGCCGCCGCCGGCGCGCACTCGGTCCTGATGATCGGGCCGCCAGGCAGCGGCAAAACCCTGCTCGCCGGCTGCCTGGCGGGCCTGCTGCCGCCCCTGGACCACGACCAGGCGGTGGAGTGCGCCCGCATCGCATCGGCGGCCGGACGCTTCGACCCCTCTCAGTGGGCCAGGCGGCCCCTGCGCGCGCCGCACCACAGCGCCTCGGTGGCCGCGCTGGTCGGCGGAGGCAACCCGCCGCGGCCCGGCGAAATCACCCTGGCGCATCAGGGCGTCCTGTTCCTGGACGAATTGCCCGAGTTTCCGCGCAACGCGCTCGAGAGCCTGCGCGAGCCGCTCGAGACCGGGGCGGTCACCTTGTCGCGGGCTGCGCGCCAGGCCACCTTTCCGGCGCGCTTTCAGCTCATCGCCGCGATGAACCCCTGCCCCTGCGGCCACCACGGATCTCGCCGACAGGCCTGCACCTGCCGCCCCGGCCTGCCGGCACGTTACCGCCAGCGGCTGTCGGGACCGCTGCTCGATCGAATCGACCTGCAGATCGACGTGACGGCCATCGACTCGCAGGAGTTGCTGGCATCGGTGGACGAGGCTGGTTCGCCGGGCACTTCAGATTCGGATAGCAGCAGCAGCGGCGAGAGTAGCGGTAGCGGCCGGGGCAGCGGGTCTGACGGCAGCGGATCCGGCGGCAGCGCAGCCGTCGCCCGTCGGGTGGCGCTGGCCCACGACCGCAGCATCGCCCGACAGCAGGTCTGCAATGCGCAGCTCGACTCGCGCCAGATCGAGCACCACTGCGCAGCCGATGCCGCGGCCCGCAACCTGCTGCACACCGCCGCGCGGCGCTACCAGTGGTCAGCCCGCACCGTGCATCGGGTCCTGAAGGTGGCCCGCACGATCGCCGACCTGGCCGGCCATGAAACCCTGCAAGGCGCCGACATCGCCGAGGCGGTTCACTACCGGCGCTCGATGCTGTTGACGATGAACGATGACGGTGCGAACCTCGAGAACACCTTTGCAGCCTGACGCAGGGCCGGGCGATTGCCGCACGGCGCGTCCGCCTCACCTTTGGCTGCATGCAATCGTGAGGTTCAACCGGGACTCAAACACATGCCGAATTCCCTTACCTTGCTGCACGTTCCAGACGTCCTATACGAGCGCCTGAAAGCATCGGCCCAGTTCCACGGCCGAAGCCTCAACAGCGAGGCTATCGATTGCCTCAAAACTGCACTGATGCCCGACTGGTTGGCGCCCATCGAGCGCCTGGCTCGGGCCCGTGAACTGCGCGCAAACCTGACCCAAGGGGCGTTCGCGGCCCGCGTCATAGACGCGACGAAACGGCAGGGTCGTCCGTGATCGTGAGCGACACGTACCCGTGAACAAGGGGGACGGCGGACTAGTAACTGCTGCGAGCAGTTCGGACTTTCACGATGGCTCTTTGGCAGGCTTGATCTGGGTCGGCTTTGATGCTCGCCGACCCGGTACTCTGGTCTTAGTCGATGCAAGCGAACCAATGGTCTTCCGCTCCTCGAGCCGCCCAGTGACGTACTTGTGAAGAATGCTGGCAATTAGCGTCTGGTACGGCATACCTTCTTCGAGAGCTCTGACCTGAATGTCTTGAAGGTCGCCCGCGGAAAGTCGAATGTTGACCCGTCGGTCTTTGATGGCCGTGGCACGAGCGGCTAACTTCAGGCGATCGAGTTCACCCTTGGAGGCGACAGTCTTGAGTTTTCCCGACTCAAAGGCTTCGATGATCTCGGTTTCAAATGGATCAGGCGGTGCCATCGGGTTCTCCAGTCTTGAAATAGTCGCGCGTCGCCTTCCTGCTCGGGATGACCGTCTTGAGAAAGTAGTACCCCGCCTCTTCGACATACGGCACCAGGTAGGCATAACCATCCCAGGCCACGATCAGAAGTCGCTGATTGGGGTACTTATTGGCGTTCGGGTGCGCCAGCACATCCAGGAGTCCGCCACATTCGATGGCGACCACAACTTGTTCGAACGACACCCCACGCTCGCTCAGCAGTTCGCTGTTTTTGTCAGGGTTCCACCGGAAGG